>JBDHXF010000020.1:0-64722 GCA_039810585.1 Chlorobiota bacterium
GAAAGAACGTATGCCAGGTGGTGTGGGGGGACGGCGGGGGCAACCCCGCCTCCTACCCGATAGGGCGGTGCGAAGCGTCGTCACTCACACACGAACGTCACACTCGGACATCACATGCTCGAAGGTTTTCACACTCAACCGCGTCACGAAAAAGAAAAGGACGCACACACCTATATACGTTCTCCTCTCCTGTCAGGCATTCCAATACTGCCGGTCCAGAGTTCGGTATTGGATGGCTTCGCTGATGTGGGCGGGGAGAATGGTGTTTGAGGGAGCGAGGTCTGCGATGGTGCGCGCCACTTTCAGGATGCGATCGTAGGCGCGGGCGGAGAGGCCGAGTTTGGTCATGGCGGTTTTAAGCAGAGCCTGACCGGCTTCGTCAAGCGTACAGTAAGCTTCCAGTTCCTTTGTTCCCATGTCGGCGTTTTTGTAAATCCCTTTGGTGTCGGCATAGCGTCGAGTTTGGAGCTCGCGGGCGAGTACCACACGACGTCGTATCACTCGAGAAGACTCACCTGCGCGGGCGGTGCTGAGCTCTTGGTATTTCACGCCGGCTACTTCGATGTGGATGTCGATGCGGTCGAGTAAGGGACCACTAATCTTGGCCATATAGCGCTGTATCTGCTGTGGATTGCAACTGCATTGTTGGTTTGGATTGCCAAAGTTGCCACAAGGGCATGGGTTCATGCTGCACACCAACATGAAGTTACAGGGAAACTCCACGCTCATTTTTGTGCGCGATATCGAAATGCGCTTCTCTTCCAGAGGTTGGCGTAATACCTCGAGCACGTTGCGTGCAAACTCCGGAAGCTCGTCTAAAAAGAGGATGCCGTGATTGGCCATCGAGATTTCACCGGCGCGCACTACGCCCATGCCGCCGCCCACCAAGGCAGCATCGCTGATGGTGTGGTGCGGGGCGCGATAGGGACGTTGTGTGACTAAGGCCTGACCTGCCGAGAGGAGTCCCGCCACGGAGTGAATTTTTGTTGTCTCAAGCGCTTCGTCCAGCGTCAACGGAGGCAGAATGCCGGGAATGCGTTTGGCGAGCATGGTCTTACCGGAACCGGGAGGCCCGACCATGATGAGGTTGTGACCGCCGGCTGCGGCAATCTCCAGTGCGCGCTTCACCGCTTCCTGTCCCTTGACGTCGGACATGTCGAAACGTGACTGAACATCATCTGTATGAAAGAGCTGCTTCACATCAACCAGTGTTGCCGGGATTTCCTCATCTCCACAGAGAAAGTCCACCGCTTGCTTGAGTGTTGCCACAGCATACACCTCAATGTTGTGTACCAACGCTGCTTCTTCGGCGTTTTCTTTGGGGACGACTAAACGACGACCCTTCTGCTTCGCCGCCTCCACAGCGATGGATAACATGCCGTGAACCGGTCGCAACGATCCATCGAGCGCCAGCTCGCCAAGAATAATCGTATTCTCCAAGGCCTCAAGCGGAATGGTGCCAAAGGCAGCAAGTACTCCTATGGCAATAGGTAGATCGAAGGCGCTGCCTTCCTTGCGGACGTCGGCCGGGGCAAGATTGACCGTGATCTTCTTCTGTGGAAAGGGGAGATTTGAGTTTTTTACAGCTGCCATCACCCGTTCGCGGGATTCGCGGACGGCGGAGTCGGGGAGGCCGACGGTGACAAACGCCGGGATTTGATTTTCTAAGTGGGTTTCCACTTCTACTAAAAATGCCTCAATGCCAAACACAGAGGCGGAGCTCAGTCGAGAATACATAATGGAGAGTGTTCAGTGACGAGCGAGTAGATCCGTGGTAAAATTAGAGTCTGGCGGGACGCAAGGCTGTGTAAAACAAAAAAATATAGTCGGCGCACTTCATGTCCATCGCTCAAAACCGATGTGGATAAGTGGTCACCGAAGCCAAGCGAGTCACTCGCTTGTGAGATACTTGCCCTTAAACGACCATCGGCCTCGGCTCCAATCCCGCAGAAATGCACGATTTCGTACTTTTGTAGTTCGCTTTTACTCATCACTATCGGGCATACATGTCGTCGTATCCATTCCACGAAATCGAGAAAAAATGGCAACACGTTTGGGACGAGCAGCAGACCTTCGCGACCCTTGAGGATGTCTCCAAACCGAAGTACTATGTGCTCGACATGTTTCCCTATCCCAGCGGTCAGGGTTTGCATATTGGTCACCCCGAGGGCTACACAGCTACCGACATCATCGCTCGCTACAAGCGTATGCGCGGCTTCAACGTGTTGCACCCCATGGGATGGGATGCATTTGGTCTGCCGACCGAGCGATACTCGATGACCACCGGTATTCATCCCATCACTGCCACCGCCAAGAACGTGCTGAACTTCACGCGTCAGCTCAAGATGTTGGGATTCAGCTATGATTGGACACGACAAATCAACACCACCTATCCCGAGTACTACAAGTGGACGCAGTGGATGTTCGTGTTGCTGTACAATTCGTGGTTCGACGAAAGCCAACAGCGCGCTCGACCGATTGACGAGCTGAGCATCCCTGATGGCGTTGCGGACACAGAAGCGTACAAGGATTCGCAGCGTCTGGCCTATATCGCCATGATGCCCGTGAACTGGTGCGAAGCACTGGGAACGGTGTTGGCTAACGAGGAAGTGGATGAGTGGAAGGAAAAGGGATATAGCGTGGAGCGACGTCCCATGCGCCAATGGATGCTTCGCATTACCAAGTACGCCCAACGGTTGTTGGACGACTTGGAATCGCTCGATTGGCCGCAAAGCACCAAAGAAATGCAACGCAACTGGATTGGTCGCAGCGAAGGTGCGCAAGTGAAGTTCCCAATTCTGGGTACAGAGGATGTGGTGACGGTCTTTACGACGCGTCCGGATACCATCTTCGGCGCTACGTATTTGGTGTTGGCTCCGGAACATCCCTTTGTGAACGACATCACCACGGAGGAATGTCGTAGCGCCGTTCTCAACTACCAATTCGAGGCGGCCGCAAAGAGCGATCTGGAACGTACCGAATTGAACAAAACCAAAAGCGGTGTATTTACCGGCGCGTACGCGCTGAATCCGGCAAATGGTCAGTCGATTCCTGTCTGGATTGCCGACTACGTGTTGGCACACTACGGAACGGGCGCCATCATGGCTGTGCCGGGACACGACGAACGCGATCACGAATTTGCTCGCAGCTACTCGTTGCCAATCGTTCAGGTGGTGGCTGACGCCAAAGGTAGCGAGCTCAATATTGTAGAGGCTGCCTACACTAGCGAAGGTGTGGGGATCAATTCGGCAAACGAAGACGTATCATTGAACGGCGAAAAAACCGGCATAGCTAAGTCGCTCATCATCGACTGGCTGGAGGAAAAAGCGATCGGCAAACGCAGCATCAATTTCAAACTGCGCGATTGGTTGTTCTCGCGTCAACGCTACTGGGGCGAGCCGGTGCCGATTCTCTATTACGACGATGGTTCAAAGCGTGCACTGGATGCGGACGAATTGCCGTTGGTCTTACCTGACGTCGAGGATTTTAAACCATCCGGCACCGGCGAGTCTGCGTTGGCAACCGTGCCGAGTTGGATTGATTTTACGGACAAGAAAACCGGTAAACATGCACGCTATGAAACCAACACCATGCCTCAGTGGGCGGGATCGTGTTGGTATTATTTGCGCTTCTGCGATCCGCACAATAGCACTGCTTTTTGCGCCACCGAAAAAGAGCGCTACTGGATGTCGCCCGCGGGCGTCGATCTCTACGTAGGTGGTACCGAACACACCGTGCTTCACTTGCTCTACGCTCGATTCTGGCACAAGGTATTATTCGATTATGGCCACGTGAGCTCCCGCGAACCCTTCGCCAAACTCTTCCACCAAGGAATGGTATTAGGTGAGGATGGACGGAAGATGTCCAAGTCGCTCGGTAACGTGATCAATCCCGACGATGTGGTGCAAGACTACGGCGCGGATGCCTTGAGGTTGTTTGAGATGTTTCTTGGACCGTTGGAAGACTCCAAACCATGGTCCACCAAGGGCATCGAAGGAGTGCACCGTTTCCTGAATCGTGCATGGCGACTCATGATGACTGAGCATCGCACCCTTTCTGCCGATGTGGTTGATATCCCCATGAGTGATGAGCAACGTCGTATGCTGCATCAAACCATTAAAAAAGTGGGTGACGATATCGACACCATGAGCTTCAACACCGCCATCGCTCAAATGATGAGCTTCGTCAACGAGTTCACCCCGGCTGAGAAAAAGCCACGTGAGGCGATGGAATCGTTCGTGCTGTGTCTGGCGCCCTTTGCGCCACACATTGCCGAAGAACTGTGGGCAGCACTGGGTCATACGACCTCCGTAGCGCATGCCACGTTTCCGACCTACGACGAATCCGCCCTGGTACAATCGCGCGTGGAAATCATCATCCAAGTGAATTCGAAGATTCGTGCGAAGGCCATGGTGGACACCGATGCAAGCGAGGAGGAAATGACCGCAATCGCCAAAGCAGATGCGCAGATTCAACAGGCCTTAGACGGCAAGAGTATCAAGAAGACTATAGTCGTGAAATCCAAGCTCGTGAACTTCATCGTCGCATAAGATCTCTTACAACGATGTATTATTCGCAGCCCCTTCGGGGGCTGCTTACGTTTCAGACCCCATGATACGCAACAGCAGCGTTTGCAGAATGCTGAGCCCGTCTTCACCACTACTCTTGAGTTTGCGATCGGCATCACGAAGTGCCAGTATGCCACGTTCAAGGTCGGCCGAGGAGTAACGATTCAACACGCCAAGATATTCCGGGACGAAGTACGATGGCACGCCACTCAAGCGAGAAATTTCCAACACGTTTGAATTGCCTCGAGCAATATCGATGAGTTTCCATAATTCCAGGATGTATCGCGTTAAGGTGGTGACAATCAGGATCTCCGCGCGGTCGGCCGCCAGGAGGTGATGCAGTATGTTCAAGGCGCGAGCAATGGAGCGTTCACCAACGGCTTTTTGAAGTTCGAAGACGTTGTATTCGCGGGAGTCGCCAACCAAAGCGAGAACGTCATCAAGGGTGATTTCCTTTTTGTCTCCCACGTAGGTCAGAATCTTCTCAATCTCGTTGGCAATGTCGCGCAAGGATGTGCCTGTGCGAGCCAACATAAACTCGGATGCCTCGGGACTAATTGTTCGCGAGGCTGAACTGAACCGTTTACCGATCCACGCGATAATCGATCGATCATAGAGCCGTGGAAATTCAATCCATCCAGAATGTTCAATCAAGAGATTGAAAGGAAATTTCAACTTCTTGAGTTTGGCTTTTGCACGTTCGGCTTGCTTGCCGGATCCGTTGACTTGTGAGATATTCTTGAGTTCTTCGTTGGCGGTTGAACCGGTGGTATTGAGGAGGATGAGAATAGTGGATGGCGAGGGGTTGCGCAGGTACGAGGCCAGTTGTGATTTTTCGGCCGATTTGGAACGACGACCACCTACTGCACGATCGAAATGCTTGACCACCACCAATCGACGTTCGCTCATCATCGGAAAAGCAGCCGCCATGGCGGCAATGTTGTCAGCACTGACCTCCTCTCCATCGACAATTTCCACGTCGAACTCACTCACGCCGATGTTCATAATGGAGCGGAAAATCTTGTCGTACGCTTCCTCCAGCAAGAACTCTTCCTCACCAAAAAGAAAGAGCACGGGCGGAAACTTTTTGTCTTTCAAGAGCGTAGGGATAGACTCGATCATCATAGGCGGCACCTTGCAAAACGATCTGATGCGTCACCCGAGGGAACACACGGACGTGGATGTTTAGGACTACAGTTGGAAGGCGCAATATAGACTGTGTTGAGCTCAACGGCGAATGGGCTTATCCACAAGCTAGCGGGGTCAGAACGAGATATGACGGACAGAACTGGGCTGTACGACAATACGCTGCGCCTCGTGGCAGGCGTTGAGACATAGTCAAATTGTCAATAAAGTGTTGATTAAGCACGATTTTCCAATCTGTTAACGAATGTCAAATCTCTGTCCCGGCAGCCCCACAAAAGTCGTGCTGCGTATTTTTGCTCTTTGCAGAAATCGTGCACACAACTACGTGGGCACATCTGCTCAAACCGGGGGATGCGTTGTCCGCGCTGCGTTGCCACACAGAAAGAGGACATTTGCAGGATCACAAAACGGACGTTGTTTCGTCTTCAATGATCAATCTTTTCACCTTCGTTGCGGCGCAGCTGCATCAGGTGTGAAACAACGAGAACATTCAATTACCACTCATTCACAGAAGGAACATTCATGCGTCAGATAGGTCTTCTTGCCTTGCTTTGTCTGGGGGCTTTTAGTCTTCCGGCATTCGCGCAGAACTACAAGCCAATCGAGTTCAAGGAATTCGATCTGCCCAATGGCCTGCACGTTATTCTGCACCAGGATCATTCGGCTCCTATTATAGCCACCGTGTTGCACTACAGAACCGGTAGTCGCTACGAGGATCCACATCGTACCGGTTTTGCTCACTTTTTCGAGCACCTCATGTTTGAAGGAACGGATTCTATTGCTCGCGGTCAAGTCGGCAATATGATTTCCGGTGTTGGCGGAGAAGTCAACGCATTTACGTCCTTCGACAAAACCGTTTACCACTTTCAGGTCCCATCGAATGCGCTTCAATTGGCCATGTGGATTGATGCACAGCGGATGAGAGATTTGAAAATCGACACGATTGGTGTGGAAACCCAGCGTGGAGTTGTGAAGGAAGAACGCAAGATGAGCTACGACAACCGACCCTACGGCACGTGGAACGAAAAGATGTTCAGCAAGCTGTTCGAAGGCTCGGTGTACGGATGGACCCCGATTGGATCTTCGCAACACATTGACGTTGCCGCGATTTCTGAATTCCGTGAGTTCTACAACAAGTACTACGTACCGAATAATGCCGTGTTAAGTATATCGGGTGACTTTGACCTGGACCAAGTGCATCGTTATCTCGACGCATACTATGCCACACGCCCACGAGGCGCAGATATCCGACGCGATAGCGTTATGCTGAAGGCAATGAGCGGCGAAATACGCGAGACGGTGAACGATAACAAAGCACAATTACCCGCCGTCTTTGTTGGCTACCGCGGTGTTGCCGAGGGAGATCCCGACGGCTACGCCTTGTCGATGCTCACAGATATCTTGGCCAATGGCGAAAGTTCCTACATGTACCGCACGCTGGTTGACGAACAGCAGATTGCCGTTCAAGCTGCTGTGTTTCCGTTTACAATGGAAAAAGCGGGAGCAATCATTCTGCTTGGTATCGCCGCACCGGGTCAAGAGATTAGCAAGGTTGAAAATGGAATGTATGCAGAGATTGATAGTGTTATAAAGAATGGTGTCACAGAAGCGGAGTTCAAGAAGGCAAAGAATATCGCTGAAGCACGATTTATCGAAGGCAAGAAGGGCACCTTATCGATAGCCATGGAATTAGCCGACGATTATGCAACCTTCGGTAACACGAACTACATCAATACCTCGATCGAAAAGTTCAATAAGGTAACACGTCAGGATTTGCAGCGTGTTGCCAAGAAATATTTGGACACCAAAAACCGCGTTGTTCTTACTTATATGCCATCGTCGGATAAAAAGTAGCGTTCCAAGCGCAGAGCCGATTACCGACGAATCCATTACTCACAATGAAATCAATCAATAGCATGAAAAAACTCGTTCTCATCCTGATGATGCTCAGTGCTGCGGCATCCGTTCAGGCACAAAAGAAGAACAACGACAAGAGCAGCGACAAGCACAAAGCAAAAGAAAACACCGGTGCGGCCATGAAAAGTGAAGCACCGATCGACTTCAAAGTCAAACCCAAAGTGGGCGAACTCAGCGAAATGGAGTTCCCGAAATATTCGGAAACCACCCTTCGTAATGGATTGAAGGTGTATGTGATTGAAGACCACCGTCAGCCCACCATCGAGTTTCGTTTGCAAGTAGGTGCCGGCGAAGCGATGGACGCAGGAAAGAATGGATTGTCATACCTGATGTCCAATCTGATCTACAAGGGAACTACTAAGCAAAGTGCGGCTCAAATCACCAGTGCCATCGACAGTGTTGGCGCCGATTTCAGCACCAACACAGCAGGCGAGTTGATGACGGTAAGCCTGAGCGGTTTGAAGAAGCACATGAACTTGTTGCTGAGCGAATTCAGCGATATCATTCAGCACCCGACATTTCCGAAAGCAGAATTGGACAAGCTCATGCCGCAAGTTGAGGCTGAGATCAAACAACAGCGCTCCAGCCCAAGCACCTTGAGTGGCTTGCTGTCACGGATGGTTGTGTATGGCAAGGATAATCCAAATGCACAACACAAAACGCTGGAAAGCGTGAAGGCTATTAGCTTGGATGACATCAAAGCTTTTCACGAACGCTACGTTCGTCCCAATAATAAAGCAGTTCTGGCGATTGTGGGCGACGTCAACCTTGCTGAAATGAAACCCTTGCTTGAAAAGGCATTCAGCTCGTGGACATCAAACGGCGTCACTGTATCACAACTTCCGGCTCCAAAGCCAATGCCCAAGGGCGTGTACTTCGTTCAGCGCCCCGGTTCGGTACAGAGCTCACTCATTATGTGCTCTCTTATACCGGGTCGAAAAGACGAAAGCTATGAGCCGATGAGCTTGGCATCCAATCTGCTCGGATCGGGTTTTGCCGGTCGTTTGTTCAAGACCTTACGTGAAACCTATAGCTTCACGTACACTCCATTTGCTGCTGTAACCGGAGGTCGCTATTACAATCGTTTCATCGCCGGAGCTGATGTCCGCAATGCGGTGACTGATTCGTCCATCATTGTGTTGAAGCGCGAGATTGAGAAGGTCGTACAAACCCCGGCTTCGGACGATGAGTTTAACCTCATCCGTACCAACGAAATCGGCAACTACCTCATGGCCTTTGAACACAGTAATTATGTGGCTAGCATTCTCATGCAGGCCGACTACTTGGGCTTATCGCCGGAATATGTGAAGGGCTACGCCAAGCGTCTCAGTGCCTACAGCCCATTCGATGTGCAGAAGGCAGCAGCCAAGTATATAAGACCCGATGAACTCTACCTTGTGGTAGTTGGTTCGCCGGATATCGCTCCGGTGCTGGCAAAGTACGGTCGTGTGTACAATTACGATCAGGATCTACAGCCACTTGGTGACAACATGGAGAAGGTGGACATGACCCCTGAGCAACTCATGAAGAAAGTCCAGGATGCCATGGGAGGGAACGACAAGCTGTCCGCCATTCAAACACTGGTCGTGAAGGCAAAGACGAGTATGAGTATGGGAGGACAAACTCTCAGCGGCACCAACGATCGTGAAATGAAAGCGCCGAATAAGAAGCACCTCCTCTTTAAAACGCCGATGTTCTCACAAGAGATTTGGGTTGATGGTACCCATGGGTGGATGGCAAATAATGGAAATCCGGCTGACTCGATGGACGAAAAAACTAGCAAGGCAGCCGCAACCGAAGCCGGAGCTTTCTACTATACCCATTTGCCTGAGCTGGGCTACAAGTGTAGCATCGCCGGAAAGATGAACGGCTTCATCCAGCTCAACACCACCAGCCCGGACGGGAAAACCACCAATTTCTATTATGATGGTAATACCTATCTCCTGTCGCACGTCGAACAGATTCAAGAAACCGGAAACGGACCGATGACCATCACCGAGTGGTATAGCGACTACAAAGAACAAGGTGGCGTAAAGCTTCCTATGAGCGAGAAGCTAGAAATCATGAATGGCCCAACCTTCGAGTCGACCAACAGCTACGAAATCAATAGTCCGGTTGACGATGCCACATTCTCACCGTCGAAGAAATAAGAGCCGTCACTCGAGGTCGCGCGAAGCGCGTACGTATTGAAATGGCTTTGAGAATGCTACTCGCGTTCAGGTATAAAAAAACCGTCGCCTCCCCTTGAGAGCGACGGTTTTCTTTTTTGGAGTAACACCGACCATCAGCACGCCCCTATTCTCGGGCCGAGGAGGGTTTTTATTTCTGTTCGCCGATGCGTAGGCCGCCGGCGCTGACTGATCATCTTCATCGCGTCGCACCTTCGGTGCTTGCCTCTAGCGAATGGAAATCATCAGATGCATCAGCTTCGTGGCACTCTCCATGCGAAGTGTGTAACAACCCGGGCTGAGCGCATGAAGAAGGAGCTGTGCGGTGTTGTCGCTATGAAGCGCTTGCAGAGGTAGCGCGCGACCCAGAAGATCGACAACGGAGTAGCTAAAATCTTCAGAGCGGAAGTTATCCGGAAGAGCAACAACAAGTACGTCGTGAGCCGGTTGAGGGTACACGGAAATCTGCGCATCGTTGACTGTGTAGCGCAGTTCGTTAACAAGCGGAGCTACTCGCACGGAGTCGACGAGCGACCATTCGCCGTAGCCTGCTGAGCACTCGGAGCGTACCTTCCAGTACATCATCTGCTGGCGAGGCAAAACCAAAGAGCATTCGGTTCCGCTCACGACCGTGTCCACCTTGCTTTCCGCACCATTACTGAGTTCCAGGGTATATCGCTGCGCTGCCGGATCGGCAACCCAGACAAAGTGTACGAGATCGGTGGGTAGTTCGACGCCGCCGTAGATTGAACTCAACTGTACCTTTGCGGCAAATTGAGTGTCGAAGACACCAATAGGACTTGTCTCCACACCGGTGGATACCGTCCAATAAAACGTACTAGCGGTGGTTCCAATACTCAAACTAATGCTGGTGTCGAACTGAACCACTTTTTGCAAGAGGTGATGCGTCATTGCCGCGTCGCTCGCCACATCGACAAAGTAAGTATTCATCCCGTCTATGCCGGTCCACCGCAAGGTGATCGAAGTTCCGGGACAGTAGAGAATTCCGTGATTGGCAGGATACACCAGCGCAGGCTGATAGGAGGAGGCGCGTACCTCGGTTGAGGCAAGACAACAAAGCGTAGCAACAGTGAATGCCAACGCTGCAAACGACCATTGAGGCCGAATTGCCAAAGAATTTTTCATAGATCTGCTCCGATGAATGGGGGACGGAGAACGGAGCAAATTTACTGCTAAATAGGACTAATTAGTCCACAATTAACATCCGTCTGAAAATTTTTCCCTGGCTCTGGATTTCCAGAAATATCGGTCCCTTTGGCAACGAGGAGCTTTCAATGCGAACGGTGCTCACACCGTCGAGCCACTGCTCCCTGACGGGCTGACCGTTGAGGTTGTATACAGAGTATTTTGTCATGGGAGTATTCTGCGGAGCGTTCACCATGATTGCTGAAGCGGATGCATTGAAATACACACGAAATCCGTCAGTATTACCGCTTTGTTCGGCCACATCTTGCTGCGTGGCGTCGATGTAGACCATGCCGGAGTTGGACCACATTCCAACTCCGTCACCGCAGAGGGGACGGAACTTCCAGGTATATGTCTTCGAACCTAAGAGCGTGATGCTGGTGCTGGTGTCCTTCGACGAAACGGTATCTCTCAAGCTGAACGCATCGGACTCGATCAACAATTCATAGCGATCGCCGGACGGGTTTGGATGCCAGAAGAAATGTACGGTGTAGTCCGTTACCGTATCAGCAAGCGGTGAAGCAATGGTACCGGCGATGGGTTGACGAAGGTTGAAATGCCAGATGGCGGTTGTATCGAAATCGGTGCGAATGCGCCAGTAGAAGGTGGTGTCGTGTTGGGGTACACTATAGTTGTACGTGGTGTCGTGAAAAACGACCTGCGAAAAATCCGGGGTAAAGAAGTTTGAGTCTCGAGAAATCTCCACGTAGTAGGCGTCGGTAAATGAAATTCCAACAGTCCACTTGAGCTGAACGTGATTCGGGATACAGCGTAAAGTGCTGTCGTTCTTAGGCGACACATTGTGCGGAATGGAATCAATTTGAACCCTTTCGTGGCCTCCACTACCAACGGCAAACACTCGTTCAGAAGAGCTTAAGAAGAGGGTAACAACAACAATTGCACAAAGACGCACTGTGAGCATGGTACAGCCTCGAAAAGGGGATTGGATTCGAACAAACTAAGCAATGCAACGCTCGCAGGCGATGACTTTTGCATGAACGGGCAGACTCGCCGCCGGAGTCAGGGCAATATGCAAAAAAATGCCTAGGTACACAGAATGTGCGGCTACTTTGCCGTGTCAAATCACGTAGCCGAAAATCGCATCGATAATCAATATCGACGCCGCGGAAATAGTGAAAGCACGCACGGTGCTGTGGCCCACGCCCTCGGCACCGCCAGACGCGTTCATACCGACGTGACAGCCAATGAGTGAGGTTACTCCACCAAAAACAAAGGACTTGGCAAGACTAGTCGCCACCTCGCTCACGCGGAAAAAATTCTGGATGGAATGGAAAAATGTGTCCGCCGAGAAATCGAACTTCAAGCTCGTGAGAGCATAGGCCCCAATGAGTGCCACACAATTGGAGAATACAGCCAGAATTGGCATCATGGTAACAGCGGCAATCACCCTTGGCATGGCCAGGTAACGCGTTTTATCGATGGCCATCATCTCCAGTGCATCGATTTGTTCGGATACCGCCATGGTGCCGAGCTGAGCAGCGATGGCACCACCAACACGTCCGGCAATAACCAATGCCGTGAGCACCGGTGTTAACTCGGTGAAAACCACCGTTGCAATCGAGCCTCCGATAAAGGGTCTGGCTATGTTGATGAGGTTGAACTTCGCAAAGAGATTGGTTGCCTGAAGTGCGGCAATGGCTCCTGTAAACGATCCGATCAAAATCACCAGCGGCAACGAGTCCGAACCGACAATACCCATTTGCTCTATCACCAGTTTGCGGTCGCGAATGGATTGCGGTATGAACATCACGATACGCCATAGCAGCATCACCAGCGTTCCCAGTTCGGCCAGGAAGTTGAGAATCATGCGGCCTATGCGCGCGAATAATGAACTCATGCGGTACTTGTGAAGGAGGATTCGACGGCAGCCTGCAAATTATCCTTTTGTTGGCAATCCAACCTCGTTCGAGCGTTGATGGTTTGTCAAAGGGCGCTAATTTTCCGGTCAGTTGTTTGTCCATCGGCTCGGCGGATCTATGAATCCTATCCTTCATTCACTGCAAGAACGTGCCACAAGGCGAAACGCTCGTGTGCTCTTGGCCGATTCGATGGATCCCAGAAGTATTCAAGCAGCAGCTACACTTGTCGCCAAAGGCATTGCTCGACCCGTGCTGTTGGGTTCCGTTGCGGCGTTGAAATCGCTGGCCGAAGAGCTCGACGTCTCGCTCGACGGCGTCGAATGCATTGAACTCCAACAGAATCAGGAACAGTACGCCCTTTTGTTGGAGCAGAAGCGACGTCACAAAGGCATGAGTTATGCCCAAGCACTCGAGGCCGTCGGTGATCCCCTGGTCCGTGCCGGCTTGATGCTCGATCGTGCTGAGGTGGAGTGTTGTGTGGCCGGATCGACGTCGAGCACAGCCTCTGTGCTTCGTGCAGCGTTACATACGGTAGGTCTTCAACACGGATTGCTGACGCTGAGCAGTTACTTTTTAATGATCGTTGACGACAGAGTGTTAGCCTACGCCGACTGCGCGGTCGTTCCGTATCCTACGCCCGAGCAATTGTGTGACATCGCTGCAGCTACAGCCGCCAATTATGAGATACTAACACAGGGTACAGCACGACTAGCCTTCCTCTCGTTTTCAACCAAGGGAAGTGCGCAGCACGCAAGTATTGAAAACGTTCGCGAGGCTGTTTCGCTCTTTCGCCAGCGCTACCCGCAGCGTATCGCTGATGGTGAGTTGCAGGCGGATGCTGCGTTGGTTAGGACGGTTGCTCAACGCAAAGCTCCGGAATCGGTGATTCAAGGAGATGCGAATGTGTTGGTCTTTCCAAATTTGGACGCGGGTAATATCGCCTATAAACTCACCGAGCGCCTGGCGGGTGCCACGGCGCTCGGTCCGATTCTTCAGGGTTTAGCCAAACCCTATTGCGATTTGTCGAGGGGATGCTCGGTGAACGACATTGTCCTGACCGCCTGTATCAGCATCCTGATGTCTGCACCACGCGAGTAGCGCAGAGCGGAGCTCCGCTATCGTGTGATGACTAGCGGCGCGGTTGCCGAAATGCTGCCGTTTTGTAAGACGACGTAGTAGACGCCGGGGACAAGTTCCGAGACGTTTGCATTGATTTCGGTGGAGTTGAAAGGTCGTACCGCGTTGTCAAACAACACCCTCACTTCTCGTCCCAATTGATCATAAATGGCGCATCGCGCCGAGCCTCCACGAACCGCTTCCGATCCGAACAGAATGCGCGCGCTGCTGTTGGTGCTGGTTGGAATCACTTGCAAATGTACTGTCGTGGCGTCGTCGATTACCTCGGTGGAGCTATCCCATCCACTCAAGGGAATAATCAGCTTCGGAACGAACATGTCGTTGCTGGAAATGTTGAGCGATGCGGACTTCTTTCCCGCAGTCTGCGGTTTGTATTGAACAGTGGCGCTGAGCGTTTGTCCTTCTTGCAGAGTAACAGGTCCACCGGATAACGACGGCGAGGTCGACACGAGGCTGAAGCCCTTAGGAATAGCCGCGATGCTCACGTCGCTAATCACCAACCCAGCAGAGTTGAGAGGTGTGACTTGTACGGTTGATTGGATGGAGTCACCGATTGCCACCGGCCCAAGGCTCACACTCTGTACATTGTCTACCACCTTGATTTGCGGTACAATACCGACCATGAATTGCTGGTAGATGCCGTTGCCGCAGTCACCGTTAAAGGTCTTGATGGTTGTTCCATGACCCGTAAAACTCAACGAGCCTGAGCCCAGCTGTCCACTCGTAGCCCACCATGCCAAGCCAATGTTGGATGGGTTTACAAATTCGAAGGTGTAACATCCTGGTGACAGATGTAGTGAATCCACGTACAGCGTTTGGTCGTCGAGCGACCCGGCAGCTCTCGTTGCGACTACTTCATTGGACGAATTGCGCAGTTCCCAATAGTACCCCTGGTTGTTAGCCTGTAAGTTCGTGCGGAAGTTGATCTGCATATCGCCGTCATAGCTCGGCGGTACTGAGTACGTGGAGGACAGCGAGTTGAACAAGGGATATTCGTCGTCCACCCCGTTCGTTTGCAGAATACGACAATCAAACTGTCGACTAGAGTCTGCAAAGGACGAGGTCCAATCCGGAGTGGGAAGGGTGATGTCCACACTGTTCATCATCATCACATTTCCTGTCCATGTAAAGGTCTGCATGGCTTGTCCATGCACTCCATATTCTACTTTCAAACTCGTCATGGGTGCCGAGCCATTATTGCGTACGCGAATAATCGGGTTGCCACAAATCGGATTCATTCGGTTGTACCGCGTCTTTGCTGTGGCCACATTTGGAGCCAGGATTTCCTCAAGCGACGCATCGTTGCTGAAGTTTGGTTTGTGAGCATACATCACTTGCGCGGCTACGCTGTAAATACCGTTGCAAGCGGAGTCCACGGCAAAGGGTTGCATCTTATAATCGAGCGTAGTAGAATCACCGTGCGACACATACGGACTAATATCCCAGTCCCAAGTTGGAACCACATCTCCCGGACACCAACCTGCACGTGCATACGCCCAGGTACCGTCTTGCGGATAGTAAGGGTTTGATCCGCAGTCGCTACGCCACAGATGCTGGGTGAATCGATCGGTGTCGTTGATAGCAATATGATGCGTCTTGTCGATAAACTCCGCAACTACTTGGGGACCGTATCCGCCGTGTCCCGTCGTGGTAATCTTCAGTTTCGTGAACTGCGCATTGTTGTCCACAAGAAAGTGTTTGTTCAGGAGGTGATTATCGATCGGATCTTTCAGGTTGCCGTACAGAAATGAGCTCTGCCACAGCTTGTCAATACCATACACACTGTAGGGCGGGGTTCCTTCGATGCACTCAAGCCACACATTGAAGGATGCGCTTGAGGTATAGCCATCGTAGCGAATGCTAAACACGGTGGAGTCTTGCATTAAGTAAGCGTAGTCCGTTACATCCCACCACCAGGTGTAATTCGAATTTGCAGGTTGACTTCCCCAATACGGCGTAATGAAGCGAGCAATTTCTATCGGATCATACACGGGTTTGCCTGCCGTGTCAACCGCGCCCGTAGGCTTCTTGATAAAGTAGGTGTTCGTATAATCCCACTCTCCTTTGCCCTTCGCGCAGGGGCAAGCAAGCTGCAATTTCAGCACAACTCTGGCCCAGGATTTTTGAGGGACAGCTACTTTGGCGTCAATGCTGGTAGGCGTTCCCGGGAAGTTGAAATTGCTGACCAGCGGTATTAGCGTCGTGTCGCCCTCGGCGGCACGCAACGGTGACGTGAGTAGCAGGCTGGCGCAAATACTAAGGAAAGGAAGGAGGGTGTACAAACGCTTCATGAAAACTCCGAATGAGATGATGGTATGGTCGGGCGTGACTGACGAAAACTACAATAAAAATTTTGGAACACAGAGCAGTAGCCTGAGTTCTTTAGGAGAATCATTGTTAACGCGTCGGCGCTTTGCGCCTTGCCTCGGACGCACCGGAGAAACGGGTGCCGGAAATGCACTACGCAAGGTGCAAGAAAAGGCACTACGCCACTTGTTCCACACGACGAATATCCGGCACGCGGTGCATGAGCACGCGCTCAATTCCGGCTCGAAGAGTCATGATGGACAGCGGACATTTCTTGCACGCACCGAGAAAACGAATCTCAGCTGTGCGGGTCGATTCTTCAAAGCGAACAAACTCGATATCGCCACCGTCAAGTTGTAAGGGTGGTCTGCATTCCTGCAACGCAGCATCGATACGCTGTTCAAGCTCTGTCATGAATACTATAAGCTAATCTGTACCCTTGGTGATTCGCTGCGGCGTGCGTTGACGATGCGTGTTTGACGAACGACGGCTGCCGCCATGTCGCGTAGGGTTTGTGTAATCGCAAAATCACTATCCGGTTGAAGTACCGCCGGCAAGCCCTCATCCGCGCCTTGACGCATCTGTAGGTTGATCGGGATATGTGCCAATAACGGCACGCCTGCTTCGTGTGCCACGCGCTCTCCGCCGCCTTCGCCGAAGATGTAGTATTTCTTTTCCGGAGCATCCGGTGGGATGAAGTAACTCATGTTCTCTACAACGCCAAGTACGTCGACCTGCACCTTGTTGAACATGGCAATGGAACGACGCACGTCTGCCAACGCAATCTCTTGTGGCGTTGTCACCACTACGGCTCCGGTCAACGGTATTTGCTGCGTCAGAGTCAGCTGTATATCACCGGTTCCCGGCGGCAAATCGAAAATCAAGAAGTCGAGCGGTGCCCAGTTGATTTGATCCACCAGTGTTTTGAAGTAGCCCGCAAGCATAGGGCCACGCAGGATAGCAGCTTGATCGCGCTGCATTACAAAACCGATAGACGCGATTTGGATGCCGTACTGCTCGTTTGGCTGGCCAAGGATGGTACCATCTTCCCGCTTCTCGGCACGCATGGTAGCGTCATGCAAACCAAACATAGTGGGCGCGCTGGGACCATAAATATCTGCGTCCAACAATCCAACGCGGGCTCCTGCCAGCGAGAGTGCGCAGGCCAGATTGGTCGCTATCGTGGACTTCCCAACTCCTCCTTTGCCCGAGGCAACAGCAATGAGGTTCTTTACCTGGGGAAGGACACTTTGATTCGAAATTCGGTGGACTTCATTTTCGATGGCGGACACGGTACATTCGAGTGAGGCATCGACGGATGCAACAGCATCCTTGATGGCCTTATCCAAGCTCTTAGCCATCCAGTAAATCGGTTGAATAAGTTGAACAAAGCACTCAACGGTGTTTGCGTTCATCTTAAGATCGACGATGCTGTGTAATTCTCCAAGTGTGCGGTCCAAATCCGGATCGCGAACGGCTTCAATGGCGGTTCGTAAACGTTCTAAGAGCTCATTCATAGGCAAGGTGTGGAAGTGTGTATTGGCTGTATAGCCTACAAAACTAAGGAATAGAGAGGGCGGAGGGTTGATTTTTACCACGGCCACCTTGGGTACATGAGAAAAAAAAAGCGCGCCTACAAGGCGCGCTTAGAGAGACGTTTCGGGAATAGCTTAGTGAGCCACAACCAAGGACTTGGTAACGGTCTTGCCATTCATCGTGATGCTCACGAAATACATACCGCTTGCCAATTGTGAGGTCGGGCATGGGAAAGCGTGTACGCCTTCGCCAATCATGTCATCATACACCGTTGCAATTTTCTCGCCCAATTCATTGGTGAGTTGAGCAGTCAAATGACCCGGTGCTTGTGTGCTAAAGGTAACCATCGATTGATCATTCGACGGGTTCGGCATCAATGCGCTGAACTGTAAGCCGGATGCCGTGGCTGTCTTTTCGTCTTCCACTCCAACTTGGACGCTGAATGGGCTATAATACACGTTGCTCCACAAGTTGTAAATGCGAGACATGTAGTCGGCCGGTTGTGATTTGAAGAGTGACGAGGCAGCTGATGAACCTGTCCACTTAGCAGACGGTACCGCGCGTGAGGACACCATCGGGATTTGATCGACGCTTGGTACCGTACGCGGCATGTGTGTGCCGATATCGTAGGTCTTGTCGTTCGTCAAATTAACTGTGTTGTTCCATGTGCTGGAACTCAGATCCCGATAGGAAACGTACACGTCGGTGCTGTACAATGTGTCGATCGTGATATCATTATACACACCTTGATTTTGCGGATCTTCTTCCATACCGCTTTGAGCAGGGGAAAGAACGGTTGGACCTAAGTCCATGTTGTAATCGATCCACTTCAGAACAACACTCTGTCCATCTGCGGTGCGTGCAGCTTCCAGCTCGTTTCCGAGCGGATTCAGGATACGGAAAGTCTTGAGAACCGAGTAGTTGCTGAGTTGATTGACAGAGTCGTTAGAAACGAACACATAGGGAACATCGTTAAAGTCAGCAACTTTGCGCATGGACCATGTGCCGTTGTTGTATTCAGCTTCCACGATATCCAAAGCTCCCAACGTTTGATTGGCATCATACAACGCTGCGCGGAAGAAATAGGAAAAACGATTTGAACCGGTCACGATGAAGGCGTCCTGTTGGTAGGGCTGAATCGCCACAACTTGTGCAAATCCTCGATCGCTTGCATACTGATCCATGACCGTACTAGGCATCTTGTTGAAGTCTGACCATGTTCCACCAAGATCGGTAGATGTGGAGAAGGAAATGACGCGGCTGTTTTCGTCCGACGTGAAGATAGAGTTGATGGCAGCGTAACACACACCATCCGGATCAGCGTCCACATACATCGGGCCGTTGTATGAACTGGTCGTTGCAGGAGCTGACTTGAATTGTGAGTTATCCCATGCGGTTGGCAAGCTTGATTGTGTTCCTTGGCTCGAAGCTTCGAAAACGAATGCACCGTATTGACCGTATTGCTCATTCGAGGTCGGCGGATCGAGTACACCGGCATGGACAAAACCTTCAACGCTTGAATTCCAAAATCCAACCAATCCACCCGCGCCAAAATTGTATTGGGCAGAGTTGTTGCGCTCAGGACCGTGAAGTGCGAATTCATCGGCGGCAGCTGCGCTCGAACGTAGGTAGAAGGTCGGGGAGGTGTAATGGTATTCAGCTGAATTGGGGTACTGGCGAGCCATCACCATGAAATTTAAACCGTCGGTGGTCGTTGCATTGTCCGGGTTCATCACGGCAAGCTGAGGCATCCCAAGATAGTCGATGGCTGAGGTCGTCACCAACTTAACGGTTGAGGAAAATGTCTTGTACGGAGCAGACGATGTCAACAACTTCATATTTACACCAATGTTGTTGTTGGCGTCGGCGGTTTGCTCATTGTAAATCAAGTACACATTCTTCGTGGTCTTGTCATACACAATCGGAATGGTACTCGGCATGTAGTACCCAAACACTGGGTTAAAGAAGTTCAGCGTTTGTAAAGCACCAAAGCCTTGAACTGCGTTTCCACCTTGGTCCGGTGTTGCCAGAGCCTTTTGCTCCGGTAGAGGGGTAAAGCTCTGCTTGAAATCCGGCGTTCGGTAGTTAAAACCGAAATGCAACAAACCTTTCATGTTCTGTGCACCGGCGGCTACACTGCAGAGGCAGAGCACAGCAAGAAGGAGCGATTTTTTCATAATGCACCTGTGTGAGTTAAAAAATAGGCTAAATGAGTAGCTCAAATTCAACGTTGGGATGCCCGGTGTGAAGAGCTATCATGGTGCGTTGCCCGCCTGCAATGCAATCATAATATACCGGCATCTGTAGCTTTGTTTCAAACACGATCGACCTTCAAGATCCCTAACGATCGTCGTGTAGAGCGGTTCGACACTATGTTTAGGTCGACATGCAAAATACGAGGAAAGTTAGAACAGAGAAGAACTTTTAACGGCAGTTCTGTGGTCTCATATCAGTAACACGGCAAGGCCGCCTTGGTTAATGCTGCACCACAAAAAGTTGGGCTTGGATCTGCGAACCGCAACGAACGCTTAGTTGATACACACCGTCCGGAATGTCCCTCAGGGAGGTTGTTATACTGGTATAAAGCATGGTCATTCCCTGAGCGGGATCCGAGGAGCCGGTGGAGGATGAATTGAGCGCACCGGCAACCAAAAGGGGTTCATTTTTTAACACTTCACCCACAAGTGATTGAATTTCCAGCCACACCTCCGGATGCTCGCGGTTGAGCATCACGGGCACCGTTAGGTCACCCGATACCGGGTTTGGATAGGCAGGGTAGATCTTGAGCCCAATTGTCCCAATACTGATTGTTGAGCCGGTGAGTGGGATGTGGCATTCGCTCACACCTTTCACCGTGTCGGGAATGCCCGCAGAACGAATGAAAAGTAAACGGTGACAAAAATCCCCAATCAGCATCGTGTCCTGCTGGCTATGAAAGGTTGACGGCCGGTAACATACTAGCAAACCCTTGCTTCCCAAAGGCGGAATCACAAAATCAACCAGCTGCGCTTGGGGTACCGAAAACTCCATGTTGCGAAACAACACAGCCTGACTAATACGCAGAGAATCGGTACTAAGGTTGTGGATTATCAGCGAATCGCACTTCGTTTCACCCGATCGTGTGGAATCGATGACAAATACAGATCCCGGATACGCGCTAAGGTCAATAGGATTTGGATCGACCTGCAGGCTGACGGTGTCTGATACTCCTGCACAGCCAAAACTGTCACGCACCATCACCCAATACTGTCCCGCTCCTCGTACGTCGATTGTTCGAGACGTCGATCCGGTATTCCAGCGGTAACTGCTAAAGCCGGGCTGCGCCGCCAGGCGGAGCGAATCACCTTCACATAAGTGAGATATTCCCGTGCCGCTAATTGTGGGATGAATCGGGCCGCCAGCGCTGACGTAGAGTGAATCGATCGCTAAACATCCATGGTCGCCACTAACGCGCACTGTGTACATGCCTGCAGACCGAACGACAATGCTGTCCGACGTTTCTCCGGTTGACCACTGAATAGAAGCGAATTTGCCCTGCACACTCAACACAACACTGTCCTGATCACAGATGTGATTCTTCGCCGATGAACAACGGAGATTTGTTGAAGGTGCCGCATATACGGTGACGTGAACCGGGTTGGACATCAGAGGGCAGTTCGGTGGAAGAATAACTTGAACTGAATAGTCGCCACTTTCCGTCACCACCAGGTACTGTCCGACGTGTCCGTTGGACCACACGTACTGGGTATATCCATCCGGTCCCTTGAGCGTAACGGAATCACCTTTGCACAGAACCGTGTCGCCTTGAATCGTGATATCCGGAGCCGCGTCCGGGCGTACAGTTCGGTAAATGCCATCGCCGACCACAAATCCTAAGGTGTCGTTGATGAAGAACAAATCGTCGTAGTCGGAGGGACTCTCCAGCCCGCAGTTGTAGATTCTCCATGTAGCACCGCGATCCGAGGTTCGCATCACGTGTCTGTCGAATCCCGCAGCCCAGGCCACCGAGTCGTTTAGTAAGAATGTCCCAAACATTGCTGCACCTGTGGACGTCCGTTTCCAACTAAGCCCCAGATCAGTCGAAAAGCGAATGTCGCCAACGTAGGGACCTGACTGGCCGTCGCAATCGGTGCCGGCAGTTGCCACACAAAAGCTGTTATTGTACAGTTTGAGGTTTTCTTGCCAATAGGGCGGACCGGTGTAAATGGATTTCGACCAATGCCGCCCACCGTCCACGGACTTCCAGATAAATCCGCTGCTGGATGCATAGCATAGACCATTCGGATCCAACATTTTTACATGCGACAATCCCGTGGCATCCTCCGCGTAGTATGCCAGAGTCCACGAATTTCCACCGTCGGTTGTCTTGAAAAAAAGTTGATTCTCTGCACCGCAACCACCACCGATTACCAAACCGTTCAATTCGTCATAAAAATTATTGCCCCACAAGCCAGGCTTGACAAATTGTCCGGCAGAGTTGCGTACGAGTGGGGTGATCTCCGACCACGATACTCCACCATCAGTGCTGCGAAAGATGCCGCCCTTATTGGTGAGCTGATTTGTTCCGGAGCAGTATCCTACCTTGGCATTTACAAAGTAGATCGATTCGAGTTGCGGACAGTCGTCTATCGTGGTACCCAGCCAATTCTGACCTCCATTCGTTGTGCGAAGCACATAGCTCACTCCGCCACTGGCTTGGCTTCGTCCGCAAATCCAACCGAGGTTTGGATTGGTTGGTAAGAAGTAAATGCCAAGGTAGTATCCACCGTTGTAGGGTGAGGACAGCGGAATTTTTTTCCAATTCCAGGAGGCCCATTGCGCTTCTGTCGTGCTGCCGACCAAAATCCACACCGACAGGCATGCCAGGATGAACGTGGACAACGGCGCTCGATGCTGCATTGAAGGAGGTACGATGGAAGTGTTTTTACTCACGTGGTATGATCGTCTGTTTGCTACCGTGCACCATGGCAAAATAGCGTTCGCGTTGTTGATCGGTTTATCATTTACAGCTCATTAACACCGCCTTTGCAGCCTCGATACCACTCTGAGCTGCACCTTCGAGCGTAGCGGGGAGCCC
Source organism: Chlorobiota bacterium (assembly GCA_039810585.1). Lineage (GTDB taxonomy): Bacteria > Bacteroidota > Ignavibacteria > Kapaibacteriales > NICIL-2 > JBBATK01. The sequence goes on from JBDHXF010000020.1 coordinate 22,943, forward strand.
GGTTGCTGTCCAATCTCCTGCAATAAAGACTCTTGGATAGGAGCTGTGCACAGTGGGTCGTTCGGCTTCTGTTTCCGGTGTACATAACACAGTGGCTAGTCGTTCCTTGATAACCTTCGAGTGAACGAGTGTTGCTTGTGCAATGTCGGGGTAGACAGTTTGAAGTTCCTGAAGACAGAGGGATACAATCTCGTCTGCATTGCGCTCACTTAATCCACCGGCAGCACTGACCGTTAAAGCCAGATGTCCGGGATAGCGTTGACTTTGACCTGACTCGGTGACGGCAAGTCGTCGCCTGTTAAACACCCACTGTATGGTCGTTCCCAACACCGCTGCGAAATCCTCCGGCACTACCTCTCGGTCGAACCAAAGATACACCGATACAATGGGGGATTGATGACCAGGAAACACCTTGTCCAACGCCATCAACTTTTCCAGAGCCTTTGGCGGTACCGCCAGAATGACAGCATCCGCCCGCAGCTCACGATCGTCTTCGGTACTCACCGCAACGAGGGTGGGATCTGAGCAAAGGATGTTTGCCACACGGGTGCGCAGATGAACCGTGCCGCCATGCTCGCGAAGTGTCTGCTCAAACGGCGCAAATACATCGCTCAGGCCTACCTGTGGAATAAGGAGCGACGAATTGCTACCACCTGCCAGAATTGATCGCCTCAACACTTCAATCAACAAACTCGCGGCCACTTGCCTCGGCTCGGCATTCAATGTGGCTAAGACGAGAGGTTCCCAAAACCGCCGGATGCACTCATCGCCTTGACGATGCCTCTGAAAAAAGTCGGCACAGGTCTCGTTCGCTTTCGCACTTGCTCCTAATTGCACCTTTGTCATCATCAAGAGAGCCCTGAGTTTTGAGGCTCTGCTTATGTGGTACAGACGCCAAAGGGCCTCAACAGCGCCGAGCTTGCCACGAAAAAGACGGGACTCAAAGACATCAACCCGTCCGTCCGCATCGCGAAACACAACCCGCAGAGATGTCTGGGCTTGGAGGAGATGTTCAGTACGCAGCCTTCGGAGCAGGCTGCGAAAGGCATGGTAACAACCCATCATCACGTGCTGTCCGTTGTCTATGGTTTCCCCGGTGTACTCGTCGACAAACGAGCGGGCACGTCCGCCAACGTACGGCTTGGCTTCGAGTACCACGGTTTGAATGCCGTTCTCTGCGAGATAGAGTGCAGCCGACATTCCCGCTACTCCGGCTCCGACGATGATACAACGTTTTTGATTGACCTGACGCATGGTTGAAATTATGCAGAATATTACGATCGGCTTTGGTAGTTTACCTATTGATCACCACTCGGTACCGGGAGCCACCGTAGTACAAATAAAGGAGCTTTGCGGATCGTTCGAAGAAGGGGAAGCATTGAACGGAAGTCGTGTATTCCAGGGGAGCAGAGGCTGCGCGGACAATGCATCGCGTTGATCAACAGAACCAAGATATCGTGTGAAGGACAACAATGGCAGTGCTTTTAACCGGCGCCACCGGATTTATCGGAACTCGTGTCGCTGCAATGCTCTCGGAGCGCGGCGAGAAGATTCATGTGCTCTGTCGTCCCACTGCCGATACCTCAGCGCTCACGCATCCATCCATCAGCATCTTCCACGGTGACCTCCTTGATAAGGATTCGATACTGCGCGCAATGGATGGTTGCGATCGTGTGTTTCACTTAGCTGCTTATGCCAAGAACTGGGCCAAAGATGGTTCTACCTTTCGTCGCATCAACCTCGGCGGTCTTCGCAATATTGCCGAGAGCGCCACGCAAGTGGGCGCGAAACGAGTCGTCTTTACCTCGACCAATCTCACCATGGCCACCAGTCTCGGCGATCTGGTTGATGAGTCTACTCCTCGGACCACCGAATTGTTTACTGACTACGAAGATTCCAAAGTCGCCGCCGAAGATTTGGTGCGCGAGTATGTTAAAGGCGGACAGGAAATTGTGATTGTCAATCCCAGCCGTGTGTTCGGACCCGGACTGTTAAGCGAAGGAAACTCGACAACCATCATGATTCAAATGTACCTTCAGGGTAAATTCCGCACGATTCTCGGGAGCGGGCACGCCCAAGGCAATTGGGCCTTCGTGGACGATGTGGCCCGTGGACATCTCCTGGCGATGGAAAACGGTACACCGGGCGAACGGTATATTCTTGGCGGCGAAAACGCTTCCTTCAACCAGTTCTTTGATGCGTTGGCTGAAGTTTCCGGCACTCGAAAAACATTATTTAAAGTACCAGCTGCCGTGGCGTTTGCGTTGGCGCACGTTGAGACCTTTCGCGGCCGTCACACCTCGCATCATCCTCTTATCAGCCCTGGGTGGGTAAAAATCTTTTTGCACAACTGGGAACACTCGGTCGAGAAAGCACAGCGCGATCTGGGCTATACCGTTACTCCCCTTAAAGAGGCACTGCGTTCCACCGTTGATTGGATACGCGAAGTGGAGACCGGTCAGACTTCGGGAGCAACGCGATGAAACTTGTGCTCGACTTACTCGACCCGCGTCCCTATTGGACGAGCGATTCTCTTAAGCCAACACTCTTGCTTCTCTCGGCAGCATTGCTTCCGACGGTGCACTTTTATTTGGGCTCCATTGCTTTTGCCGAAAAGACGCTGCATCTGTCGCGCACTCTTGCGTGCGACTATATGTTTGCGGCAGCCTTTGTGCTGTTTGCGCTCGTCCCGATCTTTCTGGTGCGTCTCACCAAAGGCACGCTAGCCGAACACGGTTTACAGGTAGGCGATTGGAAGAGCGGATTGGCATTTGTGTTCTGGACCTATCCCATCATTCTCGTTGCATTCTTGCTTCCCGGCGCATACACGCCCGAGTTGCAGAATTTCTATCCCTTCGATCCCGCCGCCGCAAGCGGAGTTGGTTCGTTCCTCCATCTCGAACTCTCGCGATTGGTACTGTTTTATTCCGGCTGGGAAATTCTCTTTCGCGGAGTGCTATTGTTTGGTTTACGCAAGTACGTGGGGGATTGGAATGCCATTTTGATTCAGGTGATTCCATCGTGCCTATGGCACCTCGGAATGCCTTCCTCCGAAATCATTTCTTCCATAGCTGCCGGAGTCGGTTTCGGCATGGTGGCATTACGTACACGGTCGATGATCTGGCCGCTGCTCTTGCATTTCCTGATCGGTACCGGAACAGATGCCCTTATTATTCTAGTTCGCTGACGCGAACAGGTCGATAGATTTTTGAATCATTGTCTCATCTTGCATTCCCTCGTTCCACTTTGTATACTCAGTCATCTTCACGTATTCTCATCCCGTCGTCCGCACTGGAATTGTTCGGTCAGCTCTACCTGCTGTTTTTCTTCGTGTGCACCGTGGTGTTTTACAACCACGTGCTAGACTGGCAACTCCATGCGCTGAAGTACCTGTTTGCTCTCGTGCTCTTCACAGCCGGATCTCGGGTGTGCAATCGTCCTAAATCCGAATTTCTTCGAGCGCTGTTGCGGACGGTGACGATTACCTTACTCTGCAACTTCTTGTTCGAATCTTCCCACAGTCTTCAACACATCTTCGTTCCGGGCTGGATGGATGCACAAGTTCTCACCATTGAAACACAGTACCTGGGTGTGGATGCAACGCTGTGGTTTCAGCAACATATGAGTCCTTGGCTCACCGAAATCATGATGTTTGCCTATACCATCTACGTTCCACTGTTGCCCTTCATAGCGCTCTTTGCGTTCTGGGGAAAGGACCGTGCGGCAACCATGGATTACCTCTTCAACCTTGCCTTCGCCTACTTTGTGTGCTATACCGGATTTCTTCTGTACCCGGTGGCTAGTCCGCTCTATTACCAACGCGAACTCTACACCATACCGCTCGACGGTTACCTCTTCACCTGGTTTGGCGAATGGATGCGTCATAATGTCCACCATGCCGGGGGCAGCTTGCCTAGTCCTCACTGCGCAGCCGCCACCGTCATGCTTGTGATGATGTGGAAGTATAATCGAAAGGTGTTTTGGCCATTACTTCCGGTGGTTCTCATCCTCTACGTCTCTACCGTCTACGGTCGCTACCACTACGTGAGCGACGGCGTCGTCGGCATCATCGCGGGAGTTGTTGTACTGCTCGCGGCACCCGCACTTTCACGCCTGTTGCAAGCCCTTGCTCTCCGCATAAACCCCTCCCATGCCCGCAAATCACAGCAGGATATACAAGCCTTTACCTAGCGACAGCGAGTGGCTCGCCTTTTCCACAATACTACATCGTGCTGACAGCTGTTGACTGTCAAAACCAGCTCTGTACGCAAGAATGGCCTGTTTGCTCCGAACGGTGGTACGGTTATCCACATCACGCCGCAGGCGTGAGACTCTCACTCATCCACGAAAAATCAGGCTTTTGTGGAAAAGTTGGTGGAAAACTCTGTGTGATGGGAGATTGCTTAGTCGCCGATTGAGGCGAAGAGATCAAACTCGGCGGCGTCTTCGATGGTGACGTCGACGAAGGAGCCGATCGGGAGGTCGCGGGTGGAGCGGATGAAGACTTCGTTGTCGACCTCCGGAGCGTCGTACTGGGTACGACCCTGGAATTCGCCGTTGATTTTGGCGTCGATCAATACCCGTTGGGTGCTGCCAATAAGGGCTTGGTTTTTCTCGAAGGAAATACTCTTTTGCAGATCCATGATGCGGCTACGACGTTGCTCTTTGGTTTCGGCGTCGATGGGATCGCCGAGAATGTAGGCATAGGTGTCGTCTTCCTGTGAGTAGGTGAACACACCCAAGCGGTCAAAGCGGGTGCGTTCGATGAAGTCGCACAGGGCATCCACGTCTTCTTCTCGCTCGTTGGGGTAGCCAACAATGAAGGTGCTGCGCAACCGGATATCGGGCACAGCATCGCGGATATCGGCAATCAGTGCTTCTGTTGAGCGGGCTGTCATTCCGCGGCGCATGGACTTGAGCACCGAATCCGAAATGTGCTGCAGTGGCATGTCGAGGTAGGTACAAATGTTCGAGCGTTCGGCGATGACAGGCAAGATGTCCATCGGGAACTTTGCCGGATACGCATACATCAGGCGAATCCACTCGGCACCGTTCACGTCGCTCATACGGCGCAGCAAATCTGCAAGGTTGCGTTGGCCGTGTGTGTCCATTCCATAGTAGGTGAGGTCTTGAGCGACCACGATAAATTCTTTAACGCCTTGCGCCACGAGCGACTGCATCTCACTCACAATCTGCTCTTCCGTTTTGGAGCGGTGCTTGCCGCGCATCAGGGGAATTGCGCAGAACGAACAGGGGTGGTCGCAGCCTTCGCTGATTTTGAGATAGGCAAAGTGCGATGGGGTGGACAGGATGCGTTCACCCATGAGACTATACTTGAGGTTCGGCGATAGGGCTTGGAGGATTCCTTCGTAAGCCTCTGTTCCGAAGAAGTGATCTACTTCCGGGATTTCCTTTTGCAGATCGGAGCCGTAGCGTTCGCTGAGGCAGCCGGCAACGATGAGCTTCTTGAGCGAGCCGCTTCGCTTGAGTTCGGCGGCTTGCAGGATAGTGTTGACGCTTTCTTCCTTTGCCGCATCGATAAAGCCGCAGGTGTTGATCACAATCGCATCAGCAGATTCGGCAGAATCGGCTAGTTGCAGGGAATTGGCAGAGAGCTGCCCGGCGAGCAGTTCTGAGTCAACGGTATTCTTGCTGCACCCCAGTGTTACAATGTGAACTGAGGGCAGTGGGATTGATGCGGGTTGTGGCATGATCGATGGCTTCGTCGTTCTTCTGCAAAACTACGAAGACGTTGCGCTGCCGAAGGCAGCGAGAATAAGAAAGACCTTGAGAGTGACCATTTTGCGCCATTCTCGAGCTTATAGCTCAGCTAAGCCTATGGATAGGAGATTAATCCTCGGTGGGATCCGGACTTTCCTCGTAGTCTAACGCAAGCACGGCGCGTTTTCCGCATGAGCATAAAACTTCGATGGAGCGGATGTCGTTGTGCTCATCTCGGTGAACGAGGAAGGTCATCGGGGTGCTGTGGTCGTGCGGGTTGAGGGTGTCGTCCTTCATCACTTCCACCGACGTGGGTGTGTCGATGACGTCTTCCGCCTTCAGTACAGACTTAGTGGCCTGACTCTGCTGGGTACCGCTTATATCCTTGAGTTTCAGGAAATCGGCGAAGGCACTTACCAGACGTTGTTCTTCGGCTTCGCGGGTGAAGGAGGCGATGTCGTAATCTTGATGTTCGTTTTGTACAGTCATGGTCGTGGTGATGACGTTTTCAAATGCCCTGCAACTGCGAGCTCATGCGATGCTCTGAGTGCGCCGGAGTGGGCTGTAGAGCGGCATCCTGCAAGTACGGTGCACGACGACGAGAGCGAATAGATTCTGCTTGATCCTCGAGGGATTGTAGAAAATTCTGAGTGTCACGACGCGCAAGCTCGATCATATCGCTTGCGGAATTGATGATAGACTCGGTGACGTCGTGATCGTTGCTCTGGGTAAGTATCGTGTCGATTTTTGATAGGTACGGATTGCCCCGCTGCACATTTTTCAGTGCGTCCTGCGCCACTTCAGTGGCCGAGCTACAGGAATGCTGTAGGGCAAAGTGCGCCAGTTGAATCGAGTTGAGTTTCTCTTCAATGGCGTTGAACTTGTCCAACATATTCTGAAAAACTGCCAAAAACGTGGCCGAAATCAAGTCCTGATCCGATGAGACGTCATCCGTGTTCTGCTCCGATTGCTGCAAAGCCAGACGTTGCTCGTCCATTGCTGCAATCAAGTGATCCATGCCGGTCATCACCAGCATCGTTTTCAATCGGATATCCCGTTCCGCATCCGGATGCCGTTCTTCCATGGCCAGTCGTCTCAAAAGGTGAATAATTCGTGCGGGCTTCGCCCACAGCTCTGTAGTGGTGTATCGGCTGCGGAACGAAAAAATTGACGCGGTAGGCGATGACGGAGACTGCCGGGAGCCGAATCGTTGTAAATTCAGGGGAAAGGAGTGACTTGGCGACATTTTTTCATCCTCCTGAAACAGAATTTCCACTGCCTTATTATTACTCACGTAGGCAATGTCTCTCCATCATCCTGGTTGAATCGGATGGCAGCAGATTACAGTACATATACGGAAGCTGAGCTTTACGCCTTACTCTTTGGATCGAAGAGTGAGAAGGATGCCGGATTCCAAGAGATTTACGACCGCACGTCGTCGCGAATCTTCATGTACTGTCGCAAGATTCTCGGATCCTCTCATGCCGCCGACGATGCCTTCCAGGAAACCTATGCGCTGTTTTTGAAATCGGCCAGTCCGGACAAGGAAATGACGAACCTTCCGGCCTTTCTGATTCGCATTGCTCGCAATGTATGCCTTCGTATGCGTCAGCGTACGCAGCAGCATGGTGAAGTAATGTTTAGTGAGCATTTCTTTGCAGCTCCGGCAGAGACAAGCAGTATGGAGCAAGCAGAGTTGGCAAAGTTGTTGACAATGGCCTTGGACATGTTACCCGACGATCAGCGTGAAGCGTTGATTCTTCAGGCCTATGAGGATATGTCCTATCAGGAAATTGCCGACATGATGAACGTTCCCATGACTACTGTGCGAAACTGGATTGTGCGTGCAAAACGCAAGCTGCGGGAAGCATTGGAACAGTATTGGTTGGATTATCGCAAATAAACACCGGCCTTTTGGCTTTGTTATGACTGAGAACTTTACACCGGCAGATCTGATCTACCTTTACCTTGACGGTGAAGCAGATTCCATGCAGCAAACGACCATGTTTGCCGCACTGGCATCGGATCCGGATTTGCAACAGGAATTCAGCGAGGCGTTGTCTATGCGACGCGCCTTTGAATTCGAACGCTCCTCTGCCAAACCACCATTATACCTGAGCACGAGAGTGTTTCAAGATGCGGGAATACTTCCCAAAGCCGTTGGCGTTGGTGCATTGGGTGGTGGCTTGTGGTTGTGGTTGCGTAAAGCAGCCGTCCCTGTGGGGACGCTTTTGTTAGGATCGGTCGTGACCTTTTTCGCGATGAATTTGCTGTCGCCGTCGCGCACTCTTCCGACGACACAGCGTGCTGAGCAAATTCCTTCGGCAAGTTCGCAACCAACAATTTCTAGCTCGACACAACAGGCTTACGATCAGTCTGCCGGCACGACAGGCTCCGCAGCTACATCGCACGTTCGGTCGGTTAGCTATGTTCGCGATCGCGGGTTACATGAACTTCGCACATCGGATAATCATCAGTCCGCTTCGTCCGGCTACGTGAGTCCTCCGAGTGCCACAAACCAAAATGCACTCAACGTATCGCCGCAGAATTCGACGGAGAACGACGCCTTGGACGGAACAGAGGGTTTCATCTCGCGTCAGACGCGCATCGCCAGTGCACAAGCGTATGAAGCAAATCCCTATGCGCGTAAGCTTGATATGGTGTACGTTCCGCTGAGTAACATCAATGTGGGTAAGACAAGCGATTTCAGCGTACAGATCAACATGGCAGGTGCAAACATTGCCGGTGTGGTACCCGGTAGTACAAACCCCTCCTTCTTGAGCGACATCGCCGGAACCGTGCTGTATCAAATCGATGAAAAGAATGCTTTGGGATTTGGCATGAGTAGCGTTCGTCATAACATTTCCGATAACACGAACAATGGCTCTCTGCAGAACCCGAGATTGACAACCTGGACCGTTGAATACCAACGCATCAGCGCAGACGCTCTGCTGCTGGGCGGTCAAGGCTACCTCTCGCTCGGTGTTGGCCCCTCCTGGAATTCAGGAACGATGATGGGCGTGGGCGACGTCAACTTGGGATTGAGCTTCCCCATAGCCTTCCTCCGACTCAACACCGGATTTAATGTTCAATCCGTGTGGTATCAGTCGCAAAGTAATGGTCTCAGCACGAACGTGAAGTCATCGTTCATTTTGGGCTTAGGCTATAACTGGTAAAGTTTCCACGTTCCATTGACGGAAAACCCTGTGACCGAATTCATATCGAGTTCGGTCTTTTTTTTTTGAGCTGCAACAGTCGTGAGTCATAGCTCGAAAGAGTTTCGACCGGTTCGGTTCACCCACGATACTCAAAGCTCTGTGGCTGTGCGGCTACACAAATGGCGTGCTGAGACCAGCAGACGTTTAGCAGAAGTCATGCAGATGTTCAGCAAAGGCACGCAGACGGTAAGCAGGCAATGAGCAGACCGTCAATACGTGCATCGCACGTGCGTCGCGCCCGGCGAACGTAATAGCTCAACGTGAATGCGATGAGACTTCGCTCATTCCGAATAATTGTGGATTCAACGTGCGAGCTTTAGTCCGCGTCGAGTAGTGAGGAATGGGGAAGGTGGTATGTTAACGTAGTCGCGGCGTAGGTACAGCCCAAGATTGAGCACAATGCGTAAAGACGCAGAACGATGAGAAACTCAAGGAATGACATTGCTAGTAACGTAAAACAAAAACGTCCCGATCGTGCAGATCGGGACGTTTAATGAGAGAGTTGCCGCGTGGATCGATGTCCTTCTTTTTACTGAACAAAAGCAAAGACTTAACCGGGTTGTGCACACGCTACGAAAGAATTGACAGTTTACTTTAAGTGAGCAACCTGCATCGCTTCCGGGAACAGGGTCAGCGCTTTTTGCAGTTGTTTATCGGACTTGACGTAGCAGCACATGAAGCCGCTAGCGCCCCAGATACCGTATGCAACACGGCCCTTGAGTTCGGTACGGATGAAATCTTCATCTTGCTTGTACAGCTTCTCATCCCATTCAACGCCTTTACTCTTTGCGAGATTCTTGATGTCGTTAATCATGGCGTCGTCAACATCAAAGTCCTTCACAAACTGTTGCATGGTAGCGTATTTGGCGCGTAGAGCCGGACCATGTTCTTTCATGTAGGTGCTCACCACGTAATCTTGAAACACCCCTTTTGCACGGAGCTGACGGCTGAGCATGTTGATGGTGTCGGATTTCACGAAGTAGTCTGGGGTGATCCCGCCGCCGCCGTACACCTTACGACCGCCAATGGTATGAAATACCGGTTTTGTGGAATCTTTTGAATCGGCGTCGTGACTGAGGTTATCGCCTTCGTCGCCCTCTTCACGTCCCACGCCCTGAAAGTACTTCGTCTTGTCCTTGTAATTTCTCTGGATCAATCGTCCGGACGGAGTGTAGTATCGGGACACGGTCAGGCGGAACGCGGATCCATCACCCAGGTCATATTGCTTTTGTACCAATCCTTTGCCGAACGACGTCTCCCCTACGATCAAGCCACGATCCAGATCCTGTACGGCACCGGACACGATTTCCGAAGCAGAGGCGGAGCCACCGTTGATGAGAATGATGAGCGGCAGTTTTTCGAATTCGCCACCGCTAACGGAGACGCGTTCTTCTTCGAAGTCGGGTCGACGGCACTTGGTATAGACAAGTTTGTGACCGCCTTCAATAAACTCATCAGCAATCTTGGTCGCTTCATCCATATATCCGCCCGGGTTTCCGCGTAAGTCTAGGACGAGCTTTTTCATGCCTTCACTTTTGAGCTTGCGAAGAGCATCCACAACTTCAGCGGAGGTGGTGCCGGAGAAGCGATTCACGGAGACAAAGCCAACGTCGGTGCCTTCAATCATAAAGGAGGCAGACACCGAGTACAACGGAATTTTATCGCGAGTAATAGTGAATTCCAAGGGCTTGGTTTCGCCTTCACGGAGAATCTCCACTTTTACGATCGTTCCCTTTGGACCACGTAGTTTTTTGGGAACATCTTCGCGGGTAAGTCCAATGGCGCTTTGTCCGTCGATCTTAACAATCTTATCACCCGCCATAATACCCAGAACCTCACTCGGGCCGCCGTTGATGGCAGTGACGATCGTAATGGTATCGTGCACAACGTCGAACTCTACGCCAATACCGTCGAAGCTGCCCTTGAAGTCTTCGTCTACCTTCTGCATCTCCTTGGCGGAAATGTACACAGAGTGTGGATCCAGCTCGCTGAGCAGTCCTTTAATAGCCGCCTCAGTGAGTTTTTGCGTATCCACTTCGTCCACATAAACCTTGGACGCCATGTTGAGGACGGTGCTAAATTTTTGAACTTGGTCGTAAATATTATCGCCGCCCATCACTCGATTGCTGATCAGAGAGCCGATGGCAGCGCCGCCGGCAAGCAGACCGATCACGAGAAAAAAGGAGCGGATTTTCGAACTTTTCATGGATGCCTAATGCAAGTGAGTGATGATGCAGAGAACCGATTGAGTGGCTTGGCTACGTATTGGACTATCAATAAGAATCGCCCGAAGCTATCACTGCAATGATCGGCGGCTAAACAGCAAAGATAAAGCAGCGCGTGCTGCTACCGAAAGAGCGCCGTGTTAGGAATTTGCTAATTCTTGCCTTTATCGCCATCGCCCTCCGGCTTGGCGGGATCTTTGGTCTTCGCATAGGGATTGTGCACATACACAGAATACACGACGGGAGACACCACAGAATTGGAGCTAATGGCAATGGTCAGCAAATTCACGCTGTCGAGCATGTTGACGGTGTTCATTCGAATGAGTATTTCGCCTACTTCCATCGGACGCAGTGGGTTCTGCTGCACGTTGGCACCCGCACAACTGCAGGATGGGTGGAGTTCGGAAATCGTGAGAGGTACGGCGCCGCGATTAAGGACTTTCACCCTTGCGATAAGGAAGCGTGATGTGTCCATCGTTAGATGCAGCTCCGCAGGTACCAGCTGCATTTCGGCTTTTGCTTGTACTGCGTTGCTTAGACCGGTGTCTTGAGCCCCCAGAGCCGAGCTGCCAACAACGCCAACAATTACACACAGAAGAAAGCTCCGAACAAGAAGCGTCGAAGATTTAGCGAGTGGCAAGAAGTCAAACATGGTTAGGGTCATCCTTCAAGTCGAGGATAAACGTGGTGAAAATGGTGTCGAGTATAAACAGATGACAAATCTAAGACCAAATTTCAACCCGATCGGATGACAGACAGCTGCCACGCGGTACCAGGACATGCTCTTAGTGTTTTTCTTACGCACATGCTTCGCATGTGCGTAAGAAGAATCTTCTGCGAGGGGCTCAGTTCTCGAAGTTCAGACGGAACGGGATGAGATCTAATGAGAGTTGGTCGGTTGTTCGGGATGTTTCTTCAATTTGTCTTTAAAGACTTTTTGAAACTTCTCGACCTTCGGTTTGATGACAAAAGAGCAATAAGGCTGCGATCCGTTTTCGTTGAAGTAGTTCTGATGGTAATCTTCAGCGGCATAGAACACGGTGAAGGGAACAATTTCCGTGACAACCGGATCGGGCCACACGTGTTGGTCGTTGAGTTCCTTCTTGTATTTCTCTGCCAACTCCTTTTGCATTTCGTTGTGATAGAAGATAGCGGACCGATACTGAGTTCCCACGTCGTGTCCCTGACGGTTTAGCGTCGTGGGATCATGAGTTTGCCAGAAGGCTTGCAGAAGCTCGTCGTAGCTGATGAGCGATGGATCGTACACGATTTGGCATACTTCGGCGTGACCGGTGGTGCCGGTGCAGACTTCCTTGTAGCTGGGATGAGGAACGGTGCCACCGGAGAATCCGGAGGTGACGCTGATCACACCCTCGAGTTGTTGAAAAACTGCTTCGACGCACCAAAAACAACCGGCGCCGAAGGTTGCGGTATCACGTTGTTGGCTCATACGTTCGTGAGTTGGGTTGGAGAGTTTAGGGACAAGAACATCGTGAGGCTGACTGCGAGCACAGGATGATACCAATGCGACGCAGATAACACTCAGGGTGCAAAATAGACCTTTCATATGCGTAGTCCTATGCTAAAGTCAGGAAGATAGTGCGGTTGCCGATGCTTCGGCAAAGGGGACGGATCAAGTCGGATCTTCGTGGATGTGAGATGTCATCGATAATGCGCAGCACGCTAAATGGCCGTGTCATGCAAAAGCCTCGGATCGTTGCCTCTCTTCTTCGTACATTTGCGTCTGCACAGTACACACCTTCCATTTCGTCTCATGCACACACCTGCAGTTCTTGCCTTAGAGAACGGTATGATTTTCCGCGGCTATGCGTTTGGTGACCTCCAAGCTGAAGCCCGTGGTGAAATTGTTTTTAACACAGCGATGACGGGCTACCAAGAGGTGATGACGGATCCGAGTTACAGAGGACAAATCGTGTGTTTTACGTACCCTCACATCGGTAACTATGGCGCCAACCCACACGATGTGGAATCGGCCGGTGTCCAGGCTGAGGGAATGGTAGTTGTTGAATACTCGAAGCATTATTCGAATTGGCGCGCCACGGCCTCGCTTTCCGACTATTTGCAATCCGAGCACAAGATTGGAATTGAAGGCATTGATACCCGCAAACTGGTACGTGTGATTCGTACTGAGGGGGCTATGCGTTGTATTGTCACCTGTTCGACAGAAAGCGAAGAGGAGCTATTGGCGCGAGTACGCGCGCTTCCTTCCATGAATGGATTGGATCTCTGTCCGCTCGTGACAACCGACAAACAGTATCACTATGAGGATACGCGTGCGGAGGGAGACTTGTTGGTGCACAGTCCGAACTATGACAAGCGGTACAAAGTAGCTGCCTTAGATTTCGGTTTGAAGAACAACATCCTTCGTCGTTTGAGTTACCACGGATTTGACGTAGACGTCTATCCGGCGAGTACTCCGGCAGCTGAGCTCTTGGAGGCAGATGTGGATGGGTACTTTCTATCGAACGGGCCGGGAGATCCGGCGGCAGTACATTATGGAATTGAGACGGCCAAGCAGTTGGTGCAATCGAAGAAGCCGGTGTTTGGGATTTGTTTAGGACATCAAATTCTTGGGCTTGCGTTTGGAGCGCGTACGTACAAGCTAAAATTCGGGCATCGCGGGGCGAACCATCCGGTCAAGAATTTGCAGAGCGGCAAGATTGAAATCAGTTCACAGAACCATGGTTTTGCCGTGGATGTGGAGAGTTTGCCAGCGGAGTTGGAGGCTACGCATATGAATTTGAACGACAATACCCTCAGTGGATTTCGACATCGCGAGCTCCCTGTTTTTTGTGTTCAGTACCATCCTGAGTCGTCGCCCGGACCACATGATTCCGATTACCTCTTTGAGGATTTTCGAAGACTAATGAAGCAGAGCGCGGCATAACCTTAGGTGCGCAGCGTACCAATTACACGAGGTACAAGCCACTACAATCTATCGTCCCACGGGGCGAGAATGGGGTACAAGGGCGGCGAAGAGGCCTTAAATTCTTTGATTTTTTCGCTTCTCAGACTTTTCCCCATCATTTTCTCCTTGTCAGTAACTTTCCAAGCCCTATTTTAGCGGGCTACTATCCAGGGCAGGTACCTAAGTGGCCAACAGGGGCAGACTGTAAATCTGCTGTCATCGACTTCGGCGGTTCGAATCCGTCCCTGCCCACAGATTGAATGGAAGCGACCTTTTTACCTGCGCTGAATGGAGCAGGCAGAGAACGGTCGTCTCTGTCGTTGAAAGAAGAAGGGAAAGTGATTGGCATTATTGTCGTTCTTTCCCGGGCTAAAGGAAGTCAACCGTTTAGTGATCGAATCGGCGCGAGATGCGATGAATGCGGAAGGCGCCGGACGCTTTGTCAAGAAAAGTCATTGGTCCTTTGACACAATCATTTTCGATGCGGGAGTAACTCAGTGGTAGAGTCACAGCCTTCCAAGCTGTTGGTCGCGAGTTCGAGCCTCGTCTCCCGCTCTTGCAGCACGCCTTGCGAATTCCGCATCGGCGCACATGGTGAGATGCTCTTGTGGATGACAGCATGACGATTTCATCGATTGCCAGCTTCATGAGGCGGCAGTGCGATGTCAACGCTGGAGTCGGTTCGGTAGAGAGAATGGTTGGTCGAAGTGCCGATGTCGGGAAACGTCCCATTGCGGGAATAGCTCAGTGGTAGAGCATCAGTTTCCCAAACTGAGGGTCGCGGGTTCAATCCCCGTTTCCCGCTCAATCGAGGTTGCTGACGTAGCTCAGATGGTAGAGCACTTCCTTGGTAAGGAAGAGGTCGGCGGTTCAATCCCGCTCGTCAGCTCGAGATTAGGGGTGTAGCTCAATTGGTAGAGTAGCGGTCTCCAAAACCGTTGGTTGCGGGTTCGATTCCTGCCGCCCCTGCTCCAGTTCTGTGTACGAATGTGCATTTATTATGATCGAGAAAATAAAATTCTTCTTCAACGATGTTCAGAAGGAGATGAAAAAAGTCACTTGGCCGACGCGCGAACAACTTCGTGAGTCGACCTTGGTTGTTGCCGTTACCTGTGTTCTCATCGCCGCCTTCGTGGCGCTGGTGGATTTGGCAATGAGCAGCGGAATGAACTTCATTTATCGCAGTCTCCAATAATGACAGCAGTTGCCCCACAACAAACGCCGAAGTGGTATGCGCTCCGCACCTACACCGGGCACGAGGCCAAGGTGAAAGGTGCTCTCGAATATGAGATCAAGCGCTTGCCGTATTTAGAGGGAAAGATCATTACGATCGTGATACCGCAAGAAACGGTGTTTGAAGTGCGCAACGGAAAGCGTCGTCAGCGCGTGAAGAACTTTCTTCCGGGCTACATCATGATTGAAGTGGCGCTGGATAAAAAGGTGCACGATATCATCACCAGCATTCCGGGTGTGGTTGGTTTCTTGGCAGCTAACGCCAAGTCTGAGCCCCAGGCTTTGCAACCGGATGAAGTGGCACGCATTCTAGGCCGAGTTGAAGAACGCAAGGATGTTGCCACGATTGAGCATGCCTTTCAGATTGGCGATCCGATTAAGGTTATTGAGGGACCATTCTCCAACTTCAGTGGTATGGTGAAGGAAGTCAATAACGAAAAGCAAAAGTTGAAAGTGGAAGTGGGTATTCTGGGACGTCGTACACCGGTAGAATTGGATTTCGACCAAGTGGAAATCGAACGTCCTCAATAAATCCCGCGTCGCGTAGGTAGGCAGTACCGCTCGTGCTGCCGTGTGATTGAGGTGCGAAACGTCTGCTGTGCTGAATAGACAGACGTTTTTAGAACGAAAACAAAAATTTTTATCACCGAAAAGTGAGTTCGCAATGGCAAAGAAGGTAATGGGACAGTTCAAGCTGCAGTTAAAGGCTGGCGAAGCCACCATGGCACCGCCTGTTGGTCCGGCCTTTGGTCAGCGTGGTTTGAACGGTTCTGAATTCGTGAAGCAGTTCAACGCCCGTACAGCTAAGCAACAGGGTATGATTGTTCCTGCACAGATCACATTTTTCTCCGACAAGACCTTCACTTTTGTTGTGAAGTCACCGCCGGCAGCAGTTCTGCTCGCCAAGGCTGTTGGTATCGAAAAAGGATCGGGCCAGCCTAACCGAAATAAGGTGGGCACCGTGAAGCGTGCGCAGCTCGAAGAAATCGCCAAAATCAAAATGGCGGATCTGAATTGCGATACCATGGAAAGCGCCGTTTCAATGATCGCCGGATCAGCTCGCAGCATGGGACTTCAAGTCGAAATGTAAGCCGAGTGTTTGCCGCGAACCTATTGTTCTTTAACACAGTGTCTTTTCCGGAATGCGTCAGATGTCTAACGTGACTCGATCTTTCGGAAATGAACATGGATGGCAAGTCTGCAAAGTGCAGACTGCCTGCCGGAATAGAATTGTTTGAGCCTGCTCTGATCCTTCTGTCAACCGGCTTTTTTTCTCATCGTAGTGTGAGGCGAAGGGTGGACACAATCCATGCCGACGTCGTTTGGAGCACAGGAGGAATCATGTCACTTACCCACGGAAAGCGCTATCGCGCAGCTATCAAAAAGATTGATAGCAAAAAAGAATACGAATACAAGGCTGCCATTGCTGCTATCAAAGAAACAGCAAAGGCAAAATTCGACGAATCGTTCGAAGTCTCCCTTCGCCTTGGTGTAGATCCTCGTAAAGCCGACCAACTTGTTCGCGGAACCGTTTCCCTTCCTCACGGAACAGGAAAGACCGTTCGCGTACTGGTGGTAGCGAAAGCACCGAAGGACAAAGAAGCACTGGATGCCGGTGCTGATCACGCGGGTTTTACCGAGTACTTGGAAAAGCTTCAAGGTGGCTGGGCAGATATCGATGTAATCATTGCAACGCCGGACGTGATGGGAGAACTTGGTAAGCTTGGTCGCGTTCTCGGTCCTCGCGGTTTGATGCCAAACCCGAAGTCCGGAACAGTGACTTTTGATGTTGCCAAAGCTGTGAAGGAAGTCAAAGCAGGTAAGATTGAATACCGCGTTGACAAAGCCGGCAACGTTCAGGCTGCGGTAGGAAAGTGTTCGTTCAACGATGCGCAATTGGCAGAAAACGTCCTGAGTTTCTTCCAAAGCATTGTACGCGCAAAGCCGGCAACGGCAAAGGGCAAGTACATCAAGAGCATGTACTTTTCCTCAACCATGGGACCCAGCGTAAAAGTGGCTGAGGCTTCCCTTGGAATGAAAACAGAAGGCTAAGATTGACGGTGAAGCTGATCTCGGGTGTAGTGCCCGGACAGCGTTGATCGAAGCTGACATTAGGCTATTACGCAATCCTGCGAAGGACGTCGCTTCTCAAGTCAGAACGCTTCAACCGACTTGATGTCCGAGCAGAATTTTATCAAAGGTTATTTATGGTATCCAAAGAGCAGAAACAAGCGGTAGTGGCTGAATTGGGCGAAAAGATGCGCGGTGCTTCGGCACTGTACTTCGTAGACTTCGCACACATGACAGTCGACCAAGATTGGGCTCTTCGTAAAGAACTTAAAGCAAAGGGTATCGAATATCGCGTTGCAAAAAACACCTTTATTCTCCGTGCTTTAAAGGACATCGGTGGTGCAGAAATCACAGCCAAGCAACTGTTTGGTCAGACAGCCGTGATTTTCGCTACTGAGTCGGACCCCATCTCACCGGCAAAGATTCTGCGGGACTTTTCTGCGAAATCAGAAAAACCCCGTTTGAAAGTTGCCGTGGTCGAAAGTGTTGTGTACGATGGTTCACAGCTCAAGACCATTGCCGACTTCCCAACTCGCGAAGAAATTATCGCGGGTATCCTTGGTAGCATCGACGCGCCGATTTCCGGTATCGTTGGCTCTATCAATGCTGTGATGCGCGACCTGGCTTCGGTTATCGAAGAAGTGGCTCGCAAGCAGGCAGCGTAAGTGTGTTGGAGATGATCCGACACGTCGGTTTTTTAAAGAACATAATTTTTATTTGGAGTATCTCATGGCAGCAAATATTGAAGAATTGGTAGACAAGATCAGTGCCCTTACCCTCGGCGAAGCAGCTGAACTCAAGAAGGCTCTGGAAGATAAGTTCGGCGTAACGGCCGCAGCCCCGATGATGATGGGTGCTATGCCGGGCGCAGCCGCAGCCGCAGCTCCGGTTGAAGAAAAGACCGAATTCGACGTTGAACTCACCGACGGTGGCGCTCAAAAGCTGAACGTTATCAAGGTTGTTCGCGAAGTAACCGGTCTTGGTCTGAAAGAAGCCAAGGACATGGTAGAAGGCGCACCGAAGGTTATCAAAGAAGGCGCTACCAAGGAAGATGCAGAAGCTCTCAAGAAGAAGCTCGAAGAAGCAGGCGCAAAAGTTACCCTCAAGTAATTTTTCGTTCCGTTCGGTGCGTCGTTTTACGCACTCTTCGAATCGGTGCCTCACAAAGGCATCGCGCATCTCACCGGATCTCGAGCGTTGGTTTTCTATCGCTCCCGATCGTCAACAATTCAGTGCGCTGCGATAGACTTTGTTCTTCGCAGCACCGTTAAAGCGATGTCATGCGGGCCGGATCTTTTCCGGTCCCGCATGTACTCTCGCCCTGCAGCACCCTCGAGGTGCTTCCGTGTTTTTTAGTGCTAAGGTCAGTGTCAGGGATTTTCGTTGCTTTATGGCTGTGAAAATCCCTTTTTTATTGTCCGCTGCTCGTGCACAACAAAGAAACAGCGCGCCGCGTGAGGATTGCTCTTGATTCATTTTTATACGTACGTGCTTCGCACGTACGTATGAAAACGGCTCAACAGAGTCCATTCCACAGATCATTAATTCTTTATTTCATTTCATCGAGGTTTTCCTAATGGCTAAATCCATCCGAAAAGGGGAAGCGCTTGTTTCGCATGATGATGGCGGTATCGTTCATCTGCGCAACCGCATCTCGTTTGCCAAGGTGCCGGGAGAGGGTTCGTACGTTGACTTGCTTGGCGTGCAGATTCAATCCTATAATGACTTTTTGCAAGAAGATGCGCTGCCGCACGAGCG
The DNA here is from genome assembly GCA_039810585.1 of Chlorobiota bacterium. Taxonomy (GTDB): domain Bacteria; phylum Bacteroidota; class Ignavibacteria; order Kapaibacteriales; family NICIL-2; genus JBBATK01. The sequence continues at coordinate 42,097 of JBDHXF010000020.1, forward strand.
ACTGAGCAAGGGACTGCAAGGGGCATTCTTGACAAACTTTCCAATTCTCGATCAGTCGGAATTATTCCAGCTCGAGTTTATCGAGTACATCATCGAGAAGCCAAAGTACACGGAAGAAGAATGTCGCGAACGCGAACTGACCTTCGCCAAGACACTCAAAGCAAAACTGCGCTTGTCTTCCAAAGCCGATAAGAGCTCCGAAGATTACATCGAGGCAGTCGAACAGGAAGTGTACTTAGGAAATGTTCCGGCCATGACCCCGCGCGGAACCTTTATCATCAACGGTGCCGAGCGCGTGATCGTGTCACAATTGCACCGCTCACCAGGCGTGTTCTTCGATGAAGCACTTCACCCGAACGGTACAAAGATTTATTCCGCTCGCATTATTCCGTTTAAGGGATCATGGGTGGAGTTCACGACGGATATTCACGATGTGATGTATGCCTACATCGATCGGAAAAAGAAATTTCCGGTCACCACTTTGCTCCGTGCACTGGGGTATTCGACCGACGAAGAAATTCTCAACCTCTTCGACTTAACGGTAAAAGTGCCGAAGAAGAAAATCACGCAAGAGTTGCTGGGACGAAAGATTGCGGCAGATATCGTGGACATGAACACGGGCGAAATTATCGCCACCCGCGAACAAATCATCGATGAGCCCTTGTTTGAAGTAATTCGCATTTCCGGTATTGAGGAAATCGAACTATACAAATACACGCAAGCCAGCGATGAGCCTATTATCTCGAAGACCATTGCAAAGGATAGCTCACGAAATCGCGAAGACGCTTTGGAAGCCATCTACCGTCAGATGCGCTCCAGTGAGCCGCCGGATATGGACACAGCCTATGGCCTGATTCATAAACTCTTCTTCGATGAGAAGCGCTATGACTTGGGAGTGGTTGGACGCTATCGCATCAACGATAAGCTCAAGATGGATCAGACGAATCAAACTACGACGTTGACGAAGGAAGACATCGTAGAGATTATTCGCTACTTGATCGATCTGCGCGACATGAAGAAACCCGTGGACGATATCGACCACTTGGGCAATCGTCGTGTGCGTACCGTAGGTGAGCAAATGACGACGCAATTCAATACGGGTCTCACTCGTATGGCGCGTACCATCAAGGAGCGCTTGTCGATCCACGATGGTGAGAGCATCACCCCGGCAGAATTGGTAAACGCGCGTACTATTACCAGCGTGGTGAATCAGTTCTTCGGAACCAACCAGCTATCGCAGTTCATGGATCAAACCAATCCGTTGAGCGAAATCACGAACAAGCGTCGTACCTCGGCGCTTGGCCCGGGCGGTCTTACTCGTGAGCGCGCAGGCTTCGAAGTCCGTGACGTTCACTACACACACTATGGTCGCTTGTGTCCCATCGAAACACCGGAAGGACCGAACATTGGTCTTATCTCCTCACTCGCTATGCACGCGCGAATCAATTCCTTCGGATTTATTGAGACGCCGTATCGCAAAGTGACGAAGGGTAAAGTGACAGGAGAAATTGAGTTCCTACCGGCAGAGCGCGAAGACGGAAAGATTATTGCTCCGGCTTCAACCAAAGTTGATAAGAATGGTCACTTCGTTGAAGATCGCGTTCGTGCTCGTCAAAGTGGCGACTACGTGATGGTTGAGCCACACGAGATCGACTACATGGATATGACCACCGACCAGATTACCTCGCCGGCTGCGTCACTGATTCCCTTCCTTGAACACGACGATGCGAATCGTGCGTTGATGGGTTCCAACATGCAACGTCAGGGCGTGCCACTGTTGCGCCCTGAAGCACCGGTTGTGGGAACGGGCATGGAAGCGCGAGTTGCGCGTGATTCCCGTGCTCTCTTGCTTGCCGAAGACGAAGGAGTGGTTGATTACGTATGCGCTGACTTCATCCGTGTTCGCTATGATGACGATCGCAATGAAGATGAGCGATTGACCTCGTTCAGCGGCGACAATGTGGTGACCTATCCCTTGTTAAAGTACTTCCGTACGAATCAAGACACCTGTATCAACCAAAAGCCCATCGTCAAGCGCGGTCAGCGTGTAGTGAAGGGCATGCCGTTGGCAGACGGTGCATCCACAGAAATGGGCGAGCTTGCCTTAGGTCGTAACGTGCTCGTGGCCTTCATGCCCTGGCGCGGATACAACTTTGAGGATGCTATTATTATTAGCGAGCGATTGGTTGCTCGCGATGTGTTCACCTCCATCCACATTGAAGAGTACACGTTACAAGTGCGTGACACGAAGCGCGGAGAGGAAGAATTCACCCGTGAAATTCCGAATGTAAGCGATGATGCCACCAAGGATTTGGATGAAGGCGGTATCGTAAACATCGGAACGAAGATCAAGGAAGGCGACATCCTGATTGGAAAGATTACGCCGAAGGGCGAATCAGATCCGACACCGGAAGAAAAACTGCTGCGTGCCATCTTTGGTGACAAGGCAGGAGATGTGAAGGATGTGTCGCTCAAGGCTCCTCCGGGCCTGAGCGGTGTGGTGATCAACACCAAGGTCTTTGCTCGTCGCATGGTAACTACCGACTCCGAGTTCCGCGCTGAAGAAAAGAAGCGTCAGGATGCTATCAACCGTCGCGAGGCCAATCAGCTCCGCGATTTGGACGGTGACTTCATCGAGCGCTTGGGACGTATCATGGAAGGTCAAACCAGCATGGGTGTACGCACCAGCGATGATAAGCGCGTGTACTCTAGCGGATCGAAGATCACAGCAGCAAACCTTCGTGAGAAGTTCGACAAGGGTGATTTGGTACCGGAATTACTGACCACCGAAAACCCATGGATTGCCGACAAGAAGCTGATGAAGCTCGCAGAAACTCTGCTCGAGAACTTCCTGAAGCGTCGTAACGAAATTCAATCGCAAGCTCGCATCGATCGCAACAAGATTGCACAAGGTGACGAGTTGCAACCGGGTATTCTGCAGATGGCAAAGGTCTACATCGCCAAGAAGCGCAAGCTTCAGGTGGGTGATAAGATGGCAGGTCGTCACGGAAACAAGGGTATCGTATCCAAGATCGTCAACGTTGAGGATATGCCATTCTTGCCGGACGGAACACCGGTGGACATCATTCTTAACCCGCTTGGTGTGCCTTCTCGTATGAACCTGGGTCAGCTCTATGAAACCGCTCTGGGTTGGGCTGCAAAGAAACTCGGTGTGCACTTTGCCACACCGATCTTCGACGGCGCTTCCTGGGCTGAAGTATCAGAGTTCCTGGAAAAAGCCGGCTTGCCGGCCACCGGGAAAACCGTGCTGTATGATGGTCGTACCGGAGAAGCCTTCCACAACGAAGTGACCGTGGGCGTGATTTACATGCTCAAGCTGTCTCACTTGGTGGAGGATAAGATTCACGCTCGATCCATTGGGCCATACTCGCTCATTACCCAACAACCCTTGGGTGGAAAGGCGCAGTTCGGTGGACAGCGTTTGGGAGAAATGGAAGTGTGGGCACTCGAAGCATACGGTGCCGCTTCCACCTTGCAGGAAATGATTACCGTGAAGTCGGACGACGTGCAGGGTCGCGCCAAGATGTACGAGAGTATCGTCAAGGGCGAGAACATGCCGAATCCGAATATTCCGGAGTCGTTCAACGTGTTGGTACGCGAGCTTCAAGGCTTGTGTCTGGACGTAAAGATCGACTAAGGACAACGCAATCATGCTCCGCAAGGAGCGCGGAGGCCTTGCCTCAGCCCGACAGTATTCCAACTGATTATTAAACGACTCCCAAACAGGAGAACAATCATTATGATGCAATCTTTAAGCATTCCGCGCCGTGGATTTCGCCAGATTCAAGTTCGCATCTCATCGCCGGATGACATCTTGAATCGCTCACATGGAGAAGTCACGAAGCCGGAAACCATTAACTATCGATCATTCCGTCCGGAAAAAGATGGTCTTTTCTGCGAAAAGATCTTCGGCCCAATCCGAGACTGGGAATGTGCCTGCGGAAAGTACAAGCGTATTCGCTACAAAGGAATCGTGTGCGACCGTTGCGGTGTGGAAGTCACCCAAAAGTCCGTTCGTCGTGAACGCATGGGTCACATCATGCTCGCCGTGCCGGTGGTGCACATCTGGTTCCTACGCTCACTACCCTCAAAGATCAGTGGCGTGATCGGTATGCCGACCAAAGATGCGGAACGCATCGTGTATTATGAATCCTATGTCGTCATCCAGCCCGGTAGCACCGGTCTGCAGTACAAGGATTTGCTCACCGAAGAGCAATACCTCGACGTACTCGCCTCGTTGCCCAAGGCTGAGCGCGAGATGGACGATGACGATCCAAACAAGTTCATCGCCCTCATCGGTGGTGAAGCAGTGAAGGAATTGCTTCGTCGCATCGATGCCGATGAAGAATATCCGAAGCTGAAGGTTCTTCTTGCCGAAGAAACATCGCAACAACGCAAAGCAGATTTGCTCAAGCGTCTGCGTATTCTGGACATGTTCCGTTCCTTTGGCGAAACGCGCGTGCCGAACAGAGCAGAGTGGATGGTACTGGATGTAATTCCGGTTATTCCGCCGGACTTGCGTCCGCTGGTGCCGCTCGAAGGTGGTCGCTTTGCAACTTCCGACTTGAACGACTTGTACCGTCGCGTGATTATCCGCAACAACCGCTTGAAGCGACTCATCGACATCAAGGCTCCGGAAGTGATTTTGCGTAACGAAAAGCGCATGTTGCAAGAAGCCGTTGATGCCTTGTTTGACAACTCACGTCGTGCTGTTCGTTCTGAATCGCAACGTGCGTTGAAATCATTGTCCGATACCCTCAAGGGTAAAACCGGACGCTTCCGTCAGAACCTTCTCGGTAAGCGCGTGGACTACTCCGGTCGTTCCGTTATCGTGGTGGGACCCGAACTTCGGATCTCCGATTGTGGTTTACCGAAGGACATGGCTGTGGAGCTCTTTAAGCCCTTCATTATTCGTAAGCTCATTGAGCGCGGTCACGTGAAGACGGTCAAGAGCGCCAAGAAGATGGTGGAGCGCAAGACGAATGAGGTGTGGGACATCCTGGAAAAGGTAATCGACGGTCACCCAATCCTCCTCAACCGTGCTCCAACACTGCACCGACTGGGTATCCAGGCTTTCCAACCTCGTTTGATTGAGGGTAAAGCCATTCAGTTGCACCCCTTGGTAACAACGGCGTTCAACGCCGACTTTGACGGTGACCAAATGGCTGTGCACGTGCCTTTAAGTCACGAAGCACAGTTGGAAGCCCTGCTGCTCATGCTCGCGCCGCACAACATTGTGCACACGCAGAATGGTGAGCCGGTAGCTGTGCCCTCGCAGGACATGGTGCTCGGAACCTATTATTTGACCAAGATCCGTCCCAACGCCAAAGGCGAAGGCAAAGTCTTCGGTTCTGCTGATGAAGTAATTATTGCTCACAACAGCGGCAAGCTCGATCTGCATGCCAAGATCAAAGTGCGCGTACAAGGTCAGATGATCGAAACCTCAACCGGTCGTATCATCTTCAACCGCATCGTGCCCGGTGAAATTGGATACTTGAACGAGTTGCTCGCTAAGAAGCGTTTGAAGCAAATCATTGGCTTGTGTTTCCGTTCCGTGGGATTGGCAAAGACAGTGGAGTTCTTGGATAACTTGAAGGACATGGGTTTCAGCTACGCTATGCGTGGCGGATTATCGGTGTCGATCTTCGACCTTGTCGTACCTCAGGTCAAGCACGAAATCGTTGCCAAGGCTCAAAAACAAGTCGATCAGATTCGTTCATATTACGAGAACGGTATCATTTCAAACGGAGAGCGTTACAACAAGATTATCGATACCTGGTCAACCGCAACGAACCAAGTGGCAGACCGCTTGTACAACGAGTTGCAGAAGGCGAAGGACGGATTCAACGTGTTCTGGATGATGCTTGATTCGCAAGCGCGGGGCTCAAAAGAGCAGATCCGTCAGGTGGCAGGTATGCGGGGTCTTATGGCTAAGCCGCAGAAATCCGTTACCGGTTCCACAGGCGAGTTGATCGAAACACCGATTATCTCCAACTTCCGTGAAGGGTTGTCCATTCTGGAATACTTCATCTCCACCCACGGTGCTCGTAAGGGTCTTGCCGATACCGCGTTGAAGACAGCTGATGCCGGTTACCTGACACGTCGTTTGCATGATGTGGCGCAGGACATGATTGTCACCATGCCGGACTGCGGCACCATTCGTGGTGTGCCTACCCGCGCGTTGAAGGATGGCGAAGAAGTGAAGGAGCCGCTGGCAGAGCGTATTCTTGGTCGCGTTGCGCTGACCGATGTTTACGATCCGGAAAATCCAAAGAACGTGATTGTTCGTAAGGGCGAATTGATCGATGAGGCAAAAGCTGCCGCAATCGAAATGGCTTCTATCGAGGAAGTCACCATTCGTTCCGTGCTTGCCTGCGAAGCCCGTCATGGTGTGTGTGCTAAGTGTTACGGTCGTAACCTGGCCTCAGGTCAGATTGTTGACACCGGCGAAGCTGTCGGAACCATCGCTTCTCAGTCCATCGGTGAACCGGGTACACAGCTTACGCTTCGTACCTTCCACACCGGAGGTACCGCTTCTCTTGTTGCATCGCAGTCGACAGTGCAATCAAAAGCCGAAGGTCTCATCAACTTTGAGAACATTCGCACCGTGCGCTTCATCGACGATGATGAGAATGATGTGGAAGTAGTAGTTAGCCGTTCCGGTGTGATCAACATCATGGAACGCGATTCGAATCGTATCATCACTCGCTACGACGTTACCTACGGTGCCATCCTGAAAGTGCATGATGGCAAGGTGGTACACAAGGGCGATCTGTTGTATGAGTGGGACCCCTATAACGCCGTTATTATCACCGAACGTGCCGGTCGTGTGCGCTACAAGGATCTTGTCTTGAACGTGACCTATCGTGAAGAAAATGACGAGCAGACAGGTCACATCGCCAAGATGGTGATTGACTCCCGTGATAAGACAAAGTTCCCGGCTATCGAGATTGTGGCGGACGACGGAACCGTGCTGGCTACGTACAGCATCCCGTCGCGCGCACAAATTATCGTGGACGAAAACGAATTGCTTGGCATCGGTGGTAAACTGGTAAAGATGCCGCGAGACTTGGGTCGTACCCGCGACATCACCGGAGGTCTGCCGCGCGTTACCGAATTGTTCGAAGCGCGTTCACCGCAGAACCCGGCCGTGATTGCGGAAATCGACGGTATTATTTCCAAGGATCCGAAGCCAAAACGTGGTGCCATTACCATCTACGTTACCTCGCTCGACGGTCAGACACGCAAGGAATACTCGGCTCCATCAGGTCGCTACATCCTCGTGCAAGACGGCGATTTGGTTCGCGCCGGTGAGCGTTTGACAGAAGGTGCTATCAACCCACACGACATTCTGGCGATCAAGGGAACGGCAGCTGTTCAAAGCTACCTGACCAACGAAATCCAGGAAGTGTACCGGATGCAGGGTGTGAAGATCAACGACAAGCATATCGAAATCATCGTGCGTCAGATGTTGCAGAAAGTGCGCATTACCGACGGTGGTGATTCCCGGTACTTGGAAAACGACCAGATCGACCGCATTCTGTTCAACGACGAGAATGAGCATTTGAAGAGCTGCGTGGTCATTACCGACAAGGCAGACTCCAAACTCAAGCTCGGCGAAGTGGTCACTCGTAAGCGTCTCAAAGAAGTGAACGATGAGTTGACGAAGAAGGAAAAGAAGACAGCTAAGGCTCGCAAAGCCGAACCGGCTATCGCCGAACCTCTGCTGCTCGGAATTACGCAAGCGTCACTCACCACGGAATCATGGCTGTCGGCTGCATCCTTCCAGGAAACAACCCGCGTGTTGTCCGATGCCTCGGCTTCTGCCAAGATCGATCACATGCACGGCTTGAAGGAAAATATTATTCTCGGACAACTCATCCCGGCCGGTACCGGTCTGCGCCGCTACCAGGAAATGTTGGTGAAAAGCTCCGTCGGAAATATCTTCGGTATCGATGCTATCCTTCCGGAAATCACGAGCGAAGAGCCTGCTCCGATTATTCCGCTTAAACGCACAACGAAAAAAGCAACGGTGTAATTCAACCGTTGCTGTTTAAATAAGAGTCGCCGGGATTAGTCCCGGCGACTTTTTTTATGTGCACCACTTCGACGAATCGCCCCTTCATGGACCAGTTCTGCACAGGATTTCTAATTCGTGTCTGCCTTCGGCAGGCACGAATAATAGTCCGTCATCCCTTGCCCAAGCTCTGCCTTGCGACATTAATTCCTTCGGTGTCTTTTGAGAAATGCACGCTGCAACAACTCGTCGCTGACACGCGGCGGACTCCGGCTCCGTCACGCCATCCGTTGCACGACGATGTTCTCCATACAACCGAGCAATAACAGACTTAGCGCTGATGCCAACTCGAACTACCGGCAATTTCGTTCGATCGTGTGTGATGGTTCAAGGCTATCGGCACTTCGCATTGCGACTACTCAACGTTCTAACATCAAATGAGGTATGAGTGAATTTGTGCAAATTCTATCTCTTTAACTTGTTTTTGAAGTTTTGAAAATCTACATTCGCGAGTGCTTAACTGTTAATGCACCTGTCGATGCATGGTTTGGCGAAGGTCAAGGTTGGCAAGGATGCCGTTCATACGAACAATCGTGGCATCCGTTGTTAGCGTATGACTGTAGCGTCCTCACCTCAAGATTCCGCCGGTTTGTTTGTTCCTCTAGCTAGACACTGCACGCGACAGCAGTTCCACGATTACATGCAACGATTCAATTGCTCGGGCTGAAGCTATCGTTGCTCTCGAAAGGGGAATATTGATGAAAACCTATGTCCTTCGTGTTCGCTATCACAAAGTCGCACACACATCTACCGGTTCAGAGCCTACCGACTCCTTCGATTTCAGACCACAACAGTACGCGGACGAATTACAGCGTTCAGGAAAGCTTGTGGGCGGATACACCTTTGTGCCTGACGCAATCATCCTCTCCCATAACGACCAAGGGTGGCGTCTAGATCAACCTGTTGAGAATAGTCCTACCACCGAATGGACCTTTGTTGTCAGAGCCGACAGTCTTGACCAAGCTCTCAACCTTGCCCGCAATTACCCCGAACTCGAGTCCTCCGACGAAACCCACATCGAGGTGCGCGAAATACAACATGTGTACGGGATGAAACTCTGAGCATCGCAGGTTTTCCACCGACTTATCCCCAAAACGCAGTTTTCTTAGCGCATCGCGGGTGGCTCACCCTCGGTGAGCTACGACACGTCACCACTGTTTTCTGCAAATTCAGGCATGTTTTGTACAAAACTGTGAATAAAACTGTGGAAAAGCTCAAAAGAGCGAGAGTCTCGCTCTGATCAGGATTTTGCACGTGCAGCGATCCGCTTCAATCGGGCGGTTGGTCGTAATTTGCTGCGATTTTGCTATTGTTTTAAGTGTGGATTATGCTGCAAGTGTTGCAACACCTGAAGTCGGGCGAGTTGATTGTTGAAGAAATTCCTGCCCCGGGGTGTCGGCCCGGCGGTGTGTTGGTGCGTACCCAGGCTTCGCTGATATCTGCGGGAACCGAGCGGACATCGGTTAGTAGTGCACAGAGTTCGTTGTTGGATCGTGCGCGCAAACAACCGGATCAGGTGAAGCAGGTGTTTGAGATGGTAAAGAAAGATGGATTGATGACCACGGTGAATAAGGTGCTGAACCGTCTGGACTCGTTTAAGACCTTGGGTTATAGCGCTGCCGGTATCGTGGTGGAGTCGCGCTGTGATGAGTTTGCAGTAGGCGACCGCGTTGCCTGCGCCGGGGCGCAGTTTGCGCATCATGCCGAGTACATTTCTGTGCCGAAGAACTTGGTAGCTCGAATCCCGGACGGAGTTTCATTCAACGATGCAGCGTACACGACTGTTGGTTCCATTGCTTTGCAAGGAGTTCGGCAAGCGGACGTACGTCTCGGGGAATCCGTTGCTGTCATTGGTTTGGGGTTGATTGGTCAGATCACTGTCCAACTTTTAAAAGCCAGTGGATGTCAGGTGATTGGGATGGACATCAATCCTGCCTTATTCGAACGTGCCAAGAGCTTCGGATGCGATGCGACGTTGGCCAGCTCAACGGATTCTCTACCTACTATTCAAGCACTCACTCGCGGGATTGGTGTTGACGCCGTTATTATTACCGCCAGTACCGACTCCAATGAACCTATGCAGCTCTCGATGAAAATGCTGCGCAAGAAGGGCAAGGTTGTGATTGTTGGTGTAACCGGAATGGACCTTCAACGATCGCCGTTTTACGAAAAAGAAATCGATGTTCGGATATCATGTAGCTATGGTCCCGGACGCTATGACCCCGCCTACGAAGAAGGTGGAATGGACTATCCGGCAGGCTACGTGCGCTGGACTGAGAACCGCAATATGCAGGCGTTCTTGGATGGCATTGCTCGCAAGAGCCTCGATATGCAGAGTCTCACCACCCATCAGTTCAACATCCAAGACGCTCAACAAGCGTACGATTTGGTGACCGGTAAGAACACGGCTCCGTCACTAGGTATTCTGCTGAATTACCCGGAACGAAACAAGGGATCTGAGCGCGTGATGCACAGAGGACAAAACGCTGCTCCAAAAGCGGAGGTCGGTTTGGCATTGGTGGGTGCCGGAAGCTTCGCTCAGTCTATGCTGCTGCCGCCTTTGCAATCGAACAAGGTTTCGATGATTGCCGTCTCAACCTCCACGCCGGCTAATGCACACTCGGTGGCTAAGCGATACGGATTCGCCGTGGCATCGACCAATGGCGCTGAAATTATTGATCGAGATGACGTCAACTTCGTGGTCTGTGCCTCGCCCCACAGCTCGCATGCAGCCTATGTTTTGAGAGCCATCAAGGCGGGTAAAGCTGTCTTCGTTGAAAAGCCACTCTGTATTTCGAGCGACGAACTCTTGCAGATCGATGAGGCCGTTCAGCAGCATCAGGGTAGGGTGATGGTGGGATTTAACCGACGTTTTTCGGATCCCTTTGTGGCAATACGAAAGTTTTTTGGTGAGCGACACGACCCCATGAATATGGTGTACCGCGTCAATGCCGGATTTATTCCCAAGACGCATTGGATACAAGCACCGGAGCAAGGCGGACGTATCATTGGCGAGGGATGTCACTTCATTGATACCATGGCCTTTCTCTGCAATGCTCTTCCCACCGTTGTGTATGCTGCATCTACGGTCTCCTCTAATGCCCAAGGTGTGAATCACGACAATGTGAGCATTGCCATCCACTTTAGCGATGGCTCGGTAGGAACCCTCATCTACACCGCCAACGGCGATGGCGCTCTTCCAAAAGAGTATTGTGAAGTGCACTGTGAACAACGCTCAGCCATCATGGATAATTTTAAGAGCGTGCAGTTTTACAGCGGGAAGAAGAAAAGCGAAAAGAGCTTTGACGGAACGAAGGGTCAGAACCAAGAAATATCGGCTACCGTGGACGCCCTGCGTCGTGGGGCTCCTATGCCGATTCCCTACGAACAGATACGCGCTGTAACGGCCGCGACTCTAGCCGCAGAGGAGAGTCTCAATACACAGGCCGCTATGCGGCTTGTGTAAGAAGAGAGATTTGATAGCTAAGAAGCGTTCTGGCAGATAAGGTGCCAGCACCTTGTAAAGGTATTGCTAAGGTGTGGATTTGTCAGCACGGTACACTTTTGTGCTGAACAAACCCTGCAGGCTATGAAAACGATACTACAAAGGGTAAGTGGTGCGTGCGTGTACGTGGCAAGTATTTTACTTTTTAGCGCGTGCGACTCTTGGTTTAGTCCTGTTGTCCCCAACGAAACAAACCGTTCAAGCATTGGCGCATTTGACAATGCCACAGATCCGTACCAGCTCGTCAATTTTAGCATCTCACTTCACGGCGTGTCATTGACTCGAAGCGACAGAACAGAAGACAACGATGTACGTATCAATTCAACAGGATCCGAAAAAAGAGTGCATAAGGCTGTCGAGGCTCTGGCCAGTGATGATTTTATAGTCGAAAGTCCCCAGCATTGGCATGTTGTGCCAACATACTCAATGGGGCATCCTATTCTACACGACGACTTCATCGTAGTTACCGCGCCGAAAAATTCAACACTCTATCAGTACCTCGTGCGATGTGAGAGATTAGATGGAGAAGCGCATCTCTATAAGATTACGTACAGTGCGGTTCTTGATTCAACAGTCAACACGGTTGTTGACAACCTTTCATGGAACTGCCATTATAGTTATTATTTGAGTGTGAGTATCGATAGCGTATTCATTCCGCAGGACCATGGACTGAGTTATTCCATCGATATTCCAGCACCGATGCTTGAACGGTCCTTGTCGGCGGAATATCTCTGTAGTGACAATACGACTAGTGTTTCGTCCGATAAACACCAGACTAATCACTACGTATACAGCTCACTGCTCTCAACATCCGTCCGTCCCGAAGCAAGCCTGCGTCTTCACTTCGATTGGAAAGCGCAGTGAATGTTTGTGATAGCCACTTTATTCATTTCAATCAGGACTCGTCTGGCCATTTCTCGGGTGCTAAGGTATTGCTAAGGTCAGCCCTTTCATATATCCTCCATTTTTGTCTATTCACAATTATGGAAATAGAGAAATGAAAAATCAACAAACGCGAAACTGGACAGTGGGTTGCATCGCAATGCTCAGTATGCTGGTTATGGCTTGCCAAAATCCGAATGCACCGACACAGGGGTCATCAACGTCAGCAAAGACAGGATCCGGCGAATCGATCGTTCGCATCGTCAAATCCGGTATCCCCTCACGAGCGGATTCTCCGTCCGTTGCCTCATCACAGATAGCCAATGTTCAGCTCAGAATTGCAAACTTTAAAGTTTTATGCACGACACTGAGTTCGTCCACCAGAACGACTGAAAGAGCCCATGGTGGGCTTGATATTACAACCAACGACACTAGTGTGTCGACAGTTAACTTTCCCGTGCTTTCGTCTATGCCACTCATTTACGGAGGACACCTGAACGATAGCACATCATACTGTGTGTACTCCTTTATTAAGCGTAATTCCGCCAATTTCGATCCTAGAATCCTCTGCCACGACACTCTATTCTTCACGGCATCACCGAATAGTGAATTAGCATCACTTCGTCTTGAGATTCAACATTCTTACTTATGGCAGGAAGTCATGACTAGCAGTCCGGGGGAATGGACTGCAGATACACTATGGTCTTTTACAATTCGCGATATACCGGTGATGGCGAATCATGGTTTCGAGGAGAACCTATTGCTCGATTCGACGTTTCTTTCGACCCATTTGTCAGGATCTATGCAGGTTATCCGTTCTGCAGGTCAAACCTTTCACGATCCGTCTTGTGACAATTATCATTCATCGTCATCGATGCGTTCAAGTGCCTTGATCTTTACTCCGACAACCGAGCTCTCGCTTTCGTTGAAGTGGCGATAGGGACGCTTCGTCATCAGTGAGGTAGAATGTTGTAGCTACGCCGTGGTCTTGGGATGTTCTGGGTTTAAATTCGCTTCTTCTAAGTCGCGGCTACTGCAAAAGGTATTGTTGTCATGCGTTGTCGGAGCAACTAACGAGAGGCGATTTTAAAATGTGACTATGGAGATGGGTGTTCCCAGCAAGATGTATCCTACCATAGTACCAACAAGCAGGCAAAGCCTGCACCTAAGAAGAATTCTGTCGAAGACGTCAATATGAAGTCACGCTGGAGTACAACGGGAGTGATGCTATGGATTGCATTGCGCGGGGCAATGCTCCAAAGCGGTGTCGAATGTGTAGGGGTACACAGTGCTCAGTAAAGTATTCTTTACAAGCGCTATCACTCATTGCTTCGTCTTCATGTCCTTGAGCGAAATCTCCTTGCTCCACATTTGTGTTCCGTTTGCATCGTAATCGCTGATCACCATCACACGATCTGTTCGGCTGCCTTTAAAATCCAGAAGGGCGTAATTGTGTTGTCCTACAAAGGTGCCCGAAACTCTATTCTTGTTTGGTTCATTGGCCGCCTTCGGGTTGGGGCCGGCAGTGAACGGCGAGGAAGTAATATCGTACAGGGGATAGAAGCCCTTGTCGTTTAGAATCGAGAGTTCGGTATGGTGGCGGTCGCCGCTGAGAAAGACCACTCCGCTCACTCCTTCGGCGTGAATGGCGTCGATCAAGCGCTGACGTTCCTCGCCATAGGTGGCGTAGTTTTCAAATACTGCCTCGGAGTTCAGTACCTGACCTCCAATGCACACCAGTTTGATGGCTGCGGTGGATGAGGCGAGGTTATCGAGTAGCCAATCAAACTGCTCTTTTCCCAAAATCGTTCGGTCGCAGTTCTTGCGTTTATCGGGTGAGCGCCACCAGCGATCGTCCAGCAGGAACACATCTACGTCACCAAAGCTGAAGTAGCTGTTGATACCGCGACTGTTGTTATCCATGCCGTAGCGCGGGTTCGCCCAGAAGAGCTTAAAAGCGTCGAAGGTTTGCTCCTTGTTCCAGAAGCCACGGTCACAATCGTTGGGACCAAAGTCGTGATCATCCCAAATGGCATAGTTGGCACAAGAGGCAAGTAATGGTTGCATCTCAGGCAGAGAACGTGTATGTGTGTAACGGTGCAAAATGCCACTGCGAGAGTTCCAGTCGGGTTCACGCAAGTACACGTTGTCACCCAACCACAGCGTAATATCCGGATGAGCGGCAGCCATAGCGGTGAAGATCTGATAATCACCGCCGTAGGGTGTGCCCGGACGATCATCGTCCGTTTCGTTGATGTAAGCGCAAGAGCCAAAGCAAATCCGAAACTGAGGAGGATCCGTGCGAAACTGCCACAAAGGAGGTGTGCGGAACGTTGTGGGATAGGGGCGCGATACTTTCGTGTCGTTGATAAACACATCATAGAAATAACGATGTCCTTGCTGCACGCTATCAGCCACACAGTGAGCGGTAAAGGCCTCCGATGCTTCGGTTTGCACCACATTGGTACGATATCGATGCGAAGGCGCCAAGGAATCATAGTACTCGAAGTACACCTTGGCGGCAGCCGAGCTTTGAACCCACAGCATAGCCTCGTGCATTTCGGTATAGCCCACCATGGGACCGGATTGTAACAGGTTTTGGGCCTGAAGAGAGAGTGCCGAGAAGAGGAAGAAACAGACGGCGCATCGCAACGTTGTCATAGAAGCAATTGTGATGTAAAAGAAAGAAGGCAGAGGACAAATTACGGCACGGGACGGCTGCGGAGTGTCATCTCATCGTGAACACGCGTAACGTGTGCATAAAAGGTCTGGAGTTTGGCATTGCTCTTCCTCCCGCTCTCTTTGAATAATGAAAAAAATAGTGCAATTTGATCGTTCAGGGGGAGCAATGCTGATTTTGTGCCTTGGGACCGTATGGATAAACTGACTTTTATACCCTCGGTAGTCGTCCTCACCATTATTGTTGTCGTCGTATCAAGCTTGATACGCTCGATACTGCGTCGCTCGCGAACAGTGAAGCATTTGCGCGATGTGGAATGGTCGCGTGAGCATAAGAAAATGAACCACGCCGTCGTTGCCTCACTACCTCAACCGGTTCAGCGCTATCTGGAGATGTGTATTCGCGAGGGGACAGAGCAGATCCGCTTTGCCACGCTGCAACAGGAGGGCGAATGGCGTGCACTGTCCAATCCCGAATGGGGACGTATCAGAGCTCGCGCGCACTATAGTGGAACGATGCCCGGCTTGGTGTGGCATGCTAACATTCGCAACTCTTTCTGGAATCGCACCGATGCTCAACTCCTCTACGATGCTGGGCAAGGCAGCGGATTTGTGAAGTATCTCGGAATGATCACCCTCTTCGATCCCTCAGGCCCTGAAGTGGCCACTGCACTGCTCTCGCGTATTTTGATGGAAGCGGTCTGGTTTCCTACTTCCCTTATCCCCAGTGGCATGATGCGCTGGGAAGCTGTGGACGAGCATTCGGCGAAAGCGACAGTGCAGGAGCGAGGTCGATCGATTTCAGCGATGTTTTATTTCAACGCAAACAACGAAGTAGAGCGCATTGTCACTCGCGACAAATACCGCGATGCCGAAACGGCATACGAACGCGAACAGTGCACGATGTACTGCTCAGACTACAAGGAATTTCAGGGTATTCGTATTCCGACTACGGTTCGTATCGAATGGAATTTGGATGACGAGGATTTCGAGTACGCCCGATTGCATATCACGGATGCAATCTTTGAGTAAAGAACGGCAAGATTTCAGCAAGTGATTTTTTATTCGTGCCGCGCTGCGCGCGTCACAGCACAAGCGTGTCCACTAACCACATCTAGCTATGGCTGATCAAAACGACGAACAGAACAAAGGCGCGAAAGATGCCAAGTCCGCCGAACAATCTACCCGGCCCTCACCACCACCGCCGGTGCGCAAACAACACGCGATGCGCATTGGCTCCGGATCGTTGAAGTATGAATCGACGGCTGGTACAATGAAGTTGGAGACGGATGACGGCAAGCATAAGGCAGATGTGTTTTACGTGGCCTACACGCTCAATGGCAACGAAGAAAAACGCGTGCAACGTCCCATCACCTTTGCCTTCAACGGTGGTCCGGGCAGCAGTTCGGTGTGGTTACACCTTGGGTCATTGGGTCCGCGTGCGGTGGTGATGGACGACGACGGCAATCCGCTTTCGGCGCCCCATCAATTGCGTGATAATGTTCATACCTGGCTGAAGTGGACGGATCTGGTGTTCATCGACCCGGTAGGGACCGGCTACTCGCGTACTGCTGCAGATGGCAAACGAGAAGAATTTCATGGTGTGATTGAAGATGCGGAATCGGTAGCGGAGTTCATTCGTCGTTGGACTGCCGAAAATGCCCGCTGGCTTAGTCCCAAATACCTCGCCGGCGAAAGCTACGGTACCACACGCGCAGCGGCGCTCGCGGACTTGCTTCAACAAAAGCACGGAATGGCCATCTCGGGGGTGTTGCTGATTTCTGCGGTGCTGTCGTTTCAGACCATTGCCTTCCGTCACTCCACCGTCAACGACTTACCTTACATTTCCTTCCTGCCCGCTCTGGCAGCTACCTCGTGGTATCACAAGAAATTATCAGCGCGCTACCAAAAGAACTTCGATCTGCTCATTCGAGAGGCACGCGAGTTTGCGGGCAAGGAATACTTGTTCGCGTTGATGACCGGTCACCGGCTCAGCACAGCCGAACGCCAAGCCGTTGCCGATCGAGTAGCCGAGCTAACCGGTCTAAGCGCTGAGTACGTGCTGTCTTGCAACCTGCGCGTGGATGCCATGCGCTACATGAAAGAGCTGCGTCGCTCCGAACGATTGGTGGTTGGACGACTAGATTCACGCTTTACCGGACACGATTCCGACGCCGCCGGCGAAATGCCGGATGCTGACCCGAGCTATTCCAATATTACCGGCATTTATACGGCAGGAATTTACGACTACCTACGCCGCGAACTTGGCTACGAAACTCCAATGACCTACGAAGTGCTCACTCCCAAAGTCCATCCTTGGAAATGGGGTGATGCCGATCAAGGCTATCTTAATGTTGCATCCAATCTCGCCTCAGCCATGCGCAGCAATGCCCATATGAAGGTGTTTGTTGCCAATGGCTTTTTTGATCTTGCCACTCCCTTCTTTGCCACCGAGCTGACCTTGGATCACATGGAAGTGGAGACGTCGGTGTTGCGCGAGCGAGTGACGATGAAGTACTACATGGCAGGACATATGATGTATATTCATCAAGCTTCTCTCAAACAATTCACGCGTGATGTGGAAGCTTTCTATAAAAACAATCACTGATTGTTCTTCTACGACATGCACTGATTGGTGTGCTACGTCAACCACAGATCGTTATAGGCAGGGTTGATAAGGGCTAGACGCAGGTGGTCTTCCCACACACCGTTAATACACAGGTAGCGCGGCGAATAGCCTTCGCGCTCAAATCCTAGAGATTGCGCTAACGCAAGTGAGCGCTGATTGTGAGGCATGATGTTGGCCTCAAGACGGTGGAGACGTAAGTCCGCAAAGGCCAGCGCAATGACTGTCAGCAGGGCTTCGCGCATAAGACCTTTACCCTGATGTGCCTTGTCAATTTTATAGCCCAGGAAGGCTGAGTGGAATACGCCGCGCACGATGTTGCTCAAGCCAACGTCGCCTATCACATCCGATGCCGCTCCCTTTCGTGCCAAGAAGTATCGGTACGAACGCTTGCCCTGTTGCTCACGATACTCGGCCGCTAAGCGGTATTCTTGCGCGTCGATGCTAAGCCAGTTAGCTGGCCGACGCGGTACCCAGGGAGCAAAGAATTGTTCGTTGCGTTGCTCGTAGTCCACCACAGACTGAAGACGCACCTCGTGCGGATCGAAAAGATATAAATGCTCGCTCTGCACCATGGGTCGACAGCTGTAGTAGCAAATGCACAAACCTCTGCTGAGCAAAAATACTCCACGCCGATGTTGACCTGCACGTGAAGTTGCCTTAGGGTGAATTCGATGTGCAGTCTTTGCATGTGTAGTTAGCAGTACTATGGCTGTTGTTGATGCTCACAATAAAACTTGAGCAATGCGTTCGCTACGGTGCAACGATTCTTAGAATGGGTGGTAGCCGGAACAAAGAAAGAGCATTCCGACAATGATAAAAGCCATCCAGGCTATCGAGGTAGTAAAGCGGTTCATGGTACACTCCTCGTAATGGGAAACATGCTTTAGAGAGTAGATGCTTCCTGGTCACAAAGAGTTACAAGGCATTCAAACATACGCTTGCATTGATGCGAGGTCCACGTTTTAGGTACGCGACCTCGAATGCAGTGCCGGTGCGTCATCCGCGCGCGCAGCGCAGGGCGGATGAAGATGAAGAGTCTGAGACATCCTTTATTGAGAGGACTGATACGGAGATGGAGAGCCGGTGTTGAGACAGAGCAGCGTGCCATTCCGACCGAGTGAATGGCCGGATCGCTTGATGCTGAGAGAAGCAGCGGGCATGCGGGCGGAGGGAGACTGTCTTTCCACTGGCGTGGCGTTCTGACAACAACAAGCGATCCGGTAATTCTTAGGACTCATCACGGCGCACGATGTCCGCCATCCAACACTACGTTTTTCACAACAGTATGCGTAGTGGAAGATGTTGTGTTTTGGCTATCGTGATTGCGAAAGTGGGTGTCGACTTCAGTGAAGAGGGCCAGGATGGCCATAGTGAGAAAGGCCATCCATGCGAAGGAAGAGGTGAAGCGGTTCATGATGAACTCCTTACAACAATGGAACTTTGTACGCCTAAACAACACGAGGAATGTTGGGAAGTTCAACGCCTAAGCGTTAAGGCAAGGTTAAAGACGGACCCGAGCCGATGGCTCTCGGTGTCTGCGAAAAAGGCATATTTTTGTAGTCCACTACTCTCGAAATCTTCCTATGAGTGCATTCCAACATTTGATAGATCGTCACCACGACACCCTTGAAGCAGCCATGCAGGCGCTGCGTACACGTCAATTCTGGGCGCACTGGCCGGAAGCCCCGAGCGGAAAAATTTATGGTGAGAATGCAAATGCGGAAGGAGAGCTTGCGTTTCAACGACAGCTCAACACGCAGTTTAATCGTCTTCTGCAGCACGGCGCCTTACTCTTCCATGGTGAGGAAGAGTCACCGTACGGCTTCCCTCTCGGCATTAGCTACCCCGTCACAACTGCCGATCACTTAGTACAACACGCCCACAAGGCGCAGCAACTGTGGTCAGCTCTCAGCGCCCGTGAGCGCGCTGCTATCCTGGTGGAATGTTTGGAGCAAGCCGCAAAACACTTCTTTGAGATTGCCTACGCTACACAGCACACCACGGGACAAGGTTTCGTGATGTCGTTCCAAGCCTCCGGCCCGCACTCCTTCGACCGCGCTCTCGAGTCCATCGCGACCGGCTTGCTGGCAGAAGAGACTTTTCAATCCGAGCAACACTGGGTGAAGCCGGTAGGAAAAATGAGTGTGAGTATCGACAAGCGCTTTCATATTCGTCCGAAAGGCGTGAATGTAACGATCGGCTGTTCCACCTTCCCGGTGTGGAATTCACTGCCCGGCATCTTCGCGTCGCTCATCAGCGGCGCTGCTTCCATCGCCAAGGCACACACGCATGTGGTGTATCCCATTGCGATTATTGTAG
Organism: Chlorobiota bacterium; assembly: GCA_039810585.1. Classification (GTDB taxonomy): domain Bacteria; phylum Bacteroidota; class Ignavibacteria; order Kapaibacteriales; family NICIL-2; genus JBBATK01. Next base: position 62,209 of record JBDHXF010000020.1, read on the forward strand.
CCTCGATTCAGCACAGCTTACAGGAACTTGGTTTGGATCCGCATCTTTTGCAACTCGGCGTAGCAGCACGTGAGCATCGCACCACGCACGAACTCCTCGAGCACCCACTTATCGGCACGGTGGACTACACGGGTTCGTCGCTATTTGGTGAAGAAGTGGAAGCATTGTGTGCCAAACACCACAAGGTGTGTTTCACGGAAAAAGCAGGTGTGAACTGCATCATGCTGGAGAGTGCTGCCAATCTTGACGCAGCGCTCGACAATATTGCGTTTAGTCTGAGTTTGTATTCGGGCCAAATGTGCACGGCTCCGCAGAATATTTACATTCCCAAAGCCGGCGTGTATGAAGGCCAGGACTTGATTGCGTATGAAGAAGTAGTGCAGCGATTGTGCGCTAAGGTACAGGGCATTGCGACGAACGAGAAGATGGGTCCCTCAACCTTAGGCGCGCTGCAAAGTCAGCAAACAGCTAATCGCGTGGAAGCAGCTACAGCTCTGGGTTTGAAGGAGTTGTTGGCATCGCAGCCGATTGCGCAACCCGGACACGATCACGCGCGCTGCGTGTCGCCGTTGATCTTGGAGGCAAGCGCGGCGCAAACAGACATCACCTCCAAGGAGTGGTTTGGTCCCATCAGCTTTGTTATTCCTGTCGATAGCTTTGAACAATCGGTCGCTCTGATTGCCGATTCAATACGCGCCAACGGCGCGTTGACGTTGAGCTGCTATACCACGAACGAACAGCACATGAATCTTGCCGAACAGCAGGCTCTGGATGCAGGCTGTGGGATTGCGTTTAATTACGTTGGTCCGATTTGGATCAACCAATCGTCGGCCTACAGCGACTTCCATGGTGCCGGAGCAAACAGCGCCGGGAACGCCTCCTTTGCCGACTTGAGTTTTGTGACGAATCGTTATAACATCCTGAGCAGTCGTCGCTGCGTTTCCTAAGCATGCTGCACTTTAGTCCGCACATAGCCGTCGCCGTACGCGACTATCCCAACGCCTTGGACTTCTACACCAAAGTGATGGGAATGACAATGAGCAAGCATCAGGAGCACGAATCCGAATTGCAGGTGGGAGACCTGACCCTACATATCGAAAACAACGCCGCAGAACAACAAACCTGGCTTGAGTTTCGCGTAGACGACGTTGAGCTCCTAAAAGTCCGTCTCGAAGCAGCCGGTTGCACCCTGCAGAAAACTCACCTGCAAAAGAGTTATCTTGTGGTGGATCCCTATGGAATGCGCTTTCACATCTGGGAAGATCCGGAAGCCTCTTCGCAAGGTGCGAGTGCTGCACCTGCCGGCGACTGACAATCTCTGAACTATCGAAAGAACACTGTGTCCTGGTTCCAACGGAAATCGAAAAACATCGAACTCACTCAACCTCGCGAAATGCCCGACGGTCTGTGGACCAAGTGCGAGGAATGCGGTGAGATTATCTATAAAAAACAACTGGAAGAGCTGGCCTTTACCTGCCCCAAATGCAACAACCACTTCCGCATCGGCTCCAAACAGTACATCAAGGTGCTGTTTGATGAAGACTCCTTCGTGGAGACCGACTCCAATGTGCGTAGTGGCGACCCATTGAATTTCGTAGATACAAAGGCCTATACCGCTCGTCTGCACGACGCCTACCGTCGAGGTGGTCACGGTGACGCTCTCACGATTGGTCACGGCACGATCGAAGGACAAATGGTCTCCTTCGGCTGCATGAACTTCAACTTCATCGGCGGCTCCATGGGCTCCGTGGTCGGCGAAAAGTTCTCACGCGCTGCCCATCGTGCTATCCACATGCACGCACCCCTCGTCGTGATCTCCGCTTCCGGAGGCGCACGCATGCAAGAAGCTGCGTTCTCGCTCATGCAAATGGCCAAAACCAGCGCGGTTCTCACCGAAGTGGCCGACGCAGGCCTGCCCTTCATCTCGATTATCACCGACCCCACCACCGGCGGCACCAGCGCCAGCTATGCCATGTTGGGCGACGTAATCATCGCCGAACCCAAAGCCCTCATCGGATTCGCCGGTCCCCGCGTGATCGAACAAACCATCCGCAAAAAACTCCCGGAAGGATTCCAACGCTCCGAGTTCGTGCAACAACACGGCTTCACCGACATGATCGTGCATCGTCGCGAACTAAAGCATACCCTGTCGCGGGTCCTCCAACTCCTGAGCTAAAGAGTGCATTTCTAAACACGAGCGAGCCACTCGCTTTATGAACTTTTTTCATCAAAAGTTAAGCGTCAAGCGGTGTATTGCTCTAGAAACGCGGAAGGCTGTCATAATTGAGTTCTTTTATACAAAGTGCGAGTGGCTCGCTTAGCACCGTGCGAGTGGCTCGCTTAGCACCATGCGAGTGGCTCGCTTACACCGAGTTTTTCCACAGAAATTTGTCGAGTATTCTCGTTTTTTGCGAAATTTCGCAGCTTTGTGCACATCACGCCGCAGGCGTGAGATCGTATGTTTAAACGGCCAGATGCTTCTGACCTAAGTTGTATTTGTAGATGTAACGAGTA
>JBDHXF010000021.1:0-64620 GCA_039810585.1 Chlorobiota bacterium
CTTCACAGGCTGGCGTAAGCCGCCTTGGGTTTCCGGAAAATAATATAAAAAGTGCTTGGTTGTGAACACAGAATCTCGCTTTTATGCGAGTTATCCCCATTTTGGGGAAAACTCAAAGTTTGAAGAGGACAAAGTTCTCCCTCATTACTTGTAAAACAGACGAACGTTTTTCGCGGTAGGTGCTACTCCATCGAGCGTCTATTTCTTGATGCTATTGGAATCGTATAAGGGGGTGGCAGATGTGCCGGCTCGGGCGAAGTCGATGCGGATGCGGCGTTGGGCGGCGTAGTCGTTGCCATTGGTATTGACACCTCCACCGATGCTGCGGAAACGTAGTCGACCGCTGTTGAGTAGTTCGTTGTAATCGGTCTTGCCGCTTTGTGCGGCGTACTCAGCAAAGAGGCGTTTGAGTTCGATGGTAGAGTAGTACGCTCGTAAGCCGGATAGACTAAGGTTGCTTAGGCGGTCGCCTTGGGTGACGTGTTGTTCTTTGCCGTTGGCATCGACAAAGCTGACGTCTTCCGACTCCACATAACGGCCGAGGATAGGTTTGGGATCGGCATAACCAACAACACTAATTTCCAAAACTTCGCCTGCTGGTGCGGAGCTGCGAAAGCGTGGAAGCACCGTATCGATGCCGGTATGTACAACGCTGGCAAAAAGTTCATCCACAACCTTTGCGTATGAAGCATAGCGCTCATAGGCTGCGGAGCCATCGCTAAAGTGCTCGATGTAATTAGCTCCGTTCAGACTTTGCTTGCGTTCGCGCTGTAGTGACTCTAGGTTGGGAGTCGTGTTGGGACGATAGTAACCCGTCACAAAAAACGGAATTTGGTAGTTACTGAAGTCAAAGCCCACAGCTCCATAGACCAAACGCACACTCTCGACAGCGTTGGCCGGTTTCGGTTGTACATCTTGAGTGCGCTCAGGATAACCTGCTACAAGTGAACTGATGCGATAAGAGCGGTTAGCAGGTACGGAGACAACCGTTTCAGCTTGATCGGATCCAATACTGAGTGTCGTAAGTGGTGCGCCACTTAGAATGTCGATGATTGTGACGGTGGCCGGTAGAGCCTTTCCACTCAGGGTGTCGATCACACTGATATTGAGTCGCACTGTTCCCATTCCCACAAGATTTGGCGTGCCTTGAAAAATATCCAGCTTACGATCCGGGTTGCGCGAAGAGGAGATGTAGAAGTAATCGTCCGCTGCCGACGAAAAGAAAAACAACTCGTCGTTGTCGCTATTCACAATACCGCCAAGATTGGTGGCCGGCGTCCAATCGGGCTGAGGTGACTGCACATCGCGCGAGGAATAGAATAAGTCGTAGCCGCCGAAACCGGCGTGGCCATTGCTTGCAAAGACCAGTGTTCCGCCATCGCGAGTAAGGAACGGCGTGCGTTCGTCTTGCTCAGTGTTGATGTTTTGATCCAGACATTGAGGGGCAGACCAAGAGCCGTCACCCAAACGCTTTGTCATCCAGATATCCGTTCCGCCTACACCACCCGGTCGATTGGAGGAAAAGTAGATTGTTGTTCCATCGGCAGATAAGCAGGGCTGGGCATCCCAGTATTCTGTGTTGACTGCTGTGCCAAGATTGCGCTCGTTTGTAATTGCGCCATCCTTGTAATCGGCAATGTAAATATCCACATCGCCCACTCCATCTTTTCGCAAGGCATCGAAGACAACGGTGTGTCCATCGGCGCTAAAACTCAAACAGCCCTCGTCCTGCGAGCTGTTGAAGGAGCTGAGCTCCATCGGTGCGTTCCAATTGGTTTGTCCTTTACTGCGCGTATCAAATAGTCGACCCGCTGAGATGCGCGAGTCGTCTATTTGCTGCGTTGATGTTGTGCTCTGAATACTAACGACCCGTGAGCTTGTATAGACGTCGGCTGAGCTGCCTCTGCCTGACGAAAAATACAACGTCGACGAGTTAGGGCTCACACAAGGCGCATAATCATTATCGTCCGAGTTGATGTCCTTCAGCGGCACCAACGATGTGGGAATATTCCCCAAGTCCTGTGCGTGTGCAGCACAACTTGAAAGAACAAGGAGAAGTACCACGATGGAGAGTGATTTCATAGCGTACGTGTCTTATAGTTGGAAGCAGATACCAAGTGTCGGCTGCAGCTGCGTACTCTTCCACGCCGTTCCTGCATTGCTGCTGTACGAGGTAAATGGGATGGTGTACAATACTTCAGGACTCAGGTAGAGCTTGTTCTTGAGGTGGATGTTGGCGCCCAGACCAAAGCGAACACCAAACTGGAAGGACTGAAAATCGGGCAGTTTGGCACTGTTCACTTCTTGACGTGTCAAACCGGAATTAACGTAGGTGACATCAGCCGGCCCGAGAATGTTTTCATACTGTGTGTAGGACGTCGAGATTGCCATCCCCATACTAAAACCGGCGCAGACATACAGGCCGTACTTGGGAATCACGATGTAATCCGCCAATGCGTCAACGCACAGGTACGGGAGTGTGGTTACTAACTCATCTTGATAACTTGCCAACTCCACCTGGTTGTTTTGTCCTCGTATCGATTGCTCATACGCGCTTCCCTTCAAGGTTCCGCCGCGTCCCTCAAACACGACTCGAGGCTCAAAGCTGATTCGCTCCGTGAGAGGAATAAACGCTTTTACTCCCAATACCACGCCCACTCCACTGCCGGAGTTGAAGGTGCAACAGGGTCGATTGTCATCATACAATCCGTACGTACCCGTATGGGAATTACTATTGATGCCCGCGAATCCACCGATATACCAATGTGTTGGTGTGGCGGGCTCCAGATTGGCGTCTCGACCTGCGTACAACATCGATGCTGAGGCGATGCTGATGAGGAGAATCAGGATTTTTCGTCTACTTCTATTCATCATCGTAATGTTGTTGAACCACGAATTCTTAGGGCATGACAAACATGATGGCATCGCTTGCGTCATCTGTACTCAAGCGGACATAAACCGGCGTAGATGCTCGAGCAGAAACGCGCAGGGAGCATTCTTGATCTGCTCCTGCATTGCCGAGTCCTTGCCACTGACCAACAACTCTTCCCAGCGCATCACAAGCCACGATATGCACCGGTGCATCATGAGCCACGCGAAAGCGCAGTCCCACGTTGCCGGCGCCATCGGCGCGCACGAATTGAAGGGTCGCTGCCTGTCCAATTCGCTTCGACGGATCGATTAATCGTTGCGACAAGTAACACACGGGATCGAGCTGCACAGTGGCCGGTTGAATGATTCCCACTTTAGGATTTCCATCGGCAAAACTCATGGAACTGATGCGCAAGTCGCTTGACATCGCGTTGCCGCGCAGCACGCGAAAGGCTGTCGAGCTGAGCGTGCTTGGTGTTATGGTGTTGACCAGCGTTCCACCGCTGTAGTGAAAAACATCTGTTGCCAGCAGATCGGCAAAATTCCCGCTAACGAGTGGGCTCGTGTACACCGAACTGAGCGTCGAATTTGTCCGCGCTCCGATGAGTGCAAGAACTGTGCTGTTGTAGCTCAGACTAATCGCCATCGAATCCACGGCGTACGACTTCGGAATAAGCGATCGCAATAGAATCGGCACCGTTACCGTATCGCCAATAAGCGCATTTCGAATCACGGTGTCCATCTGCACTACCACACTATCGTAGCCAATGCCTCGCGCGTCGATCTGAAGCGGTGTGCGGCACAAGTTGTAGCTAAGATTCATTGTACTTGCCTGCTGACGCAGGCTCGTCGGACGAAAGCACACGTCCAGGTTTTCCGCGCTTGCGCCGGGCTGCAGAGCAGTAACCGGAAGGTTGCTGACCGTGAATTGCGGGTCCGTTCCGCTAAACAGATCCGGATGCAACGTAACGGCAGCAGTTCCGGTATTACGCACACTCACACTCAGGCAACGCTCATTACCTACTTTCACGGAGTCGAACGAAAGGCTGAGCGGCGTCATCGTCAGCAGCGGTGCAACGGAACGACCGCTCAGCGGAATCTGCACCGTGATATTCTGACTGAGTTGTCGCGCAATGTTGATAAAGCCATTTGTAATATCCTGCTGCGTCACCGCAAAGCTTGCCGTGCCGTTTCCGGCAGCAGCTATTTGCCTGAGCGTTGTGGCAAGTGCCGTGGTGGAGTCCACAATACCAACCACAAAAACCCGAACGTGACTCGTGCTGATTGCAGCAATCACATCCGTGAAAGCGGGGGAGATATTGCAGCCGCCTTCGCCGCCGTCGGACAACAAGACCAGCACCGGATGGGGACGGGACTTTATACTGTCCACCGCCTGTATGAGCGACTCATATAAACAGGTACTGCCGGTGGCCACCAGCGTATCGATACTGAGTGCACTTAAACCGCGATTTGTTGTAAAGGGCGATCGAATCTTGAAGGAGTTTGCCGGCGAGGAGAACGACATAATCTGCGCCTCGTCCACCACGTTCCGTTGTTGGTCGGTGATGAGCTGAGATAAGAAAATTTTGCCCGCATCTTTGGCTGCACGAAGTCGAATGGTAGCGTCCTTCGAACTGATGGAACTACTCATACTTCCGCTTAGGTCGAAGAGCATTCCGATGCTCAGAGACTGTCGGGTGTCGGCCACTATGGTCACCGTTTGCGAGTCGATGCTCGGAACCGACATCGGCGTGTACGAAATGGTCACCACCGAATCCTTCGACGGCGCAATGCGCGTGGTCGGGATGAACCCTGCAAAAGGCAGAACGGGAGGATTGGTAACGGAACGAATCAGCAAGGTGTCGCTCCCGATGTTCAGGAACTGCACCGGCAGTTTTTTGGTCTCACCGCACATGGCTGTATCAAAGGCAACAGCCGAGGGATTGATCTGCAGAACCGCACCAATACTGGGCGGCGGGGCATTGACCGCCGTACCCACAAGCGAAAGCGTTGTATTGGCTAAACAAGGCGGATTGCCGAATACTGCCTTGGTCTGATCGGTGTTGGAGGTGATCGGCGCGTACAGAAAACTCAGCGTGTCGCTCTTTCCGGGCGGAATAACGGCTCCGGCACCCTGCACCACATAGAAGGGCGGCGCAACACCGCTGGCATTGGGAACGGTCAGGTTCCCATCGCCTTGGTTGGTGACAATTACCGACACCTGTTTGGCAGTTCCCACGATGATGATACCGAAATCGATGGTGCTCTGACTCACTGCCATCTTGGGAGCAATACTGACCCCGCTCAACACCACCACAGTCGGTTGCGCCACGCCGGTGAGTTGCACGGTGATAGAATCCTTTGCCGGACCCGGCGGAACAGAGGCGTGATAACAAAACAGCAAGGCTAAGGTGTCGCCCGGTTGTAAGGTATAAGGCGGTGTATAGTGCGCGTCCTCCAAGGTAAAAATGCTGCCAAGCACGCCAAGTGCCTCAATGGTGGCCGGCGTGTTCCCGGTGTTGCGGAAGACAAGCGAGTGACAGCTCGATGAGCCGCAGGCAACGGAGTCGAACGACGTACCACTCACACTTATGCTTTGGGCTTGAAGCTGAAGCGACACTGCAGAAAAGACCAGCACTGTCGTGAGGATGGTCACAACCATTCGAAGAGAAAATCGAAGCATGGCTAAATGGCGTCGTTGTGTTGGATGAGTTAGCGCGGTAGCAAAGATAGTGTGTTTCATGTCGGAGTATTCCTTGGGGTCGAAAACAAAATGAGCTGGTGAAACTCCGCATCCGTCACGCCTCCGGACAACCGTCATGCACGGCAGCGAAACAAATGCGCTTCTCCCCGGTCAATCCTGCATCCGGTGCGGAAGTCTCTGAAAAAAAGTTGCAGAATGACCCGCGCAATCCCGCATCTGAAATTTTGGATCGCCATTGCGATCATCCTTTGTAAGTTGAGCAATTGCTAACATTTAGAACTATTATTCTTCACTACCAGAGGAGTTTTCCCGTGAACCGCAGAACTACTACCCGTTTCGTTCTTGCCCTTGTTGCCCTTGTCCTCCCGTGGACTATGCTCTCCGCACAAGGTCTGATGCTCAGTGGTCATGTTTTCAGTGCTGTCGATCGCCAAGCCGTACAGGCTGAGGTGGTGCTCTATTCCGCAAATTCCAATAGCAATGGCGCCTTTGTGCCGGTCAACAAGGCAATGACCGATGCTCAGGGTGCGTACAGCTTTACGGTGAGTCCCAATACCAAGGTGTACGTGGAGGCCTACCCTATCGACATGAAGTATCGCGCCACCTTTTATCCCGATGCAGCCGATCTGCAGTCGGCCACTGCCCTTTCCATGACACAGGCCCAAAGCGGCATCGATATCCTTGTTCCGCAAGCAACGACGCAGAAGTATTCCATTTCCGGCATGGTGACCACCGTCCAGGGTCAAGCCATGGATGCCATCGTGGTGATCAGCGGAGCAAACACCACTACCCAGAGCTATACGGTCGTCACCGATGCAAACAAGACGGGCTGGTTTAGTGTTGACTTGAGCGGACCCGGGGCGTACGTCGTGCAAGTGCTGCCAAGTACAACAACCTTCAGTGCCGGCTACTACCGTGCAAACGATGTGGTGACAAGTTCCATCTCTCAGGCTACCGTTGTCGCTATCAACAGTCAGGGACAGTCCTCCGCAACCATCCAGGTTTTAGTGGGCTCGTCTTCCGGATCTCCGGTCTATACGGTGAAAGGTATTGTTGTCGACATGAACAAACAGCCCATTGCCGGCGCTCAGATCTCCGTGATCGACGCGAGTGGTACTGTAGTGAATAATCCCGGCCCCTGTATTTCCGCGAAGGACGGCACCTATTCCTGCACAGTAGCCGGCGACGGTGCCTACCAGATTCTATGTCAAGCCGCAGGATATCTGGACAATACGCAGCGCCTTAGCCTCGGCCAAGGTACATCGACCCAATACGTCAATTTTATCATGACGGCTGCCACACCGCCACAGTATAACAATGCGCTGTGGGGAACGGTGCTGAGCGCAGACGGAACTCCGGTCCTTGCCAAAGTCGAAGCCATGTTGGCCGGCACGAACAGCAATGGCGCCAATGGTGCCGTGAGTGCTGTCACAACATCCGACCCGAGAACAGGTCAGTTTGAGTTTGACAATCTTAAGCCAGGCGTATATATGCTCTTCGCTATCTCCGGCGATGCTGCCTACGCTTCCGGGTATTATGTGGTAAATGCAACGGCAGATCCGGACATGAAAAATGCGACGCCAATTACCGTGCAGGAAAACGCTAAGAACGACAAACCGTATGTCATCAGCTTAGGCAAGGCAAACGTCATTCAACGCTACACCCTGTGGGCTTTTGTTGTCGATGAAAATAATCTTCCCTTAGCCGACGTGGTGTTCCACGCTACCGATGCCAAGGGAAATGATGTGCTTCTGAATCAGGTTACAACAACCGATCTCTCCGGTATGGTACAACTGCAGTTTCCGGGTGAAGGCACCTACACTGTTAGTGCCACCAAAGATGGCTACCAGGACGGCGTAGGCAGCATTAGCTTCAGCTCGGGTTTCTACGCTCAGAAGACCTTCGTGCAGTTGAAGAAGAAAGATCAAACCGGTGGCAATGAGTCCGCTCAAATCGTTGCCGGCGTGTCCGACATTCAAAATTCCGTCTCCTCCGTTGCTCCGCAACCTGCCCAATCGGAACTGCGCATCAGCTTAGCCAACGCGCAAACAGCCGATCAGCTTATCGTGTATTCACTCAACGGTCAGGTGGTTATGCAGCAACATGTTGCTCCGGCCTCCACCCTTAACCTCGACATTCACGCCCTCCAAAATGCCTGCTATGAGCTACGCCTGATGTCCAACGGTGTGCTCGTGGGACACAGCTTGTTTGTGAAGGACTAAGAGCGAGGACTACTCGGTTTCCATTACGAGGGGACGAACGGTTGTTCGTCCCCTCATTTGGTATGTAACCGGCGAGTTGGAAGTGCCACGTAACATGTGGCCATCTCCGCACTCGTTATCGCGAAGACTGATGCAATTCCGTCACTACGAAGACCTTCAATAACGAGATTGCTTCGCTTCGCTCACAAAGACGAGCGTTTGGCGAGCTAGGCGTCAAGGAGCATGTACGAAGACGGTTGCGACGTTGGAAGTAGAATAAATCGGGTGTGAAATAGCAAATAGACCCGGTGCTATTCAAATCGCAATCACGCGTTGCAGTGCACCTTCCAATTGGCGGATGGGCTCGGAGTCTTTGGGCGAAGGCGGGCCGACGAAGACGTATCCTTCGGTTACTGTTCCTTTTTTTAGCACCAGACGCACGCGTTCGGCGTAGCGACCGGAGCGTTTGACGGTGACGGACTCGAAGTCGCTCCAGGTCAGGGTTTGTGCTGTTGTAAGCGGCAGGCCTTTCTTCGATAAATCCCGAACCTCTATTCCGTTTGGCTTCAGAGTGACTCGCACCGGCCGTATGCGCGGCTGAAACGCCATGATGAGGCTCAGGCTCGAACTGAGTGTAATCGGCAGGATCACTTCTGAATTCCAACCAAAAAACCAACCGACAATCACAAATGTTCCTATCAGGGCAAAGCCGACAGCAAACATGACCAAGCTCATGCGGTATTGTTGCAGACGAACATCGAAGGTATCGGCGCGTTGTGCGGAATTCATCATGCTCTCCGTAATTCGATTAGACAGACAAGATCCATTATTATTCGTGCGGCGCGGAGCGCCACACGAATAAAAAATCTCATGAGTATGACCACGCAAAACCATGAAGCTTTGCTCGTGTGAGCGCTACACTTTATGGATGCTCACGCTCAGGGCTTGGTCATTGATTTCCAATTCTTCCGATCCCTGTCCCGGCTCCGCCTTGAGCTCGGTCGCTAATGTTTCGGCGGCGATGTAGGCGCTCATGGCGCGCAGTGCAGCGTCAATTGCGGCATCGTCGCAGTGGTAACTGATGCGGATGCGATCGGTGACTTCGAAGCCACTGCTCTTGCGCAGGTTTTGAATGCGGTTGACAAACTCTCTGGCTATGCCTTCGTTGATGAGTGTGGGCGTGAGCTCAGTGTCGAGAGCCACCGTCGTCTCGCCCTCACTGGCAACGAGCCAGCCTTCGATGTCCTCCGACAAAATCTCTACGTCTTCAAGCGTGATATCGTAGTGTTCATTGTTGACCGTGATTGGCACCGACTCGCCACGTTGCAGCTTTCGCACGTCGTCGTTGGTGAGCGAGCGAATCACCAGCGCAGCATCCTTCATGTTCTTGCCTGCCTTTTTGCCCATCACCTTGAAATTGGCTTTGGCGCTACGGCGGACGATGCCGGAATCGTCGCTCACGTATTCAATACTTTTGACGTTGATCTCCTCGCAGATGATCTCTTCCACCGCCTGAATATCTCGGCGTTGCTGTGGATGCAGCACCGGAACCAAGATGCGGGTGAGCGGCTGACGTGTCTTGATTTTCGCCTTCTCGCGCAGCGAGCGCGCAAGAAAGACGATGTGTTGGGCAGCACTCATGCGACGTTCCAAATCTGCGTCGTTCATGGACGGGTCGCCGGCTTCGATGCGACATAAGTGCACCGAAAGCGGGTCGCTGTCACAACGCAGGCGCTGATACAGGTCTTCCGACAAGAAAGGCGCAAGTGGTGCCATCATGCGCAGCACGTCCATCATCACGGTGCGCAGGGTTTGGTAGGCGCTGAGTTTGTCGCTGTCGTTCTCGCCCTTCCAGAACCGTCGTCTGTTGCGCCGCACATACCAGTTCGACACATCGTTACGCACGAAGTCCTGCACCGCGCGGGCAGCGCGGGTGATTTCGTAGGCGTCCATTTGTGTACAGTATTCGCTGCGCAGACTATGCAAGGCTGAGAGTATCCAACGGTCGATTTCGGGTCGCTCCGCCAAGGGCACGTCCGCCGCACCTGCATCAAAGCCATCGATATTGGCATAGAGAGCAAAGAAGGCATAGGTATTGGTTAGCGAGCGGAAGAAGTCGGCAATGACCGTTGCCGCAATATCTTCTTCATTAAACCGCGTTGGCTTCCAGGGCGGATTGCTCACCATAAAGTACCAGCGCAAGGCGTCGGCACCGTAGGTGTTCATCATGAGGAAGGGGTCGACCGTGTTGCCGAGACTCTTACTCATCTTCTTGCCGTCTTTATCCAGCACCAATTCATTTACAACGACTGCTTTGTAGGCAGGTTGTTCAAAGACGGCTGACGCGATGTTGTGTAAGGTGTAAAACCATCCACGCGTTTGGTCGATGCCTTCGGCGATGAAATCGGCCGGGAAGGATTTTTCGAACAACTCCTTGTTTTCGAAGGGATAGTGGAACTGTGCAAAAGGCATGGAGCCTGAGTCGAACCACACGTCAATCACTTCGGGTACGCGACGGTACACTTGACCGTTTCTCTCGAAGATGATGCTGTCCACAAAGGGACGGTGCAAGTCCAATTCCACACCGGCTGCGGCAACGGGCACGCGGCCACCGCCTGGCATTTCATAGAAGCCTTCCATAAGCTCCTCAACAGAGCCAATAGCGAAGGCGTCTTTGCCGTCGGCGCTGACCCATATCGGCAGAGGGGTGCCCCAGAAACGGTCACGCGAGAGCGACCACTCCTTCACCTCGTCCAACCAATTCCCAAAACGGCCCGAACCAATTTCCGCCGGCTGCCAGGTGATTTGCTTGTTGAGGGCAATCATGCGTTCGCGGTATTCGGGTGATTTGATAAACCACGAATCGCGGGCATAGTACATCACCGGATTACCGGTGCGCCAGCAGTGCGGGTAGTTGTGCAGGTAGTCCATGGACGACTTCAGAATCTTTCCTGCCTTCTTGAGCGCGATGATGATGTCCTTATCCGCACCCTCTTCTGTATGCCCGTCGGCATAACTGAAGTTCTTGATGGCACGACCGGCAAAGTCACGAATGGCCTCGGTGAAATGTCCGTTTGGAGTGACGTGTATATTCAACGGCAGACCATACTTCTTGCTTGCATTGAAGTCATCGTTGCCAAAGGCCGGAGCAAGGTGCACCACGCCGGTACCATCTTCGGTCGACACAAAATCGCCCGATACCACTGTCAGCGCATTGGGATACTTCTGCGTGTCGAGCGGGATATCGTCGAACACCGCCTCATAACGTGCGCCGAGGAGTTCAGCGCCCTTAAAGCGCGCGAGGATTTCATTCTCACCATCCAATACACTGAGGCGCGATTCAGCAAGAACGTAGAGATGTGCATTCTCAGCATCGTTCTTGGCGCTGTGGTGCACAAGCACGTAGTCAATCTTTTCACCGACGGCAAGGGCGGTGTTGGCAAAGAGTGTCCATGGCGTGGTGGTCCACACAAGGATCTGCGCGCCGACTACGTCAGGTCGGGCAGCGGACGTGAGACGGATTTTGAGATACACGTTAGGATCGCGTACTTCTTTATACCCGAGCGACAACTCGTGGGACGACAGTGGGGTTTCGATCGTGGGCGATTGCGGCACTACCTTGAAACCCTTGTAGATCAGTCCTTTATCAAAGTACTGTTTCAAAGCCCACCACACGGACTCAATGTAGGAATTGGTGCATGTGATATAGGCCGAATCCAAGTCCACCCAGTAGCCCATGCGGCGCGTGAGCGTGCGCCAGCCGCCGTCCATGTTGATGTGATGGTAGACTAAGTCGCGACAAGCCTTGTTGTAACGATCGATGCCGTATTCGTGCACGTCGTGTCGCGTAATGAGATTCAGCTTCTTCGACACGGCAATCTCCACCGGCAAACCATGGGTATCCCACCCGGCTTGACGTCGCACATAGAACCCGCGCATCGTCTTATACCGACACACCAAATCCTTCAAGGTCCGCGCCATCACATGGTGTATACCCGGCGCTCCGTTTGCGGTTGGCGGACCTTCGTAAAAGTTGAACCACGGAGCATTCTCGTGCTCCCGCTGCTCAACGCTCATCTTAAAAATGCCGCTCGTTTCCCAAAAATCGAGGATTCTCTCTTCTAACTCCGGATAATGGAGCTTCTCTGACAAGGGTTGAAACATGGAATTCGTACAGGAGTGATTCATCTTCAGAGCGGCGTGCTTCGCACGCAACGCTGATTAGCAGCAAATATCGCACCTGGACGGCAGAATGGGAAACCGAGGCAGGGTGGCGGGGACAGGGATGATGAGTACCGGCACAACTCTGTCCCTTGCCCCCGCGATGGCGATGAAGGTGGTACCCCAATGAAGTCTCTTCCTTTTTCATCTCTGAGCGCTTGCATATGCAATCGAAGATGTGCACCCGACAAGCCATTGCACGAAATACCAATCTTGAATTTCCGGGTCAGGTTACTTTAGTTATGAGGCAACGACTGTTCCGAATCGGAACCATGGAGGCATTATTTATGAGGCAATTCGTGTAGCCATCCTCCGTAGTTCTACCGATTGCACAATCCCCCCTCAGACTCGAATTTTGGCCATTCCTGATACTCAGGCAGAGTGTGCTATGGCTGGACAGCTTGACAGTCGATTACTACATTTCCACGCTTTGTGGCGTGGAGTCAATGTATATGTGCGCGGTGTTCTCATCGTAGCCACGTTAATGCTTGCTCCGTTCTTGGTCGCTTCTGCTCAAGATTCTTCGATGAGCTACTTTGGCTTGATCGATAGCTACTATGCCACCTGTTCATCTTCGGGCGACTCGCATGAGATGCCCTTCTTCATGTTTAATATGAAGAGGACGGATGAGGTGACGATCCACCTTGCTCTTGCGCATGCGTCGTACACGAGTTCCTCCGTCCGGGCAAATCTGGGTATCATGGCGGGAACCTATCAACAGTATAATCTCAGCTCGGAGCCCGAGGCCTTGCAGCATTTGTATGAAGCCAACGCCGGAGTACAAATCGGTGATAGTACCGGCATCTGGTTGGATGTGGGAATACTACCCTCGCACATTGGCTTTGAAACCGTGAACCTGCAAGACAACTGGACCATCACACGTAATCTTGCTTGCGAGGGTTCGCCCTTCTACTTATCCGGTGCGCGACTCAGCATTCCGCTCAACGATCGCTTCTCGGCCATGGTGATGGTGTGCAACGGATGGCAGCATATTCAGCGCAACGAAGGCAATAATTCACTCTGGTATGGCACACAAGTGCAAGCCAAACTTAGTTCCCGTTTCAGCTTGAATTACAGTACCTTGTTCGGTAGCGACGATGCGGACAACGCGCGACGTCAGCGCGACTTCCATGACATATATCTTCAATCGCAGCTCAGTACGAGACTCTTTCTCAATGCCGGGTATGATGTAGGTTTCCAGCAAGAGACCCCAAACTCGTCGCACTACCTGAGTTGGAACACGCCCTTCGTACTACTTCACCTCAAAGCCACCGATGCACTGGCCTTTACCTTGAGGACAGAGTACTACGACGATCCCAATGGGATTATTTTTCCAATTAGTGATGGTAAAGGACTCCAACTTGGCGCTACCTCGTTCACCATCGAGTACTGCCCTAAACCCCAAATCTGCATCCGAGCCGAAGGCCGTTGGCTCGATGCCATCGATCCCATCTTCACCGACAGTGGCGCACCCTCGACGTCAGCATCGATGTACCTATTGTCGTTTTCATTTCGCACGCCTTGATGGCAAGTGACGAATGACTATTCGTCCCTCCTTGTTTTCGTGCCGCATGCCTTGTCGGCAATGGACACATGATTATTCGTCTCTACGTATGTTTGCGCGTCCTTGCCACCGCATCCCTCAACGCCCATGATTTCGACTCTGGATCCGCAGACAGCCTTGGTTATTATTGATATGCAGCAGGGAATCTTGCGACTCAACCCACCGCGAATGTCGGAGGTGGTGGAGAATGTGCGTCGTTTGGTAGCAGTGTTCCACGCCTCAGCACGACCGGTAGTTGCCATCCACGTTGTTCCCAGCAAAGCGCCCGGTGTCATTACACGCTCGGAGTCACGCGGCAGCATCAACCTTGCTGCCTTGCCGGCGGATTTTGCTGAGTACCTTCC
Organism: Chlorobiota bacterium; assembly: GCA_039810585.1. Taxonomy (GTDB): domain Bacteria; phylum Bacteroidota; class Ignavibacteria; order Kapaibacteriales; family NICIL-2; genus JBBATK01. Next base: position 13,906 of record JBDHXF010000021.1, read on the forward strand.
GGAGCTTGGTGTGACAGATTCTGACAAGCATATCACGAAGAATACCTGGAGCGCTTTTTACAATACCGAACTTGAATCGCATTTGCGTGCACTTGGCGTCACGGAGATTATCCTCTGTGGCGTTGCTACCAGCATTGGCGTTGAAGGTACAGCCCGCGGCGCTGCCGAGCGCGGATTCAATATCGCCTTTGCCATCGATGCCATGAGCGATATGGTGCCGAGTGCGCATGAACACAGCATCAACACCATCTTCCCACGACTCGGTGAACGCGCCACGACGGATGAATTGGTGTCGCTCCTTGGCGGTTGATTGTACTACAAGCAGATCCACACTCGAACTGTGCATGCGAAGCATGCACGAATAATAAATCACCTAACGATTCACCTGACAAAGCACACTGCCCATGAAAGCTAAAGCATGGATACGAGACAAGAAGGGCAACGTGATTGCCGATGAAATTATAGAACTCAGCGACGCGGCCATGTATGGTCGTACACCCGAAGAAATCGAGCAGCTCACCGCCAACTACATCAGCAACTGGTCGCGCAAACACATCGACATCGGTTGGGATATCATCGATCCTAACTCCGGGATGTACCCGCATATCGACTGGGAAAAGCGCGATTGAGGTACCGAGTCATAGTGCACGGGACTCAGGAATGTTTTGCCATCAACAGAGAGAACTGGAGTATGAAACGCCGTCATTTTCTTCGCTCCACAGTCTTAACATCCAGTGCTACATTGAGTCTGCACAACTCTCTTCTTGCCGCGAAGGCTAAGTCGTCAAGCATTCGAGCGATGAGCGATTCCGCAAAAGGACCCATCGTCATTTCTACCTGGAACCATGGTCTGGCCGCCAATGATGCAGCCTGGAAAGTGCTCAATGCCCAGGGCTCCGCCCTGGATGCGGTGGAGCAGGGCGTGATAGTAACGGAGGCCGATCCCAATGTGTCGAGCGTTGGCTACGGCGGTTTTCCCGATCGCGACGGCAGAGTCACTCTTGATGCAAGCATCATGGATGCCGAAGGACGTGCCGGATCGGTTGGTTGCCTTGAGCATATCATGCATCCCATTTCCGTGGCTCGACGGGTGATGGAGCAGACGCCGCACGTGATGCTCGTGGGCGACGGAGCCTTGCGATTTGCACTGGATCAGGGTTTTACAAAGACCGATTTGCTGACCAAAGAAGCGCGCGATGCATGGACGAAATGGAAGAAGGAGAGCGGCTACAAGCCGATCATTTCCGTGCACAACCACGATACCATCGGCATGATTGCCATCGATGCGCAAGGACAAATGGCTGGAGCGTGTACGACGAGTGGATTGGCTTGGAAAATTCACGGACGTGTCGGCGATTCTCCCATCATCGGTGCCGGCATGTTTGTGGACAATGAAGTGGGCGGCGCCTGCGCCACAGGCAAAGGGGAATCGGTGATGCGCATCGCCGGCTCGGCACTTATTGTAGAGCTGATGCGACAAGGGCGGAGTCCGCAGGAAGCCTGTGAGGAAGCCATCAAGCGCATCATGCACAAGCAAAAGGATTGGCAGGATTTTCAAGTGGGCTTCCTCGCGCTCAGGCGTGACGGCGAGTTCGGCGCTTACGCACTGCAAAAGGGATTTCAATTTGCCCTGGCAGGGAATCAGGGAAATGTGTTGCACGACTCGGCCTTTGGCGCATAGAGCGCACCGATGTAAACACAGACTGTCCGTCAAGAGGTTATTAATACGTGCCGGCTTCGCCGTCACACGACAAAAAAAATCCGGTCACGCAGGACCGGATCACAACCATCACAACATTGTAGCGGATGAACGACAATGCTGTAGCGGATGAACGACAGCGCTGTAGCGGATGAACGACAACCGTACAGCAGTCGAGCTACAACGCCGATGTGCTTTTGGAATTCACGCTTGAAGCGTTCTTGTAGCGACGGTAAATCCAGCCAAAGATCAACACGCTTCCGATGACCGGCATCAGTGCCAACAACAGCGTAATGCTCTCATATGCGCTGCGCGTTTCCGGCGAGTAGCCTTGGTTGTCTTCGCATAAGGGGCAAGCGCTCAGTGCCACCGTCATGATGATGGGCAGAACAACAATCAATACACGAACAATGCGCACAGCGCTGAAGTGCTTCATGGCATGAGGTAGACAAGGTAGTACAAGAGCGGCCAGACGGCAACCACAAAGGCCCAATACATGCCACACACGGTGACGATGGACGCTTTGCGATCGCGACTGCGCGAGGAACGCAAGGCGATCCAAAGGAAGAACAGGATTGCCATTCCCGCGATCACGTGCACAGCGTGTGCGCCGATGATCAGGTAGAAAAAGGCGGCGTAGAGATTGGTGTTTGAATTCAAACCGTAGCCGATCAGACGCAACCATTCGCTACCTTGAATGAGCAGGAAAGTTAGTCCGAGCAGCATGCTCGTGAGCAGCAGTATGCTGTGGTTTTTATCTTCACGACTACTCCGATAACGACGAGCGAACACGAAATACATCACGCCACTGGCGATGAGGATGAGCGTGTTGATCGCTGTTACTTCGATGGGTAAGCGAGGCTGATTAGCCGGAATCCACTGAGGAATCTGCGCACGGTTGACAATGTAGGCGCTGATGAATCCGGCAAAGAGCATGCACTCGGTGGTGAGCAAGAAGATCATCCCTAATACGCCGCTCGAAATTGGCGTCGAAGGAATATCGCTGCGTTCAATGTATGGCGTTGCTGTACTCATAGTGAATCAATGAAGGAAGAAGTGCATGCTTAGCGTGGCACCACATCGAGTTTCACTGCGGTGATGTCGATGTAGATGCCAAAGAAAAATGCGGTGAGACAAAAGAACACAGCGGCAACAGCAATCCAGATGAGCAGTGGTTCATACTTGAGATGCATGAAGTTGCGCACAACCATGGCGGCCTTAATGAAGGCTGTCACGAAAATGATGGTAACGGCGACGACCGGAGGAAGAAAACCGCCAACCAGCAGACTGATGCCAAACAACGCGAAGAGGATGAGCAGAACGTTGAGGTACTTTGGGTGACCGTGATAATCGGTTGCCGGATCCGGAAATTTTACTCCCGCGTCCGAGGACTGAGCATTCAATGGTGTGTGCATATCAATTCCTATGTGAGATTACTTGGCGATATAGAGTAAGGGAAAGAGGAAAATCCAGATTAAGTCGACCATGTGCCAGTACATGCCTGCCAGTTCAACACGGTGAAGTTTTTGTCCTTTGCGTGCATTGAGCAGAGCTAAAAACATCACAACCATTCCGGCGATGACGTGCATGCCGTGGAGACCGGTCATGAGGTAGTAGAAGGACCAAAACAGTGAGCCAATGGAGTCGCCCGCTTCGTGCATCCCAACGCTGGGAAGAGTGAAGCCTTCGGCGATTTCACGACTATACTCGATGCTCTTATTGACTAAGAAGAGCAATCCGCCAAGGATGGAAATGCTCAGCCACATCGTGATTCTCTTGGTATCGCCTTTGTTTGCCGCCTCATGTGCTTTCACCACCGTGAAGCTCGACGTAAGCAGAACGGCCGTGTTCAGGGCACCGAAGAAGGTGGAGGTATGTGCCGCCTGAATTCCCCATTCGGGAAAGCGCAGACGGTACATCAGGTAGCAGGCAATTAAGCCACCGAAGATCATGAGTTCGCCTGCAATCAGAACCCACATAGCCAAGCGTCCCTGCGGAACGCGAGTGACCGGCATTGATAGAGTTGGTGTTTGTTCCATGATGAAGTTGTGTGAGTGAATTCGTGTTCGGTTTGCTCTGTGCTTAGAGATACTCTACGACTACACTTGTTCTGCATACTGCGGAATGAAATCGCTCTCGACGCCCGGTACGCTGTATTCATATGCTCCGCGATACACTGCCGGGACGTGCTCAAAGTTGCCGTGCGGTGGCGGCGAAGGAGCGAGCCACTCGAGGGTATTGGCGTTCCATGGGTTGCGTTCCGCACGCTTACCGGCGCGCAGACTGATAAACAGGTTGATGAGGAACAGCGATTGCGAGAGAATCAGCAGGATGGCGCTGGTCGTGGCAATCTTCTCGAAGGTGATGTAAGGCTCGATATTGATGTTGGAGAAGAGCGAGTAGTCGTTGATACGACGGTGCTGACCGCCAAGACCGTTAAAGAACAACAGAAAGAAGGTTGAGTTGAAGAAGATGAAGGTCAACCAGAAATGCACGTGACCCAGACCCTTATTCAATTCCCTTCCGGTAAACTTGGGGAACCAGTAGGTAAAGGCAGCAAAGAAGCCGAAGAAGATGTCGGGGAATAGCGTGTAGTGGAAGTGAGCAACCACGAAGTAGGTATCGTGCGCATAGATATCGAAGGCGTTGGAGCCAAGGAACAATCCGGTCATTCCACCGATCAGGAACAAGGCGATGAAGCCCAGAGCCCACATCATGGGAAGGGTCAGCTTGATGCGACCACCCCAAAGGGTAGCGATGAACGACAAAAAGATTCCGGCAAAGGGGATGGAAATCAGAATCGTACCGATCGAGAAAAATGTAGCCATACGTGGGTCTATACCGGCCACGAACTGGTGGTGCGCCCAGACCACAACAGACAACACCGCCGATAACAAAGCGAGGTAAATAATCTTGCGATAGCCAAACAAGGGCTTACGTGCAAACACGGGAATAATCTCGCCAAGTACACCGAGCGAGGGCAGCAAGAGAACGTACACTTCGGGGTGACCAAAGAACCAGAACAAGTGCTGGAACAAGATGGGGTCACCACCACGAGCCGGATCATAAAATCCGGTGCCAATCACGATGTCGAAGAGCAGCATGAAAGCGCCGGCAACGAGCGGACCAACTGAGAACATGAAGATGACGGTTGCAATGTTGATGAACCATACGGTCAGCGGCAGTCGAAAAGCAGTCAAACCCGGAGCGCGCTTGTTGATGGTGGTGACCACATAGTTGATACCACCCATTAAGATGGCGGTGAACTCCAGCGCAACAGCCAGGATCATCATTGGAGCGCCGGTGAACAACGCCTGGAAGAAATGGGGATGCAAGTTTGAGTAGGCGGAAGCCGAGAGAGGCGGATACATGGTCCATGCTCCACCAAAGGCGCCACCTGGGACGAAGAAGGATGCGACAAGGACGATGGCTGAGAGCAGGAAGGTCCAATACGAAAGCATGTTGAGCTTGGGGAAGGACATATCATCTGCCCCGATCATCACGGGAATGAGAAAGTTCCCGAATCCGCCCAGCAGAATGGGCATTGCTACCCAGAACACCATGATCATCCCATGACAGGTGATGAAGGTGTTGTATTGGTTGGCGGCAAGGTCGCCAAAGAGCGGAATGTGTTCGCCCGGCCAAGCCAAGTTGTAGCGAAACACATAGGCCAGAAATCCACCAAGGGCTGCCATGAGCAGTCCCGTAATAGTGTACTGGGTCCCGATCATCTTGTGATCTTGCGAGAAGATGTACTTTGAAATAAAGCTCTGAGGATGTTCAGCGTGTGTCATAGTCAAATGATCAGGTTAGTTCGAGGCAGTTTGTGAATGCTTGGCGTAGAGATCGTTGATGTACTTGTCGAAGTCTTCCTGCGACTCCACCACGATGAAGTTTCGCATCTGCGAGTGAGCAATACCGCAGATCTCGGCGCAGGAAATGTCATACTTGCCCGTACGCGTGAAGTTGAACCAGCGCGTGTTGGTGCGACCCGGAATGCAGTCTTGCTTCAATCTGGTATTCACCACAAAGAAGGAGTGCAGCACTTCTTTTGCTTTCAGGTCGAATACGATGTTCTTGTTGACGGGCACATGCAGTTCGCTGTTGGTCTCGTCGATGGTGATATCATCCGCCGTGTAGAGTTTGCCATCGGGACCGGGGTAGGTGAAGATCCAGTTCCACTGACGTCCGGTGATGCAACAGCGCATGTCCACTTGTTCCGGAACGTTTTCGATGTCTTCCCACACATGGTGTTCAGCAAACAGAATGACGAAGTCACTGCCCAGGAGCAGAGCCAGTGCGAGTAAGATCCACGAGTAGGGTCCCTTCCCCTCACCGGTGATATACTTTGCTCTCTTGACCTTGGAGTGGTGATTTTTGATGATGGGATACAGTAAGATGAAGTAGGAAATCACCAAAGCTGTCCCAACGAAAATGAGGATCAGCCAAAAAAGCTGATCAATGCCGTGACCGTAGGTGCTCACGCTTTCAGGAAATATTCTCATTGTATGCGATAGAATAAACGTTGTGAAATACGGTTTAGGCGTGTTCCGACTGCGAGTGGCGTTGTTCTTCGGCTGTACTCTTGGCGCTTAGTAAGACCACCAGAACCACGACGAGTGCAAGTACACTGAGCATCATCCCCAAATAGCCGCCAAAGCCCAGTGAGTGCACGAGCGACCCCTCATGCTCCTGAACCTGTTTATGACTTTCCGGATTGGCCAGGGTGTGACCGTCTTCGCCAACCGTTGGCAGCGCCGCTACTTGCTTCTTTTCACCGTCGGGGTGAGTTTTGAAGTAGGCAATGATGGCGTTGATCTCGTCGTCGCTGATTATCTGATCCGGCATGACGATTTGCATGTTGTCGTTAAACAACTTGACCGCATCCGGATCGCCGGCTTTCACCAGACTTTGCGATGACCGTATCCATTTCTGAAGCCAGACTTCAGGATGGCGGTCAATCACGCCTTTCAAATCCGGTCCAACCAACTTGCCCTTGCCAATAGAGTGACAGGCGGCACAGTTGGCCTTGAACAGTGCCTCGCCGTCCTGTGCGTTTGCCATCGACATGGAGCCAATGGCCAAAAACAGAACGAAATACAGGGAGTGTATTCTCATAGAGTCGTACGTGATGTAATGAATGTGATGTCGCGTGTTGGAACCCACTGCTTCCCCTCGACGGTATCCGTAGCAATCGGCTCGGCGATAGTGCTGTACTGACATCGTTTTGGCACAAGAATCACGCAGCATCATCGTGGGTGGCCTTGCGGCCGGCGTGACGTTGTGTGAATCCCCGTAACCTGAATGAACTGTACCGTTTGATACTGCCGTTAACGAATCAAAATACTACGCGCAGATAAATAATACAAATGGCTATTAATATCTAAATAAAGGATACAAAACGCTGATTTTCGTGATTTTGTAGACATTCCAAGATTGTCCGTCATCTCCGGATCGGAGCAATCGTTGTTATGACATAGGTTCCGACAGGGTGGGAGATGCGCAGGGTAGCTGCTTCAAGCGCGCGGAACTCTTAAGGAATGGTATAGCCTGGTACGTTCCTGAAATACGTAGTCTGGTGTGTAAGGGGAGCCTCGTGCACACACCTGGTGCTTAGGTCTGCAAGCAGGCAGATTTGACAAGAGACAGCAGGTCGCACTCACAGATAATAGCATCCAGACCCATGTGTTCCATCATTGTAGCTTCCAACACGGTACGGACTGTCCAGGCGTACACGTAGCGGAAACCGGGATCTGAATCACGAGACCTGAGAGCCTCGGCGACAAATTCAGCTGTTGGTGGGAAGAGTGAGGGAAACAAGAATCGACCTATACGAGAAGCCCAATCCCGACCGCTCACCGACGCAAGCGAGCTCCCGGATGCATAGCCCAATGCGCATCGCGGTGCGGGAAGCGCAGACCAGCGGCTGAGAAGTTCCTGGGGTGAACAACCGCCGTCAACAGCCAGGACTTCATTCGCGTGCGCCTTGCGCAGCGCGAATAAGAAATCAATGTCCGAGAGTCTGGCGCAGCTGTAGACAATGCGTAGAGTTGTGAACAACGAACCCAAACAATCACGCACCACACTTTGAAACAGGTTGATGTCGAAGCTTTGGGGGTTCTTTATATCAAAGATGATGGTACGCAGAGTGCGATCGACACCGGGAGACAAAGCCGCACACACATCCTCCAGGTATCTCTCAACAGTAAGCGTTGTATCGACGCCAATGGTTGAGAAGGGGCCGAGTGGCCAACGCTCATGAACATAAAAATGATCGTCTTCCGGATGAAAGCAAATGTCGGGCTCGATTCCGTCGGCGCCCAGATCGACGGCGCGCTTCAGATCTGCAAGAGTGTTGGGGTTATGAACGATATATTCCATCCAAATCTTTACCGTGGGCGTGGACTGATGTCTGAACGAGGTGCACAGCTTGACAATGCTCGTGGCAAGTCGGTTAAAGGGTGTGGAATGTGTAGAGCAGAGATTAGATCTCAGTGGGCGCCGGGATCATGTCGTACAGAAGCGGCAAGTCGTGTACACTAACCTCTTCATAAAAATCGTTGTTCACCGCCACGATCGGCGCGTTATCGCAATAGCCCATGCAGGGGATGTTCTCAATGGATACCAGTCCATCTTTTGTACGCTCCTTGTTGTGGATGCCGTAGTGCGTACAGATTTTATCCAGGAGCTCGTCGCCACCACGCAGCATGCACGAGACGTTGGTGCACACGCGGATGTGATACTGTCCTTGTTGTTGATCAACTGTTGTCGTCAGCATACAGATTCGACCGGAAGCAAAGGGTGAAAATCATTGCGTGGATCGGTCGCCAGAATGATCGTTGCTCTTACAACGTCAATTTACAACGCAAACTATTATTGTCAAATAGTCTTGCACGGTGGTTCAGACAAGCATTGATGCGGGTTCTACGGACTTGAGGATATGGTTATCTGATTATACTTTGATCTTAAATTACTTTGAATTGTCGGTGGATTTCAGCCTTATCTCCGGCAAGATTTTCGACTCATTGGACGTTCGGTGAACGCGCCAGGCGCGCCATCCGAAGAGGCGTACCGCGCTGTACATCAGCCAGCGTTGCAGCGTCGATGTGCCGCTGCGCTGCATGAGATCGAGGAAAATGCGGTCGCAGACAGATCGTTTCATGCTTCCACGGGTATAGAGGTAGTCGTGCACAATGGCCGCTCGTCCATAACGACCCCATGGCGGGAGCAGGATCCAAAACACTCTGGGAACCGAGGCAAAATCAGTCACGAAATTCCTCGGCACGTCAATAATGTACCCAGCACTCTGGTCGGTTTGTACACGATAAGCCTTTACCAATTGCCAATGAATTCCGTCGCTATGCGGACTTAGGACAATATCGTGATCGAAGCTGGCAAGCGGGGGACGCTGCGCCGTCGACAATGTCATACGTACACCGTAACTGCGGCGAGTGGATTGGAGAAATTCCCAGTGTGGAGTGTTGTGTGGCTCACCAAAATACCTGCTCTCGTTTAAATAACATAGCCTGACTGTTCCGTGTGATAGCAATTGTAGGCTGGCAGTGCGGTGGCTGACTCAGCATGAGTAGAGGAAGAGTTATTCTACACGGAGGAGAGACTGAAAAAGAGCACGTTGTTCGCTCGTGGCGTTGAGTTGGTCGAGGGAGGTGGCAATCCAGAATTGGACGCAAGACTCTTCGTCCACACAAGGCATATCGTAGGTCCAACGGAGCATTGTCTGCATTGCAAACTCGGTTGAGCTGCTATCGCAACCATGCAGAATCATGGTGCAGAGTCCTTGGACAAGTGCAGAGCTCGGTCGACGGTATGCCACTGTTGACAGAGCGCTTTGTTGCTCTGCAGCACTATCGAGAGAAATGCTATGATTCACGATGCTGTCTACGTCTCGACCGGGTATGAATCGGAGCGCTCTCAAGGCGCGTTCTCGAATTTGTACATCATCAGCAGCAAGATAGTGTGTGATGCTGTCGAGACTCAAGCGATGGCCTGCGTTTCCTAAACAACTTAGGTAGAGCTCTGTGCCCATATGGTGACAATGAGCATTGAGGATGTCAAGTAGTGAATCGCTGAGTCTCGGATTCTCACTGCGTTGGGTGTGAATCATCGATCCGAAGCACAGAGCGGCTGTAGATCGCACAAAGGCAGCAGAGTCGTCTACCATGGCTCGTACCAACCGCTCGATGGTGACACGAAGCGGATGTTTGATTTCCGACAGATAGGGAATGAGCAATGCTTCCTGAGACGCATGCGCCTGAACCTTGTTCAGAAGTTCCATCATGACGGTTTGCGAGCGCTGATGCGGCGAGAAGCAAAGAATGCTGGCAATGAGCTGTAAGCGACTGTCCGAAAGGTCGAGACTGTGGATATAGCCTGCAAGTGAGTCGTTCACTGTTGAATCCAGATACAACACTGCTCGAAGTTTGGGCTCGATACCTTCTCGGGTAGAACTATCGAGTGACGGCAGGCGTCTCAACGTGTCTAACACTCCGGCCGATGTTGACGATCCGCGCACTTGCTGCATTGCTTCGTATGTGGTGAGGGAGTCGCTAAACACTTCCGGCAAGTGAATCGACTGGATTTGGGAGGAAGTAATGTGCGGTCGAACAGAAGTGTGAACTCGATGAGAGAGTATGCGTTTCATCGACCATTTACTCGTACAACGCAAGATTACTTGTGCAGCAAAGCGAACGAGTTGGGTGTCCCGCACCTCACGCTCGTTAAGAAGTCGAGTCGCGGCATCGAAGTGGCTCTGCGAGACGCCGGTCATGGAGTTATTCTGGCGTATGTACCCAGTCTTCCATTCCGAAGCCCCGTCTGCCAACATGTATCCACGGCGAATAGACTCCTCAGAGTTGTGTTCGATATCCTTTCTTGGAACAGCGATACTGCGGAAAGTTCCCAACCTATCATTCATACTCACTGATGGTAGCTCGAGTGACGAAGTACTGCGCTTCAGGTCGCCGCTCAAAACACACAACAACGAGATGATGATGGACTTGGCGTCGGAGGATAGGATAGGCGACATATCCATCGTTAAAATCGCGCCTGTACTATCGAGATGTACGATAGATACCGAGCGCATTTCGGCAGAAATGCGCTCGGAATATTCTCGTTGCTGAATGTCATTCACACTACAATGAAATTGTACATCACGAATTTTCACCGTTAGCACCGACGACGAGTTCTTCGTCTCCGAAGCGGTCCAAATTTCAAGAGTGCAGAGAGTAGACGTTCTGGTGGTTTGTGCTCCATCGGGATCGGATGATAAGGATCCCAATCCGCTGGTTGTGACAGAGCTATAGTCCACAGCGTAGAGCAAAGGCTGGTCGTCCGCGTTGTGGAATCGTGCGCTGAGTTCCGTGGCACACAGGAAGACGATGCCGGCCGATAGTACTCGAAAGAAAATTCTATGCATCGCTGTGCGCTTCATTATTGAAGGGGGATGGTGCCGTTCACATCAACAATTGTTCCATCGAGTTTATATCCACTCCACTTAAAGAAGTTGTGCTCAAATCGCTTTTCTTTAATCGGGTTCGTGAGACTGAATTGCGGAACCATCACGTAGGCGTAAGCGTACACCCGACCGTCAAGAAAATGCACATCGTAATCGATGGTGAAGTTGTCTTGAATCACAAGCTTTGAGTTTTTCAGGTTGAGTATGGTGGAGTTTGAGAGATTGACATCCGCGCTACAGACGGTTAGGGATGCCCCAACACCCGCACCTGCTATCCCCAAATCGACACCTGCCTGACCGTAGCCGCTCACATTGAGGTATGGCGTAGCGGTAGCGGTCAGTCCGGATTTTGTTAGTGTCGCATTATATTTCAGGCCGGCTTTTCCTGTCACACCAACTTCGCCACGAACCGGTATTGGACCGACTGCAACGTAAAACTGAACTCCGTAAGAGAGCTTCTTCGAGAAGTCGTCATGCTTCGACCAAGACTGAGGAGCGGATTCATCGAGAGACCACACCGCTTTACCCAGTACCTCGATATCTGCCTTGGCCGTCATGGGTGCTGTACCGGGAGGAACATTGAAATCTGCTTTCCCTTCAAGCACGTTGAAGTTAATGCCAAGAACGGTGGCACCGGCTTCTCCATGAGCGTGAAAGTGACAACTGTTCTTATCGGACATTGTACTGTTGTCATTTGTTGCATAGAAAGACGCATCGAGTTTGGACCCAACATTAAGGAATGCCAGAAAAGATTTGGCATCGCCGAACTGCCATTTCTTGTGTTCGTCGTGATGAACGGTAACCGGCATCACACCCGGTTTGAGATCTGCTGTGGTGCGCGGAACTGTTGAGAGGTTTGGTGCAGGCACGACGTATCGACTGCTCATTTGCGAGGATGAGGCGCGTGGCTTGATCGACTGAGGCGCGCTGTTAACCTGACCTTGTAGTACACTACTTTCGATGGGAATTTCTTGCAGCAAGGTTGGCGTAGATGCGCCGTCGTACATCGTATATCCAAGCTTATTGAACTCCTTCTCGTTGGAGTTCAGCATATCGTAGTACTCGCTTGCCTTCATCTTGCGCATTACCGTTCGACCATCGGACACGACAGAAAACGTGATGACGGAATCAGGATTGGTTGGTTTGCCGGTGCTTGGATTCAAGATTTGTTTCGAAATGAATTTGAGAGCCGGTTTTGTAAAGGTCTTGATCGACGATGCGGGAATGGTTTGCATCGGGGCTGTGATTTTTATATCCTGGCTGACGGGAACCATTTTGGGATCGCCTACTGCATGCAGCTGTGACACGGCGGCGAAGCCGGCGAGTAAAGAAAATCCAACAGCACGGGCTCGCCGGCTGAGCGACTGAGAGAATTCGTTCTTCATAGATCCGAATAGTTAGTTGAACATGGAGTTTGAATGGGCTAGGTCACTACTTCTATGATTTTATTGAATGGTGAGCGTGATGCTGTTGTTTTGTACCACGTAATCGCCATCGGCCACGAGCAAGCGTTTGTTTTTTACGACGATGGTTCCATTGGGGTCGTTAGCATCTGCAGACCCGCGATGCACCGATAGGGTAGCTTTGCCATCACTGCCGACAAATTGCGCATCAAGCGGAGCGTCGAGCTGCAGTACCAGGCGTTTCTGCTTTGGGAAATAGGAAGCTTGAGCCGACACACTCGTGGAGTTCGGAATGCCATCGTTAGGACCGAGGCTGATACTGAACGTGCACACACCGGAACCGGACTGACATTGTCCGGCTGCATCGCTGGGACTATGCACACCCGGAATTAACCAGAGAAAGACTTTACGCGTCCGTCTCCCGCCTGTAGCCCGACCCGGCGCCGCATTGGAAGAGGCTGACTTTTGATCAGCATCAGAACTAAACAGAGAGAGAATCTCGTTGCCAATGGATTCCACAGAACGAACGATGGAATAGGGAGAACTGCCGCCGGATGATGCGGGCTTGTCGCTTTTTTGTGCAACAGCACTTTGGGGAAGAAGAAAAAGTGTCATGATACATGCCACACTAAGAAAGTGGATACAATTCACTGCCATGCTCCGCGAGAAGGTGAAACAACTGTTGGTTCAAACATCAGCGTGAATGCGGGCTTGAATTGAAACACTTTTTTGCATTTTTACCGAGTCTACCGTTCGGACAGCAACGACCAATAGAGTGGTGAAATGGCAAAACGCCGTGTGAAAAGCGATCAAAAAGGGGATGAGCGCGACGATCTCTATGATCTTATACAGAGTATGAGTAAGGCGGAGCGGCGCCATTTCACTATCTACTTTAAGGGCACCGCGCACGGAGATCTCAGTCGATACCTGGAGCTGTTCAGCACCTTGGCGGCTATGGACACGTACTCGAGAGAGACTCTTGAGAAGAAATTCGACGGCTGGACCGGTTGGAAGTATTATTCTAAAACCAAGGGCTATTTGATCGATTGCATCTTTGATGCCCTTCGAGCATACCATAAGAGTCAGTCGATTAAAGAGATTTTATACGATCAAGCTTCCGCCCTGCGAATGCTCTATAATCGCGGACTGCTTGATCATTACGGACACTTGCTGCGTCAGGCGAAATCGCTGTGCTATGAGTGCGGCGAGTACTTGCCCTTGCTCGATATTCTTCAAACCGAAGAAACCTACGCCATGCGCAGCGTGCTCGATGCAGACGCCGTCCATGACGAAATCTCACGAGTGTTAATCCTCATTCGTGAAGAAGAAGCTGCACTGGTGTGCAATCGCAAAGTGTATGCGATCTACAAGAAGTATGGCTTGCGTGCTCCCGAATCTGTGCACCAAGAACTGCGGCGCATGATTGCCGATATTGAGAAGCAACTGTCAATCGCCCCAACGACGTCGTCAAAGAAGCATTACTATTCGTCACTCGCATTATGCTACCACTGTTTGAACGAGCACCGTAATGCGACGCAGGTATTGCAGTCGTGCATTGAGATGAATGACGCGATGTCAGTTCGCGAATTCCGTGAACGAGCCGAGCTCTACCTGCTTCATATGTCGCAACTGATGACCTATGCATTTAATCACCGCGACCCTGACTATTTCGACGAGATCAAGGCGTACGTCGATAAGCGTGTGGTCGACGTGAGCGGTCTAGAAGAGAAGCGATTTGAAATCAGTATCCAGAGCAATTTCCTGTCGATGATTATTCATAAGGATTATTCCAGAGTTGATGAGAATGCACGCTACGTTGATGAAAACATGGAGCTCTTTAAGAAGATCTCACTGATTATTCAAGGCGATATCACGTTCAACATGTCGCTCGGTTTTCTTCAAAACAGAAATCTCGACAAAGCTCTGGAATGGTTGTTGCGCGCCTTCGAGTTGCCGGGAATTACCGGACGTGATCACATGATGGTTTATGCCCGTTTCTACGAACTCTTACTCCATTGGAAACTCAACCACACGGAGCTTGTGCTCTCCAAAACACTCGCCTTCAAACGCTACCTTCAGAAAAATGAGGCTCTCGGCGAGTTCGAACGCGTCTGCATTCGCTTCATGAACGCGGCCATCCTGAACGATTCCACGAAGGGTTTTGCCAAAGCGCTGCAAAACTTCGGATCCGATTTGCAACAATTGGACTCCTCACAGTACGCCGGAATAGTTCGGAACTACAACGAACTCGTGGAGTTTTTTAAGGCAGGCACATAGACCCTTCTTCGTATCCCTCTGCTCTCGAAACACCCTTCATTTGTCTCAAATAGGCCGTTTTTCGCATTCGCGTCATCGTGATTGCTTCTCCTCGTGCGTTCTCACGCGACGATCTCCACCCCGGATAGACTCGGTAAAAACGACAAATTCTGTCTGCTCCCCACCCTCGCTTCGGCTCTAGTTTCACACTGTTGAATTCAGGGACGACGTATCTGTATCCGCGCAGTAGTGGCTGCTCCGCAGCCCCCACTGCCGCGTGATGATCATCAATTTTCTAATCTCGGAGAGCATACCATGGCCTTAGTCCTTCTCTCACAATCTATCCGATCGTTGTGCCGGTACTGCGTCATACTCGCTGCTCTGATTGGATACGGTACCGCCTTTGCGCAACCATCCGTGGATCAGATTCGCAAAGATATTGGGGCCTCGGACGCACTTACTTTTCGCTGCACAAGTTCCGGAACTCGTCAATGGAACAAGGACCTCGGGAATTGGGAGTATCTGCGAGGCGTTGAAGTAGTGCGCAAATCATCCATCCCGGGCGTCAATCTGCTTGTTGTAGGGGATGCGGTCTATCAGCAACAAAGTGCATCACACTACAGCTATTGGAAATTTCGGGTGCTTTCTAATTCGTATGAGGGGATGCCCAATCCTTCGGAGCAGGATGTACTAGGCGTCGTGTCTCAACACTGGGATGAATTCTATGGCTTTCTCTTTTCTCAAACACTGCACATAGTCACAGCTCCTCATCTGGAGACAAATCCGGAATGGAATTGGGATACGCCGAAGACCCTTGATTGCACGTTGGGTTCGGTATTAGAAATGATTTGGCAGGGAAACCACATCGCTCAGGTTGAACAGAAATTCAGGGTGCGATTGTTCAGAGATGATAGGAACAGTCCGTGGACTCGTTTCATCGTCACCTCGCGCGATGACCAAAAAGTGATCTCGCAAAAGGAAGTCAGCTTTGATCGTATCCGCGAGCTGCAAAAACAATCGCTAGAATTCACCCTCAACGAACAACTCGCGGCGTCAGCCGCTGCAGCACTTCCGGCTGTGGATGTTCCTGACTTTCAGTCAGTTCGTGAACTCGCCATCTTCGTTCACCATATCATGCGCAACAGTGATGAGAAGCAATTCCGTGCCGCACTACTCAAACTTCTGTCACCCCGCTTTTTTGTAGAACACTCTACCACACAACTGAATGCCTACGGTGAACAACAACTCAAGGAGTGGTCCAACGCAGTCTATGGCGGGAGCATCCTCTATCGCGATGAATACTGTGAGCAATTCGCAGAACACCCGCTGAACTCTCAAAAGGTGCAGTACATACCGGCCTGTTTGAAAAACCTGGCCAGCATGGTGAGTGTCGATCGATTTACTGTTGGATACAAGGAGGGGGTGGCGCAGACCGCACTGCGAATTACGGATATGAATGTTGCACTACGCACAGACGACGATGCAAAGAGCTTCCTTCAGTCGTTTTCATCTCACAAATCACTATGTCCGAACGATGATTAACAGCCCAATGGAAGTAGAATACCACAACAATCACAGCGCACGAAAACACGCGGAGGGCAAGAGCACATTCGAACGTGCTTTCACAGCACACAGGTCGAGCTCCACGTGTGTGAATACTGCCATCTATAGCAGTGCCGCTGTAGCGATTTCTATGCACGATCGAAGGCGAACGCCAACCGACGTTCGCCTCCAATGCGAGCTAGATCTCTACAAAGTCGATCGATGCGTGAAAGGTTTCCAACGCCCAGTCGCGGACTTTGTTCATGACTCCTTCCTCGGAGGAGTCAACAAACTGGACGAATTGTACCAAGATGTCTCGCTCATGAATGGTTCCGGGCTGCTTCTCCCAGTACACAACATGTGCCCAATAACTATCGTCAGTGTGGGCGCTGAGAAAAACTCGGTAAGCGTTGATAAAAGCAAAGGTGCGGGTGTACAGAACTCCAACCATAGAACTACTCCATGCGACAGTAAATAGAGCGTTTGGTTAACAGACGTTTTGATCGCAAAACGACAAACGATGAAGCACCAAGCAGCACTATGAATGTCAAGACTACACGTTACATGACTACTCTCCGCTTGCAAAAACCAAGCCACCTGGCTCGAAACGAGAGGTCAATTCAATTTCATTTGTGCTGAGGCCGTTCGGTGCAATGATAGTCAATGGAAAGTGCACGTACACCAAAAAAACGATGAATTTTCAAAAAAACACGATGTCTAAACATCGAGAAACGCTGGTCTTTAAAACAACCATTCGTCACACACAGCGCCTGAGTTTGTTGGACCACTCCTTTTGCACGACATAACCCCGCACACTTTTAAACTGCCAGGCGCAAATATCACCTACTTCGCCAAACTCTTCGTTGTACCACCCGGTTCCCGGTATGGGGTCGGTAATTGCCTCACATAACTCATGCGAGCTTGTTGCGCACAATGCCTCGAAAGGGTCAAGATCTCCTCTACATCCGCTGCACGATGGATAGGGCATTACGGCATAAAAGATGGAATTGTCGATGGCATCATGATAGCCGCAAAAAGAAGAGCACGAGCGTGACCCTCCCATGCTCACGCTCACCCCATGCTCCAAATACAGAAAGTATATCGTGTTCTCGTTTGGTTTTGGAACGATTGTATTGCCTGAAATCCAGCGGCGAAGTTGCTTCTGGATGGCGCTATCGGAGATGTGTCCCTTCGGTGCGCCCGCGGTTATCATCACACTTGCCACTCTCTTGCCTGGACCGATACTGTACTTCTTGGTCGAGTATTCATGCAATTGGTCCATCATAGGACTTGTAAGAATGGAGTCGAAAAACACATCAAGTTTGTCCGTTAGCGATTGCAACTCCCCATCCTTAAACTGAGCACCCCAGTAAATCACCACTACCTCTGCATTGCGGAGTAGTGGCCCACCATTGTACTCAAGTTGCCGCGATGATGCTGCCGCTGCTGTCACGGAACCTGACACTGCCACGCTGATAGGCTTGCGGCTTTTGGGTTGATGAAGTGGAGCAACACGAATTGCCTCGTGCGATGGTCGAGTGGTCGACGTTTTTGTCGTAGACATGGAAATCCTTTTCATGATTGGTAGAATAAATGCGCGGATCCTTCGGCCTCTGCCAAATCCGCTCTGCGATGGGAGTACCGGCTGTGGATGGTATCGTGTGGACTATCTCTGTGCGGAAGGTGAAATCGTCAACGCTCAGTGGACGAGCGCCGTTGCTGTCCGAGCTCTCACGCAAGGCGTAGCTTTTGTGTGGACTACATGCCCCTAACTCTGATTCGCAATTCCTACGCGCTACGCGCTGATAGGTCTGCATAACCAAAAAAACACGCAGCGTGTCAGCCCAAGTGGCCCCGAGGGCTGACACTCTTATGCATCAACGAGTTCCACACTGCTCAGTTTTACATAACTCTGCATGCGCTTCCAGGAGTACTTCCGGTAAGTCCCCCTCGAAGCCTGAAGCCCTCACAGGCTCCAACCGGATAGGTACTCGCTACCCGCGCTTCCTCACTCGCCACGAATCAAGAAAGCAAGTAACAAGTACACTTCTTCTTTAAGCACAACTCTCGAAATGCCTAACTATTCAGTTAATCACCCTCTGTCAGAGGAACTACGACTACAATGCTTGGATCCTCATTTTCTTCAATGAATTTGCGTAGAGGTTGAATAGCAGAGACGTATTCTATGACTGGCTTGAAATTGTTCTCGATCGACATAAACTCTTTGCAAGAGTAAGATCCTGGTGTAATTGCTCCAATCCAAAGAAGTATGGAGATAACTGTATTCATGGTTGCCTCAGTGTTTGTGAATGTATCGGGGTATGGAATATCTGCACCGTTTTGACGGTTCAAATTTCACACATTGTGAAGTGCAATATGTGATTTCCAACGTGTGATTTTTCGTGCGTAAAAATGCGTATAATTACTCGGCACTAAGCACAGAAGAGTATTTAACTTGTTGTTATTGAAGACGTTATGGTGCATTGAAAGCATGAAAGACTTGCAAGATTTAGTTCGAGTTTTCGCGTTGTACTCTAAAAAAAGCTTTGATATCTTCTTAAACGACAACACCAAGGGATCGCATGGCAAGATGCATCTACTGTACGATGCAATTGCATCGGGAACCGTCGGAAACGATGTGGATGCCTGTAAGTATCTTTATGGCTCAGCCGTAGATGTCAGTCCAAGCACGTATAATTCAGTGAAAGCGCGGCTAACTCGTCGCTTAGTTGATTCATGTTCTCACTTAGATTCAGAAAAAGCTTTTGCATCTGAGCGAACAAAGGTTCGTCAACAGTGTTTGACAGATGTAGCGGCATTGAAAATATTACAACTGTACAGTGCGAATGAAGCAGTGATTTCGCTGGCAAATCGACTATACAAGACTGCAAGAGAATACCACGTTACCTCTGCGGCAAAAGATGCAATCTTGGTATTGGCACAGTTAGAAGCATACGCTGGAAGAGAAGCGGCATTTGAAAGAATAGCCTCAGAAGCCGCCGTTTTAGTAGATGAAGAGCGCGCTGAAAACTTGGCAACGCTGCATTTGCAAAGAGTATCTTCCTGGTATGCAGCTTATTGGTCTCTTCGACAAGACAA
This sequence comes from Chlorobiota bacterium, assembly GCA_039810585.1. GTDB lineage: Bacteria > Bacteroidota > Ignavibacteria > Kapaibacteriales > NICIL-2 > JBBATK01. The sequence goes on from JBDHXF010000021.1 coordinate 33,380, forward strand.
TGAGGCCACGATCAAGCACTACATAACTGAATTGGCGAAAATGAAAGAGCAGTTTCGCTCAGTATCAATTCACGAATGTTATTATTTGGTATCCAAAATCTACGCCGAGGTTCAGCAGAATTATAGTATGCTTTTAACATTAGCTGCCGAGCTGCAGGCATACTACGACACGGTACCGCATTTAAAAAGCAAACTCATCTTCAGCCAATTCGTCATTTCTTCCATGGCGGCATCCATCTGGATGGGTCAATATGAAGACGCGAAAGAAAAGGTAGTTCAGGTCGAGAGACTCGTTTCAAAGGGTAAAGCTGCATGGTTTGCATTTAAAGAATACCACATCATTCTCGCGCAGCGGATGAAGGACTACACTCTCGCACGCTCGATTTTTCTCGAAGTTGTAACGCATCCAAATTTTCGGAGGGACGATCCCTTGATGATGCAGAAGTGGCAGTTGTTAGAATTTTACGTACGATTTGTGAGTGGTGATCAGCAGATGCGGACGAGTTTATTGCCGTCGGAGGAGTTGAAGGGGCGAAGTAAGTACCGACATTTCAGGGCATTTTCGGCGAGTTTTGGGGTGTTGTCGAAGGACCTACATGGATACAATGTCGTCGCCGTATTTGCGCAGATTTTGTTTCTCTTACGTGTGCGAGATTTCGATGCCTTGATCCAGAGAGATGAGTCATTACAGACACTGCGGCGCAAACGTCTCTCGAAACTGAACTATCGTCTGGCAATATTTTCGCACCTCATCCATGTGATGGTAGAGCACAACTTCGAGGTTGCGACTATTGAGCGTGCATCTGCTAATTGGTTGCGTAAACTGCGAAACGTGCCTCCAAAGTATAAAGGAGGGACAGCGGAGACTCTGGAGATTATACCGCTGGAAGATCTTTGGGAAATGATGGTGGATGAGCTTAAGCATCCGCAGCGCCATCACCATACGGACTAACACATGTGCCTTTGCACTCGATGTGTCTCTCGGGCTTTGATTAGCGCAGGTCGATCGAACTATACCCTTGTTTGACTAAGTAGTCGCCGATGGTTGTTCGGTGATCACCTTGTATCTCGATGCTCTGATCTTCCACGCTACCGCCGGCGCCACAGCGTTTACGCAACTCACGGAGAATATCCTGAAGCAGATCAGCTGTTGTTTGGAATCCTCGCACGACTGTCACCTTCTTCGATCCCTTTCGTTGCTCCAGCCGAATGCTGAGTCGTACCGTCTTTCCGTCAAAACCCTTCTGCACCTCTTTCTTGGCTCCGTCTTGCGTGGCACTCAGTCCCTTCTGCTGTAATGCTGCTTGTAAATCCGCCATCTGCGTTCCTATATCTGTTTGTTTCTGATGGTAAAATACTGAAGGCACTGTACACGAACAGTATCATGGAACGCGTGACTATGTAGTGTGCATTAAGGTCTGCCTAGCGCGTCACGCAATGACGCTACACGTCGTCTGGCTACCGGCAGTTGTGTCCCATCGTCCAGCTTCACGCAATAGCTCCCGGAAAACCATGGAATTAATTCGCGAACTGCATTCAGGCGCACGAGATGAGAACGATGGAGCCGGAAGAACTGGGTGGAATCCAAACGCTCTTCGAGTTCGTCGAGACGGAAGTCGCAGCGGTACGCCTTGCCCTTGATATACACAAAGACCGACTTATCCTCCGCTTCCGCACGCTCAATGTCGTTCACTGCCAGAATACGTATTTTCCCCTCGTCATGCACACTCAATCGTTGTAATGCTTGCCGGGAACGTTCTTGCAATAGTGCTGTGAGAGCCAGCGACTGTTGATGCAGATGTTGTTGCGATACTACTCGGTCCAGACAACGTAGAAGACGCTCCGCGCGGACCGGTTTGGTGAGATAGTCCAAGGCGTGATGATCGAAGGCTTGCAGAGCATATTCATCGTAAGCCGTGACAAACACGATGCTCGGACGAGGATCCGGCAGATGCTCCACCACATCAAAACCATTCAGTCCGGGCATCTGAATGTCCAGGAATATCAAGTTCGGACGCCGCTCCGCCGCCAACGACAACGCGGCCTGCCCGCTCTCTGCCTCTCCCACACAGAGCAACTCCACATCATCAAGATGCTGCTGCGCGTCATCCACCATCCTGCGCAGACGTTGCCGTGCCAGTGCTTCATCGTCCACCAAGAGGTAACGGACGGTACGCGATGTGTTCATAGGCAAAGGACTCAGGGGAGTTTAAAAATGGACACGTGATAAATACCCAATACTCACATGATAAATACTCAATAAACGAGTGATACCGAACGAGAGAGTATTGTCGTACAAAGGAACGGCTGCGACGTGTAGCGACGGGTTCTTATACGCGTGGCGCTGTGCGCCGCGCGTAAGAAGAATCATCGTGCGACTCCATACCGCGCGACTCGAGTTGTTCCGCTGGAAAGTATAGCAACACAGCCTGAGCCTCAAATTCCACACGGGCTCGATGTGCAAAGAGCAGGAGTAAACGATCTCGCACATTCACCAAACCCGTGCCTCGCTCGTACAGCGATTCCGGCGATGTGTTTGCAAAGCCTGGTCCGCTATCCTCCACCCGAACACACACCTCGTCTGTGTTCATTATGGCTTCAACATTCAAGTGAAAAGGGGATTCGCTGTGTTGGGCTCCGTGTTTCACGGCATTCTCCACCAGCGGTTGCAAGATGAGGCTGGGAACACGACAGTCTTCCAGCTCCTTCGGCAGTGTGCAGCGGTAGTGCAGTCGATCTCCAAATCGGGCTTCCTCAATGCGTAGGTAGAGTAAGATGCTGTCGAATTCCTCACGCAACGACACCAGCGGGACTTTGGAGGAACGCAGACTGTAGCGGAAGAGGTCGGCTAAAAGCTCCGTAACATTCTCCGCTCTTTCGGGATTTATGCGAATCAGTGCAGCGATCGAGTTCAGCGTGTTGAAGAGAAAGTGGGGGTTGATCTGTGCGCGTAGGGCCACGAGTTCAGACTGCAACACTGCCCGCCTTGCACTTTGCACTTGCCGCTGAAAGTAGAGAAAGTAGAAGCCACCGTTGCCAATGAGGGAGAGCATGAATGTAACCATGCATATCCACAGCAGGAGCTGTGTTGGAACCGTGCATTGTCCTCGAATAGCCTGCTCAAGTCTGTTCGCCGCTACAAAGGCCACTACCACCGATAGCGCCTGCATGAGGATGTGAATGACGGCAGCCTTACGACTCTTCGGCGGAATAAGTCTGTGTGCCAGGACGCTGCTGTAAATCTGACTCAGCACAATGATGGTTGTGGTGCCAAGTGACGACAGAGCAAGCACCCATTCCGGATCCGGTGCTTCCAATCCCATGACCCCTCTGGCAAATGCAATGGCATAATAGGCGATAGCCGAGAAGACGAGAATCATACCACACACGAGTAGCCATTCACGACGAGTGCGGGGATTGAAATAGGGCGTCACCGACATCCCGCCGGTAGAACCATTGCGAGCGTTGAGGTTTATTGCTATGGACTGAAGCTTCGACATGGAAGACGGGCGCAGACTTAAAATGTGTATCGAAACAGTGGCACCGGAAAGAAGCCTTGCTGATAGACTGTTCCAATGGTATTCGTGCGGCGATCGTAGGATTGTTGGAAAATGTTCTTGTGATTCGTCAGGTTCTGAAAATCAATCGAGAACTCCATAGTACTGCTTCCAAACTCAATGCGATAGCCAATTTTGAGATCGGTACGAAAATAGGGGCTTTGCCGTTCGCTGAAGGCTTTCGAATAATCGTACACGGCGTATCCCATGGAACGTGACGCATTGCTGTCCAGAGGTGTGAGAAAACGACCACCTGTGGATGACAGTCGCAGACTAAAACTTAGAATGCCACTGCCGACCGACCACTCCTTGCCACACAAGAGATTGGCGACATAACCCATATTAAAGGCTGTATTCCGCTCGATGCCATCGAAACCCTTGTAGAGACTGTTGAAGATCGATGCGGTACCAAGGACGTAAAATCCGTCACTGAAGAATCGTTCCAGAGTCAGCTCCGCTCCGTAGTTCCGTGCTGTGCCTTTATTCACCAGGTTTGTTTCATTTACGGGTGCAAAGGAGTTTCCGGTATTGACCATGCTAAAGCTTGGCTCCGCCGCACACACGGGAATGTCAAAGAGCCATTGATGATAGAGCTCCACTTTGAGGTGCCAGCGATCTGCAAAGGACCAATCATCACCCAATACGAGTTGCTGACTGCGGGTGAATCCCATCGAAGAGTTGGGATATACCGTTTGCGCAACGCCGTTCACGGTATCCGTGGCTTGCACAAAGTAGTCGTACATGCTCTGCGTTTGACTGTGATATCCATAACCCAGTGAAAACAAGTGTCCGCCATCCGTTGCAAACTGCAAGCTTGCCCGTGGCTCTATCGCAGAGGCCGATCCCAGAGTACTATGCTGTGCATGGACGCCTACAACGCTACTCAGGGCATCGGTGTAGCGATGCTTCCACTGTGTATAAGCCTGTAGAAGCGTTGTGCCATCCTCTGTGTGCACTAATACATTGTCAATGCCTTCTTTCATTGTTTTGTTTTGCAGGACAAACTCCGTGCGATCGGCAGTGAAGCCGGCACTCAACGCGTCCTGAGCGCTGAATTTGTGCCGCAGTTGACTTGTGATCGAATACTTCTGCGTGTTGAACAGTGCCTCTCCCACCGGATAGGCGATGCGTGTGTTCACGTCGATGGAATCTCCGTTGTAGACTTCGTGCGTGGCACACACACCGAGAGTAGTTTTCCAAAAAGTGTTATCGCTGAGGTTCGTCTCAACGCTTAGGCCACTAATGCCTGTACCGTACTTCACCCGCGTATTCTGGTTCTCGTTTCCGTAGAGATTGACCTGCGTTGTGTCTTGCTCATTTCCCAAGAAGCTGACGTCGCTCAAGCCGCCAACGGCAAAGAAAATGAGTCGCGAGTGCTCGCCCACCGGAACCGATGCCCGCACGGTCATGTCCTGATAATTTGGAATTGCTCCTCCCGTTCCGAAGTTCACACCGATCTCCTTGAAGAACTGCAAGGTGGAATACCGATAGTTCAGCAGGAATGATGAACCTTGACCCAAGCCCATTGGTCCCTCCGCTCCTACCTCAAAACCATTGAATCCTACTTGTGCCACATACTCATGCTTCTCTGCGTTGCCGTCGCGCAGGCGCACGTCAAACACACCGGCCGTTGCATTTCCGTACTGAGCGGGGAAGGCACCGGAATAGAAATCGGATTTATCAAGAGTGTTGTTATTGAGAATGCTGACGGGTCCGCCGGTACTGTTGAGGGCTCCAAAGTGGTTGGGGTTGGGAATATTTAAACCCTCAAGCTGCCAGAGCATGCCGGTAGGAGAGTTACCGCGAACGACGATGTCGTTGCGAGAGTCGTTAGCGCCCGACACTCCTGCAAAGTTCTGAGCCATTCGTGAGGGATCGCCAAGCGCTCCGGCGTATTTCTTTGTATCCTCGATGTTAAAAGCTCTGGCGCTCACGGTTGCATAGTCGTTCACCGTAATGTCCTTCTCTGCATTACGATCAACCGTAACCTGCACATCCGTTGTTTGGTGTACCCGTTCTTGCATGGTGATATCCAATACGCATTCCTTTCCGGCTGCCACCATTACCTCTTGCAACACTTGGTCTGCATATCCAATTCCACGGGCTCGAACTGTCCATCGCCCCAAGGGCACGTTCTTTATGCGATACGCGCCGCGCTTGTCTGATATTGCTCCAATCTGAGTGAGAGAATCGAGCTGAATGCTGATGCGTATACCTGGGATAGGAGAGTTGGATTCAGCGTCGCGGACTTGTCCGCGCACCGTTTGTGTCGTCGCCGGTGAGACAGGGATCGGGTGAGGAGGTGCTGCCGAAAGCGGTAGTATAGATGCGGCTACGATACAGAAGATGCAAATCGCTCGAAGCTGCGTCGAGAGGAGAAAGTGTGTGCAATGCATAAGGACATCGTATTGTGAGAGAAAGGCACTACGCAAAAGCGTCGTTCGCGTTGCAAAGATTCTGATGTCAAACACAACATACAGCGCCTCTCCGACGCACTGTCGATCATGCACGACGAACGGTTGAATTCGATAGACGAACGGTGTGGAGCATCCTTCTGAAACCAAGAATTCCCTGACACATGCTAGTTTGCCTGGATGCCAATTGCGGCGCACTAAAACCGAGAGTGATGTCTCGCAGCGTCTATCATCGTGAGGAAGAGTATTGTATGACGGAAGAACTCGTCTTCGAACATCGTGATTTTAGAACCGAAGAATTAGCGGACACACACTTCGAACGTTGCCGGTTTGTGCAGTGTTCATTCCACGGAGTGAACCTGCAGGGCTTCGTGTTTGAAGATTGCGTGTTCCGAACCTGCGACTTCAGCACCGCCGTGATTAAGGATATGTCGCTCCGAGGTGTGCGTTTTGAACACTGTAAAATGCTCGGCTTGCATTTTCATACCCTCAACAGCAGGATATTAGAGATGCATTTTGAGGACTGCATTATGAACATGTGCTCGTTCAGCGGTCTCAAACTCAAGGCGCAAGAATTCCATCGCTGCGAGCTGCGGGAGTGCGATTTTGCGATGTGTGATCTCAGTCAGGCAATTTTTGATGATTGCGATTTGGACCGCAGCATTTTTGAACGCAGCAGTCTTGAAAAGGCCGACATGCGCCACGTACGTAACCTTGCGTTGGATCCCACCCTCAACAAACTAAAAGGGGCTCGTTTCTCTCTGGAATCTATCGTTGGCCTCGTTGGTGTCTTTGGTGTTCGAGTGGAGTAAAAGCTCACGTCAACAGCTTGCTCTCGCATAGTTGTTAATGTTTGACACGGCTGTTTTTTACTGTAACCAATACCCATACGTTGTTTTACTGATATCGCAACCTCCGTTGCGAGTATCGAACATCATCATGGCCTGTCGTAGAGCCAGTCACGCGTCCCGACTTCACTTTTGGAGGGAAGTCCTGACAGAAGATGTGAAATGAGGAAACTGGGTCGGGACGCGCGATGTTCGATTGCAGCTAGAGTTCACCCGACCACCGACATACACCTGCTGTGCCACACCTGTGGCACTGTCGTCCCTTGAGCCACATAGAGTTTATCTGACGTACCGGACTTCGACATTTGTTGCGTCACAACTCTATGGGGCTCTTCCATTGTTGTCCCACAAGAACCCTCCTCTGCAATGCGCCACCTGCGCGCACGCGAATCATGAGACTCGGTTCATTGGAATGAACGTCAGTGTGTTTTTCATTCGTTCGCGCCTTCGCGCTCACATCTCGTGAATGAGGCAAGCCATTGCATTCGCAGCGCTAATGCTCGGTCGGAATGCAGTGGTGTATCCTGGAATATGTATGGCGAAAGAGAGAAATGAAGAGGCAGGAACTGAGCCGTGCTGAGAGAGTAATCGACCGAACTTCGACATCTGTTCGATCACGTCTCTCGCTGGTCCCGGGTGAAACGGGAAGGGAAGGAATCCCTGGTGAATGGGAACAAGTCCCACGTGAATGGGGAGCTATCAGGCAACCGAGTTGACAAGATTTCCAACACCGGATTGCGTCAGAGAATCTTGCGTACCCGTGGGATTATAGGTAGCCAGCGGGTCATTGCCCAGAGTACCGGCGTTGAGCTGCTGAGCAACGGTGGCCTTAAACGCGTCGTTGCTGTTGACACTCGTAGAACCGTCGTGGTCGCCGTCTGCATCAAGCTGTGTTAGCAACGAGGCAATGCTGGGGGCATTATTCGTAGCCGAGCTCGCAGTGTTTTGCGATGTCGCTTGTGTAGACTGTGATCCACGATGTCCATGATGTCCGCGATGTCCACGATGCGCTTGCTGTGTGCCTTGCGTTCCGCTTGCACGACTGCTTGCAGTACCGGCACCTATACTCTGCGCAGCAGCACTTCCACTACCATCGTGATCACCGTCGCTATCCACTCCCTGACTGCGAGCAGCGTTGTACTGTGCCCATAACGAGGCACTTGTTCCGGCTGCGGAACCGGCGGCTCCAATTGCATCTGCCATACATCCTCCATGAATGAAATGTGATAAAAAAGGGAGTATTTCTCCCTCGATCACTTTTCGTACATCATGGCTGAATCCGTAGCAATGCAGCTGTTAATAATTGGAGCAGTCAGTGTTAATTAACACTTGAGAGAATCATCGTCTGCAGATCGCGTCAATTCCATCTCTGAGGAAACATCCTGATACTTGAATGCGGAGTTGCGAGTCTCAATTACTCATCGCCCGCAACTCGGAAAACGATTGCGTGCAGAGCACGTCTAAGTGGTTGAGCGCATCGTAGACCGAGGCGTCCACTCGGCCGGCGGCTGACTCTGTTTCGATATACAAGGCCAGTTCTCGTGCTCGTTTCATTCCCAGGTAAGTGAACTGAGATTTTAGGGTATGCGCAAATCGCTTGAGGTCTGCGTGCTGACCCATCTCAGCAGCCATCTTGAGTGAGTCCATCAGTTGCTGCGAGGTGTTCACGTACATACCAATGTACTTCTTCATACGCTGTTCATCACCCTCACAGAAGTCTCGCAGAAAGCTCAAGTCGACCGATGGGTGCATTTCTTCAACCATGTGGTCGGAGGCGGGACTGATCTTCTCTTGTGTCGGCGAGTCTTGTGCCGAGCTCTGCGTTTGCGCATGCTGCGCTGTCTCAGCGGCGCCATGTTGGTGCAGAACCTGTGCAATTGTACGCAGCAGTTCATCCGGCCTGAAGGGCTTTACGACAAAGGAATTCATGCCGTACTCCAAACATCGATCCACGTCCTTGCCGATGGCCGATGCGGTGAGCGCAATGATGGGGATATTCTTGTGTGCATGAGCAGAGCCGCGAATGCGGCGCGTGCATTCATATCCGTCCATGCGAGGCATGTTCACATCCATCAAAATGATATCGAAGCTGTCGCGATGAAAGATCTCCAACGCATCCACACCGTCAATCGCTGTGTGAATGCGCGCACCCGGGATTTTCAATTGCAACGTGTCCGACGCCACCACACGATTGTACTCATCATCGTCTACCACAAGAATCCGAACGTCGCGTAAGCTGTGCACGGCATCGCCGTTTTTCCCGGTATGTGAGGACGTTGCAGCCAGATCGTGCGTTGCGCGATAGGGAATACGAAAACTGAAGATGGATCCACGACCGGGCTGACTACTGACGTTAATGCTTCCGTGTTGTAGTTCGACGAGTTGTTTCGAGATAGCCAGTCCCAGACCCGTGCCACCATGCGTTCTGGCTGTGCTGGCCTCCGCTTGTTGGAAGGATTGAAACAGCTTTGCCACTTGTTCCTCGGTCATGCCGGGACCACTATCCTCGACACTGCATTCGATAAACTGAAAATCGGTCGCGTCGCCGTCGGTGTGTAAGGAGCCGGGTACTCCGTGAAAGACGCCCGGTACCGGTTGCACACTGATGCGCACAAAACCACGCTCACTGAACTTGATAGCATTGCCTAGCAGGTTCACGATAATTTGATTGAGGCGAGTGGGGTCTCCCAGCACGAGAGCCGGGACGTCGTGGTGAATGTCGACCAGGAGCGATACGCTCTTTTCATCCGCCTTCACCTGCAAGGTTTGATGTACAAGGGCAACCACTTCGCGGATGCTGAAAGGAATGCTCTCAATCTCTAATTTTCCTGCCTGGATTTTTGAGAGATCGAGGATGTCGTTGATGATAACCAGGAGTATCTCCGACGCTCTGCGAATGCCTTGCAAGTACGCGAGTTGATCCTCCCGCGGGTGTTTTTCCAGGAGTAGATTGGTCATCCCCATTACGGCATTCATAGGCGTGCGTATTTCATGACTCATATTGGCCAGAAATTCCTGCTCAAACTTTTCACTCTGTTCTGCCCGTGCACGCTGTTCTTCGGCGATTTCCTTTTGTTCTTTGTACAATCGGGTTTGCTCTTCTACCTGACGCTGCAATTGCAGTTCGCGCGAGCGAAGCTCATCAACTAAGGCATTGTCTTGCTCGCGCAGACGGGACGATAGCAAGGTGAGCATGTACAGCATCAGATCCGTGGAGTCGTGCATGAGATTGAGCATGCCCTGACGGTCGATACAGACGATTTCCACTTCATCCATGGCGGAGATGGACACGGAGCGGGGTTTGGAATCGACGAGCGACATCTCCCCAAACAAATTAGGTGCGCTGATGGTAGCCAAACTGAAACCATCGCGATGAACGCGAACCTTGCCTTTGCTGAGGATGCAAACGTGACTACTCTGTTCCTGTTCGCGAATGATGACATCGCCCGTCTTATATAGAACGTGCCTGATAAAGTCTGCGTTGCGTGTCAGGATCTCGGTGGAAAGCTGACGAAAACTCTCCAGCGTCGCGATGTGCTCACGTATGGAATCGATGGTCATAAGTCTCCGTGAATCAAATGACTTCCCTCTATTCTTTGCCGACATGAGTTGGAAGACTGCGCAGCACAAAGATAGGCGCAAGGGCCAATAGCCGTAATTTTATGCTTTGGATTTTTTCCCGTCTATGCCAAAACGTCCGCCCTCGTCTTCAGCCTCCCGCTCTTCCTCAGCTGCCTCTTCGCAGGAAGTGATTGCAGGAGTGCATCGTAGTGTCCTTCCAAATGGCTTGCGCGTTTTGTGCGAAACGGTTCCCGGAGCACACTCCTTCGCGCTTGGTATATGGGTGGACGTGGGGGCACGTGACGAGTCTGCCGAGCAATCCGGCATCGCGCACTTCATCGAGCACATGGTGTTTCGCGGATCGGAAACACGCAGTTCCTCACAAATCGCCTCAAGCTTTGAATCGCTCGGCGCCTATGTGAACGCCTTCACTGCGAAAGAACAGACTTGTTATTACGTGCGGGCCTTGCCCGCCCACTTCGATCGGTGCTTGGACGTGTTGAGTGATGTTGTGCTGCATCCATTGTTCCGCGCAAAAGACGTCAGCAAGGAGCGAACGGTCATCCTGGAGGAGTTGAAATCCTACGATGACGAGGCCGAAGAGCTCATACAGGACATGGCAGAACGAGCCTTGTTTGGCTCCCACTCTCTGGGTTTTCCCATCGCCGGCACTATTGACAGCGTTGCAAAACTTGGAGTGGGTGACTTGCAGCGATTCCATCGTCAACACTATCGCTCCGACGCCATGGTGATTGCGGTGGCCGGTGCAGTCGATCATGAGCATGTGTTGCAGAGCGTGCAAAAACTCTTTCGAGCCAAGAGACCAAGTCAATCACGTCCGCGACGCGCATCGGCGCGGCGCGTACAAAGAAAAATTCTGACGACCGAGCGAGCATTCAGTCAAAGTCATCTCCTCATGGCACGGCGCACCAACGGTGTTCGCCATGCAGATCGTTGGGCTTTAGCCTTGCTCAATACGATTGTGGGGGATGGCATGAGCTCACGCTTGCATCAACGCATACGCGAGCGTACCGGAGCGGCTTATGCATTGTACTCATCTTTGCAATTGATGACGGACAGCGGTGTGTTCTCCATCTATGCGGGGACTGAACACGCCAGACTACAGAAAACCGAAACGTTGATTGACAGAGAATTGACCTTGCTGCACAGCGACGGAGTAAAAAAGTCGGAGTTGGCTCGTGCAAAAGAACAACTCAAATCGAGCATGATTATGGGACTGGAAAGTATGTCGGCTCGCATGAATTCTCTTGCCAAGGCGGAGCTGGAGGAATTACACTTCGAGGATTTGGAGACGAGTCTTCGTGCCATTGATGCCGTGTCACTGGAGGAGATGAACGCTTTGTGTCGTAGCCTGTGTCAGGTCGACGACTGGACGCGGGTACGAATCCACGGAACCGGCGACGCACACTCGGCTGAGTTGCCATTGAGCGGAGAACAGCGATGAGCACCGAGAAACCAGTCATTGTTTTCATGGGCACCGCCGAATTTGGCGTTCCGGCTTTGCGAGCCTTGCACGAGAAGTTTGGCGTCCGTGCCGTGGTAACGGTGCCGGATAAGGCTGCGGGAAGGGGACGAGTTCTTCAACCCAGTGCTGTCAAACGCTGTGCGCTTGAGCTCGGTATTGAGTCGATCCTCCAACCGATGTCCTTGCGCGATCCAGATTTCGAGCAACAGATACGCGAGCTCCGACCTGACATCATCTGCGTCATCGCGTTTCGTATTCTCCCGTCGTCCATCTATACACTGGCCTCCAAAGCAGCGTTTAACGTGCATGCCAGCTTGCTCCCCAAATTCCGCGGTGCTGCGCCCATAAATCACGCCATCATGAAGGGTGAGAAGGAGACTGGAGTGACGGCTTTTGTGTTGAACGATGTGGTTGACACCGGCAACATCCTCCTGCAAGAACGCTGTGGTATTGAAGAAAACATGACCGCCGGAGAACTCTACGTACTCCTCATGCCCCTTGCCGCCAACGCCGCAGTGAGAAGTGTTGAGATGTTGATGAATGAGTCGTGGCGGGCGCAACAACAAGATGAGACAATGGCTAGTCCCGCACCCAAGGTGTGGAGAGAATTCAGCGCCATTCCTTGGGATAAGTCGGCCGATGAAGTGCGTCACTTCATCCATGGCCTTTCGCCCACGCCGTGTGCATGGACGATGATGGGCAACGAGCGATTGAAAATTTATTATGTGGTCGCCGGAACAATGTCACTGGAAGCCGGACACTGGCGCATACACAACGGGAGCTGGCAGGTGGGATGTGCCGATGGCTCCGTGGAGCTGCGAGGAATTCAACTCCCCAACAAAGCCGCGGTTCATGCAGAAGATTTTATTCGGGGATGGCGCGGAGCGCGGGAAGGACAGTTCGGTATGCCGGAGTCGAACACGTCAGCTCCTTGAGCCCTTCGCTTTGGATTGACTGAGCTCGAAACAACAAGAAGCGACAGGTTAATATTTCGTGAATTCCGGCGCATGGTTTTTTGGGGGACACGGAGCATACTAATTTACCACTGGCGTTCCGTCAGGTTCTGTTTTCACCACTGCACCAGTGAACGCCGGATAGCTATCACCATGGCCCTAAGAGGCTGCTAACGTACTGATGCTAAGTCTTCGAGAATTTGTCCTCCGAAACCCTCGCTTCGTGGTCGCTCATCGCGGCGCCTCCGGCAGCGCGCCCGAAAACACGCTTGCAGCCTTACGCGAGGCTATTCGTGTTGGCGCTCAGATGGTGGAAATCGACGTGCGACTCACCTCGGATAAGCAGGTGGTATTGTTGCATGATCATGTGGTGGGAAGAACCACGACGGGTAGCGGGCAAATGAAGAATCTGAGTCTCGATGAACTTCGATCCTTCGATGCCGGTGCATGGTTCGGTGAACAATTTAGCGGAGAACAAATTCCACTTCTCGGTGAGGCGCTGGACTTGTTGCGAGCAAACGAATGCTACGTCAACATCGAGATTAAACCTCCGTCGGAGGATGAAGACTTTCAAGAGCGCATCGAACGTATTGTTGACATCGTGCTGCAGAGCGACATGTTCAGCAACACTCTCTTCGGCTCCTTCCACCATCATTCTCTTAGGTTATTGAAGGATCAATATCCGGATGCACACACGGCAGCCATCCACTTGCCGCACGACACTCGATTACCCTCTGAAGTCGCGGCTGAAATCGGCTGCGAAGCCTACGTCTGCTCACTACGCGAATGCACGCACAAGCGCTGCGACGATGCCATTGTGCATGGCCTGTACATGGGCGTGTATGGAGTGGATACGGAGGAAGACTATTACCAAGTGATGAAGTATCCGGTTACCGCTCTGGTGTCCAACTATCCTGAGCGTCTCGTCCCATTGCTGGCTCGTCAGCGTCATGCCTGAGCGTGTGAGTGTGAGAGACGCAGAGTCGGATGACCTCGTTCTTAGCCTGAAGGAGGCGACGGTGTTTCATCAGGCGGCGGCTGACGAAGTACGACTCCGTGCACTGTGGTCCAAGCATGTGCTGCACTCCTACCGTAAACCAATCTCCGACCATACGCGTGACGTGTTCAATCGGCATGCAAGGCGACTCAAGGAAGCATCAGACCGTCAGAGCATGATCTTGGATTCCGGATGCGGAACCGCGCGCAGCACGCGAATGCTTGCGGAGCGCTTTGCCGACTGCTTGGTGGTGGGAGTCGATCGATCGGCTGCCCGACTCTCGTCAGCCCCGAATCTGCCTGACAACGCCCTCTGCCTACGCGCCGAACTGAGCGATTTTTGGCGTCTTTGCCATGAACACTCACTACGTTTTCGCAAGCACTTTGTGCTCTACCCAAATCCTTATCCCAAGTCCGAACATCTGCTGCGACGCTGGCATGCACACCCCGTGTTCAGCACAATGCTGGACCTATCAGCGGAGCTGGAACTCAGAACCAATATGCCATGGTATGCCCGAGAGTGGTCGTGTGTACTGTCATGTGCAGGCTGGACGACGAAGTCGGCTACACTTGACCTCAACGCTGATATTCTCGACCACGAAGCGATGAGTGCCTTTGAGCGGAAATACGGAATGGATGGGCAGACGCTCTGGCAGGTGGTGGCACACGAGCCAGTTCGAGCGAAGCTCGGTAAGAATCCGTAAAAATTCGGATTTGAACATGCGCTCTCAAGCGGTTATGTTCGTGATTCGACAGATGCGCCGCGCCTCAAGTTCGAGCGACACAGCACCAATCCATTACTACTCGCAACGGATTATGAAAGCACTCTTCTCACTTCTGACACTGTGTGCCATGGCTCTGATTTTTCAAGCCTGTGCTACACCGGATCACCAACAGTACGGCTGCGGTTCAGCCGCTGAGGATGGTCGTTTTACCATTGGCACCGGCTCAAAGCGCCTGATGTACGGCTATCCGTCGCCGCACTCCACCTCGCACTTTGTGCTCTCGGTGAATGGAAAATATGCTTCCAATAATCCTTGCTTGCATACTGCGGATGGACCGGTGACGTACCTCTATGGTCGTCAGCAGAAGTGGGGTGAGGGTGGTTCGTTGTTCTCGAAAATTGAGTACGACTTCGAGGGAGTAACCCTGACGCAGCAGCTGATACCTGTGGACAAGAGTTTCCGTGATGTTGAGCCCGGGAGTTTCGGACAGTACTACCGCATCGAATACACGATGGAAAACAATAGTGCGCAGGATGTGAAAGCCGGACTGACCTTGCTCATCGACACGATGATTGATACGAACGACGGCGCTGCGATGGAAGCCGATGGCACCAAAGTGAGTACCGAAACGGATTTTAAGGGCAATAATGTACCGGGTGAGATTCTGGTGTATAAGACCGCCGGAGTGAAGAGTGACCTCGTTGCATCAGCCGTCACCGACAAGGGAAAAGTGGTAAAGCCGGACGAACTCTGCGTGGGTCGCTGGCGCAATTTTTACCCGACCGTATGGAATATTACTGCCAACAACGAGCAATTCGGAGACAGTGGTTTGATGTTTAAGTGGGACGAGCAAACCATTCCGTCCCATCAGTCACGCTACGTGGCAACGCATTACGGATTGCCGACGTTCAGCAACGGCGAAATACAAATGAAGAGCTTCGATCCGTTGGTCAAGCGCGCAACCGCGCAAGTGTATTACGAGTTTGCAGATGATAAACTCTCAGATGAGGCTCGCCAATCCCTGAACACCCTCGTCAGCGGTGGCAATATTGCGGGTATATTTGTTGAAGTACATACCGACGCAGTCGGTTCGGATGCAAACAACGTCAAGCTGGCTCAACGTCGTGGCGAAAGCGTTGTGAAGTATCTGGAGTCCATGAACATCAGTCGCGATCTGGTGATCGTCAAAGCCTTCGGCGCACAATTCGCCGATAAAACCTTCGCCTCCGTAAAAGGTGGTAAAGCGGAAGATCGTCGGGCTGATGTGACGGTGTACACCAAAGAAGCAACAAACTAAACCCGACGAGAGCACTCCGATCTCGTCCCCCGAGCCGGAATGCCCCTACGCCCACGCATCGTCATCATCATCTTGCTCTGCACCTTGTGTTGTGCAGTGCGGGCGTGGACTGCATCGCCGACAAATTTTCAGATTCAGGATTCACTTCTCAAACTGGCTGCGCAGCAGGTACGTACGCAGCTGGCCGCAGTACGATCTCCGGCACTACGACTCCGCTGCTCCGATCATCCCGCGCGATGGTTGGTGGAACAGCAATTGCGTTCTGCCTTAGGGGAGGCGAGTCTGGTCACGAGCGACAGCTCATCCGGATTCCTGGACGTCGGCATTGCCGATGTTGCCGTCCGCTACGCCTCGGTCCCCGATCGCGATTCGCTGCTTCGCACCATTCACGTGGAGCTGCGCTGTGCGGCCGCCGGACGGCAACTGAGCGACATTAGTCTGCAACGCTCAGATCTCGTGGCGCGAAGCGATCAGAGTCTTTTGGAAAATCCCGGCTACGCCTTTTGTTCGGCACCTTTACCGGCCGTTCAACGTTCCACATGGGACGACATCCTGGAGCCCGTCGTGGTGCTTGCTGCTCTTGCTACCACCGTTATTGTGCTCTTTAGCGTGCGCTCTCAGTAAACCGTAACGCAAACGCTCTACAACGAAGACTCATACTCCGCGGATTTCTACCGACTATTATTCCTGCTATGATCATTTCTGAAGACACCCTTGCTGTCGTTGAATACTTGGACGCTTTTAGCGAGCAATCGCTTCGCAAGAAAAACGACGTTTCCGCGCTGCTCGAAATTGCCGCCCAACAACTCGACGACGAACGCATTATTGGCCTCAGCTTCCACGGCTCGGCTTTATGGAAAGTCTTCTCCCTCATGCGCAAGAGCACTCCCGGCAGCGACGGCTTCGCCAAACTGGAAACAGAGTTTGCCGCCTCCATGAACCACATGCGCGAACACATCATGGCCCTCAGCGAGTTTAGTGACGACGAAACCCGTCAGCGCTTCTACGATGTCTACCTGCACGTCCACACCGGCAGCATCCGCAACATCTGCGACCTGGCCCACGACTTCCACCATTTCAAAGAACTACAAAACCGTCTCAAACACGGGGAAGACAAACCCTGAGGCAGAAGTTCAGCAAGAGATTTTTTTTCATGCAGCTTCGCTGCGATGATGAGAGGGAGTGGGGAGGTGCCGGTAATGGAGGAAATATTGACTTTAACTGTTTAACCCAAATTCGCGTGTTTTAAGCACTGACATCCAATGCGACTCTCGAGTCAAAATAACTGCGTCTGACGTATGCGTGTCGGCAATCTCCAGAATGCTATACTGGAAATGTGAAACATATCTTGACCCTTTGCTCGCAAGCAACTTTTTAAGCTCGACATTACCTCCATGCCCGTTCTTTGCGTACGCGCACCAACGCTGCCAGATGCCCTCATTTCCCGAGGCTTTTCCTACGTAGTGTTTTCCAGTTCTTGTGTCGGTGATCAAGTAGACCCCTCTAACATTGATCAATGCCGAATGCCAAGAAGAAATCTCCTGTCTAACAATGATCTGCAACTCGGCATGATTAACCACCACAGTATTGTAGCCCGGGAAGTCTCTTATTGACATTCTCTCTCTACGGAATTCAACGAGCGGCAACTCCAGATCCGGTTTGTACCAAATGTAACAGGCACGTCCGCTTCTTTGGTGTGACACTACGATGCGACCGACTAATTCATGTTGACCTGGCAATAATTCGGTTTCGTAACGATATGGATTACGTTGGTCTGACGTTATTTGGCAGTCCAGTACTTGGTAAACTCCTGCAAAGAGCCACTGTCCTTGCCCCAGATCTATAAGACTAATGATCTGCGAGCACTGAAAGTTTCGCTTACTTTGACCTTCTTGCCATTGTTGAAAGTTTCCGGCAAAGAATACATTTCGTGGATGTTCACGTCCATTCCAGCAAGCAAGATGGACCTTTGTGTCTGAAGTATTGAGATCTATTCCGGCTATTGTGAGAAACGAGATGAGCCCAATCATACCTTGCCTCCCTTCGAGTAAATCGCTAAACACCTATTGATCTGAAAAGTGTTTGCAAGTGGATAACCTTAGAATTTCAGCTTTCAAAACCTGCGCCGAATAGTAACACCGTGTCGATTCGCCTCTGTGCGGCTCAGCTTTATTGTCTCATCCCCGAGTCGACCGTATAATACAGATTCAGCGTTAAAAGTCGCGGATTAGTGAGCACTGCAGATGTGCACAAGCTGACATCGACCAAATCTGAGCGTCATTTGTTGATTCATGTCTCTACATAAAGCAACAATGAAAACTCCTGTCAAGTCAGTTGGCTACGTGAGAGCAGAAGCTAACAGTATTGGTTGGGCCAGTCAAGGCGAAGCGGTGACTCTGTTCCGAACTGATGCATCGCATTAGCGCTCCGCGAAGACATCCGACAGGTCACCTTTGGCACTACACGCTCAACCAATTGAGAACATGAATTCCTCTGGAATCCGATGTCTTTCACTAGCTATCGCGCACTGCTGCACTCCGAAGTTCATTGCGTACGCAAACTCGTGAGTCACTGTCTGACACCTGTGCTCGACTGCAAAGCTTTATTGCGAAGGTAGATCTGAAGCGCTTCATCACTAGCGCGATAATGTACAGCTGTGTGTGTATCATGCAGTACGCTAAGCGCTATGAACTGAGATCTACAGCTTTTATGAACTTCGTTCCTTCTGAGTAGGAAATCAATTTCAAATGCTGTAGACGTCCGACAATGACAGAAGGATGAGTGTTTAGCTTCGGAGCCAAGCGTTTGATATCGCGAGGATTCAATGAGCGGACATTCGCAAGCTCTGCTTCTTGGTCGTGACTCAAGGTCCATTGAATGGCAAATTCATCGGCTTCTTTTTCTTTCACCTTGTCTTTATGTGTGTACTCAACATTTTCAAGAAACAATTCGCGCTTGCCATGTAGAAGAATGTGACCAAGTTCATGGAAAAACGTGAACCAAAAGGAATCGTATCTCTTGTACCTCGCTGATAACTGGATAAGCGGTGTATCTCCAATCCATCTCGTGGCGCCGCTTACAGCCACGTGAGGCAGACAAGGTGTGTACACAAGCTTTACACCGGCTGCTTTGCAAAGCAATTGCATCTGCTCGAAATAATCGTTGGGCTCAGTGGCCATGATGGATCGCAATGCGGGAAGAGAATCCCGCAGTATGGCAGCAGAGTATTTTCCGGTTTCAAGCGCGCTCGCGTCGAGTTCTCCCTTTCGTAACCAGGCCGCAAGCGCATGCTTGTCATGCGCCGACGAGTGATTTCTGAACTGCAATAGAAAACCTCTGTCAGCGTAGTGATGGAGATAGGCTTCCGGTGAGGCGACGCCAAAGAATGACAGTAGCTCATACATCAAGGAAATCGGAGAGCGGCTTTTCAGCCAGCCCAACGATCTCATCGTTGCTACAGGAAATTGCTTCAACCACTGTGCGTCGTCAAGCATAGACTCTGCCTCGTCAAGTTGAGCAAGCTGGAGTCTGTAATTCCTCTCACGCTCAAGCCAAAATGTAGCCGGTATGCCCAGCACCAACTCAAGATCGATAGCCGTCTCGGGTATGATAGCAGCTTTTCCTTTCATGATCTCGTTGATGGTTTTGAGTGGTCTTCCGCAGCGAATGGCCAGTTCTTTTTGAGTCATACCTGCCAGCTCAAGTGTCTCACTGAGTGTATCTCCGGGAGGTGACAATAACATTCGGGCTTGAGTCAAATCTCGTGCTGTCTCAATGGTAAACATAGGTCACTTCTTTCTTCAACTATTAATTTCGGTGTACCAACCTTGGTTGATCAATTTTTCCCAACCAGTGCATTCAGAATCGCACAGCAAAATCAGATTCAATGATAGTCCACGTTGATCTCCGTAACGCTGATTTTTGTTATTCTGACTTTGTCAAGAGAACCATCGTCCTTCGTTGGTACCGGATCGTGATTCGGCTTAAAAATGATGCGCCTATTCCCGGAAACCTCAACAGCGAACTGTCCTTTGCGTGTACCGCTCAGTTCATGACAACGAGCACCCGGCAGCGTATACACGACCGATAAGGACTCCGATGCTTTCAACTCTTCAATTCTCTGAATGATTCGCTTCGCCTGAGCGCCATAGCTTCGTATGATCTCGCTCGGAGTGGAGACTGTTTTCTCAAGCCTCCTGTTCGCATACGATATTTCCATTCCTTAGACCGATGCAAGTTATGCAATTAACCCTTGGGGTTAAAATATATTACGACGAGATAACTGAAAGGCATAGTTCTCCACATTGCGTCGAGGGAATTAGCGCCAAGGCGATTGAAACGTCTCGTTCGTTTGGGATGGCCGAATTCCGTATGAATTTCGATGCTTGACTTTGCGTCGGGTGGTGATAGATCAAATTGTAATTCACCTGAAGTTCTGCAAAACTTACGCTTTCTGCATCACCATCATGCGTTCTGAATTAGATGTGATTCCCGTATCAGTCCTCACTTCACGATGAGACGACAGTGAGCCAAGACTGACTTGTCCAAGAGAACAATACTGTACGCGCCTCCTGCCGGAAACAAACCTGTGTCTACATGAACCGTAGTTTCACCGGCTGCGATTGCTATGTCGTGTCCCAGATTTGTGACTTTGCCATCCTCAGTTACACAGCACAGCTCGCATACGTGTGGAGTGGTTGAGCTGACACGCAACTGCAGTTCTTGCACACCTCTGATAACGGGCTCAGGGGCTGCTGATATGCTGACACCGGTTGGATTTTCACGATCTGTTTTGACGCTACTCAGGGTTTCATCGAGATGGGCGATTGTCAGGCAATTGTAAGGTTCGCCATCGACCATGTATTGTCCACCAACACATAGGGAGTGGGACGTTGAATCGTCTCTTGTTTTGACCGTACACACATGAGAGAGCGAACAGAAAGTGTAGCGAGAGAGAATAGTGATACCGTTGCTAAAATTTCCACTAACGCAAGACAAAGAGTAACCGTCTCCTTTATTGAGCACAAAATCGCTAAGTGAGTCTGCGTCGATACTATGGTTTAATGCAACCATATCATAGATACTATCCATTCGAATGGACGCAATCTTCTTTATACTGTCATTGCTCAGACTGTACACTGCAAGATTGGTGTTTGTATACCATGTGTCATAAATAGAAATACGTTCTGCGTCAATGCGATACATCGTGCCATCACTCTGACGGAGAGTGCAACCAGCCAGCCACGATAAACCTGCGTTATTCAGAGTAATTTCATGAAGTCTTGTGAACGAGAGGCTTTTGGTACTGGAATTCCAATTCGCGTCATACAATTCGTAGCCATCGGAAGTAACCTGAAAATCTCCATGTTTATCGATTTTATAAGGAGCTAGTCGTATTAAGACTCGTACTTTCTTGTTGCTAATAGCATATATCGAAACAATCTTTCTTGAGGAGTCAAAGTATCTACCCTCAAACAATACTTGTGAAGTAAGAACTGAGTCATTTCGTGAGCCGAACCAGATTCTCAGTCCGACAGTGTCGGTGTTTTGGTCAACGAGGACAGCATCGTCCATGCCGTCATTATTAATATCGCATACAAACCGCGTCGGCAGGTCATCTGCAATAACTCTCCTTGGACTACCCGGTACATCTTGCGCTCTGCCGAGATACAATGAGCCCTTACCATCCAGGTAGTCGGTGATAGAGTCTCCATTGAAATCACCGGAGATGATATTGGCATCTCCATTAGTCCAGTTGAACACACTCACCGTATCCCAAGGATGGTTGAGTAGCCAAGTCTGCACACCTTTGGGCGTGCTAATAGCCAATGCACCTGAGCCGTGATAGAAGTTGTCGAGCCAGGTAAAGCCGTTGACTCCGTATCCATTCCCATCTTCCTTCCACCACTCTTTCATCGTCAACGTTTGTGGCTTGAGCTCAGAACTCGTTGAGTAGTCCTGTGTGCGTGCTGACGTAAGCAGTAGTACCGAGAGGATGACGTGAATACCGGTTTTCATTTCAGGTTCCGGAAGGTATCTGAGATTGAAAGTGATTTCCGATGCTGCATCTGCTGCAGCTGAAAATACATGATGATGCTATTCTGTGGCGCGCCCCGAGGCAGCGCCTTTCTGCCTAAAACTCTCGATAGCGAACTTAATTGAAAAAACAAGAGCATTTGTCATGTGGTGACGAATGCCAGATCGATCTGCTCGAACGCAGACAGTTGCGTATGGTAGGCGATGGTGCTTTCACAAGATTGGACAATACCTGACGAATACCCTTTTTACTTCATAGCACTAGTCTATGCGGCACACCATCAGTTTCAGCGCAACCAGATGTTGCGGGCAAGAATTCTTCGTCATTGTTTCGGCAGGCAAGCCTGTCGTGAAAGCGGGCGCTCTTTTGAAAACTGCCTGTCGTGACATGGTAGGGTCG
This sequence comes from Chlorobiota bacterium, assembly GCA_039810585.1. Taxonomy (GTDB): domain Bacteria; phylum Bacteroidota; class Ignavibacteria; order Kapaibacteriales; family NICIL-2; genus JBBATK01. The sequence goes on from JBDHXF010000021.1 coordinate 55,653, forward strand.
GTAGCCTCAACCCCCTTTTCCCTCATATTTCCGCTCTGTGCCGTAGTTTCGCAGCTTACTATTGGTTTGATATGAGCATCACCGCACACGAGTACACAGAAGCCGATCGCGAAGAGTGGGAGGAGTTTTTGGGACGTTGCAATAACGCAACGATGTTTCACAACCAGGCCTTTTTGGACTACCATCCTGCCGGTCGTTTTCTCTTTGCTCATGTGATGTTCCGTCGTAATGGCAAGCTGGTGGCTGTACTTCCGGGCGGGTTCTTTCAGGGTCGGGAGCGACAATTCTGGTCACCCATCGGTGCCAGCTATGGCGGTTTCACCGCTGAAGACCCCAACTTTGCCACCGCGCTGGAGATTGTGGATTGCTTTGTGGACTACGCCAGATCCAAAGGTTGGGATGAAGCCTTCATCATTCCGCCTCCTATCATCTACAACACCAACATCTCGCAGCACTTCGAATATGCCATGCTCTATCGGCATTTCGATTTCGAGCTGCATTACATCTCGCACGCTATCCATTGTAAGCACGGTGCTGACTTCTTGGCGCACTTTGATAAGACCGCCAGAAAGACCATTCATAAGATTCTGCGCGAGAAGCAGATTAGTATTCGCGATAGCGACGATTACGGGACCTTCCATCGAATCCTGCTCGCCAACAAAGCCAAACACAACGCTAGGCCCACTCACAGCCTGGAAGAGCTGCTGCGCCTGCGTGAGTTGATGCCGGATAAGCTGCGACTCATGATGGTGTACGAAGGCGACACACCCATTGCCGGATCCCTGCTCTTTCTGGCAAACTCGCAAGTGGTGCTCTGCTTCTATAACATGCTCTTGTACGAATACGAACACCTCAAGCCGATATACCTCATTATGTATGAAACGGTACGCCGAGCAGTGGAAGAAGGCTATGAATGGGTGGACATAGGCGTCTCGCAGGATACCAAGGATCCGAATCCCATGACGCCCTCGCTGGGCTTGATTGAGTTCAAGGAACGCTTTGATGCTCGGGGTGTGCTGCGCAGTACCTACCATTTCGACTTCCGCGCGGAGCGCGACACGAATAAGACACATTAAGTCCGCGGAGCGACAGGCCTTGTTCTGACGTATTTTTGCAGGACATCCGGATGCGATAAGAGCATTCGATCGATACCACGAAACTCGAACGCATGAGAGCAATTATTCCGGTGGCGGGATATGGCACACGCCTCAGACCGCATACCTACTCCCTTCCTAAGGTGCTGCTGAATGTAGCCGGAAAACCTATCCTCGGGCATATCCTCGATACCCTGCAGGCACGATCAATTCACGATGCCACGATTGTGATTGGGTACATGGGCGACATGATCCGGGAGTTCGTGGAGCAGAATTACGACATGAATGTCACCTTCGTCCAACAAGATCAACCGCTCGGATTGGGTCACTCCATCTGGTGCGCCCGCGATACTATTGGCGAGGATCCGGTGTTTATCATACTGGGTGACACCATATTCGATGTGGACTTGGGACCCGTTCTCAGCTCCTCTCGCAGTTTGCTTGGCGTGAAGGAAGTGGAGGATCCAAGACGCTTTGGCGTGGTGGAATCGAGTCAGGGCAAAGTCACCAAACTCATCGAGAAACCGGAGCAGCCGACGTCGAAACTGGCGATTGTGGGACTCTACCACATCGTCAATCCAACCCTTCTGAAATGTTGTCTGGACGAACTCATCGACAACAACATCCGCACGAGAAACGAGTTTCAGCTGACCGATGCGCTGCAGATGATGATCGATCGAGGCGAAGACTTTGGCACTTTTGCCGTTGACGGTTGGTTCGATTGCGGCAAACCGGAAACCATGCTCGAAACCAACAGACACTTGCTTCGCAAGCAGGATCAAAGCACCGAGGTACGCCACATTGATGGATGCGTTATCATTCCGCCAGTGTTCATCGCGGACAATGCCGAAGTGCAACGCAGTGTGATTGGACCCTATGCCACCGTGGCATCGGGTGCAACCGTGAAGGATGCGCATCTGCGTAATAGTATTGTCAGCAACGGCGCCACCGTAACCGGTTCCTTGCTGGAAGATTCAATCATCGGGAACAATGCAGTCGTCAAGGGGACGTTTAAGCGACTCAACGTCGGGGACTCCAGCGAAATCAACTACGGTGCCTGACACCCAGCGTGTGCAGTGTGCCGACCATTCATCACCGAGTGTGGGCGAAGCCCGCACGTAAGAAAAATCTCTCTATGAAAACACTCACAACCACATTGGTGCTGCGGCGCGCACTTGTGCTTAGTCTTGGCCTTGTTCTCTTCACCGGCTTGAGCGGGTGCTTGCGAACCTTTAGTCTTACGCTCAAACCAAAAGCCGATGGTTCCGGAACGATGGAATACACGGTGGAGCTGAAGCAGGAGACGCTGGATATGATCCGCGAAATGAAGAACGATACCTCCGCTGCGGCTTCGGAAAATAAGAGTGCAGGGCAAGGACTGGAGGCGCAGGCGCGGATGGCTGCCGATTCGTCGAATGGAACAGTGACCTTTGAACATATCGACTATATCGTGCGAGGGGAAGACACCCTGGGTGCGAAGGCAATTTTTCATTACAAAGACATCACGAAGATCAAGCCGCAGGATTTCTTCAAGTCTGCTAACCCCATGGGTCAGCAAACGGAGGATAATGACTCCAGTGGACAAGTCTGGACGAAGTTCGAAATCGTAAAGGGTCATCCGGCTGTGCTGCGCGTGTACTCCAAGAATGCAGAGAAGATTACGGAGTTCGGCGGATTGATGAAGTCCGGCGACAACTCCGCGGCCGACACGAAGTCGAAGAAGAAGGGAAAGAAAGCCAAGGATGAGGACAATCCCTTTGCCCTGATGTTCGCTCAAATGCTGGACTCCCTGCAAATGGACCTGGCTATCGAGCCGCAAGGCAAACTGGTTTCTACCACGGCAACTAAAGTATCCGGAAACCATATCAGCTTTTTACACATGGACTTAAGCGGACTCACCGAGCTCACACTTGCTAAGTCCAAACACCAGAAGATTGCCGACAAGATGGACAAGGAGATGCGCGACCGCATGTGGATTGAAAAGGCTCCGGTGGTCGAAATACGCTTTGACAATTGAGAATCTTTTAAGAGAACATTTTAAGAAGTATTTTTACCAACTATCTCCATCTCAAAGTCTTATCTAGCACAATGGCCAACTATTATTTTACTTCGGAGTCGGTATCGGAAGGTCACCCGGACAAAATCTGCGATCAGGTTTCTGACGCCGTTCTTGATGCAGTTCTTAAAGACGATCCCATGGGTCGCGTTGCCTGCGAATGCTTTGCAACCACCGGTATGATTGTGGTGGGCGGCGAAATCACCACACAGACCTACATCGATTTGCCGGATCTGGTGCGCGGTGTGATCCGCGACATCGGCTACACTCGCGCTGAGTGTCGCTTCGATGCGGATTCGTGTTCCGTAGTCAACGTGATTAACCGTCAGTCCCCCGACATCGCCATGGGCGTTGACACAGGCGGTGCGGGAGATCAAGGTATGATGTTTGGCTACGCCTGCAACGAAACCAAAGAGCTCATGCCGGCTGCCATTTCTTTCTCGCATGCCATCGTGCAACGTCTTGCACATATCCGCAAGAAACAACCGAAGTTAATGCCCTACTTGCGTCCTGATGCCAAATCGCAAGTCACCCTCGAGTACAACGACAAAAACGAAATCGTTCGCGTGGATGCCGTGGTCGTGTCCACTCAGCACGATCCGGGCATCAAGCAAAAAGCACTGCGTGATGACGTGATTGAGAATGTAATACGCAAAGTGATTCCGAAGCACCTCATCGATCGGAAGACCAAATTCCACGTCAATCCTACCGGCAATTTTGTGATTGGTGGTCCGCATGGCGACACCGGCCTTACCGGTCGTAAGATCATCGTCGACACCTACGGCGGCAAGGCTCCGCACGGTGGTGGAGCATTTAGCGGCAAGGATCCGACAAAGGTGGATCGTTCCGCGGCCTACGCTGCTCGTCACCTGGCCAAGAACATCGTGGCTGCCGGTATCACACCGGAATGTACCATCCAGGTGAGCTATGCAATCGGCGTTGCACAGCCTGTTTCACTCATGGTAAACATGCACGGCTATGGCGATGTGTCCGGACACCACTTGTCTGAGTACATCATGAAGAACATCGACATGACTCCTCGCGGAATCATCGAGCGCCTGAATCTTCGTCATCCCATCTACCGCGCCAGCGCTGCGTACGGACACTTCGGTCGCGCTCAATTCCCATGGGAAAACCTCGATCTGGTAGAAATGCTCAAGAAGAATTTTGTCTAAGTCGCTGCCAGAAATTTTTCAAGAGCTTACGAACAAAAAAAAAACGACGTCTCCAAATCAGGAGACGTCGTTTTGCTTTTTAGGTCAGGCATTGCGCGCTTGTTGTACGCTATCGCAGACGAAGCACGCATCCTGGTGCAGCAGCCTGAAACCAGTACATCTCTGCTCTTAGTTCTGCTGCGCCATCATGGCTTTCATTTCTTCGTCGGTCGGGCCGGCAACGCCAACAGGCATATCACCTACCATGCGCATCACGACTTGGAGTTGTCCGCGGTGGTGCACTTCATGCGAAATCAATGTCCACAGCATTTGGCTGATTGGCATTTTCCATCCGTAGAAGTTGACTTCTTGTCCGAGCATATCGTTATTGATCTTGGATCCTACTTCACGAAGCAGTTCTTCGGACGAGTGACGATGGATGTCGGCCGCCGCTGCTGCTGTTGATGGTTTATCGGCATCACCAAAGGTCTTCATCGAAATCGGAAGCACCGATCCGATGCTGCTCACGGCCTTACCAATGTGCCAGGACAAGCGTCCCGTTGAGCGCACGTGTTCGTTGGGCTCAACATTGAAATGCGTATCGCTCACTGCCTTGAGCAGCTTTTGCGTTGATGCGCTCTCATGAGCGTACTGTGTCAGGAAGTCTTGTACGTTGGAATACATAGCTCTATCTGTTTGTGAAAAAATGCCGTCTGCTTTTTTGCGGGCGGAAAAGTAGGGACAATCAGAGCAATGACGAAGCAAATGTTCCGCGTGTTGAAAATTGATAAAAGTCAGGATCTGACACGCCTTTTTCAAGCAGATTTTGCAATCGGACAAGTCTGTCCATTTACTTCCCATTGGACGAATCTGCATCCCTCGATAGTTTGCTTCCGGCTGCAGAGCGCGGCGCAGATGCTTTCACGTTCACGAAGGATTGAGATGATCAGCGGAATCCACACCATGTTTTATAGTTCGGAAGCCAAAGAGCTGCGAGAGTTTTTGGCAGACAAACTCAACTTCAGCGGCACCGACATCGGCGGCGGCTGGATGATTTTTCGATTGCCTCCGGCAGAGATGGGAGTGCATCCAAGCGACGATCGGGATGGTGCGCGCAGTGGCACGCACGACATCTCGTTTATCTGCGACGACATCCATGCCACCGTAGCGGAGTTGCAGGCAAAGGGCGTAGAGTTTAGCGATGAGATTCGCGAGTACGATTTCGGCTTCGTCACCTTCTTCCGCGTGCCCGGCGGATTCGAGCTGCAACTCTACCAACCCAAGTACAGCGCATAAACGACAGCTTGCGACGAGTTGCGTTCAGCAAAACATAGGAGAAGGGGGATAGTCGTCAAAGGAATTTTCTTACGTGCCTGGCAAAGCCAGGCACGTAAGAAAAACATCTAGAAGGGGACCGGGTTAGTGAGCTACAACAACACGGCAGACGCTACGACGTTGTCCTGCGCGAAGTTCGCAGAAGTACGAGCCGGAAGGAAGCGAGGCTGCGTTGAGCGAACAGTGTTGCTCACCGGCACTTTGATACGCGCTCGCGAGATTGATCATGATACGACCGTCTAAATCCATCACGCGCAATTGCACATCAGCGGATACCGGAAGGGTGTAGCGTATGGTTCCGGGAATGCCATCCAAGGGGTTTGGATTGCATTGCAGAGCAAACACATCGCCGGTGGAGTCGGAGACGCTATTGGACAGATCTTTGATGATCGGCACCTGCGTAAAATCGGCGAGCATGGAGCTGGTGAGTTCAGCACCGCTCACGCCGAACCATTGACTCAGCACCGAGGTGTAGACTTGACGGAAGTCGGTTTGCATTTTCAGGTTGCCGCTGTCCAGATCGGTGAGACTGGGATTATTTCCTATAACAATGGGATTGACCTTCGTTCCAAACACCATCATGGGTTCGGAGGTTCCGTGGTCGGTACCGAGGCTGGCATTGGATTGAACGCGACGCCCGAATTCGGAGAAGGTCATGGTAAGCACGCGATCCACACAGCCGAGTTGCTTGAGGTCTTCGTAGAAGGCACTGACAGCCGTTGACACACGCGAGAGTAAGGTGGCGTGTGCTCCGGTGGTTGTGTCGGAACTGACAACTTGTCCGGCGTGGGTATCGAATCCACCGAGAGTGACCATATACACTCTTGTCATCAAGCCACCGGCAACCAAGCGAGCAACAATCTTGAGCTGATCGGCTAAGCTATTCCCACTGGGATAGGAAGCCATGTTGTTGGCCTTGTCTGCTGCCGTTTTAATGACCGAAGAGTAGGCCTGCGACTCCGTTTCCACTTGTCGGATGAACTTGAGTTCGTTGCCCGGACGAGTATCCGGCGGATCGCCGAATGGACCTTTGGTTGTTCCATTTACCAGATTGTAAAAGGTGGTAGGATCTTGAATGGCCATACCCATGCTCTGGCTGGGTCCTTGCGCACTGAGCGACATCACCGCGCCCATTTGTATGGCGGGTGGATCCGGCATCGTGGCATTGGGATAGCCGGTGGGATAGTTCGGGAATTCCGCGTCCAGGTAGCGACCCAACCATCCGGTGTTGAGGTATTGGTTGTATGCCTCGCCGGCCATCCAGATATCGGTTGAGCGGAAGTGCGAGAGATTTGGATTGGGGTAGGTAACGCCTTGGACGACGTTCAGCATGCCGTTCTGCCACATACTCTGCACTTCGGTCATTGCCGTGTGAATACCGGTGGCGGTATTGAGCTTGAGAATTTTGGACTCCGGGAGAGCGATGTTGCCGCGAAGGCTGTTGTAGTCACTCATTTGATCCAGCGGAATAACGGTGTTGATCCCGTCGTTCCCACCTTGAAGCTGAATGAGCACCAGCACTCTGTCGGTGGAGAGCGTGGTATTGAACAATGGGTTGAGCACTTTCATGCGCGAGAGCGCACGAACCGGTGTTCCATTCAACAGGAAAGGAACGGTGAGCAGCGGCGTGGTAGCCTTGATAAAGTCTCTACGTTTCATGAGTTTTCCTTGTGAATGTTACATCAGTTGAAATTCAGCCATGCGGAACAAGTACCGGAATAGAGCTTGGGTGCGGGTTTCGGCAGCACTGCGCTTTTGTTTGTTCGTGGGCGCAGCGATGTAGTCGTTCCAGATGGTAGTCCACTCATAGAGCTGTCCACCGGACATCAGCACTTGCGACGCGACGTAATCCACTTCATCGGATGTGAGATTGTAGGCCGGCATCAAGTATGCGGCGACATCGGTGACGAGCGACAATGCGTCCGATGGATTTTGCGACACCTTGGCGCATATCGCCAGCGTGTCGATCACAAATCCCGCGGGCATGCGGCCGCCCCCATAGACCACGGCATCGGTCAATCCGTAACGAGTGGGGAGAGTGGCGCTGTTTATCCAGAGCTTGTAGAAATCCGGGTTTTGATAGTAGGCTTGCCAGCCTGCCACGTTGGGCGGATCCATAGGACTTTGTTGCAGGTTCGTTGCAGCGGCAATGAGGTAATTCACTGCTCCGACGGAAAGCAGAGGGTCCGTTGGATACAAAAAGCCCAGCTGATTGGAAGCACCGACAATGAAGTCGATCGGACTCTTGATCATCGCGCCGATGTTCTGGTCGTCGAAGAACACTTGGCTCATCAGAAGCGTACGGAGTATAGGCTTGATTTCGTAGTTGCCTGCTTTGAACTGAGCTGCCAGCGGCTTAATGACCTCCTGTTCAACTGTGTCGTCAACCGTATAAAACACAAACCAGCGATAGAGTTTGCGAACGATGTATTGAGCTGTTGCGTCCTGCGCGAGAATCATAGAAATCATCTCATCGAGTTCGCGACGTGCGTTCGTTTCGTCTTTGCCGCCAACAATCACCGTGTTGTTGTAATCGGAAGAAAAGGTCTTGGTCGAAGAGTCGTGCGCATTTTGTTGGTATACAGAGCTCGAGGGGTCGCCGGTGCGCAGCGTGCGCCATCCTGTAAGCACCTTGGCTGCTGTCTTGATATCGTCCTCTGTATAGGTGGTGTAGTCACCCGGCGTACGCTCAAGCCCTTTACCAATAGTGAACAACTCCTGCAATTCGCGGGCGTAGTTCTCGTTGGGATGGGCAGCGGTATTCGTGTCGCCATTGAGATAGCGAAGCATAGCGCCGTCTAGGGAGACGTCGGTGACAAAGGTCTTAAAGTTCCCCATCGCATTGCGACGGAGCATCACGTTATTGAAGTATTGAAAACGGGAGTCGCCTATGGTATCGGATTCCGTGGCAAAGTGATTGTGCCAGAACAGCGTCAGCTTTTCGATGATGGATATCGCATCGGGCTTGAGCATTTGCTGCATCCACCAAACTTTGACAAAGGTGCGAAAAATTCCATCCTGTGGATGAGGAGTGGTCATGTTATAGGTCCACGTTCCCTGATCCGAAAGACCGGGGTCGACCGGTGGAGCGGGCGCAGGAAGATCTTGCAATAGTAAATCCACGGCTTGGGCTAAGGACATGGAAGCGACTTGTGTGATCAGTTCGGGTTTGGTCACAAAACTTGCTCGTCGAAGCAAGTGCGCTGCATGGCGTTCATCCCAAGGACCGGTATAGGTATCAAGTGCGGCCATATGTGGACTTGACCCGATTTAATGGAGGCAAATCAAATTACTAAATCGCAACTCTCTTTCAAAGTCAACCGGACTCT
>JBDHXF010000022.1:0-62981 GCA_039810585.1 Chlorobiota bacterium
ACCAGCTTAAATCAGCAGCTGGTTTGAAAGGTCTGGGTTCGCTTGGATGCGGCTGCGATTCACGGATGTAGGGTAATCCCCGCGCAGTCTGTGCTTTTTTTCTAACTGACAACCACAAAACGAGGATACATCATGATTATCACGACATCTCCCGCACGGGCACGGCAAAGCAGAGGCTTTGCTGGCCTCGAAGATCCATTCGTAGCAGTCGGTGGGGCGAACACTCCGCTGCTTGGCTCACAAACTCAAACACCAACAGGCGCACCATGCCCTGACTGCCCAACAGACTGCCAGGAGACAGACGTGCAAGAAACATGGTATTTGTCACCACAGCAGGAATCTCCGTCAGACAAGTCAATTCCTGTGACGCGGACGACAAAGACGTGTAACGATGACGCACTTGAAATTGATTGCGATAATACTGGCACCGGCGGTATGAACGGTCTTGGCGCACTCTCAAACGCAAGCGATTCGGCATTGCCGGATTCAACGGTTTTCGTCGCAGACTCACCTACTCCATGTAACGGTTCAGGTATCGGAATCACCGGCCTTATCCTGATCGTTCTCGGAGTGGCCACTGTCACTGCACTTGCCACTAGCGCGCTGTCAAGTCCGCGCAGACGCTAGAGGACACTAACACCACTCGATCAATCACCACATTTATAATCCTATTTACCACAACACGAGGGAGTTTCACTCATGAAATTCGACATCAAAGGAAATCTCAAGAAGGGCTTCACCCAAGAAGCGCTCTTGCAGGATGGTCTGGCGGCACTGGCTGCTGTATTCTACCGCATAGTTCCTAGTCTGTTTGGAATGAGCGGCGTTCCGGCTCTTCTTGTAGGCGGCGGCATTCCGCTGCTTATCGGCAAGCTCATGAACTGGCCAGGTGCCACACACGGCGCCATTGCATGCACAACGGCGCACTTGATGCAATACGCAGAGCCACTATTCAATGACCTGACAGGCAAGAGCTTTTGGGTCTTAGGTGCAAACGAAGGCACTGTAAATACTGCGGCATCCAGTGGTGTACCGCTTCAGGACAGAATGGGCGGGGTCGTGAGACCCGCTGGTAATCTCTTTGCCTACAACCCAGACGAAGTCAGGCGATTAGCGCAAAGTCCGCTTCGTGACAACGTTGGCGAGGTCCTGCCGGCACACTCGCAAAACGTTGTGACTCCAGCAGGCAGGCTCTTGTCGAATCAGAGCCCATTTGTAAGCCAGAACTCAGCGAGCCCTTTCGCGGCTCAAAGCTTGTACTAGGGCCTGTCTAAGCTTTAACCACCTTAGACTGGGCTAGCAAGAATATTAGTATGAGAGTAAGTCATTTGCTGCAACGAATGAGAAGAACAAGACTTCTTCTCACTTACTCTTAAATTCACAATGGATACACTCCAGAAAGTGCAACAAGCGCAAACCGCTCTTGCTGCAAGCGGTGTAGAGTCACTGGTTGCAGGCGCAATTGTCGCTCGCCAGCGTATTGGCTACGATACTGCCATTCACCCTGTGGGGACTGCCTTTGCTTCCACCAAGCTTTTTTCAAAGAACAAAGGCCAAAAGCTCCCTCAGTCACTTCAGAATCTCGAGCTGCCAAGCTCTCTGCCTATCCAGATCAATGCGATCTGCGTGCAACCGGTTATCAAGTTCGTTGCCGGTGAAACCGGTCAGTCGGTGAAGGAACAATGGTTCGCATGGCTGAACCTGACCAACGTGGAAGTCTTCAAGGGCGATACTCCACTGTACCGCATTCCCCTCATCCACTGCCTGCCATACAACGTTGTGTATGACGCTGCAGGAGACGCGCTCACCTTCTTCCACAAGGCAAACCCATTCACTGCTTTGCCAGAGCCAGTGACGCTTATGCCTGGCGATGACGGCGGTGTGAACCTCGTCAAGGCAGATGAGTATTCACTCACGACAGCCGCAAGCGCGGCAGGCAATCCTCACCTGAACTCAGGTGCAGGCGGCCTCTCCACTTCCATCATCACGGCAGAAGGCCGCGCGTTCTACACCCGCGTGCTTCTTGCCTACCAAGATGCGAAGATGGCGAGCGTAGTCTAAGCCAGGGCTTCAATCTCCGCTACAAACCCTTGCCAGGTGGTCTGCACGCTGCAGATCACCTCGGCAATCGGTATGGCAACCTTTATCACTAACTGTGCTCAAAGACAATGTTTATCAAGATAACGAATACGATCACCACCTCTGGTGGGCAGTCAACTCAGAAGGAATTTCAGCTTGACCGCAACATTCGTGTGCTCAAAGGCACGGTGCAGATCCGTGATAATGATGGTAGCATCATTCCTCTAATGACTTCGCTCGATGACTATCAAGTCACCATCAAGACCCAGGACAAGGATCTGGTCAAGCAGCAAGGAAGCGATGCAAACAACTCCATCGATGCATTGAGCCTCGGAGCGTTTCTCTCATCCGAGAAGATGCCGCCAATTCTGATTGGCAAAGGAACGGTGCTCAAGATGCAAACGCAACATAACGCTGCCGGTACGGGAGCCAAACAAGCAGTACCGATTACCGTGGTGCTCACACTTATGTATGAGGAATTGCCCTAATCATGCAAGAGCAAACCCCTCAAATAGAAACTGATGTTGAAAGAATGGTAAGCACGTGGCGACACTTCAAACCGTGCGGGCTCATTTTTGTCTCTACGTGCCAGGAAGATGTCGGCACGTATGACCTCACGGCAGCATCGGACATCGGCGCAAGTGAGACGGCGCTCTACAACTGCCTCTTGCAAGTTGGTGAAGTTGGTATGACTTTCAACCGCCTTCGCTGCGTGCGTAATGAACGTGAGCTTTCAAGTTTTGATGAGTGCTTTGTGACAAAGGTCAGTGTGCGAGCGATCGACTCAACACTCACAGGATCTCCATCGCAGGACGCTGAAACACTGGCCGCGATCGAGGAATCACTCATCTCGCCCAATGACGCGTACGTGCAGTCTCGATTTCGCCTTGGCGAGATCGGTGGCTGGCAGCCAAACTTCTTTAATCTGTCGATTAAAACGCGCGGCAACCACACGATCATGAACGGTTTTCAAGACTCGAACTACTCGGTGCAGCATGCTGGTGACTTGTCAATCGGCGTTATGCTTCCTTATGTATTCGAGCCACGTTTTCCTATCTCGATCGGCAAAGTGCCCGATGATGCCTTTGGTTACATCGTCGTTCGCGGATCTTGCGCTCAGCTTGTCCAGGTAGGCTCCGCTCACGTGAAGCAGCCCTACCCGCTCATCGTAGAGGTTGAACTTCTGGGGTACAACAAGTAATGAAGCTCTCGCGTGAAGATGCCTGGAAGCTGCACAGAGAAGTGGCTCTAAAGCTCTCTAGCTCAATGCCCTTTGACCTGGCTAGAGTTTCCTTTGCGGTTAATCTCAAAGAGAACCGCCAGCTGGATACTGCAGCCAAGAACAGTAAGAGCACAGCAAGAGGACTCATGCAAATGCTCAAAGGCACACAGTGTGAGATCGAGACCAAATTCATGCGCGCAAAGTGCACGCCCGATTTCATCTACGATGCTAAGCACGCCATTGAACTGGCTCAACGTTATCTCTTGTATCAATTCTCTCGCTATGGAGGATCATGGCGCAAGGCAGTTCACGCGTATAACCAAGGTAGTTACAACCCGTCGCGCAAACGGGCATTTACCGACGGCGAGAACTACGCAACCAATGTCCTGGCATTCTACAACGCACAAGACTATGCAGCCCTAGACGCAAGCATCGGCATTCAAAGTGGTGGTGCCTCTAGCACCAGAACGACAACATATTCCGGCTGGAGTTAACATTGAAAAAGAAATTTCGAACAGATGCGACCTACCTGATTGGCAGGCCCAAACTCATTGAGAGTCAGCACCGCTCCGAGCCGGTGTTTGAAGAAAAAGGCACGGTCAACATTTCCGGTCAGATGCTCAAAAACATGGGTATCACGACCACAGATGACCTGGCAACGCGTGCAATACAGCCGCTATTGAAGCTTGGCAAGATGTACTGGGTCTATGAAGTGCTGCCGGATGCAACGCTGCAGTACTTCGGTGAGTTTACGCCGATTGCTCGCATGCAGACGACACCGGCCGTTGTCGTACCGAGTTCCGTCTACGCCTCAGCTGTTGAACAACCGGCAGGTGCCACGACAAGTCTCGGTGATGCGATGAGTAGTGCTCAGCAGAGTGCAGCCTCGGAGTGGCGGGCTAAATACGAGGCCGCTGAGGAACGTATCCAGACTCTGCAGGACTCCTTTGACGCGCTGCGTGACGAACGCGAGAGTGAAAGTGAGCGTATTACCTCACTCATCACCACGCAATCGGATGAACAAAACAAGCTCATGCGTAGTCAGCTCGATTCTGCGAATGCGCAGGTAGAGAGACTCTACAAAATCATTTCTGAAAAAGATCGGCAGATCTTTCAGCTCCAACAAGACATGCTGGAAGTGCAGATGAAGCTGCACCAGCAGAAGATCAAAGCGGACTATGTGCGCGATTTTGACCGCGCAACAAAGGAGTACCAGCGCCAAGCAGAAGCAAGCAGTGGTCCAGGCCTAGGTGATCTCTTGCAAGTTGCTATGCAAGCCTTGCCGCTACTGCTTGCGGACAAGGGAGCGGGCGCGCAGCCAAACTTGGCGGGTCTCGCCACCAAGCCTTCACCAGATGCGGCGAATGTCAACGCCTATTCTCAGCTGCCCACGTCTGCGCCTAGTGGCGCGATTGAGCAACCCGTGCGCGATATGCAGAGCACCTATATACCTCCTCGGCCATCACCGATGAGCGCCCCCAGGCGCATTCTGCTTGCCGAGGAACAAGAAGCAGATGAACAGAGGCAATCGCAACCGGAAGTGCAAAACACAATTGAGGGGAACTAAAGACTATGCAAACCGAAACAACCCTAATTGTTGCAAGCGACGTTCCCGCATGGCTTCTTGCCTACGGCAATAAGCTCAATTGGACGAGCCCGCAAGTGGCGGGGCTAGCGCGAGCTCAGGTTAAAAAGTACATGCTCTCACTCCCGCAGAAAAATTTCGCGTGGCCACGCGGTAATTGCCAGGAGTATAGCCAAGGCTCAATTCCAAAGGATGTGCTATCTGATATCTCCAGCGTTAACTGGAATGCGGTGCCAGAGATCGTGCAGCAAGGGATGAAAGCTATGCTTCCTTCACTTTAGACACATGCTCAACTTCAAACAACATTATCCTATACCCCAATGAAATTCAATCAACAAAGCATCACCTCCTTTGCGCTGTGCCTCGCAGTACTGTGCGCATTTGGGGCAATGATTGGCTGGCAGCTCTCAGATGTTGCTGCCATCGGCACACGAATCGTGTATGTGACACTCTTTTGGGTTATCTGCTCATTCTATGCTTGGATTCACAATGGACGCGACTATGACACATGGAAAGTTTTTCGCGGCAATGCTGACGCTGATTCTCGCGTCTTCGCTGCCCTCATTCTCGGATCCGCTTTCATTCTGGGCAGACCGTTCTAGAGTATCACCGGCAAAGCTGCTCGTTGACACCGCTCTCTCCTACACCTTCGTTCGAGAGACACCCGGACGCGCCAATCACTCGCCGGTGATTGATCCCTGGCAAAAGAAAGTCACAGGCACAACAGGCATTTACTGGTGCATGGTCTATGTCTGGAAGATGACGAGCCTAGTTGCAAGAAGTGTGCACTTGCCCAATCCTTTGCTTCGCACGGCTAGCTGTTACAAACAATTAGCCTGGGCAAACAGCCTTGGAAGCGGCCTACAAGTCATCGCTCAAAGCGCGGAGTTCAGGGGTGATCTATTGCGCCCTGGTGACATCTTCATCATGTGTGCGGGTGGCAGAACAGATCCAGCGCTTATCGGTCGCGGCTTCAATGGACATACAGGAATTGTCGTGAACTCTAGTAGCACCACGACGCAAACGGTTGAAGGAAACACAAGCGTTGGCGGCAGCCGAAACGGTGATCGCGTAGCCGCCAGAGCGCGCTCCCCGAGCAGCTTTCTGGCAGTCATTCGCATTCCCAGTTGGCAATAATTCCGATTCATCAGACAAGCCATGCAGCAACAAATTCCATTTCCGGCTACAACAGCAAGACCAATCAACGCGCAGACTGGCACAAGCTATTGTCTAACGCTTCGTGATATGTACCGGCTTGTTACGCTTGATAACGTCGCACCTATTACAGTGACGGTGCCCGCGCATGATGAGGTTCTCTTTCCTGTAGGCGCGCAGATTGACGTGCTGCAAGTAGGTGACGGCAAAGTAACCTTCACGGCTAGTGGTGCGGCAACGCTTCACTCGCGAGACGGGAATCTCTCGATCGCAGCGAAGTCCGTTGGAGTGAGTCTGGTTCAACGCTCAGAGAATGTTTGGGAACTGATTGGAGACCTGGTTGCTTAGTGCCGGATTTATATCCAGAAGGCGCCGAACCGCTCCGCCACCACCACCGCCTAGCTCAAACACGCTTGCAGTGGGCCTTGTGATGTATCTCAAGATGGATGAAACGAGTGGCACCAGCATAGAGGATGCCACGCTTCGAGGACATACGGCAACTGCCGCTGGCGCAAGCGTCGGTAACCCTGGAGTTTTTGGCAACTGTCGTGACCTAGCAGGGTCTGGGCAGATTAGCCTGCCAGGTGATTCGAGTGACTTTGATTCAGCCGCTTACTCGGTTGCACTGTGGCTGCGAAAGACCGCAGAAAATAGTGAGCGCGGACTGATGTGTCACGAAGGTGGCTTCGGCGGCTTTGGCTGGAGGTTAGCTACCAGTATTTCGGTGCCAGGGATTCTCTCGATTGTTCACAACGGAGTTGCTGAGCACGCAAGTCCGTCACCGGTGGATCTCAGCTCGTCGTGGCATCGAGTCTTTGTCACATTCTCGGGAAGCACATCAAAAATGTACGTCGATGGTGCGCTCATTAGTTCCATGAACATGGCAGCTCGCATAACAGCCGTAGGAACGGGCGAGCTCATGCGCATCGGCTGCCTATCGCCAATCTCGTTCTTTCAGTTTGGCTTCTTGCCTGGACAGGTTGACGAGATAGGATACTGGAATGTAGAGGTTAGTGCCTCTGATGTCACGGCGGACTGGAACGGCGGCGCGGGCCTTCTGTTTGAAAACTTCGGACACTAATAGTAGTAGTAAAAATCAAGCTCTATGGATCAGTCGGTACAACAAGCGCTTCAGAATTCAGCTGCAACACAAGCCGCTCTTGCTGCCATCACTTGGGCGCTTGGCATTGCATTTACGATTTGCTTCGGCGTGGTTGTGGCGGGCGTGAAGGTGCTCTATACACTCAAAAGTGATGTCTCTGTTCTAGTGCGCGCGCAAAAGAACCAAGAAGAGAATCACGACTTACAGCGCGAGGAAGTTCAAAAACTCATGGACAAACTCGGCAGACTTGAAAATGACTTTGTTGACATGAGAGCAGTGATGCGAAATCGTAACGGCTTCTCAAGGTAGTGAAAGCACAACCGAATCAAAATGTGCTAAAAACCAAGCAAGGAATCTGAATATGCAACAGCAAGAAAGCGTCACTCACGGCCTCATTCCAGGCGTTAAACTCCTCGAAGGCGCAGAGCTTCGACGGTGGGCAGCTACGCTGCCGAGCCTGGAGGATCTTACTAATGACATCATGCCAGAGCGCAAGCGAGAGGATGAAGAGGCTGCAACATCCGTCATACGCGCCGCCCTAAAGGAGTTCAACTGCGCACTCTTGCCTGTAGTCGCTCTGGGCGATGATGGCGTCCGTGCGTGGATGCACGTAATCAGCTACCTGGTGCGAGACAAAAGACAAATAAAACAAGCCGAGAGCGATCAAGAGCATTGCTCGCGTTACATCGAGGATGTCTTGAGAAATTTCGAGGTTCGCTTTGAGTTCATCCGAGATGACAAGGAACAAGGTGGTTTTAGTGTTCAGCTTTTGACCAACTGGTAGGGGCCACGTGAGCACAGCCTCCGAGATAGTTTCTGTTGCATTAGAGTACGCCAAACTTTGGCGCGCTCACAATTGCACAGAGCAAAACAACCAGTCATCGTGTTTTCGCTATCTCTTTGATAACAACTACGACAAGGTGGCCGGAAATCCGTGGTGTGCAGCTACGGTGTCTGCAATTCTTGCTGATGCGTACGCGCGCCGTGGTATCACGAATCCCTTTCATTGGACGCTCTCAGCTTGGAATCTCTATGAGCAGGCATCCGAAATGAAGAACATGCGAGTTGACACAAACCCTGCGCCCGGCTCGGTGTTCACCTATCCGGCTCATGGTGACATGTCAGCTCACGCAGGAATAGTGGTGGGCGTCACGGGGAGCGGTATCTACACAGTTGAGGGAAATAGTGGCGACGCACTCAAATGTTATGGCTGCCCAGATAACGGCATCGTTGTCGTTGGTAACACAGCTCTCAGAACGCACCGGCAAATGCAGCTTCGAGGTACAGTATACATCCATACAGAAGAGCTGAGCTCCGGCTCGAGCCTACAGGCAGGATTATCAGGTTTAAGCTCAGTTTTACTTGCCCTAGTGGCAGTAGGAACGTGGCTAACATTCAAGAAAACATAACCCTGAAAACAAATGACAAACGCACTACATACTCTTAGAAATCTTAGCCTGGCACTTGTGTGGCTGCTCATTGCGGTGCTTGCAATCATTACCATGCTACGCGACTGCGGCTCTGGTGGGGCATCAAAGCTAGCCATCGCACATGATACCATCCGAGTTAAGGCTGATAGTATCGTCGTCTATCGCGACAAATTGATGCCTGTGTACCTTAAAGGGACTAGCCGAATTGACACGCTGCGCGATACACTCACGCGTTCAATCCTCGTCGGGCGTGAAACAACGCGGCAACATCTCGAAAGCACTGAGGTGCACGAATTGCTTGTACTTGACTCCAGCGCTACGTTGCCACTCTCACTTGCTGGCCAAAGCCTCATTCTGCCGGTTAGAATCACTGATACCTGTGATTGCATTGCGCGCAGTGTGCGCACCGTGCTCAGAATAACTGATACAACGATGCTAATTGATCGGCACGATCAAGCACATAGCTATGCTCTGGGTGTTGGAATCAGCGCCGGAATTACAAGCGAGGGACACTTTGCTGCCACTCTAGCTGTTAGTCTCTCGCGAATACTTGCGCTGTTCTGACTCCACACGCTGCTAGAATCACCACTATTCAAGGAAACACAATGTCAGTACTCTTAGCGCCAACAAACGCGCAAGCACCCTTTGCTTCTCCAACGAACTTTGGCACAATTTCAAACGACGTAGCGGCGGGAATCTTTGCCAGACAAAGTCAGGCTGATCTCGATGCCTGCATTGGCTACTGTAATCGCAAATGGCCGGGAAATGCAGACTGCATTCGTGACTGCCACGACGCGGCATACATCGCTCCCAAAGGAATCGCGGACGCATCCGACTTCTTCGCTGGCGCGGTTGGTGACTCGCCAAGCACAGTAAGTGACATCACTGATCTGTATTCCCAGGTTGCAACCCCAGATTGGGCGAAAAACACGGGTATCAATCCCGGCGGAGAGGTTGTAAACACTCCTGTTGTGCTACCAAAAACTGCTTCTTCCGCATCTGAAACCACTTCCGGCGCAAGCTCTGTGTGGCTCTATGCGGGTGGCGCGGTAGTTCTGGCAGCACTGGCTTGGTGGGCATTCTCGAAATAAGCAATTCGCGCGAGCAACTTTTAACGGTCATCAACGAAGCTCCTCTATACACCACATCACCACAATGTTTGATAACGCAAAACACCTCGTTCAAGGTGCCGCCAAATACGCTGGCGCCAAGCTCTTCTTGAGTTCAACTGAAGGCAGCAATGCACGCACTGCCACATGCAATGCCTGTGAGCTTCTCGGAAGCCAGCGCGAGTGCACCATCTGCCACTGCTTTGTCGATCAAAAGGCAAAGTATGAGAGCGAGCACTGCCCACTTGCCAGCGTAGAGGGCGTAGTCGGCGCGCTCGGCGCGAGCAAAGTAACGCTTGTGCTCCGCAACAAGTGGAATCAAAGGCTGCGCATAGCTGTTGCCGCGGACTTTGCCCGCATCGGTGACGTGATCGCAATGCCGCGCGCTCGAAGCATTATAAATCTTAGAACCACAGAACACACTCAGCTGGAAACTGAGCCTGAGATCCTCAGCTAGTCTCAGCCTCCAGCGACACGTCGAATCATCACAAACTTCAATCTCACCACCACCACAAGGAGAAGGGTCATGGCACGAAAAACCACCAGACCACGTACATCGAAAGTCCTCAAGCGCGCAGCGGAAGCCGCAGCGCGAAAGGCTGCGCGACTGCATAAGCTCGCGCAAAAACGTCAGGCCCTCGAGGCAAAGCGCAAAGCAAGTGCGCGCAAGAAGCCTTGCTCACCGCACTCAAAGACCTCTCGCAAACGCGTGAGCGCCGCAGAACGCGCACTCAAAAAGGCACAGGTTCGCCTCAAGAGAGCACGCGCAGCGACGCGCGGCAAATGTCGCACGCGCAAGGCGCACGCAGCACTCGCTTAACGAAAGCCGCGGCCCGGGGGGCCACGTAGATGCCGAAGACTAGTTCAATGACATAGGAAGAGCAATGGCAGTCCCAAAGAAGTTTCAGAACAATTACCGACAGGCAACATACGAGGGCCACACCTACAAGATTGGCGACATGGTTCGCTCACTCGGGGCGTCTGGCTACATCCAAAAGGTGTGTAGCAGCGGAGCGTGGATCTTGTTCAAAGGATATGAAGCTGAAGCAGGTTGGGAACACATCTCACCTTACGCGCCCAAGCCTAGAGTCTTGGACGAGAAACGTGCTCAGCCGGAGCATGTTCGCACAAGTGCGAAGCACTCCGCCTCTAGCCGAGGCGGAGTTGTTAATTCTGCGGGTGAATCCGAGTGCCAGGAACTCCTTGCCAAAGAACGTTCTATAAACGCATCCTACGAAGCGCGCGTAAGTGATCTGGAGGCAGAGGTAGCGCGCTTGCGCACGCAAAATGGAATGCTTGAACTTGAATGCAAGGAAGAACGCGGCCAGGCTGTATCAGTTAGCCCCGGTGGCAGCCTTGTTAATACGGCACCAACCGTCAATTATGTCGTTGCAGGTGGGAGTGCTAAAGCGATTGAACGTGCGCTAAAAAACAAAGAATCAGTCATCGTCATAGCGCCTCGGGGACTATCCTATGAGGACATCGACTTTGAAAGTGTTGTCAAGGTCATCTATCCCGTGAGCCGCTCAATCAAGTGGATTGCCAACGATGCCTGGGGGCGTGGCTATCGCGATAGTGAGTATCTGATCTACCAGGTAGTGCCGTCAAGCTCGGCAGTGTTTACCTATAGCATCGACAAGAATCAAACGACGGAAAAGACAACGCCGGCGCCAAAACCACGCCAGGAGCCCGTCAGTATATCAGTGACAGCCGATTGTCGCGTCGAAATTGTGCGTCTGTCAGGCAAGGATACGATTCGCATCATCTTCAACACGCCGCCCTCATCTGCTGCTACTGCAGAACTCAAAAGAAACGGCTTTCGCTATTACAAAGAAAAAGGCACAGGACTCTCCTACTGGGGATCCTTTATCACTACTCAAAAGCTCGCCTTTGCCAAGAACTTCTGCGGCCAAGCCGGTGACGCGGAGCATAGTCAAGAGCAACCCATCGAACCTCGTGAGACTAGGAGTACTCCAGACGTGTCGAACTACGAGTATCCCATTCATACTGAGCAGTCAGTTCCAGACCAAGAAACAGAAGAAACAGACAGTGAACATCAAGAAACCTCTGAGGAAGATCTCGACAAGGCAGAGTCAGCTATGAACAGCATTGAGTCATTACTTCGTGAGGCCTTGCGTAAATAATGAGTACTAGCACCACAGTTGAAATCTCAAGCAGCCCTTCCGCTGCGCGCCGGAACTTGCTCAGGCACAAACTGGAGTCCATCATCGAACTCTATGCCACTTCGCTTTGCCGCGAGCTCATACGGCCAGAGTTTGAAGCGCCTCTTGACACCGAACTTGCGCGCGTTGCTAGCTTACTCGGCATGCAGAACTTTAGCGCTATGAAAGCCGCCAAGCTTGAAGCTTGCATCGCTCAAAGCCGAGACAAAGAACCTGACATTGAGGAAAATGCTACTCCGGGTGATTTTGATGCCTCAGCTGATATTCTTGAAACTCCTGCCGATCCAATTGCCTCAGAGCTCACTAGCGCGGACAATACGAAGATCAACGCCCAGCCAGCTGAGCGACTGACTGACGTTGAATGGAACTCTAAATATGAGCAGTTCTTCTATGAGAAGTACCGAAGCCTGGAGCTGCCGCGTGTGGAAGCCGAAACCCAGCGCTTAGAATCTGAGCTTGACAGTGCAAAGAAATTAGGCTCGAGCAAAGACCGAATTAAAGAACTCAATGATGAGCTGCGAGAATTAAAGGCTACTAAGCGACGCCTTGAGCAAAAAAGCGTGAGCACGGAGCTTCTGCAAAGCTCACGTGAGCTGTCCGCTTCAGCGTTTGAACGCCAAAACGGAACGCCAACTCCCGAGATGGTTGCCTGGCGAATTGATAAACTAAGCCGTGAGAGTTTTGAGGTAGTAAAGAACCTCGACTACTTCCCCACGCCACCCGATGTTGCAGCGCGGCTCATCGACACAGCTCAAATCAAGCCCGGCATGAGTGTGCTTGAGCCCAGTGCCGGCAAGGGAAACTTGGCGGACGTTATCCGCTCGCGATTTGGTGATACTGTGACTATTCACTGCGTTGAATACAGCCCTCACAACGCGGAAATTTTATCCCTCAAAGGATACGATGTTACTCGAGGTGACTTCCTTGAAACGAAAGGTGAACTTTATGATCGGATTGTCATGAACCCTCCCTACATGCGCGGTGTGGATTGGGTACATATTCGACATGCCTATTATAATTGTTTAAAACCCGACGGCTTGCTCGTGGCGCTGATTCCTGCCGGATCCGTTACTGGCTCCGGTCGCGAGGCGCTTGGCAATGAGGAGTTTATCGTTGAGCGCGGCGGCACTATAACGGTTATCGAAGCTAAGGACTACAACCGCCAGATGGAGCAGCAAACGCTTACCATCAACATTGCGCTCGTCACGATTCCGGGCAGAGTCGAGCAGAAATTAGAACGCACCAAACGCACAAAGACAACAGATTCGGGTTATCAAGAACTTCCGGACGCAGGTGAAATCACCTTGCCCGAGCGCGCGTCGGAGGCAATTGACACGGGCTTTGTGAAACCTGATATCGTAACAGCCCAAGCGCACCTCGTGCCACCGGAGTCCAGCATCCCAAAGCGCGCGCCAGAGCCACTTGCGTCCATGCTGCTGCCCCATCAAAGCTTTGGGGTGAACCTGGCGATCAATGCCTTAGAGTCCCGTGGAGGCTTTTTGCTTGCCGACGGAACAGGAGCCGGTAAGACCATTCAAATGCTCACCACAGCGACGCATTTCTGGCGCAAAGAAGGTAAGTCGGTGGTGATCTTCACCATTGATGATCGCGTTATTAAGACCAGCTTCATGGAAGATGCCATAAAGATTGGCATGAGCGCGCCGGAGTACAAACCGGCAGGTAGTACAAAAGAATCCGAGCGCCCGCAAAGGCCGGCCGGATATTCGGGTTTGTACGACAAACTACCCCAAAGCCGATCTTTGTCTCATGACCTTCCACAGGTCGTTATGGGAGATGCAAAGGGCTTCAAACTCAAGCCCGGCATCAACATGTTCACCTACACGGCCCTTTCTCTATTCAAGGGCTCAGAGGAGGCTGAAAAAGCCTACAACATCGCTAAAGGGCACCGCAAGTTCAATGAGACCTTCTGGGCACGCATCGCCGCCCTTGGCCGTGACGCGATGAAGAAGAAAGAGGGACGAGATGCATTCTTGGAACGCATCGGCATGGAAGCTCCTGACACGGAAACTGCGCGACAGATGTGGTTTGACCGTGTGTCCAAGGCCAAATACGAGGATAGCTTCGCGCTACAGCGCGAGTATGCCGAGCTTGTGCGGTATGACGGAGCAATGCCGAAGATCGAGAACGCATTTGTGAACTTCATCAAAGCTGAGGATGCTCGAAATGAGTCCATCAAGAATACCATTCGCGAAGTCATCGATGAGACGAGCCTGGTGATCTTTGACGAAGCACACAAGATCAAGAACCTTGCGGATCAGGAAGAGAAAGGTGTTGGACGTGCTTACTACGCATCTTTCATCACTCGTAACACCAAGCGCGTCCTTTTTGCAACCGCTACACCCTGCGACCGGCCATACGACATGCTGTATCTGCAGCGCGCAGGACTCTTCAAAGATGAGCTGCAGTTTCGCAATATCATGCGCATGGTGGGGATCTACTATGACGCAGAAAAACGCAACGAACGCGGCGAACTCGTGCGCCGTGGCCGCTGGAAAATTGACCGTTCTGACAAGCAACGTGACTTTGCCAATATCAACGTTTCAAATCTCTTTAGCTTCATTACGCGTGAAGGCTGCATGATACGCCGCGAGATTCAGTACACGAATCTCGACGTGAACATGGTAACAGTCACCGTGCCTGATTCGGTAAAACAGGAACTAGCCGCTATCACGCAAGAGTGCACTTCTCTTGACGACAAAGGACGCAGCAAGGTCGACAAGCTCAAAGAGCTCTTGCGTCACACTGAGGCAATGGAGGGCTACAAACTCGACGCCACGGTAGAGCTCACGCGAAAAGAGCTTGAGGAAGGCCGAAACGTTGTGATCTTCACCTCTTTTGTCGACGAAGAAGAGCGAGAAGACGGAGAAGACAAGCTCGGCTCAGTGCGAATCCTCAAGAATCGCCTGGCAAAGCTCTACGGCGAAAAAGCAGTTGGCGTTTTGGTCAGCGCCAAAGGTCCTTATGAGAATTTTCGAAGACTAGAGAACGTCGCCCAGTTTCAAACGGGTGAGCGCCGCGTGCTTATTGGAACCATCACCAGCGGCGGCACAGGCGTCAATCTTGACGATCAAATCGGCAACGCGCCGCGCACCATCATCATTATCACAGCGCCGCTTACTTTCATCAATGTAATGCAAGGTATCGGCCGCGTCGTGCGCGCTAATACCAAGAGCCGTAGCCGCGTGAACTTCCTTTTCGCCGAAACGGACAACCCCGAGCCGGAAAAACGCGGCATCACGATCGAGCGCTGGCTACGTAATATCCTTGCCACAAAGTTCAAGACCCTGAGAGCAGCTGTCAAAGGTGAAATCGACGTGTTGGATCCAGACGCCTTGGCCAGACTTGAGCAAACGGGTTCAAGTGGTTTGGTCTCTGCCATTGAGGAATCTGGATCCACGTCAAAACGTGAGCACTCCTGGTACACCAAATCAGCTAAAAAACTGGAAGGCTGGACCCTTCCCAACCAAGTTCCGCTGCGAATCGAGCGCACCGCAGACCGCTATGAGCATTTTGTCTTCATCTCCGGTCAAAACCGAGAGGAAATGGAGTCCTGGGCCAAAGCCAATAAGAGCTTCATCGAGCACTGGGGCCTTGAGCGCAACATTAGCGGAAACTACCAGCGCTACAACGGCTTGCACTATGGCGCAAAGTTTCGCACAAGAGGCGCGCACGACCTCAAAGAAAGCTACGACCTATGGAATGCACTTTTGAACCTCTTGCAACCCGAGGATGCCCGCTGGATGCAGCAGGAAGACACAGCGTTTCTTGTTGGCGAGACTGTAACAGCCACAACCAATATCATCTATGCTAACGTAGCACCTGGGGCACGAGGGACTGTTCAAGCTGTCGTGCCACTACTTAAGGGCAATGCCGGCACGCAGGAACTATTCACCTACCAGTATGACGTGCTCTTTGAAAATGGGTTCAAAGCAGTTAGCCTAGAGCGCTGGCAGCTGAAAGCTGAGCCGGGTGCGTTGCCGATTACGAGGTACTCCAAGGGTGACGCGTTCGCCACTAACAGAGTTAAGATCACCGTACTTGAAATCGATGTGACTAATGGTAAGACCACCTATCTCATTGAGCAGAGCTATATCGGGGCTTACTCGTATCTGGAGCCTGAGTTTCACAACATCGACGAGGCAGTGCTAGAAAAGCTCCTTGCTGAAAGAGGATACGAGCCATTTCAGGATCCCAGGTTAAATGATGACACAGCAGTTAGCACGAACGATGAAACTGAGAACAGCTCCCAAGACCAAGGAGATGACAGCTGGGAGGATGAACAACACCTAGAGCCTCCTGTACCACTCTATAGTATCGCTGACGCAGCGAAGGTCAAAGCCAAATCACTTAAGCTGACTAAGACAAAGGCATTGTTCAAGAATCTCTGTCAACGATTCAACATGCTCATTTGGGGATTGCCGGGACAGGGTAAGAGCTCGTTTCTCCTACTCTTGGCGCATGATCTATCGCAAAATGGAAAGGTATTGCTCATCTTGCGCGAGGAACGTGTTGCATCTGGACGCATCGGAGCTCGGGCTAAACGGCTTGGAATTCCGGCTAGTAGTGGGATAATCTTGAGTGATTCAATGACATTGCAACAATTGAAAGCGTACCTTGAGATTCACCCTGACGTTCAGTTTGTCGGAGTCGATTCGCTACAAAAATGGGACAATGTAAGCGAAGAGGAAATCGAGCAGCTCATCGACAGCTTCCCATCTGTCTCGTTCATATTCGTTGCGCAATCGAATAAGGCCGGCAAAGAATACCGTGGCTTTTCGAAACTTGCTAACACAGTTGACACAGTTCTTAGTGTTTCAGACTCCTTGGTCCTTGCTTCGAAACACCGAGATGGGGCAACGGGTGATAAATTCAAGCTTGCACCATCATGCACGCTGCATTCAACTACGCGGCACTCGTTTATGCGATGATTCTAATAAATACACCAATGGAGCTCACCATGTATAGCTCCATTTCGCCTATTTCGCGATTTGTCTTGTAATATATCGCTCGATATCTCGTTACAGTTATAGTACAAGTATAAATCTAAGTCACTTGGATCAATCTCTCGCATCATATTTTCCTGTATCTCGACAGCACTGCGCACTCTTTGCCATATGCGCACTTCGTCCAAGTCGCCATAATATGGATCCAGATACGTACCACTCGCACTTTCATAGTTGCCTCTGCTACCGATTACAATTCTAGCCATAGGTGTATAATTCGGTAAATCTACCACTTTCTCAGTTTCTAGCACACCATCAATATAAAGACGCGCAACATTCCTACTATGCTCGTAGGTCAATGCGACGCTATGCCACGCATTATCTCCTAGTCTCGATACGCTATATACTCGGTTATTTTCCTTGCCTACTCGACATACCACATAACCCGCGTAGTTTATTGCCACAATGCAATCAACATTACCGCCACTATCAATTCTGGAAAGTACTGTTCTAGTTGAATCAGGCATCGACCCAACACGGCATTTAAACTCGATACTGAAGTCGGCCGCACTTAAACACGTATTTTTCTCATTTTCAACCTGTACCGATTCATTTCCGGAGCTAAATCGAATAGCTCTATTAGTTCCACTCGCTATGAACTTCCAAGTATCACTGTACACGACACAGCTGTCTCTATTCTTGCTTAACACCTGCCAGTAATATACTACATTGCTGTCCAATTTACTAACTAAGCACGACTTAGAATTGCTGTTCTGAAGTATCGTTTGTGCCGAAGTCAGCGTTTCATCAGTGCCAATTCTGACATCATATTTGTACTCGTTTGTCGACTTATCCACCCAAGAAAGAACAATTCCTTTTTCATAAGGCAGCTGCATCTTGTCGTACGGATATGAAGCTCTTGCACTGTCAGGGCAAATGGCAATTTGTGAGCGACTTAACCAATAATCTCTATTTATATTTTCCGCTTGCGAAACACGAATAGTATCACTAACTACAGTGTAACCATTTGCCTCAACTCTAAGTATATAAGTATTCGCAACAATGTTGCTAATATCGAAACGCCCACTCCCGTCAGCTCGATGCACTCCTGTATTCGGCACAGTCGTTACTTGCGCATTTACGACATCTAAACCATTTTCATTACGAATGTGTCCTTTAATGCAACTGTCTGAAACCTCAGTAGGTAAATGACCACACCCTACAATTAGAACGCTGGTGAATACTAGTACTGCTCCGGCATTCTTAATGTCTACGATGCTTTTATTGACAAGATACATAACAACAACTCCTGAGTCTCTTTCACTCTGCGAACAAGATTATACCTATATGTTGCAATAATGTTATTAATTCCATCTTTATTTAATAGACACCTCACAGAACAATGCTTGACTTCATAATTAATCTACTAACCCGTAGCAAGTCACACAGGTAGACGTTTCAGAAATACGGCTTTAATCGATCAACTATTATACATGTTTTTTTTGAGATACTGTTCCTTAATGCCTTCATAATATCGTTTATTTACGATAGGATACAAGCGTAATTGTCTTGTTCGCACTAGGTGCACCACTAAACTCATTAATTGTCATTCGCAATATTCCGGTAGCTTTATTGATGGTTAACATTTCAACTAAAGAATACCCGGGCTCTACTAAAGAACGCCTCAATACATACACATCATATTTGCCATCACTCACATTCACATCTTTATTAAAAGACAATATCTTAACAGTATCTTTACTACTAGTATAAGTCCATAAATTGCCGACACGCAGCGGCAACTCAATATAGAATCTATCAAAATCAACATCCGGGTGACTGCTGTGCCATGCATATCTATCAACAGTACTTTCATACACAATTGTGTCCACAATGGCATTATTTCTGACCGAATACACTTCACATTTACAACTTGAAGAATTAGCCAATGTGTCTATAGCAAAAACAGTAATTTTCAGTGTATCATTATTCTCAACATTTAGATGATCCAATACCTCATAACACCATTGACTGCCTAATTTGCTATTAGCAGCAACATTGACACTGTCAACAGTACTCTCCAATGTGTCATCACATCCACATATAAATATAATATACCAGGCACAGAGCAATCGCCAAACATATTTCATACTGTTACTCCTTCACAAAAGCACATGTCGACACATTTTGATTGTACACGCTTCGTATATAATACGTACCCGGAGCTATTTTCTGGAGTCCAATATGCCATATCAACTCATTCCCAAAGGATAACTGTGGTTCATACTTCCCAACCAACGTCCCTTCAATTGTAAACATACTTAGTTGCACGTCTCTTTCTGAAGCTATTCTCATACGTACTGTTATTTCATCGTCTGCAGGACAGGGATATATTTGCACCTTACCTTCATCGGCAGTCGTTTGCACAACACTATTTTCATTTTGACTAGATGATTTACTATATGGTATCACTCCTGGTGTAGTACAGGCATTGACATTAGAAGCGGACACGATAACAGATGATCCAGCAAGGGCGGAGAATCCATCGTGCAAGAGCACTGATTGGCCAGCTACCATTTTCACTACTCCGCTACTGTTAATAGAGACTGGTAAAGTATTAGCAACTCTGATGTTATTAGAAGCTTGATAATTTTTTTGCGTAGCAATCGTCAAATTGCCATTCACTTCTAAATTGTCCTGAGAAGACAGTAGTGTCGCAGAGTTGAATACAACTTTGGATACGTAAACTTTCCATAAATTGTTACGATTGTCGCTCCAGGCTGCGTAAGCAGCGCCATTGTATGCACATAATCCTATATAATCCCCAGCATAACCACGTGCATAGCCTGGAATTGCGCCGTGAATGTGTGATTGATCGCTGACTTTTATGTTATCCCATGAAGTACCGTCGAGAGAATAAGCCAAATAGGTATTTGTTGAAGCACCAGAACTTTGATCCATAGAATAATATACCACACAAACCACTCCTGTTAGATCGTCAACTGCTACCCAAGGGAACCAATTCTGGCGTCCTGATTGAATATTAATAGTTTGCGGACTTGACCAAGTATTCCCACCATCATCCGAATATCGAATTCGTATTACTGATTGACTTGACCCTACGCTTGCAAATTCTGGATAAGCGATATACACCCTGCCACGAGTAGTACTGCAACTCTTATCAATTGCCATAGAAGGAAAATCATTAACACGCGTATTACCAAACAAAGAGTTTTCATAATTCGTTGTTCTGACACCTAGATAACCAAATGCCAGACTAGAACTGTAACTAATTCCTCCATCTGTCGAACGTGAAAAGCCAATATTTTGCGCTGGAATACTCCCGTTAGTATAGTCAGCCCAACTAACGTAGACCTCACCATTCGGTCCAGTTTGGACATTAGCACCCTGCCCCCAGTGGTTACTGAGTACAAGACTCGAGCTGAATGATGTCCCACCATTTGTAGATCGATTTATACGAATAGGAAATCCAGTGGTCGAAAAGTCAGTCCAGGCACAGTAAAAATTATTTACATACGCACTGGTTGATAACTCGTCGACGCAGGTCATCATTTCTTTGTCTTGAGGTCCATTGATACTTTGCAAACTTATACCTGATATTGGATTTGACCAGTTCAATCCTTCATCATCAGTGAACTGTACCCAATAACCGTTTTCGGTACTATACTTTAAAGTCGTTACATAGCCTCTACCAGCAGCATCAAATCCCGTAGAAGGGTCGCAAAATGCATCGCTATTATTTGGCATAAAGTCGCTTCCATTCCAACTGTTACCCCCGTCCGTCGTGTAATATAAACCCTGATTAAGACTAGTATTTGCACTCACAATGATGTTTGATGGATCGGTTTTATTAATCGATATGTGTACTTCATGCTGAGAAGCGGTAGAAGGATAGATTTGCACATCGACGCCATCTGTGGCATTTAGAGGTGTACTATTGCGGCAAAACGCTAGATCTATTAATATAACCAATAAAACTGTAATAGCTATGGACTTACGCATATTCAATCCTAATACAATTAATATTCTTTTTTGACTATTGCAATTTGATATTTGAATGCATTATATGTACTTGCACTGTGTCCTTCATGTTATTCGCTGGAAATCAAGTCCACAGATAACTACATTATGTAATTTTAAAATGAAGAACATTATATGGATTTTGCATTACTAGCAAAGCACATTCATTATTTAAAAACAACTCATGCTGCAAATGCAGTACATACTATGACAGTAAGTGGGTAGTGCATTTTACTAGTGATGCTATAGAATATAGAGTCGAATACATAAAGATTGACTCTGACGCTATATTAATCATACGTCAGATTATACTTGCAAGTATTTTGCATCAAAAGCAAACAGTTGTACAGCATAAACTGTTAAAAGTAAATGATAGCTATTGAAGCAACAATTATTTTTTTCACTTCATACTTGCTTCGATTCGCTGACGCAATGCTTTATTTTCAGCATCAATCCGAGCAACATGTAGTGTTAGCTCCTCAACTTTCTTTAAGAGTAACGAAGTCATTTTCCCAAGATCGACCCCATTCTCAGCGACACTGGCTGCACTTGGGATATCGGGTAAATGTCCATTTGCCTTTGCATATTCAATTACATCGCTTAAAGAGTCCAGTTTATAACACGAAAACACGTAATCGGGCCAATTATTTACCGTAACACGCATCTCACGCGCGAACACAACACCATCAACAGACATTTTTGCATTGACGCTCTGAGGAATGGTAGTTGTGTTGCAGGATGAACCTACAGACACATGCCCGTCATTTCGTACATTAAACAGTATGCTTCCGCTGGAATTTTGTACTTGAAGTGCAGACGAACTTGCCTCAGACGACGAGCCTTTAACAGTTAACCGGTTATCGCTTGGGGAGACCGAAACGCCTATATTACCGTCATCACGCACCGTGAACAGATCTGATCCGCTGGCGTTTGATAGCAGCAATGTATTGGAATTACTGCCTGTAGTCTTACCAACTATTTTTAAGCGGGAAGCGCCGGCATATGCACAACCAATTCCAACATTACCTGTATTTTGTAAGAAGATACCGTCGCGTATAGAGGAACTTGAATTGAATTCAGCTATTGGGTCGTCTATATTACCGTTGCTACTAGTTGGTACTAATGAAACATTGCCGTCCCAGAGAAATAACCCCGCAGACCTTCTTTGTGTTGTAGAATTTGCTTCAGTAACGTATTTCCATGTTGAGCCTGAAAAATAGGCATTTGCTCCAATGAAGAGAGTTGGTCCTACAGAATTTAAACACATTACATCATTTATTAAAAGATTCGGCTTTATAACAGGTGGTTGACTAGTTCCAATTCCTATGTGACCGTCATCCTGAACAACTAACAAATTAGAGTTAATACGATTTCTTACTCTCAAACTTGATGTGGAAAATGACTCTCCAAATCCGTGCACATCAAGCCTGACATTCGGGAATGCAACGCATCCGATACCAACAAGAGCATGATCAGAGTTGTCGACTGTTGTTCCGGTAGAGCCTATACATATACCTTTAGGGCTATTGTCGCTCTCATTCCAAAATACTTCACGTGACGTCGCGTTATCACCGGAACCGCAATTCAGTAACTCCAGCGTGTTCCACCATTTGTTAAACAACAGAGCCATACTGGGAGAGTTCTCAGAGACCATGCGCTCAGGATAATTACCTCCAATAGCATGAGCTGCCCAAAATTGGTTAAATCCGATAAATGCTCCGGGATCGCCAATGTGTGTGACAACCCTATCTCCGATCTGAAGTGCATCTGCAGGCACGGTAACGGAACTTGGTAAAAGAATACCTGTGCCCTGGGAAGTCATTCTTAGCATCTCAATTTGCTTCCCATCGATTAAAGGACCATTACATGGTACACTGCTAAATCCATTGGTCGCATCAGCATTCGTTGTAAAAGTTAACCCACCACTTGGAAAGCAGTTTGTGGTCTGGTATGCAATTGGAAGTATACTTGCAGCGCGATACTCGGTCGGATTTGAAATTCGTCCAACATGAAATTGGATACCGCAGTTCGGTGTAGACAAATCAGAAGTAGGATTACCACCACCGTATTGCAGTCGCAGAAGACATGGTTGACTGGCTATTGTGCCGTCGTGATACATGTGCCACGTAGTCAGTGGGGATGTCGGTCCATTATTTTGAAATGTTCCAACACCACCCGTATTTAGATTAGACGATGGATCAATTTGTGTCTGAGTAGGGTTTTGAAACAAATTCCAGCGAGTTTGTGCTTCCATATTTGGAACAAGTGAACTCGTTACGAATCCAGTTAACAAAACCAGAAAAGCGTGGACCCTTACGAATTCACACATGCAAGACATCAACAATTTGAATCGACAGTACATAGTATTCCCCAACAATGTTGTGTAAAAAATTAACTCTTGAAAACTATTTTTTTGTTTCGAGCTATTCTCGGCTGGCAGCTCATTATGAGTCGCCTTGCACCTCTGATCGTAATAAAGTATTACACTTCGCTAGTTCTGACTTATCCTGCTCATCATATTAGTTCTGACTGGATTTGGTAGTGGCAGTTAAATTACTAACGTGTGATGTAGTTCAAAGTCAATCGGACACTTGTAACCTAGTGTGGCTTGTGACTTGACGGTTGTTATAGAACTCAATGTACCTGTGCACCGCCGCGGCTGCATGATAATGAAGCGGCAGGAAGCTATCGATAGTTGACTCATCTTTGAACGGTTTAAAGAAAGACTCTGCTACACCGTTGTCCCAGCAGCTTCCTTTTCGACTCGTGCTCCATTGAATCTCTAAACGGCTCAGAATATGTCTTAGCGGTTTTGATGCATTCTGACTACCGCGATCAGAGTGAAACAATACTGCCGAATGCTGCTTTCAGTCGTGTCTACTCTCAACCGCTTTCCATAGCGCCATACTGCGTTTATCGTCCAACACGAAATGCAAAATACTCTGAGAATTGAGGTCCCGTAAAGTAGAACACCAATTAACAACAGTCGCATATGCCCTTTTTATATCATCCGGTAAGAATTTGGATGGCGTCTGGGGGTCTACCGTTCAGGAGAAGTTGCGCCAGGAGTTGCGCAGTTAGTGGCGGTTGCCTATGGCTGTAATGGCTGTTTTGGTTCCACATAGCTTTACGTTGGAAGTAAAGAGCATACAATAGCTTATTCGGTGCATAAATGCACTGTTTCATTGCCGACCAACACTGCACGTGAATTGCAGCTTGGAAGTGAGCATCATCGTTCGGCAACCACAACGATGTCACCGTGGAACCCGTATCAACTTACAAAGCAATATTTCAACGAAGCAAATTTATTTTTTCACGATACCAAATGGTGGCGCACATTCGGGTGCGTCACCAATTGGCACCACTGCGAATTGTGTCTCTTTGGCAATTGAAGTCCAAGTCGCTATTGCGCTACTTTGCGCTCGATTCGTGTTGCGTGCGAGAGAGACTCCTTTAAGTCTTGACCAGCCCGCTGTACTGCCTTCCAGGCGCGCAGTTTTACGAAGTCAGCTGCATCTGGATTGTTTAGTACCGACTTAAAACCAGTGGCTTTTGACTTAAATCTCTCAATCTCAGGCAGGATTTCGTTTATGATCTCCACTTTCTCATCATCACTCATTGCCATTGTTGCATCCTTCCTTTGATTGTTGTTGATTTTGGTTAGTGATTGTCATTTTCGACATTACAACTGACTCTGGTGTGGTGCGTATGAGCATTCCAAGCTGCCCGTCAAGTACATCGTCGCACGCTTTGATTATCAACACTAGTTCTTGCATACTGACATCGCCTTTCAATTCTGGCTGTTCGCTAAGTAGATAGCAAAATCTAGCGACCGATATGCCATGTTTAGCTAGTTCCTCAAGCTCTGCGCTTAGCTCAACTTGAATTTGCCGACAGAAGTGGTAGGCAAGCTCGTATAGCTCATCCAGAGACAGGGATTGTATCGCTTCTTTAAACTCACTGGAACTCATAGTTTTCCTTTCCTCGATTGCTGTTACGAATTGTCTTCTCCATGAAGACTTGAATTTGGCATTGCATCGCTTTTGGGCTCGCTATTGTTCGTCGCAAGAGCTCCCTTTGTTCCTCTGGCATCTCGATACACATGAATCCGCGCTCTAATCTGGCCAGCAATTGCCACAAGATCTCTCCTTGCTTGTTGCGATACCGTAATCCCCGCCTCGATCTCGACTAAAGCTGCGTTCTGTGCGTGACGTACGCTGCGGATGTCCTCCAAAGCGCGTTCGAAATGGCGTTTCGTCATGAGCCTTTCCAGGGCTCTGTCAATTGTCACAGCGATGCTATCGCTTCCTGCGCGTCTGGCTGCGTAAACACGCCATGGACTATTCCATCCGATGTGTTTAGCCAGTTCCGGTGATGAAATTCCTGCTCGCTTCATCATTTTTACGAGTTCATTTCCGGTCATTGGGTATTCTCCTCTCGTAAATCGTGCTCAAATTGTACTCCACAAGCAGGCACTTGCGCTTCTAACAACGATCCATACCAAATTCTCCTCTGTTGTTTATAATTAAACATCTCTTTTTGTCGAATGTAACACAAACTTATTTTTAAACCTCGGGTGATATTGCCAAGTAAAAGCTCTCTTTTTTGAGTGCATTGAAGGCATTCGATTCGTTTGACAGTCAAGCAACATCTGCCACTTTAGCTCGTTGTGTCGCTCATACTCGCATCGTGCTTCTGTTGCAGCTGCTATTCGCACCTCATCTAGCATTGCTTCAACGCGTGCACGATGGATGTATTCACGTCTGGCTAGCTCCGCTACAATTTTTCGCGCAGCAGATGCAATCAAGGGCTCAACATCGCCAAGGGTTTGTAGCTGCTCACGCGTGGGGAAGAAATCAACCAGCAAAACAACTCCGGTTGCTCGATACTCGTTCCACCTGCCACGTGCAAGCCAGTGCTCGGCTAAAACGGCGTGGGACTTCGTGTAACCATACTCGAATAGCGACTCAAGCACCGCTGATCGAAACTCATCTGTTGCATTGCGGACTCCACGAACTATGCGCAGTTTCGGCATGAGCTTGTCATACCAGTTTGCGAGCTCACGTAGCTCCATGCGGCCTTCAACTAATTTGGTTGTGTTCTTTTCCGCCATGTAACGCTCAGGCATCGCCGTAATCCTTTCTTGCGGGCACTGATTCGCCTTGCGATTCTTTCGTCGCTCTGCGGCGACGATACACCGTGATGGCAACCGAGTGTATTCCGTCTGCTCCGGGTACTCCTGCGCGCTTTGCGCGAGTTGTACGTTGAGCAAATTCTCTTTCGACTTTTTCACAACCCGGTAAAAGCTTCATGTGCTCATTGCGGTGTGCCTGGCGAAGAATCTCGATGCGAGCCTGTGTATCTGGTTCCTCGGCTAACATTTCGAAAACCAAGCGCGCCGTTTCGTCGTCGAGTCGTTTCCGCCATTGGTCAGCTAGCCGCGCCACATACCGGTACCAGTGATACGCAAAGTCCGCATCGCAAATTTCAAGTGGCACGTGGCTTTTGGGCACGTAACTAATCGACGCAATCCAGTCTTGCAGCTGCTCTGGCTTGAACGTAGCCAGATGCTCAATCAGCCAGGTGTATGAGGGTCGGTTAGCCATCCTCGTCATCTCCTTCCTGCGCAGCTTGCAGACCACTTCGATTTGAGGTATCAACCGACTGCTCTTCGAAAATTTGGTAATCGCCCAAACCTGAAAATTCCCCCGCACCCCCTTGACGTTCTTTACCTGAAGAAGAAGATGAAGATATAGATGAAGATATAGATATAGATAGGGGTATCCCATTTTGGGGGGAGGGCCTATGCCTTTTTCGGGGTACCCCTGTCTGTGTTTTTGCTATCTGATTCATTTCAATTTTTGACATATTTTCTTGATTGGTAGAGGCTTTATTCGAACTTTTCATTGTTCTTTCAGGTTTTTGCGTCATTTCTGGTGATTTTTTATTTTCAGGAATGTCAGTTTGCTCGTCATTTTGGCTAACTGAAAAGGTATTCTCAGAATACCATTTGTGATAGGCAGTCAGTGCGTCATTAGCTCCGCGAGTGTGCCTGAGTTTTTCGACATACGCGTTCATCCTAGCGCGATAATTGTGCTTACCAAGTTTACTTGTCTCCGGGATAAGCGGTACGAACAGAACATCGTTGTGGTAATAGATCAACCCTTTGGACTTTAGCACTTCGATTGAGGTAAGGATTGTGGTTTGAGATTCAATGCTTGGTAACAAATGCGCTAGTAGCTCTCTGCGCCGCAAGACATACACGCCCGTCATGTTGACTGGCCTGTTCAAGATCAAAGCCAAATAGACAAGTTGCTGGTTGGCGTCCAGATCCAAGTCCTGTAGCTTAGCAAAGAGATCTGTTGGCAGTATGATATTCTCCATTGGGTCTGTCATGTCGTTGTTGGTGATTGTTCATCGGGGTTCTGCTTGTCACTGCTGCGAATTGACAGTGGTGCGCCCCGTGACCTCTTTGGTTTGTTAGGTGTTTTCAGTACGAGGTACCTTCTAACAAACGGTTCCTCAGCCGCCGCCGGGCTACGATTTGTCGACTCTGCCCCTTGCTTGGCATTCTGCGATGATCGTTCTTGCCGCGCTGTGGCTGCAGGGAGTGCTTTCTTTGGAACATGGACAACAACAACATTTGCTAGCCCTACACCTTCCTGGCGCAGTCTCTCTAAGAAATCATACACATCCTGGCGGGTAGTCTTGAGCCTGCTCTTGACACGGTACGCACGAATGAGTCCTGACTTCATGAGCTCGCGTACGTCCACTTCTTGCATACCTATCATATAGCCAACATCTTCAGCCGAAAGGAAAAACGCATCAGGATTGCGTTGCCTTTTTGGTTTGCGTTTACCACAACCGCCTTCCTGGAGTGCACCGATCGCCTGTACGAGGTCATCGTTTTCGTTCGTCGGACTTGTTGTGCTTTCAATAGCTCCGTTCACAAAGCCTCCTCAGATTCAACTGTCCGGCACTTTGAGCGCGAGCTAGCAGCGCAGTCCGCAACGAATGCCGATAGGCTCTCTGAGCGGCGTTTCCTGCGAACAAAGAGGCGCTTCGCACCAACGATGCGCGCAGCCCACGCGGTTTTACCGTCTGCGGAGAATCCGATCTCCACGT
The DNA here is from genome assembly GCA_039810585.1 of Chlorobiota bacterium. GTDB lineage: Bacteria > Bacteroidota > Ignavibacteria > Kapaibacteriales > NICIL-2 > JBBATK01. Next base: position 27,996 of record JBDHXF010000022.1, read on the forward strand.
TACAGTTAGATAGCTTTATCATCTATACATGCTCCTATCGTTCAGACAACACCACTGCACGTACATGCTTTTATACATTATCACATGAGAACCCATACAACTCGTCAGAGTCAAAGTCTCTGGTCATTCGAGCCTTCATTTCTAACCTCTGCTGCTAATTTCTCTGGTCCGGTGACATCAAGCGAACCATTAACTACCTCCACAGCTTGGCCACGAAGCATGCTCATGTGTCGCTTCTTCTCCAGCTCTCGGTGATTCACCTCGATCATTTTTTGAATCACGATTTCCATCACTTTTGTGTCATTTGCGTCAATTTTGCGCGTTATTGCTACGCTTGTAACCCCTAGCTCTCGCGACACTTGCTTGAGAATGCCACGATACGGTAGCTTGCGAAGCACGCTTCGATTGAACTCGGTCACTTTACTTGTGTTTTTTTTCATAACATGAAAAAAGTTTGAAATATTCCACTATCATCATGTATATTTACATAATTCTGGATGCGAATATAACTCCAGCGTAGGTAGCTTGTCAAGATACACTATGATTTTTTGTATTGCTTTTTCATGCTATCAATGTTTTTTATCATTTTTCTTTAGGTTTCGCGCATGTCAGATTCTACTTCTTTACATGAGGGCGACAAACCCTACATAGAGATCGGGCAGCGGTTGCGGCAGTTTGCAAGAGAAACTTTTGGTAGTGTGTCAGGCTTGTGTAGAGCCATTGGTAGGCAGGAAACGTACTTCATTCGAGTACTGGCTGGTGAGTACATGCCGGGCGGACGAATGCAAGCTTTGCTCAGAGATGTGGGTTGCGACATTGAATGGCTTATCACAGGCAAACACGCGCCAATATCACCGATTCTGCCAGCGGAGATTGAAGAACGGATAGTAAACAACGGTCCCACGGCTGAGGACTTTCAACGCATCAGTCTGGAGCTCTCGCGTGCTTTGCGACAGATCGATGACCTTAAGCAACAACTGAATGATCTGAGCCGAAGGCAAGAACGAGGCGACTCGAAGATTTAGAACGAAGCAGATCTCAAACTAGCATTCAAAAAAATGAGGCACATGAGGCCAGTGGCGGAGCTTTGCCCGGACGGCAGCTAAACATCAGATAATCACTTTTCCGTCGGTCTGTTTCAAAAAAGAGGTCTTTACGACCCGTGGCGGAGCTATGTCTAAGAGAAAGCGCAGCACACCGATCTGTACACCACACTAATACAACGCGCAATAGCGCAGCAATCGATTCACCAACACTTTGCTTGCACCACCATGGCACGCAGAAAGAAAATCACTCCAGGCTCAATCTTTGTTCGAAAGGGAACGAAGAAGCTCTATATCACCTACAATGGCGCACAATACCCGACAGGTGTTGACGACACTCCGCAAGGTAGGCTGATTGCACAGGAGTACCTGGAGAACCTACACGAGCAGTATCTCAACCGAGACTTCAAGCCAAAGAAAGTAGTACCAAAGCTGAAAGAGGCATGGGAGCTCTTTGAACGGGATCATCTTGTTCACAAGCATCCTACCACGCAGCACTCATACAGATATGCATTCAAGAAGATATGTGGCGAGGCGAACTTTGTTGTAAGCACCGAAGCGCTGGAGGAACGAGCACAGTACTACTTCAACACATCCACGCAATCCCCAGCCGGACGCAATGTCATTCTGCGAAGCTTTCGAGTCTTCTGCGCGTGGTGCACCGAGCGAAAGTACTGTGATCGCATATCCTTCAAGCGTCTCATTGTCAAAACGCACAAGCCAATTCGCACCTACACTGCGACTGAGATCGAAGCTATCCTTGAAGAGTACCGGCAAAAAAGTGAGAAGTACTACTTGCTCTTCCAGTTTCTGGCTCTCACTGGAGCCAGACTCACCGAAACGCTTGAGATCCGCAAGGAACATATCTACATTGACCGCATAGAAATGAGCAATAAGATCAACAAGAGTGAGTTCGACAGCATACCAATGTCTAATGCACTTTCGAAACTCTTGGCGCTAATCAATGAACTGAATCCAGATTCACCCTTGCTGTTCTTCTGGGATCGCGATCACGGTCGCATTATCCGTCGCTCGTTCAGGCGCGTGTGTGAACGATTGGGAATTGAGCACCACGGCATTCACTCGATTCGAAAGACCTTTGCGACGAATCTTATATCAAAGGGGGTGGATCTGGCGCATGTTAAGGATTTGATGCGGCATCGGAATATCAATACTACGCTGGCACACTACCATGAGCATAAGTTGTCTGCATTGGCGGCGATTGTCGACGGACTTTAGATGATATAATATGCGGAGCCAACCGCTCTTGTCGCTATACTGCTGACTCAGAATCAAACGCATCTCTATGTGCGGATTTCCCCTAATGTCCCTGGCGCAACTTTTTTACAAATGTCTCAAGTGTTATAACGTTGGTATGAGAGCTAACTGCAAATCCTTTGAGATTTTGCTTTGGTATGACAAGGACAACACCCTCTCGGTTCATCTCTGAAACTTGTCGATCTGAGATAGCGGGTTGCAGAGTAAACAGATGTTTTGTTCTGACTCGGGCAGCTTCGTTGAGAATTTGCCGCCACCGGTCTTTGCACGTAGTTTTGGCAGCTAACATTACCAAGGCGCTGTCGCTAAAACTTTTTGTGTGATACTGTTTGTCGCCTGGAAATATAAAATCCGGACGATGGTGATTTTCTGTTTGACATTGTGCAGTATAAGAAATTGCACAGGCATCAAAAATACTGGCCAGTTGATTTTCTAACGACTTACCAGCTCTGGACTTTCTGCGGTTTAGGATCGTATTCGAGGACTTTATTAACTGGTCCAACGATCTGAATCCTTCCTCCAACATCGGCTTGTAGAGCTTTAATTCTATATTCTTGAACAATTCGAACTCCCAACGTAACCACAGTAAGAGAGTCTCATCGGGCTTTTGCGGAATCTCATTCAGACGAATCAACTTTTGACCTTCCACGCAGTCACGGGCTGCCTTGGAAACATCAGTTGACAGCGGAAAGGTACTTACACTCTGAACGTAACGTTCTAAGCAAAGCTGTAACTTTTGTTCAATAGTCTTCTCAGGCACACTCTCAATCAAACCACCTACCTGTGACACATCAAGTCCCAGACTGACAAGAAAACTTTCGATGTCGTCATCCGACTCCAGTACAAAAGCTAAAAACTCTCTGTCGGGACTTCGGCAAATGATCAGCAGGTTGCCTACATTATCTGGTGACAAGAACTCGAACCCTCTGCCAAAGCGAGTCATACGATATTCGTTTCTGGTTCCCTGCCCGTAATAGACAACCCTATTTGTCAATGTAAACGAGTCTTGCCAGCAAACTTCGATCGTTACATCGGTATTCGCACCTTTGACACCTGCCTGGTCGAAGAACAAACTCCAACAACTTTTTGGAATGAGGTAGCCAGACTGATGTGATCCCGTTTTTCCAACATCGTTAGGAGTAATGAACCGGCACATGGCCGCCTGGCTCGATCTTACGGCTTCAATCGCTTTTTCAACAATTCGCATCTCGTTCATTTACTGCCTCAACGATCTAATGACACATCGTCCCAATTCTTCAATCAGAGTTGTAGTGACGGAATTTCCAAATTGTCTGTACGCCTGTGTATCTGACACAGGAATTTTAAACGTCTCGGGATAGCCCTGTAGTCGCGCACATTCTCGCGGAGTCAATCTACGGGGGTTGCAGCTCTTTTGCGGAATGAGAATCTCGGAGCCATCCTTGTGATACCTGGCACTCAAAGTCCGGGAAATGCCATCAGTGTCAACAAGACCATAACCAAAGCCGTTCCCCTTCGCCTTGTGTTTTTCTGCATATCGTTGCAGATACAGCCAGAGATGATCAGTCAAAGTGTATTTGCTATCAACATTCGCTTCCATGATGGACGAAAAATGCTGTGGAGTCCGACTTGGCTCCGGGAACTCGAACTCTACCGTATGATCAAGGAATCCGACCAGGAAAATGCGCTCTCTGTGCTGCGGGACATAATACTGACTATCCAGAATCTTGTTGAATACTTTGTATCCCAACTCTTCAAGTGTCTTCAGGATGATCTCAAAGGTTTTGCCCTTATCGTGAGATTTGAGATTCTTGACGTTCTCCAAAACAAAAGCCGCTGGCTTTCTGGCGCGCAGAATTCTGGCGATGTCAAAGAACAAAGTTCCTTGCGTCATGTCGAGAAATCCATGAGAACGCCCTAACGAGTTCTTTTTAGATACACCAGCAATAGAGAACGGCTGACACGGAAAACCGGCCAATAGTATTTCGTGATCCGGTATCTCCTGCTCGTCGATCAGTCGGATGTCTCCGAATGGTACTTCGCCAAAGTTCATCTCGTAAGTGATTTTGGCAAACGTGTCCCATTCAGAGCTGAACACGCAGCGGCCTCCAAGTTTCTGAAACGCGAGCCTAAAACCACCGATTCCAGCGAACAAGTCTATGAAAGTGAATTTCGACTTCGGCACAGGTGGAAATGGTACATCCCACGTAATAGGTACCACGTACTGATGACCGCGTTCGGCAACCGACAGTATCAGGTCTGGAGCATCTCGCAAATAGGATACGGCCTTTTCTTTAAGCCGAGGGTTGCCACTGCTCTCTGCATTTTGCAAAAAGTGTGTGATGTAAGCGCTTCTGTCATCCTTGTCTCTGGGACTGACCTGCAGAGCCTCTCGTACTTTTCGGTACTTTAATTTCGTTGCGACGTTGCGCGATTGTTTCCTCAATTTCATCAACACAAGATCGTAAATTTTCTCTGAGCGTCCGTGCCCAGTAACGCAAAGTTATCCACCCTCGCGCTTCGAGTTCTGCATTAACAGCAGCGTCACGTAACATGTTCGCCTCAATCTTGGGCCACCAAAAGTCCCTCCTGGTGCCAATTCTGTATTTCTCAATAGTCCAATTGAACCCGTGAAAAAACTCGCCGTCCACAAAGATTGCAATTTTAAGTCCCCGTAATGTAAAGTCCGGCTTTCCATAGACTCCCGTGTCATTTCTTCTGTATCGCACTCCTCTCAACCACAACTCTTTCGCCAACAAGTTCTCCAGCTTGGTGCCTGAACTCTTGATAGCCCTCATGTTTTTTGATCGTATGTGGTTGCTATGCACATCCATATGTCTAAGCCTCGTATGACGTTCACTCCCTGGCCATCTGTTGAGAAAACAATATTAAACAGCTGACTAGCATGTGGCAAAGTTACCTACCAGATTTCCGACAAGGGTCCATGGGCATGAACTCAAGTTGTGCAAAAGTGCTGGATACTCGCCTTCGAAGTCTTTTCTCGGTCTGCGACAGTGTATCTGACATACATACACATCATGAAGCACCAACTTACTATTGTAAACCTCCTGCAACCTTGTTGCATAGTCGAAACCAAGCTGCCGCTACCACAAACGTACCGACAAGTAAGGTGAACGTTACATCTGGTAGAATACGAAGCTGACCTTCAGTTGAATTACAGTCGCCAAGAGACAACCACGATGTGTTCCAGGATCAGACTCTCAAGTTTTTGCTGATTGTACGGAAACTGTACGGAAGTAGTATTGAAGAGTCTTTCTCCACATTTAGAAAACGTGTCGATTTGCTCAAAAGCCTTGATTTTGGCTCCCAAAAATTGCACTGAAATTGCACTAATTCTTTTGTTAAAGATAGCCCTTTATAGCCCCAAACACACCCAGATAAGCCCAAATACACCCTTCACAAAAATGTGACATTTCGAAGAGTCCAAAAACAACAAGGCCCCGTAAATCATAGACTTACGAGGCCTGCATTTTGCTCATATCTGAGCTTTTTTGTGCTCCGACTCACAGACTTGAACTGTGGACCCTCTGATTAACAGTCAGATGCTCTAACCAGCTGAGCTAAGTCGGAATGTTGTGCTTCGGCTTGGCCGAAGGGGACGCAAATTTAAGCCTTCGACGCATTTCTGCAAACCGAATTTTGTGCCAAATGGCCAACGAAGAGGGAATTTGTCAAGAATGAAGGGAAATTCGGACTACAACTCCCCTATTCTGAGTACGACCTTTGGCCGAGTCATTTCCGTATAAGCCACCGGGGACTAAGCGAGTGTGGACGCTTGCGCCTTTCGGTAGGTTCAAGAGCCGAACCGCTTCGCGGGCTCTGGCGTTGGCAAGTTGCTCGTTGTGGGCTTCGGAGCCAAGGTTATCCGTCATGGCCACCACTTCGATAGCTCTACCTTGTTCGGCATATGCTCGAATGCGTGGAAGAACCGCTTCGTCGATCGTGTACAACGGAACCTTATCAAAGTCGCAATAGCCAAGCACAAACTCAATGAAGCGCGCTGAGCTGTCGCTCACCACATTCTCCACCAAGCTATCAACCTGTAGATGTGGTTGCACAGTGAATCGCAACTCGGGCACGGTGTCCTTGTTACCGTCTTCATCCATAACGCGGGCTCTTAATGCTACGTGCTGCGCCTGACCGGAACGAAGGCTGAGAGGATCGAAGCCGAGAGTTTTCACGCTGTCCAAAACGCTTTGAATTTCTTCTCCGTTGATGGCGGTCGTTAACATCGGTGAGTAGGTCTTTATGTCCGACGTTACGCGCGATCGAATTACAATGCGAGGAGGATTGGGATCGTCGATGACTACTGTGTCTCGGCGCTGACGGACAATACTCTGTGCCTCAGCACGCTTCATGACACGAAACTGCAACGTCCGCTGCTCCTCATCAAGCTCCGGGTATTTTTGTTTTGGTGAATGTTGCGTACGACTCTCTACTCTCGATGCAGCAATGCCTAAAGCTTGCAAACGGTGTTGATAGACCGCTGCGCGAGCCTGCGCCGTCAACTCTTCTTCATCTGCCGACGCCGTGCTGAGCATGTTTATCACAAGAGTGCTGTCCGCTTTTGCCATCTCCGCGATAGCAAGCAGCAAATCCTGATCGTTGTTCAAACTCTCCGTTTCATTCTTGGCAAAGAACACTTTGTCCACCGGCATGTCTCGCTGCGCAATTACTCGTGCCGGTTGGTTGAGTTCATACACTCCGTCTTGCTTCACTGCCTGATTGGCATAACTCACCTGCCACTGTAAATGCACCTCGCGCTTGATCTGAACAATAGGAGGCTTGGGACCTACCATAGGCTTGCGCGGTGGAAGAACCGGTGGCGGTGGCGGAACTTCCTTCCGTGGCACGATGGTATAGCGCACGGTCAGACCCGCCTGCAGCGCACTTATCTTCCAATCCAGATTTGAAATCACCGGCGTTAAGCCATAGTGGAAACTGAGCTCCGGGAGAAACTCCAGGTTGTCACGCACTGACACCAAGTACCGAAGCCCGATCGTGGCACCGAGATACATCGACTGTTTGTTCGGTAGCGAACCTGATTGCTCGTTGCGAACCGTCGTGCCGGTTTCAAAAACCGCTGACCCTGGACTGAGCAAGGTCTCCTTTTGTGCAAACGATGCTCCCAGATAGGTGCCTGCCTGTATTCCGGTTAACAATTGAAGCGAGGGATGAAAGAAGGTCCACGCGATATACGGCTCGGCAAGCAGACCCGATAACGATACGTTAATGCGATGCTCCGATATTCCCTTCACTGCCGTGTTGCCAACAATCACATTAGCATCCACGTTCTCTTCAACGAAGTTTGCACCCAACTGCGAATAGCGGAGCGCTAAACCGTATCGCATCGTCCTGCCAAACAAATGTTGATCCCGAACGCTTTCAATTCCGGCGGCGAGAGAAAATCCGATACCGGCTGTATTCGTGAATTCTGTGCAACAGTTTGGAACTCCCGGAAGGGCATCAAATGCTGCGGAGTAGAGATTGAGTTGCGGACTGGCGTTTAGTGTGAAGCAGACTTTGGGTCTCACAGAATCGGGAGCAGCCGCTGAGTCGGTTCCCTGCGCGTAAACAGCGTAGCTTGTGCAGAGCACAAGCAAGCTCTGAAGAAAAGTCCTCTGCAGAGCGTTGGACCTACGATACCACTGTGGTTGTCTGTTCGTCATGTTCACCATTGCTTGTAAGACTCTCTTAGCGCGATACGATCAGCACCGCTGTACTAACACCGCTTGCACTACGCAGAACAATGGTGTAACTGCCATTATTGAGTGTTGATGTGTCGAAGGGCAGATCCTGTCCACCGCTCTGCAACTGCACATTCTGCTGAAGAATTCTCTCCCCCGTCGTATTGTACAACTCTATGGTGGCCGCCTGATCCGAGCCGGCTACCACATTGAGATGTGCCAGATCGCCTGCCGGTTGCGGACTCAATGAGATGATGCTCAGTGTCCCGCTTTGAACGATTCGCCGATCGCCACAGAGATTGATGAGCTGAAAAACTCCGTCTATCGTTTGCGTGCTGACTGTCGATCCAAAGTACGAACTGGCAGCACTAAAGCTCATGGGGCAATGATCGGTCTCCGCAAGACCCGCAACTCCGTCAATGTACGCCACCGTTGTATCCTTCAACGGGAAATCAGCAACAACACGAAATCCTATGATTCGCTGGTCATTAACAATGTCGTTCCGCGTGAGCGTTGCTGTACCTAGATCCGATCGAACACTTTGCGGTAAAAACAGTCGTGGATTCATCGTGAACTCAGCTTCCAAACTCCGCGGTGCGGCGTAACTCACGTTCTCACTAATATGAAGGCGCACCGGAATCGTGGCATTGCCCGTCGGGTCGGCTTTCACCGTACTCAATGACAACAACGCAGAGCCCGTGTACCGCGTCAACGTAATGCCCATCGGTACGCTGCACGGTGCGATGAGTGCATTCAGCGTTGCAGAGTTCACTGTTGTGTCGTTCCAGTGTAGCGTCACGACCAGTGAGTCATGCGGTGCAATGGTGGTAGGAAGGGTGATCGGATCGTTGCTAAAAGCACCGGACGGTACAATGCCAAGGGCGTTGAGAAGTACCGGATTGTCGTTCGTATTGTGTAGCACCACCCGACGTTGTAGCTGGTCGGGAATAAATGCAACAGTTGGTGGTGAAACCACGATTTCGGATCCTGCACCTCGACCGCGTAAAACTATACGACCGTACAAGCGCTGCTGTCCGCCGTAGTACACAAGCAACACCTTGGTCTGAGTCCCAACCGACTTCGCCTTGAACTGCACATGAAGCGACAATGATTGCTTTGCTGCAACCGTGTCGTCGTCCACTCGCGTTATAATCGAAAACCAACTGTTGGCATCGTCCGATAGATAGGCTTGATTAATAACTATCGGCACCGGATCGGCGTTTGAAACAATTGTCAGATTTGTGTCAACCACGACACCGGGACACACATCACCGACGTCGATCGTATCCGGCAGCCCAAGTGAACGAGGAATACCATATCCGGAAACTGTGAGTTGAAAAGAAGCCGCACAACTTGTCACGTGAAGGATATCGCTCAAGGTGCCGGTGTCCGACGGGTTGAAACGAATGGGCACGTGAGCGCAGGAATTGACTGCGATGGTATCTCCCACAAAGCCGCCTTGCAACTGAAAATGCGACGATCGTTCCAGCCACGCGTTATCAATCACAACCGGTACGATGCCCGTGTTGCACAGGTTGAGCGTCAGCACGGTGTCGCGCGAGGAAAACGCATAGGTGGGTTCTATCTGTGCACTCAGTGATGTTAAGGATTGGCGGACAATACGACAGGTGGAATCGCTGTAGTCAATTTCCGGATACACAAACTGCTTCAGTTTCAAGTTGTCGCTCGCATTAGCAGATGATGCAATCATCAAGCCTGAAGGACTAAAAGCCAGATCGGTGAGTGATCCACTGTGCGTGATAATGCTGGAGTACACTTGGTTCGGAGGTAAGTCCCAGATCGGGGCTTGCGGCGTGGCGATATAGCCAAACAACACATAACGCGACGTTGGATTTGCACTCACACACAAGGGCGAGGTACTGCTCTTGCGCTCTGTTCTGACGATGAGCGATGAGGCGATGTCGATAACATAACCATCAGACAACGGTACTTCATTAACGCTAAATCCACTAGCATGACATCCCACCACGATCCGTTCGTTATCTGGCGTGAGGAGGATCTGATCCATGAGTGGCATACCGGTGAATTGATAGCTCTTGCTCACGGTCCACGCCGGTATGTCCATCACGTTAATAGTGCCGTCCATAAGCGCTACTACTGCTTGCGTTTTACCGAGCGACACAGCACTCACCGGCGCACTAAACGGAACCGATCGTTGAAACGATCCGTCTGTAGCATTGAGTAATGTGAGGGATGGACTCAATTGCGAAACCAAGACGATACTCGTCCGCGAGGAGTCGATCAATGCTGCTTTAAAGCGTTGATTGCTGTCGAGCGCAACGGAACTCAATGCCGTGGGCGTCGTCGTGTCGAAGAAACACAGCGTGTCGCTCTTTGCCTGACGCGAGGTACTACGATACGCAACAAAGAACTGTGTTGCTGAACTAAAGGCACCACCGAAAGGTTGCGTTTGAACGTTGGTTTGTCCGTCGGCCCTATAGTTCCACCGACTCTTCACTTGTGCCGTTTGCACGTCGAAGCTTATCGCAGTACTGTTGCGGTAGAGGCCTAGTAAGGTTTTTGAATCGGGACTAAATGCAACGTAGTCGCACACCGCTTGCGACGCAAAGGCAAGACTGGTCTCCGTCAAGTCCTGCGACAACGAGCTAACACGGAGTCGCAAGCTGTTTGTCGGACTGTCCGGCACCGTCCATACCAGCGATGTATCTGTGGTTCTGCCGATCTCGTCCCACGTTGTTCCCCCGTCTGTCGAGAACTCTGCCACAGTTGTCGAACCTTTTGTCGCACCTGTCCATCTCACTGGCACCCGCTGACATGGTGCAAGGATTTCTCCGCCATTGGGCGAAAGGAGATTCAACACCGTTCGCGTGGGAAGCGCAAAGGTATTACCGCTCAGCGCCACATGCTCCACCGCACCGCCCGAATAGTAAATAGTCAGGACGTCGTGATAGTATTGCGTCGACGTCGGTACAAACGTGACCTCCATCAAATAGTCCAGCTGCAACACGATATTGCCGGGTAGAGTGGCACAACCCGGTCCGCCGGTCCAATGCACATGAAAAGCAGGCGTCTCAGTTTTTATCGAATCAATGCGGACTTTGTACGGAATAAGCTGATCATCAATCGGAGAATTCACCGCCACACAGTCATAGCGTCCTACGACCGAATCTCCCGGTGTCACCGTGCCGAACGCGATTTCTCGCAGTGGCTTGTATTTGCTGTTGAGAAGTCGAACCTGCGATACCTGACGCTGAAAGTGCATCCCAACGGCACTGTCAATATCGATGGATGTGGCCTGCGTTGAGCTAAACACAACAAGAGTGGCCTTGCCACCCTGATCGTCCCGGTTGCGACTGTACCAACGAATTGTTTGCTGCCCGCCGGTTGGCGTACTTACATCCAAAGGATGCGAGATGTAAATGTCTTCCCTAATCAGCACATTGTCAGGACTAAGAACAAAAGGCTGACCATTCAACGTCGCCTTCACCGTTGCGGCATACAAGGGATATTTCGAACCGTCGAACGATTGATCGTCCACAAGCGAAATCACCAATTGCGCCTGCAGAGAAACCATCGACCCAAGAAGGACTAGGCAAAGAAGAACAATATGCCGTCTAATGGAGATGGTCATGCACATGGTGACGTGAAAAGAAGCAAGCCACAAAAGTACTGCCTACACGATGAACGGAGTGTTAATCTGTGTTAGGAGACGTGGATGCCGAAAGTGGTTCGTTGTGACAAGAATAACCTTTGCAATGCTCTTGTGGTTTCAGTCCATGCTTGCGATTGTACCGGAGATCTTGGACTCTCTTAAATGACGTTCTATTCGAGCGCGGCTGCGCCGCTTTCACGTCAGGACCGAATGCATACACTGCCAATAGCACTTAGGGTGCAATCCACTGCTTCGTTGTCGAGCATTTATCCTGGAAATAGTTGGCGATTTCGACGCTAACACTGAAATTCTTTGCAAAATCTGCGTCATCCATGCGTATAACTGCGCGGTGAACCAGACTACCGTCCTCCAATCTAACCAAGTGATTTGGTGCGCTGCGCCTCTGCTCGCCGGCCAGGCCCTGAAAAACGACGCTTGCCGTCGATTTGTCGCACGTTAATAAATCGCTATACTCAATAACCAAACATGGGTTACCATCAACCATTCTGAATTCTGCGGATTTAAATTCCGGCTTGTCCTCGAGCGTTACTCGCTGAATTTCATTGGAGTTTTGCAGATGTTCCGTATGGACCGAGCTCAAACTGACGGTTCTGGCCAGGCGCTGATGCTGAGGGTTATTCTTGAAAAAAGGTATGTTGGTGATATTCTGACTTTGCATATTCACCACGCCGTCACCCGACGAAAACCATGCGCTCATGCCACTGTCGAAGAATTCTAATGCTCGTCGCAATATTTCCTGGACAGCTGCCGAGCTGAGATTGCCCACTTCTTTTGCCACGTCCACCTCGCCAACAACCGACACATAGTCCACATCCATCGGATGTTCGGCCTTCCCCAGAGCGTCGAGAAACACTCCGCCGTCTTCGGGTCTCATTAAATCGTGAACTGCCGGTGCATCGAAGGCAACATCACTCTCGCACGAACTCAGTGTTGCCAGCGCCGCTTTGAGGGCAGTGGTGCTGACGATGTTGGGGTTCTTCGAAAGACTCTCCGTTATTCCATGTTTCAAGCTGTACACTCGCGCAAAGGGTGAGCCCAAATGCGGTGTCCCAATGGTGATCAGCCTCCGAACATGATGGTTACTCAGGTGATGCGTGAGGTAATAGCGTGCTGCCAGCCCGCCCATGCTGTAGCCGATAAGCAATACCTTCGATGCCTTTGTTTGCTGCAGTACGGTTTGAATGTAGGCATCAAGTTCACGTCCCCAAGCGGCAACAGAATCCGTGGGATTGGTAAACGACACGGTGTAAAAGTCCTTCTGCTTTCCGCGTCCTCCCACACACTGAACCCTGCCATTATTCATACTAAGCACACCACCAAAGTTCATACCCATGTCCTGCTCGTAAAAACCAACGGCTTTGCCTTCCCAGGCGTGCGATTTCTGACCCAATCCATGTAACAAGAGGATGGGATATTCTACATGAAGTGTGGAAACAGCCTCGTCCTTGTCAAGCGCAGGCAAGTTTGGTCTCAATGCAGTTGTCGAACATGCGTTAAGAAGGAGTGCACATCCCAGGCAGACGATAACAACCGGTCGCGTCCATGCGAATCGATTCACGAGAAGCGGGAGAGAAAAACGGAATTTCATGGGAGTGGGGGTTGGGTGGTAGTGCGCGAACCAAATGAGGCTTGGCCTGCCGTGGGTAGATGATAGCTTAGGGTCGTTCGATGGTCCATTGAAACACAACATTCGACGACGCATTCGTTTGCTCTTGGGCGGTGTGAGTAACCTGTGGTTCCGGACTCTGTGGCACGAACACGTAATTCATCATCATGGCTTGTGGCTGCATACTTACCACGGTTTGCTGATGTGGTTGCACACTTTCCATCGGCAGTCGGAAATGAATCACCACATCATGATGGGTGGTCACATGCGTTCCCCTGTTACGAGCCGGTATATACTTGAGCAACTTCACCACTCGCAAGGCTTCCTCATCGCATCCACCTCCGATGGCGCGCATGATTTTGGGGTTGAGGACACGACCGTCTTCGTCCACATCAAACTTTACATGCACATCTCCCTGAATGCGCTTCTCAAGCGCCTCCGCCGGATACTGAACGTTTTCGCCGATGAACTTCCGGAATGCTTGCGAGCCCCCCTCATACTTCGGCTTGCGCAGAAAATCTTTGTCGCGTTTCGGTTTTGTGGATGGTGTACGTTTGGCCATGACTCAAAGTCCTGTGCAGCGAAGCTGCGCACGAATAAAAAATCTCCTGACGAGGTGACGCGATGTCACTTCTTCTTTGCTTTTGACGCGGGAGGCGGCGAACTATTGAGAAACGAACTCCACGCGTATTCCGTTGGTACCGAGCGTCCTTGTCGTGCCAGTTCCACCAAGTACTTGGCTGTGGTGTCGAGCACCCATTCAAAGTTGTCTTCCTGCACGGACGACTTCTCTGCATCCGGCGCCGGATTCAGGAAATCGATGGCGTAAGGAACTCCCTTTTCAACGGCAAATTCGATGGTATTGAAATCGTAATTGAGCGCGTTGCAAATGGTCAGACAATGCTTCTCAAGCTCCGCCAAGCGCTCGGCACTTGGGGTAAACGAAGCAACATAGCGTAGATGATGCGGGTTACGCGGTTCGTAGGGCATGATGCGCACGTGCTTGCGACCGATGCAGTAGCAGCGATAATACTCTTCAAAGTTTACTGCCGCTTGCAAAGTCATACAAATGCTGCCCGTTTTATCGTAGGCTTCAAAGAATTCCTCACGCGAATCCACCTTATACACATGCTTCCAGCCTCCGCCATCGTGTGGCTTGAGAAAAGCCGGAAATCCGATGTATTCGAAGATCTCGTCCCAATTCAAGGGGTACATCAGGTTTCGCATGGATTGCGTGGTGGTTTCCGGTGGGTGTTCCTTGGTTGGAAGCAGCACCGTACGCGGAATCGGAACACCGAGCTTATTCATGAGCGCGTAGTTGAAGAACTTGTCGTCAGCACTCCACCAAAATGGATTGTTCACCACACGCGTTCCGCCCAACTGCGCAATCTTGAGCATGGAGCGATAGAACGGTATATCCTGGGAAATACGATCCAAGATTACTTCGTACTTCAGCAGCTCATCCATGCGGATACCGCCGATTTTGACGAATTCTGCGCGGACATCATCCAGCATCATGCTGTTGATCCGTTCCACAATGGCGGGTGGGAAGCTTTGCTCCATCCCAAAGAGTAAACCAATGAGTTTCATAGCATCATGCAAGTAATGAATATTCGTGTGTGGACTACGTGTATCCCCAAACCGTAGTATTCCTGACAAAAATACGAAAGCTCCGGCGGCAAACCGCCGGCAGAGAATGCACGAGGCGACGGTGCTTAGAGTTCAAAGAGATAAAGAAGGCCAATGCTGAGGCTTAGCGAGCGAGGATCCTGACTCGCTGTCAAGGCTGCGCCGTCGTAGAGTACCGATCTGGACACAAAGCCGTCCTTAAATGCCGACCCCAATTGATAGCTGATAGTTGCAGTAGCGTAAAGCGTTCCTTGGGCGTCGATGAGAAGCGGAAGTTGACCACCTGCTTGAAGCTCGAGAATTGGCTTACAGACAGACGACAAGCTGGTATAGGCGCCGTTCGAGTCACGATAGTTGGTGGAATTCACCGCCCCATCATAGGATTGCATCGAGGCACTCAGTGGTAATGCTATGCGTAGTCCCGCGTAGGCGTACGGCAAGGCAATCATCGGCGATATCTCAAAACAAGCCACGCTGAGCATGCGCGTGTTGGAGTCGTTGATGGCGGTGTAGGGTCGGCTGACAAAATCCGCACGGTGAAATCCCAAATTCATGGCACCATAGAGTCCGGCAGACGACATCACCGGCATGAGGACATGAAGCCCCATATCAGGCATTGCTTCCACTCGTAACGCTGTCTTCCATCCATCCGGAATCTGCGCCGCGTTAATGCTCAACGGTAGCGCAAGGTAGGGTCCAACCCGTAAAGGCTCACCCGCAGCATCGCTGGAAGCCGTCGGTGGCGCACTTGCTCCGCTGCCGGATGGATCTGCCTGAGGCACGCGAGAGTTTTGCGCCCGCAGCACCGGGTTGGAAAAAAGACTGAGGAGAAGGAGGATCCGAATCACATACCACATGTTCATCCTTGAAGCAATTGCAGACTACAAATTACGGAGTGAACGAACACCACGCCAGCGAATCAATGCTTCAGAGCACGTACTACGCGACACGTCACGTTCACTTCTCGACCGGCGGACTTTTTGATCGTACACCAAGCGTTAAGGGCAACTCTACCTCCCGTGCCGACTTCATCTCTTTGTCGATGTGTTGCGCCCGATCTCAATCACAAGACGCAGTTCGTCTCGAATGCTCTCTTCGCGTACTTCTTGGTGCCGGATGCCGTTTTGACGAATGATTACTTGATCGACGCTTTCTTGATAGATGTTTTCTTGACAGATGATTTCTTGAGGGAAGCTTTCTTGGCAGTTGCTTTCTTGACCGTTGTTTTCTTGGCAGTTGCTTTCTTGAGGGAAGCCTTTTTTATAGATACGCGCATGTCATTTTCAACGCAGAACTTGGCAATGCGTGTAATCAGTTCGACCGGTAGCTTTTGGCCGCGAGGGAAACGAATAGTTCCCTTGGAACACTCGTAGGTACGCAGCTCGTCGGCAAAGTGTGCTACCGTTGCGGCTTTGGGATAAAGTCCGTAGTGCTTCCCTTGTGCTGCATACCACAACAACACACGTTCAGTTTTCAGCGCAGGCATTCCGTAACTCATTAATTCGACGGCGTCCGGAATTGCCTTTCGCAGGCTAGCGCGAAGTTGCGTCAACACTTTTTGTTGATCGCTATCGTATGAGGCAATGTACTCGTCGACGCTGTCTGCTTTTGTCATAGATATCCGGTGTTGATCGTCGTGATAATTTTTATGCCTTCAACGAGGTATTAATCCCGTCAGCGCTGACTCGGATGTTCTCCGCGCAAGAATTGCTCTGCTTCCAGCACATCCTCCTCACTTCCCATAAACACCGGCATTCGCTGATGAATACTCTCGGGCGTGATCTGCAGTACTTCCTGCACGCCGTTTGTGGCGCGGCCTCCGGCCTCTTCGATAATTGCCGCCAAGGGATTTACCTCATACATCAAGCGCAGTTTGCCATTTGGTGAGGAAGAATCACCGGGATACATAAAGATGCCGCCGTAAAACAAGGTACGATGCACATCTGCAATTGCCGTCCCGATATAGCGCAGTGAGTAGGGATGCTTTTTATCATCTGAGGGAGTCTTTACATAATCCACATACTGTTGAAGGCGTGTATCCCACTTGTGATAATTACCTTCATTAATGCTGTATATTTTTCCTCGCTTTGGGATTTTAAGCTGCGCGTGCGACAATAAAAACTCGCCGATAGTCGGGTCAAATGTAAACACATCTACACCTTTGCCCGTGGTGTACACTAGTTGCGTACTACTGCCATAGAGCGCATAGCCCGCGCATACTTGTTTAAATCCGGGTTGTAAAATATCCTCCGCCGTACCGTCGGTTATCTCGTCGGGATGCAAACGACGATACACAGAGAAAATCGTTCCGATGGTAATGTTTACGTCAATATTCGATGAACCGTCGAGAGGATCGAAGGTGAGAACATAGCGACCCTTTTTATACTCCTTCGGAATAGCAATAATGCCGTCCGACTCCTCCGAGGCCATCACGCATAAATGTCCGCCATGATCCATGGCGCGAAAAATAATGTCATTCGCAAACTCGTCGAGTTTCTTGACCTCTTCGCCATGGACATTGGTGGTTTGAGTGTAGCCCAGAATGTCATTTAATCCGGCACGTCGCACGTCGCGGGCGATAATGCGGAGGGCAAGGGTCAGGTCGCGCAGCAGACGACTAAACTCCCCCGTTGCTTCCGGAAACATTCCCTGCTGCTCTGAAATATGGCGCTCGATGGTGACGAGCTTATTCGAATAATCGTTCATGGTTCCCCTATCGGTAATTGCGTGCACCAATATAGCATCAGAACGGGATTCCCGTCGCTCTAGACCACATGTGATACAGGAGGATTTTTTTTCATCGCTTCCGCGCTCCGCGCGGGCTCTTGACCTGCGAGAGGTGTATTCGGCCCGCGATTCCATAACTCGGAGACATCGTCGTCGCTAGTCTCTCTGCATGCCGTCGTTTTCCAGACCACCTCTCAGTCCTTAGAGCCTGTAACTGTGCCCGTCGAATTGTCGTTTTGCATGGCGAGTAAAACCTGATCCAACGCTGCATGGCGTTGTTCCCACAGTGCGCGAAATGGTTGGAGCCATTCGTCCACCTCCCTGAGCTTTGTCACATCGATTTGGTATTGTCGCTCCCGACCTACGTTCTTCATGGTAAGGAGTCCACATTCGTTCAACACCCTGATGTGCTTCGATATAGCCTGCCGACTCGTTTGAAACTGCGCGGCAATGGCGTTTGGAGTCATACTCTGCACCATGATCAAACTGATGACTGCTCTTCGTGTGGGATCAGCAATGGCCTGAAATATATCTCTTCGCATCTTTCGTCTCCTGTGGTGAACATCGTGTGAGGTTCCCTGTCCTCGGTACTAGCACTCCTTCCACGGAATGCCTGAATGCTCAAGGGGCAGGCCGTTTCCGGATTTTTGCGCAACCATTTGGTTGCAATTTAAGCAACCGAACGGTTGCAAACAAGGGACGGACAGGCAAGATCGGTAGTCGATCCCGGCTTAATTTGCCTGTCCCAAATCACAGTACAGGGATTTCGTGCACAACGAACAGGCATTAAAGGAACTCTTAACGGCGCACCGCATAGGCGTATTACGTACGGATCGATTGGGTGACATGGTGCTAACATTGCCTTTGCTGCAGGCTTTGCACGAACAGTTTCCAAGCGCTTCGCTTGAACTCATTACGAGGCGCTACTGCCAAGATCTAGTTCAGGATCTGCCCTTTCTCTCAGCGGTTCACTATCTGGACGGTGCCCCACTCAGCTTTGTGTTACAAGAGCACTTGTTTGACGTGCTATTCTTCCCTCGACCGGTTGCCTCAGAAGCCTGGCAAGCTTTCCGTGCGGCCGTCCCGCTGCGCGTGGGATCGGCTTACCGGTGGTATTCCGCTCTTTTCAATGCTCGAATACACGATCATCGAAGTAAAGCAGAATATCACGAAGCAGAGTACAATGTGCGCATGGTGGATATGTTAACCGGCAATACATCAAAGGTCAACCTTGTACGACCAATCGTGAGCGATTCCGCTCGAAAGGACATGGAAGAAATTGTTCAACGGGAGGGATTAGACCTTGGTCGCTCATTTGTTATCGTGCACCCGGGAAGCGGCAATTCGGCAATAGAGTGGGGAGCAGAAAACTTCGGACGCTGTGCGGCTCAATTGTCTGCGCAAAGCGGATTGCAAATCGTCATCAGCGGAACGGAAGCGGAGGCATCGAAGTGTGCAACGGTAGCGGGATACTGCCCGCAAGCAATCAACCTATGCGGACGCTTAACGCTCTCTCGGCTCATGCCGCTGATAGAGAGGACGGAAGTTTTGATCGCCAATTCCACGGGCGTGCTGCATGTTGCCGCAGCGTTAGGACGTGCTGTGGTGGGACTGTACCCGAATAGTCCGACTATGAGTGCCGCACGCTGGGGACCATACACCTCGCACAGTCGCGTGCTATGCCCGCCGTCAAGCCACGATGCGCAGCTCAACGACCAAGTCTCGCTCATTAACGTCGAAGATGTGGTGCAAGCCGTCCAAGACGTACGAAGCCATTCCACCGAATCGCGCTGAGCGCTATATTGAATCTCGATTCGTGCAACCCTTTCGCTCCCATTCCACTCGGCATGCGATTGTTCCTCCACTGTATATTTTTCTTAGCCTTTCTGATCTACAGTCAGAGCGCACTGGTTATGTGGTCGCTCTACCTGGTAGAAGAGCACGACATCGTATTATACTACGAAACCGCCGACGATACCTCGCATGGTTTGCGTTACATGCAGAAGCTGTGTGACGCCGAACGTGGTGAACATGATGGGGCATTGTCGCTCATCAAAATCGTGGAACAAACGCCACCCTACATCGCGGTACTTCAACAATGCACTCTTATCGAGCATCCCACCGAAGGTGTCTCGAATTATTATTCTGCTTGTTTTCCTCCTAGTCCACAGCGGGATCCGCTCTTGCGACCTCCGTGTCGATACAACCTGGCTTAACACACTCTTGTTATCGGCGGCGCTAAAGGTTAGCGCACGCCCTGCCATGTTGTATCACTTAGGACGATTGCATGAAAAAGGAAAGCTATACTCTCCACGTAGCACATAAACAGACTATAAGCAGGCCAAGACCTACCGCAATACTTCGAAGAATTGCCGTAGTAGTCGTAGGTCTTTTTCTCGTTACCGGACCGGGCCTTCGCGCAGAAGACGAGTACGTACTCAGCGGGCGTGTTGTCACACAGGACAACGCCCCACTCTCCAATGTGTTGGTTCGAATCGCCGAATATCATGTGAGCACAGTCTCCAACGAGAAGGGAGAATACAATCTCCACGGCCTCCACGAGGGCAGCTATCTTGTTGAGTTCAGTCATACCGGTTATCGAAGCTACACCCATCATGTAAAGCTCGAAGGACAGCGCACCGAGCTGAATGTACAGCTGCAACAAACGGTAATCAGCACACCAACAGTCAATGTAACAGCAGCACCCATGCCCAGCGAATGGATGCATACGCCTTCCAGTGCGGCGATCGTTGAAGGGAGAGCATTGGAGGATGGACGCGGACAATCCCTGGGCGAAACCATTCAAAACGTTCCGGGCGTTAATGGCTTTAGCAGCGGACCGCTCCAAGTGAAACCTGTTCTTCGCGGTCTTAGCGACGATCGTGTTCTGGTGTTACAAGATGGTCTTCGCCACGAAGCTCAAACGTGGGACGAACCACAAACACCGGAAATAGACGGTATGGATGCGCAGCGCATTGAAATTGTTCGAGGCGCGGAAAGCGTTCTCTACGGAGCTGACGCCATTGGAGGCGTGGTAAACGTGATTCATCCCGACCTCTTCCAACAACAGTCCCCCACCTTAGAGGGTCGTTTCAGTCTGAATGCCTTTTCTAACAATGGATCAGCCGCCGCGGGATTGGATCTGCACGGCAAGAGCAGCGCATGGTTCTATCGCGTGCATGCAACCGGACGTCTGGCGGACGACTACTCGGCACCCGCCGGAAGTGTTCCTTATTGGACACCGGATACAACAGGTGGACTTCACTACCAAAAGTCTGAACGCGTTCTCCCCTCGGGTGCAGTGTTCAACACCGGTGCGCAGGAATTCAGTGCTTCCGGCAGCGTGGGAACCGTACGTGATTGGGGTACCGTGCAATTTGATTATTCGCACTACGGACAAAAGTTCTTTATCCATCCCGAACCCGGTCGCCTGGAATACGAGCTCAACATCAACACCATGAACGTCGATACACTGCCGGCCTCTCCGCTCCAGGAAGTCATGCACGAACGCGCCGTTCTTCGGAGTGTCATCCCGTTCGCGGACGCACGACTTTCGCTCTGTGGCAGCTTTCAGTACGATCAACGTCGTGAGGAAGGTGTAACCGAGAGCGATGCTGACGAAGTGAAGAAAGAAGAACTTGGAATACCGGCCGAGGTGCAACTTGATCTGTACACGATGGCGTTCAAAGCCGATCTCGAGCTGGAGAATATCGTCACCATAGGGATCGATGTCGACAATCAACGCAATCAGTCATTAGGCATGAAAGCCTTAATTCCTGAATACACCGCCACCAATCTCGGCGCATTTCTGTACAGCAAGCAGGAGCTGTTCAGTGGAATGAACGTGTCTGCCGCTCTTCGCTATGACACCAAAGCACTAGCTGTGGCCGAGCGCCGTACGAAGGACACCGCGGCAATTCTATTGAACAACGCGCAAGACAAGAGTTACTCCAACCTGAGTGCTCAATTGGGATTGAACTACGCCTTCAGCAATTCACTCTCGATTACTGCAAATCTCGGAACCGGATGGCGCGCACCTGTGGTGGCAGAGCTTTACACGTTTGGTCGTGATGAAGGCGAGATTCAATACAAGGTAGGCAACGACTCTCTAGGTAACGAACAATCACAAAACATCGAGATTAACCTACGCTATCATTCCGACGCAGCGCGCGTGGAGATCAACGCATATCGCAATCACATCAGCGATTTTATCTATCTGCAGCCAACCACCACGATTTCGGATGGTGTGTTTGAGTATTTCTATCGCCAAGCCGATGCAACGTTTGTGGGTGGAGAATTGAGCGCGGAGTTTTCGATTGGCTCCTCGTTCGTAATTGGTGCCGGCGCCGACATGGTCCGGGCCGAATTTGACGCAAGTGGACATGCGGTTCCGCGTATCCCTGCCGCCCGCGTGTTGGGCTCGTTGAGCTACCTAAGTCCGGAGTTCCTGGGACTGCAGAATTTCCGTCTGTCGATTAACCCAAGGTTCAGCATGGAACAATCCCGTATCGATTCCCTGGAGTTCGTGGTACCCTCGTATTTCCTCCTTGGTGCGTCCGTCGGTGGCGACCTCCATACCTTTGGATCGCCCTTGCACGTTGCTCTTGTAGCCGATAACATTCTCAATCAAGCCTATTTCGATAACCTATCCCGCTACCGTCAACTTGCGCTCAACCCGGGCATCAATATTGCGCTGAAACTTTCCGTTCCATTCGGAATTGTTGAGTAGTGAACATCCATCTGGCTATCTTCTGAACACTTCTTAATCACAGCGGCGAGCATCGCTCGCCGCTGAAAGAAGAGAAAACCATCGATGAACCTTTTCGTCTTCTTTATCAGCGCGCTTCGCGCCTGCTTCAGGCGTTTCGGACAACGGTGAAGCGTTCCCTCCTATTACCACCCGTCTATTCTGCTCAGTGTTTGGAACGAGCCTCGCACAGGAGATTCAAATTCACAGCGAGTTCTTTTGCGGCATTTTTTCTCTCGTAACGCTCAATTCTGTCAACGCGAGGATGGTACAGTGCTTCGTTCCTGCGCCACTTTTGTATGTACTCACGAAGTACCTCGGCGCAGTGATGCACATCACCGGCACTCACCACACGACCGGCTTGAGTTTCATCAAGCAACGTTGCGATTGCGCTTTCGGCAGGGCTTAGGGCAAGGACCGGTCTCATTACACCAATGTACTCATACACCTTTCCGGGGACGATTTCATTGCTCTCTTTAGCATCGTCAACAATCAACAACAGAAGATCGCTGCGTAGCAGCCACGCAACACTCTCTTTGTGCGGAACATAGGGAATGATTTCGACAGCGTCGTACAGCGAACTCGCCTGGAATTTGGCGATAACGTCTTCACCCACACGTCCCACACATCGCAGGCGAATATCGTTCACGCTCAGAAAGCCTTCAGCCTTCAGCAATTCAAGAGCCGCGAGGAGAGTGTCCGGATTGCGCAGACCGTACAGCGAACCGGAGTAACAGATGGTAAAGCGATCGTTACGCGGTGCTTCAACAGCCGGGAATTCATCGCTGTCGAAACCATTGGGAACGTGGTGAAACTTCGACGCGTCCAGATTGGGGTATTTGCGCAGAACATCGCTGATAATTCCCTTCCAAGCGCATTCCACTTGATCGGCGTCCTTGAGAACATTGTACTCCATGTGGCGATCGATCATGCGGGGAAGAAACCAGCGTTTCGGGGTTGTCAAAAACTCTGTCCACGGATCGCGAAGGCCGGCAATCCAGGGCAGACCACTCTCACGATGTAGTTTACGTCCGATTAATGAGCAGGTATAAGGCGGTGACGATGAGTAGATGGCGTCAATCTTGTGGGTTTTAATCAGCTCCCTACCGGCGGAAACGGCAGAGTGCAACCAGCCTATGCGAGCATCGGGGATGAAGAAGGTTGCTCTAATCCACTGCGCTAAGGATTTCTTCCAGCCGCCTTTGGCCTCCTTGCTGAGGACGCTCACATCAATAGCGGTGTTCTGTTTTTCACCCACGAAGAACTTGTAGATGTCATAGGGCTCGTAGATGTGAGTCCGACGCACGACAACGCTGGGATCGACGGTGGCTAGGAGCGATTCATCCCTCGCCGGGAAGGTGCCATTTTCAACCGTCAGCACGATGGGGTTCCAGCCAAAGGACGGGAGGTACTTGACCATCTTTAGCACCCGTTGCACGCCCGGTCCGCCGGAAGGCGGAAAGTAATAGGCGATAATGAGCAGATTCTTCATGAACTCAAATTACGCAGAGCGGGGCAGTCGAACCCATTGAGTGAGGACCTACCATATGATTCGCAATCGGGCGCGGCAGTATCAGCATGAGCAGAGTTATATTGACGCACCCAATCGAAGGATGTTCATGAAAGAGCGACTACAGTCTATCGACTTCTTACGTGGTCTGGTGATGGTCATTATGGCCCTGGATCATGTTCGTGATTTCTACTCTCACCCGGGTTTGCATCCCACCTCCATGGCCGATTCAAATCCCGAATTGTTTTTTACACGCTGGATCACGCACTTCTGTGCGCCGGTGTTTGTGTTTCTGGCGGGAACGGGAGCATACCTGCAAACGATGAGAGGCACGAAGCCCGCAGAGTTGAGTCGCTTCTTGGTTAGTCGCGGCTTTTGGCTCATCATTCTCGAGCTCACCGTTGTGCGCAGTTCGTGGAGCTTCCAACCCTTTGCGGCGCTGTTTGTAGGTCAAGTGATCTGGGCACTGGGTTGGAGTATGATCGCCTTGGCAGCGCTCATTCACCTACGCATCAAGTGGATTGTCGCCATTGGACTAGCTATGATTGTGAGCCACAATGCTTTCGATAATGTCGCCGTCGATTGGTCCAACCCTGTTGGGTTCTTGTGGGCAATTCTTCACACAGGTGATGCACTTACGCCTATCGCCGGTATTCATTTCCTGCCGCTGTATCCACTGATACCTTGGATTGGCGTCATGGCAGTAGGATACGCCTTTGGTACGATGTACACCATGGATCAAGCGCGACGAACGACCCTTTTTAAACAACTAGGAGTGGGCTTGGTACTGGCCTTCCTTGTCATTCGCGGCTACAACCACTATGGCGATCATTCACACTGGGAACTGCAACGAGACTGGGCCATGAACATTTGTTCCTTCCTCAACTGCACGAAGTATCCACCGTCTCTGGATTACTTGTTGATGACGCTTGGGCCTGCCATCATTCTTCTCGGCTACGCCGAACGATGGTCAAATGCGTTGACGAGGGCATTCAGCGTCTTTGGCAAGGTGCCGATGTTCTATTACTTAATCCACATCCCGGTCATCCACGCTTCAGCCATCCTGGTTGAGTATTTGCGTGGAACAAATGTCGGCGCAATGAGCGCCACTCCCTTTAACACACCTCTACGCATGGATCTGGGTTTCGATTTGCCGTGGGTGTATGTGGCGTGGATCATTATTGTCGCGGCGCTCTATCCGCTGTGCAAGGCCTACGCCAGGGTGAAAAAACAGAGCAGTAATCCCTTGCTCCGCTATTTGTAGCACGCGCCAATTGTTCGGAAGTTTGTAAGAACCCTCATCGATAGACAAGGAACCGTAGCAATGACCTCAGCCTTACAGCACCGCATTCATGAATCAGTAGCAGAGATACGCACACGGTGCTTGATGAGTCCGCGAATTGGAATCATACTGGGCACAGGTTTGGGCAGACTGGCGGAAGAGGTGCACGCAAGTTGTGTGATACCCTACACGGACATTCCACACATGCCGAGATCGACCGTTGAAACGCATGAGGGACGACTTATTTTTGGTCAGCTTGATGGGTGTGATGTGGTGGTCATGCAAGGCCGCTTCCATTATTACGAAGGCTACTCCATGCAGCAAATCACGCATGGCGTGCGCATCATGAAGGCATTGGGAGTTGACACGCTTATTGTCTCTAATGCTTGCGGAGCTCTGAATCCGGAGTTTCGCAGGAGCGACATCATGCTCATCAGCGATCACATCAATCTGCTGGGCGACAATCCGTTGATTGGCGAAAACGATCCAACACTTGGCCCCCGCTTTCCGGACATGAGCGACCCCTACACGGCATCACTCAGACAGCTGGCAGGACGGTGTGCCGAGGAGCATGCCATTCCCTACCGCACAGGCGTGTATGTAGCAGTTCCGGGTCCAAACCTCGAAACACGGGCCGAATACCGTTACTTGCGTGGAATTGGCGCCGACGTGGTTGGCATGAGCACGATACCGGAAGTGATTGTCGCCGTTCATTCGTCAATGTCCGTACTGGGAATCTCTGTAATCACGGACGAGTGTTTTCCGGACAATTTGGAGCCTGTTTCGCTGCAAGACATTCTTGATGCCGCGGCGGTAGCAGAGCCAAAAATGACTGCCCTCGTGAAAGCGTTCGTTCGACAGTACATGGCTTGAAACCAAACGCTAGTTTTGTGTTGATAGGAAGACGAGCATACGTGGACTCTCCTTGTCATTCAACACCACACAACCTGTAATCGCATGGAAAGCAGCTTTGCCGGTACATCTTCCGTTTTATCGCTTCTCATTCGCCGTTCTGCGATGGCGTTGGGCGTTGTGAGTTTGTGTGCGCTGTACGCATGCAGTCCTAACGAGCCAAGCTACACCACCGTGCAGAGTGGTTCGACACTAGTAGGTACGACCACCGACAATCCTGCTCGCCTTGCTGTACTCCATGAGCCGGATAACACGGTGCAAACAATGGATGCCTATGCATCAGCCAATGGTCATACCTTAGATGCTGCAGTGACGAAGATTGTACAATTCGACTCAACGGTATTTCTGTTGATGCCCTCGGTGCAAAAAATCGAGGTGATTAGTCGCAACAGCTACAAGAGCATGGCGTCGATTTCGACAGCACCTCACAGCGTTATGGACGTCTGCTTCGCCAATTCGACGACCGCCTATACGGCAAATGCCGATAGCTCGGTGAGCATTATCGATATGACTGTTCAAAGACTGTTGCCTAGCAGAGATATCGCCGTTCCCGGCGTACCGACAGGCATCGCGGCGGTTGGCAATCGTCTCTGCGTGTGCTTTCAAAACTCGAATGCATGTTCCATCATCGCAACTCCTACCAACAGTGTCATCACCACGTTCTCTACCCCAGCCGCTCCAACCTTCGTTGGTGGTGATGCGGGCACCGGAAGCTTTGTGATTTGTTGCTTAGGTGACGGCAAACTTGGTTCCAAGGAATCAACGCATAGTCCATCACACCTCATTGTGTACTCCACTACCACCATGAATCAGATTGGTGATATCACCTTGACCAGTCGACGTATCAATCCGGAGGACGTCCAGCCGACGGGGATGTGGATTCAGAACGGTGGGTATGCTTATGTTGGACTCAACTCAGATCTCGTCCTCATCGATACTCGAAACATGGCTGAATTAGGGACGATTTGCTCCGGCAGCTTTACAAGTTTTGCGTATAACGCACATAGAAATGAGTTAAGCTGTCTAGATAATTCGGAGGCTACGAGTTTCGTCACTCTTGTCGATTTGCAGTCCACCCTTACCATGAGCGTCACTGATCTACACATTCAACTCAGTGCTATCCTGACTCCTTAACACTCCAAACCGTTTGCTTGCCATTGATGTCATCCTCTGTTTTTGGGATGGCCTTACGACACGTTTCGCCCGCCGCCATTCTCAGTTTCACGCTATGACAGAGCTCGGAGTCATGCGACGAGGTCATGGTCAGATCCGTTACAAACGCACGATTGTTTTAACAGATCTACACCTCATGCGCGCTACTTCATGCTGCATGCTCCCTGTTCCTTTATCGCGAACGCAGTAACCCGGAAGCAATTCACGAGTATCGACTCGCCTTTATCCGATCTCTTGCACATTCTGTTGAAAGGTATTCCGGACTCCCGGTATCCGTTGCCTATCCACAGTTCCCTCAATTCCCCATTTTCTTCATACTGCTTTGCCTTCGGCAAAGACTCTGTGTTGCATGGTCTCTAGTCTTAGCGGCCACTTCTTCCCCTCCCAGTGCCTCGAAGGATAACGATTCATACTGCGGAGCCTCGAGAGCTGTACTTCGAAGCGTACTGCATCATTTCGAAGTGCTTGACATCACAATGATTCTTACTGTTTTGCTTGACACTGTTTTGCGTTCTACTGTATTGCTATGGGCACATGCTTTGAAGCGTAATGAGAAGGGTTGTTGCGCTTCACGCGATAGCACGTCACAGTAGTGCCACACAGTATATCGCATTGTAAGTCGCGACCGTGAGAAGCATTCCGGTGTAGTGGGCGTACTCACAGATGAGCAAAGGTTCGCAGTGTATCTAGCGAACGATGCTAGATGTAGAGCAGTGATCGGTATAAACAGTTGGAAGCTAGGTAGCCTGCGATGAAGCTGAGATGGAGCTGAGATGCTAGACAGACAGTTACACGCACGGTACGGAATGCTCAGCCAACGAGTGCGAAAGAGGCATGCGCACCTCTATACTGTTCAAAGTGGTCGCGATTAGCTTTAGGATTGTATATGAGACAACTCCGTAGCTTTCGTTGGTGCCATCACTACCTAACGCCACGCAAGTCCAACTAGTCACGAGAGGGATGCGCGAGGCTATCTCGTTAAACTGCGGGCACTGCACTTGCAAGGCGAGCATAGGGAGGGAGTTATGTGCTCAGTGGCAGTGCAGTTCAAAAAGCAAAAACCCCAAGCGAAGCTTAGGGTTTTTGCAGAGACTGATAGGAGACGTGTGATTAGTCGATCTTCACAAGACGAACGGTCTTGTTAATCGATCCTTGCGTGAAGTTCAGCAGATACACACCGTTGGGTTGACCACCGCCCAATTTCACTTCGGAGTTCTTCGTGACGTTTTGCAGAGTCTCTACAACACGACCTGAGAGATCGATAAGCTTGAGAGTTGCCGGTTCACGAGAAGAACCATTGAAGGTGAAGCTGAATTCGCTGGTAAACGGATTCGGAGACACAAACAGTTCGACGTCGCCGCTAGAGCTGCTTGCCGTCGATTGGTCTGCATTGTCGCCGGAGGCACGAGCCGCGGTACAAGCATTTTGGCTACACTGACCAAGGAAGTCCGAACCGTGACCCGGGAAGTGAGCCTGAACTTGTGATTCGCTTACTGCCATTGACGTTCCATTGTGGCAAAGCCAAACTTGGTCGTTGCCGGCACGGATATCCTTTACGCAGACGGTAATGGATGATTGAGCCGAACAGCCGGTTGCATTTGTCACGGTGGCTACGAAGGAGTAATTGCCTGCACTTGTCGGTGTAAAGGTCGGATTTGCACAGTCTGTGCAGTTCAATCCGCTTCCACTCCATGAGTAATCGAAGGTGTTTCCACCGGTAGCGTTAGCATAGAGGGTCAACGCAGTTGGACCGTAACCCAAATACATGTTCGTAGCTACACCACCTGTGTACACATCGCTATTCGGAACAGCAGTGATGCTAACACCCGGAAGTGAGTTGATGGTAACAACAGCATTAGCGGTTGACGAATTTCCATGTGCGTCATTGACCGTCAGCACAATGGTTTTCGACGGAGCATCTTGACAGGTGAAGGTTGACTGTGATAAGCTCATAGAAGCGATGCCTCCACAGTTATCACTGCTACCGTCATCAACTGCGGACGGACTCAGTGTCGCGCTACCATTCGTCAGATTGAGAACGATATCGCGAGTGCGAGCAACCGGTGCGGTGTTGTCGATGACAGTGACGACTGCATGAGCCGTTGCGTTGTTGCCGTGTGCGTCACTGATGGTTAGTGTCACAACGTTTTCACCCACATTGGAGCAATTGAACGTAGACTGACTCAGACTGCGCGACGCAATGCCGCAAATGTCAGTCGAACCGTTGTCGACATCTTCCGGAGCAATGCTGACCGTTCCGGCGTCGTTAAGAGCAACTGTAATATTCTTGGTGCTCACCACAGGGTCGATACCCTTCTTCACGGTCACTGTCACAGGCTTAGAGATCGAGTTGTTGTATTGATCGCGAACCGTGACGAGTACTGTGTTCAAACCAATATCACTGCAGTTGAAGCTCGTCTTCGACAATGTCCAATTCAGAATTGAGCAGTTATCCGTTGTACCGTTGTTCACGTCTGCGGGAACCAAGGTGCCTTCACCATCAGCGTTCAGAGTAACAACTGCGTCCTTCGCTTGGAGGTTTGGTACAATGAGATCACGCACGCTCACCGTAAAGTCCGTTTCGCTTACGTTTCCGGAAGCATCGCGAGCTGTTAGGGTAACGCGGTTGTTTCCAACATCGTGACAATCGAAGCTCGTCTTCGAGAGTGTCATCGTGCTCAAAGAGCAATCGTCGTGTGTTCCGGCGTCAACATCAGCAACACTGATGGTGGCTGAACCGGAGTTGTCCAAGTCAACAATCACATTGTTTGCCAATACCACCGGTGCGCTCTTGTCAACCACGGTAACAGTAAAGGTAGTTGAAGCCTGGTTGTTTTGGTCGTCCAGTGCTACAGCCGTTACTGTTGTTGTTCCCAACGGGAAGTGGAATTGACCGTAGCTCGGGCCGGTTGTTCGATGCCAATCGTCTTCATCAAGTCCACAGTGGTTGTTACCGCTTGTGTACATGATGCGCGGATGGGCGGTTCCGTTATCGGTTGCCTCAACGTGCAAGGTCACCAAAGCATCGCAGCTAATACCGGAGGTATTGACAACGATATTAGATGGTTGCACCACGGTTGGAGCGAGATTATCCTTCACGCTAACCGTTGTATTGGCGTAGGCAAAGTTTCCGTTCATATCTACCACGGTCAACACAGCATTGGTTTCTCCAATTTGTGTTGGGTGGAAGGTAGTTGGATAGGCTGACATCGAAGCAATACCACAATTATCAGTGCTGCCATTATTCAGATCTGCAGCCGTAATGGATGCTTCTCCATTTTGATTCAGATAGACTGTAGCCTTCTTAACCACAACTGTGGGTTTCGTGTCATCAATAACGTTCACAATTGCTGTAGCAGTGCTCATGTTTCCATGAACATCCATTACAGTTAGAATTACCGGATTGGGGCCAACTTGGCTACAATCGAATTGTGTTTGCGAGAGGTTCATGGAAGCGATACCGCAAGCATCATAGGAGCTGTTGTTCACATCGTCAGGAGTGACTTGGCCATGACCACTTGCGTCTAAACTCACGAGAACGTTACGTACGCGAGCAACCGGAAGGGTTGCATCTTGAACGGTAACGGTAAAGCGAGATTGTGTTGCGTTTCCTTGATTATCAACTGCCACCGCTGTTACCGTAGTCGTACCGATTGGGAAGTGGAACGTATTGGTATGTTGGCTGGCCGGATTATTATCCATGGCATCACCATTGTTGTAGCTATCCAAGTCATCGCCTACGTGACCATTGTCGCCCTTGTAGCGTACGGCAACATAAGGAGTGCAGTTATCAGAAGCACTTGCGTGCAGAGTGATCAGTGCACCACAGTCGTTTGGCATTGACGCAATATTGATGTCGGCCGGAACATTCAGCACTGGAGCCATCGTGTCGAGCACCGTCACTGTTGTTGAACATTCAGAGCCAACACCGTTATTGTCGACTGCTGAAAGCACAACCGTATTGGTACCAAGTTGGTTGCAACTGAACGATGACGGAGTGACGCTAAGCGAAACCGCATTTCTACTCGGAGCCGAAGCAGCGAGCATGGATGGGTCGATTGTTGCCACGCCGGAAGCGTTCAAGTACACGGTTGCGGGATGGCAGGTAATGGCCGGATCAATTTTATCCTCGACCACAACTTTAAATCCGCATTCCGCTTTCACATTGCAATCGTCTGTCAATGTCCACACGAGTTGAGTAGCGCCGAGCGGGAACGAGTAGCCGGTCAGGCTCTCAACACCCGTCAGGTTGTTTGAAAGAACCACATTTGTGCAATTGTCGCTGACTTGCGGAACGAGATCGCTCCAGTCATCACCGACTGTATAATTCAGACCATTATTTACTGCCTTGACAACAGAGCGACCGTTGCAACCCGGGAATACGAGTGGCGAGCCGGTGTACTCAATTGTGAAGGAACAGGAGGCAGAATTACCACAAGCGTCGGTAGCAACCCACGTTACCGTTGTGACACCCATACCCAGGGTAACACCGACTAAACTTGTCGATCCCGAGCCAGAGGTTGCGCCAGACAATGTGTAGGTGAGTGTTACACCACCGCCACAATTATCGTCAGCGGATGCAGTCATGCCTGTCGTTCCACCCGCAGATGTGACCGTCATGTTACCCGGACAAGAGATCGTCGGAGGCGTGACATCGTAAATGGTGATGTGTTGCATTCCGCTGCTCATGTTACCACAACCATCTGTAGCTGTCCATGTGCGTTCGATCACGTAGTTATTCGGACAACTGCCGTCAACACGGTGATCAGTCTTGTTCACATTTACAGTTCCGGTACAGTTGTCATTTGCCGTTGCGTATCCTGTGTGATCAGGATCAGACGGTTGATCACAATTGAGCGTGACGTCACTTGGAATCGAAATCGTCGGAGGAATTGTGTCATTGACAAATATTAATTGCGAACAGGTTGCAGAATTTCCGCAAGCATCCGTTGCCTTGTATGTACGAGTTACTAACTGGTGGTTATTACAGCCATAGCTCGTGTAGGTATCGGAAACGAAGCTGATCGTAACCGTAGCGGAGCACGCCGCTGTTGCGGTTACAGATGAAAGATCAACTGCGGGGATGGAACCGGCACATGCCACGGTTACAGAGGCAGGGCAGGACATAGCTGGCGGCGTTGTCGACGTAACCGTAATCGTCTGATTTCCTGTTACAAAGTTGCCGCAAGCATCTGCTGCAGTCCACGTTCTGAAGAAGGTGAAATTGCCCGGACATCCATGATATTCCGGAGCACAGTCAAACCACGTGATACTGATGAACTTACCACAGTCATCCGTTGCTGTTGCCCGACCCGTGACTGTTGGAGCAAGGGAAGAGGTACAACTTACGCTGACATTTACAGGCAATGTCATCGACGGAGGCGTCACATCGAGTACAGAAATGATTTGATTGCAGGAGCTACTGTTACCGCAAGCGTCCATTGCTGTCCACGTACGCGTAATAGTCTTGTTCGAACACGAACCAGCAGTTACAGCATCGCTGTAGTTAATGGTAACCGTCGAACAATTGTCCGTCGCTGTGGCCTGTCCAACGTGCAATGAATCAGCCGCACCCGGAGTCGGGATGATAGATACTGTACAGTTTATGGTCACGTTAGCCGGGCAGGTTAAGCTCGGCGCTGTGATGTCGCGCACTGTGATAACCTGAACACATGTCGCAGTATTGTTACACATATCCGTTGCTTTCCACGTTCTGTTCATCACAAACGTTTGGGCACAGGTACTAGAGATAACTGAATCTGCGTATGACATCGAGGTAAATCCGCAATTATCAACTGCCGATGCCGTTCCGGTTGAAGCCGGTAAGCGTGAGTCACTACAATTCAGTGTGATGCTCGACGGACAGAAGGTAAAGCTCGGAGCAACGTTATCGTTGACCACGATCATTTGAGTACAGGTTGCTGTGTTGCCACACAAGTCGGAGGCTGAATACGTACGCGTGATGGTGTACTTATTCACACAACTGTAGTTGCTCGTGATGTCGCTCACAAAGGCGATGGTTGTTGCACCACCACAATTGTCAGTAGCCGTTACACTGGCTGTGTTCTGTGACGGTACCGATCCGGCACAGGTCACTGTCACTGCCTGCGGACAGGTCATGCTCGGTGCCTGATTGTCAAACACCGTGATTAATTGGCTGCACGTTGATGTATTGCTACATGCATCTGTTGCCTTGAAGGTACGGGTTACCGTGAACTTGTTGGCACAGCTTACATTGCCCGTCACATCGCTCACAAAGCTCAACGTGACTGCTCCATTGCAATTATCCGTTGCACTCACACCGGCGGTGGTTTGTGCCGGGATGGCGCTGGCGCAGGTCACTGTTGTGGCTGGCGGGCATGAGATGCTCGGTGCAATGTTGTCAAATACTGTGATCGATTGTGCGCATGTCGCCGTGTTGCTACACAGATCCGTTGCGATAAAGGTACGAGTGATGACATACTTGTTCACGCAGCTCACATTGCTCGTGACGTCACTGACAAACGCTACGGTTACCGCTCCACCACAATTATCCGACGCACTCACACCACTGGTGGTCTGTGCCGGTACTGAACTGGAACATGCTACTGTTGTGTTGTTCGGACATACGATGGTCGGTGCCACGTTGTCAAATACTGTGATCGTTTGTGCACAGGTCGTTGCGTTTCCGCATAGATCTGCTGCCGTGTACTTACGCGTGATCGTGAATTTGTTTGCACACAAGACGTTGCTTGTTACATCCGCACTCACCGTTACCGTCACTGCTCCGTTACAGTTGTCTGCTGCCGTGACGGCTGCCGTATTCTGTGCCGGTACTGCACTTGCACAAGTGACTGTAGTGTTTGCAGGACAGCTCATGGTTGGTGCAACGTTGTCGAACACTGTGATAATCTGGCTGCAGCTTGCGCTGTTGCCACATTGATCCACTGCCTTGAACGTACGTGTTACCGTGAACTTGTTCACACAAATAACGTTTGACGTTTGATCGCTCACGAAGCTCACCGTTGCACTGCCCGTACAGTTATCCGTTGCGCTCACTCCCGCCGTTGTCTGTGCTGGTATTGCACTGGCACAGGTGACGGTTGTTGCTCCCGGACACGTAATACTTGGTGCGACGTTGTCGTTCACTGCGATAATCTGACTACAGGTTGTCCAGTTGCCACACAAGTCCGTTGCCTTGTAGGTACGGGTGATGGTGTACTTGTTCACGCAGCTGTAGTTCGATGTTGCATCGCCAACGAAGCTGATCACTGCAGGACCACTGCAGTTATCTGTTGCCGTTACGCTTGCCGTGTTCTGTGCCGGTACTGCGCTTGCGCAGGTTACCGTCAATGCAGAAGGACACGTCATTGCCGGCGGTACCGTATCGATAATCGTAATCAATTGATTACAGGTCGAGAAGTTACCGCAAGCATCTGCTGCAGTCCATGTAACAAAGTAGGTGTAGTTACCCGGACAGCCACCGGAGACCGGTGTACAGTTGAACCAAGTAATGGAAATGACTCCGCTACAATTATCTGTTGCCGTCGCCTTACCAAATGCCGGATTAGTATCCGGATTTAGGTTAGCGGTACAGGTTAAGGTAATGTCGTGCGGACAGGTGATTGCCGGTGGTACCGTGTCGATGACCACAATGGTTTGGCTTGCCGTTGCTGTGTTACCACAGGCATCGGTTGCCACCCACATACGGTTCACCGTGTAGTTACCAGGACAGTTACCGTCGATACGTGTGTCGCT
>JBDHXF010000023.1:0-58234 GCA_039810585.1 Chlorobiota bacterium
CACCAACAGTGGCGGCTAATGTACCGGGTTTGAGAGACTCGGTATTGGAGGGGACGTCGGGAAGACTCTATCCCTATGGGGATATTCCACGATTAGCGGAGATCCTGTTTCAGCTCTGTACCAACCCATTTGAATTAAAGCGCTTATCTAATGGTGCCGTAGAGTGGGCATCCAGTTTTTCATGGGACGATGAAGCGCGAATCTTGCTGAAACTTTGTCAACAAACTATAGAAACAGCTCGCATACACCGATAACGAAACTTGAAATCTGATATCCGTGGCGCGTCCATTGGATATTCACCACCAATTTCAAGGACACGAACGTATGCGTAGAGTTTATACTCTCCTCATTTCCGGTGCTATGATGCTGGGAGCCATGCAAATGGCTTTGGCAGCTGATCCACATTCTTACGGCACGGAATTTTTCTATACCTGTCTTCCGAGCGCACATCGAGCTACCGACTCGGTGTCCTTTGTGTTCCATTCGCCGTATCAAGTTCATGGAACCTTGAGTTACACAACGGCTGGGGGACAATCCAATACGTTGTACTTCAACGTGAGCGATGCACGTCGCTCCACAACCGTGACCGTGCCCATGCCTGAGATCGTCTTGCACGGCATGTCGGCCGACAGCGGTTCGACGCTCGGTGACCAGAGTGAAAAAGTGCAGTCAAATCAGCTCATCCGTATCGAGGGTGATTCCGCATTCTCTGCTACGGTTCTGGTATGGGGCGAGTCGGAGAGTTATGCCACTGCTCTCATTCCCAGTACCGAGTGCGGGCGAAGCTATGTGATTAGCTCGGCGAAAAGCACGGTGGTTAGTTCTGCTCCACCGGCTATCGACTCCGTTGCCAGTGCCCCCGGACAATTTGTCATCATCGCGACTACTGATGGTACCACCGTCACGATAGACTACCGTGGCCAAACCTCACACGCGCAGCAAGGAGTACGTACCATTCACCTCAATGCCAGACAGTGGTATTTCGTACAGTCGGCATTGGATAGTTCCGCACTGCGCTCCGATTTGAGCGCAACACAAATCATTGCGGACAAACGAGTGGTGGTGTTTAGTGGTCATCAAGCTGCCAGTATTCCACCGTCATCTTCATACCTGCCTGCGCAAGCGCGCAGTACTGCTCTGATGCAACAGTTGGTATCGGTGGACCGTTGGTCGCGCGACCATGTGTTAGTTCCGGTTCAGATCAGCGAAAGTGGTCTCAGTGCCGGCTCCAATCTTGTCCGCATCTACGCTGTGACCGACGGCACAGAGTTAGAAATGGACGGCACGCCCATGGCAACTATGAACAACGGAGATATGCTGGAGATCGCTTTACATGAGGCGCACGTGTTGCATGCCGATCATGCCGTTGGCGTCATGCAGTATGCAACAAACGACAAGGCGTCCAATCAGCAACTTGGTGATGCCTGGATGACTCGAGTTCATCCTACTGACCAGTGGACAGCACACCATACCATCTGTGCGCTACAACAACGATTGGCGGCATCGAAAGAGTTTGCGACGCAATACATTCTGGTTGTAACTCAAACACCGGCTATTGGCACCGTGATGTACGACGGCGAGCCCGCCGCATCAAACGTCACTCTTATCGGTGATGGAAGTTATTCGTTTTTAACGCGAAAAGTAAGCGACGGTATACACAGTATCGATTGCGATTCTGCCTGTGCAGTGTACGTGTTTGGCTATGGTTCGGAGAAGGGATACATGAGTTCGGCAGATGCAGAGTATCCGGTTCATGCCTATCTGAAACCCTTCATGCATATACCGGATATCAGCGCTCATATTGGCGACACTGTTAGCCTTCGCGTCTATTTGGATTCGTTGCAACTTCCTCCCGCGATTCTCGGCGTTGTGCCCGGTTCGTATAGCTTCGATCTGTGTTTCAATTCCACATTGATCACACCGTTGCACATCGAACAACGAGGGACGATTGTCAACGGCGAGCAAGTGATTCACTATGGTGATTCCAGTATCACCTCCAGTTCCATTCTACCGATAACGACCATCGATATGATCTGTGGTCTCGGTGATGCTGAAGAATGTAAAATGCAACTCAAGAATATACGATGGTACGATGTGCACGGTGATTCGATTCAAACAAACGACGCACCGATAGAAGGAACGTTGCACATCACCAACGTGTGGCATGATCACGATGGCGCTCGCCTCGTGAATCCGCAAATCGGGGATTTGAAAGTTGATGTTGCACCAAATCCCTTACAAGGCAGAGCGTTCATTACCTGTACCAGCAGCATCGTCCCGATCACGCCACCAAGCCTCGTCCTGTACAACGCGATGGGCGATCCGGTAGCCGACTTTTCGGATGAGATCGTGGAGTTCAAGTCGTTCAATCAGTTTATGTATGACAGTTCAGCACTGGCTCCGGGTGTGTACTACCTGAGACTTTCAGTGGATGACAAAAGTGCGGTTATCATGGTGGTCGTTGTATAAGGAGATCCATTACCCATGAAGAAATTTATCATTGTCAGTGTTTTTGGTCTTGGCATTGCCTTTAGCTCCCTTCGGGCTCAAGTGGTGGTGGACACTACCAACCCAATTCAGTTTGGAGTGTATGGACACGTAGGAAAGAACTGGATGACCACCGGTGGCTTTAGTCAACTTGCCGGCTACGACAAGCCGTTCGCACCTTTTGCAGACGGGACAGGTGACGTCGTGAGCTTTGGGGGTGAAATCAACGCGCCATTGTCATCAATTTTTAAGGCTACCACAACATCCGCAGCGTTTCACTTTGGAATTCGCTTTGGTTTTGATGTCGCGCGATCTACCCTCATGGCATCGGAAGCAACAACGTTTATTCAGAATGGCACTCCCATCCCCGGAACGATAGCGTACACGATGAGAACCAACTTCTCCTCCTACGGATTTGAACCCATGATGGAGTTTACACCTCCATTCTTTAAACCGCTGCGCTTCCATGCGGGGATGAAGTTTGCCTACATCTACAAAGCAAATTTTAGCGAGGATGAGAGTATCATCAACCCCAGTGGTGTTGAGTACTTGAATGGTTCAGACGGCCGCACGGTCTACCAAGCAGAAATTCCAAATCACACACCGTGGTTAAGCTATGGACTGTTTGGCTTGAGTTATAACATTAAGCTCAACAAACGTTTTGCCTTGGTACCGGAAATGTTCTATCAAGTACCAACGAACAACCTCACGCACGATTTGCACTGGCAAGCAAGCATGTTTCGAGCCGGTGTTTCGATACGAGTAACACTCCCGACATCGAAACCGGTGGTGCACGATACCATTGTAGAACGCGATACCATCACGCGCGCAGTGCCGGACTTAGCTGCTGAACGAACGGAATTACTATCACAGGATTTTCGCACGGTCGTCAACGAAAACGATGAGGTACGCTACGAGTTTGTGCACAGAACCGAGAAGTATGAGCATCAGATACAAAAAGCCAAGACGATTGAAACCGCTCAACTGCAAATGGCCGTGTATCGTTATCAACCAGACAGTACTCTTATCGTGCTCGACTCCTTGCGCTGTCGTGAAATTATTTGGAACGACTTTCATCCGTTGCTCAACTATGTGTTCTTCGATTTTGGATCGTCACAAATCATTGGTCGATATGCCTTACTCCGACCGGAAGACACAAAGAAGTATTCCATGCGTGCCGACGAGACACAAATGGAAACGTATTATAACATGATGAACATTTTGTCCAAAGGGATGATATTGGACAAAACAGCAAAGTTGGATATTGTGGGCTGTGTGTCCAAAAAGGAACAGCAGGAGTTGCCCAACGCTGCTCAGCTCGCTAAAGAGCGTGCAGACGCTATTGCTGCCTACTTTGAAAATACCTGGGGCATCGATCGGAGTCGTATCAGTGTGCGAGCCGGCGGTGTGCCCATGAAACCCTCGAACGAAAAGAGCAAAGAGGGAGTTGAAGAAAACCAACGCGTGGAAATCTATTCAGAGCACGAAGCTCTATTGCAGCCGGTGATGCTGCGGGATACGATGTTGGAAAGCGCCGTCGATCGTCTGCATATCGCGAATCGCATTGTGAGCCAAACCCCGATTTTGTCGTGGAAGATTTGGGGTGAGCAAGAAGGTCATGTTATCTTCAGCGAGAGCGGTGAAGGACAACCTAAACCCTATTTCGACGTTGCGCTGCAGAGATCTACCATGCGACGATTAGTGCGTAAGGAGCACTCTACCTTCACGATTAACCTGTCGATAGAGCAGCAAGGAAAGGGCACGATTCAGCAAAAGGTGGCCATCCCGATCACCGTTGAACAGATTGAAAAGCTGAAGCGTCAGAATCTTCTGACCGAGGTCGATCGATTTATCCTCATGCTCTTCGACTTTGGCAAGGATGATATCACGGCCGCCAATGAACGTATTATTCAGTTCATTAAAAACAGAATAGATACGGCTGCAGCCGTCAGCATCATTGGTACCACCGACCGATATGGACAGCTGGCCTATAATCTGAAGCTGTCGGAGCGGCGGGCTAATAGTGTAAGCAAGGTCCTTGGAATTGCCGACGCCACTGCCTTTGGTTTGGGACCGGATACCATCACCTACGACAACGACTTACCGGAAGGTCGCTTCCACGCTCGGACAGTGAGAATTGAGGTGGAGCACCGCAACGGATTCACCCTGAAT
Organism: Chlorobiota bacterium; assembly: GCA_039810585.1. Taxonomy (GTDB): domain Bacteria; phylum Bacteroidota; class Ignavibacteria; order Kapaibacteriales; family NICIL-2; genus JBBATK01. The sequence continues at coordinate 4,660 of JBDHXF010000023.1, forward strand.
AATCGTTGAAGGGACGCGAGGCATCGCTCCCCAAATGCTCGATAATACACCGTGCCGGGGTCTGTGACCTTGGCACGGTCTTTTTTAGCCAGTTCCTCTTTCGACCTAACACAGCTGCCTAAGAGGTGCTGCGACATCCAACCGCATGTCCCGAACGAGAATTAACGTAGAGAGTAGTGATGAGCTCCTCTAAATTGCACGATGCTTATCGCCCTCAACAAACCCTATGGAGTGCTCAGTCAGTTTAGCGACGACGGTTCAGCGAACCGTACTCTGGCTGAGTTTGGATTGCCACCGAATGTGTATGCCATTGGTCGTTTAGATGCCGATTCCGAAGGGTTGCTTCTTCTTAGTGACGAAGGGGCACTCAACAAGAAGCTCCTCGATCCGGAGAATGGCCATCCTCGGTGTTACTGGGTACAAGTGGAAGGAATTCCAACGGAGCAGGAGATTGCACAGCTACAGGATGGGGTGGTGATTTCGGGATATCGAACAAAAAAGTGTCGAGCCACGTTTCTGGTTCCTCAGCCTGATATCGCAGCACGCGTACCGCCCATTCGCGTTCGTAAATCCATACCGGATTGCTGGTTGGAGATCTGTTTGTCGGAGGGAAAAAACAGACAAGTCAGGCGCATGACCGCTGCTGTTGGGCATCCCACCCTTCGACTTCTTCGGGTGAGTATCGGCCTGTTTCGTATGCCCAGCATGAGGGAAGGGGAATGGCTCGTGCTCAACGATGAACAACGGGCGCAGGTTTTTGGTGTCACTCGATCTCAACCAATGTGAAAAAGCGGGCGCGAAGCGCCGCGAGTATTCCTTTCTCTGCCACGATCAATCGTATATTTGTGCATTGTTGCACGGAGATCTCGTCATGTACACTTCGCCGAATCTGGTTATCCCGAAAATTGAACATCTCCATCGTTTTGATGTCTATGTCGCCAATGGTGGCTATGAGCAGTATCGCAAGGCTCTGACGATGTCGCCGGACGACGTTGCCAATGAGGTCAAGAAATCTGGCTTGCGTGGTCGTGGAGGTGCTTGTTTCCCAACCGGACTCAAATGGACGTTCATGCCTAAAGGCAACGATAAGCCAAAGTACTTGGCGATAAACGGTGACGAGTCTGAACCGGGTTCTTTTAAGGACCGTCAGATTCTCGAATACAATCCTCACCAGTTAATCGAAGGTATTATGATGGCAGGCTATGCCATGGGCATCAACAAAGCCTTTATCTACATTCGTGGTGAGTATCATAAGTGGGTTCGCTTGATGCAGGAGGCGGTTGACGAAGCCTATGCCAAAGGATTTTTAGGCAGTGCCATGGCCAAAACCTTTGGAAACCCATATACCTTAGACATCGTGGTTCACAAGGGTGCCGGCGCGTACGTTTGTGGCGAAGAAACTGCACTGATGAATTCCCTGGAAGGCGATCGCGGTTATCCTCGATTCAAACCACCGTTCCCGGCTAACAAAGGATTGTGGGGAATGCCTACCACCATCAACAATGTCGAGACGCTGGCAACCGTTCCGGCTATCTTTTCGATCGGTCCGGAAGCATACTCAAAAATTGGTGCAGCCGGACACTGTGGTACCTTGTTATATGGTTTGAGCGGACACCTCAATACCCCGGGTGTGTATGAATTGCCGACGGACGTCACGCTTAAAGATCTGATTTACAAGTACGGTGGCGGAGTTCCCGGAAACAAGAAAGTGAAGGCAGTCATTCCGGGTGGGTCGTCCATGCCGCCGTTGTCGGGCGAAGAGATCGAGGGCGTGATTATGAACAACGAAGACTTAAAAAAATACGGCACCTATATCGGAACCGGCGGCGTGATGGTGATGGATGAGGATACTGATATTCCTAAGATGTTGCTCCGCATTGTGCACTTTTATCATCACGAGTCTTGCGGGCAATGTACGCCCTGCCGTGAAGGATGTGGATGGATGGAGAAGATTCTCAAGCGCATCGTGGCCGGTGATGCAACGTCGCAAGATGTCGACTTGCTTCTCAGTGTCGCAAACAATATCAACGGGAACACCATCTGTGCTCTTGGTGAAGCCGCAGCGTGGCCGGTACAAGGATTCTTGAAGAAGTTCCGTCACGAATTTGAAGCCAAAGTCAAGGCGTCGCGCGATTTTGTGCCGCTCAATGTGGTGCACGGACGTCGTGCCAGCGCATCCACGCTCAATCCCGCCTAAAGGAATATTCTTTGGACACCTGAGCCTCGGCGCAAAGCGTTGGGGCTTTTTTTTCACACTCCATGCTACAACGTCTCGGAATATTTGGTGGTTCGTTCAACCCGGTCCATGTGGGTCATTGTATTATGGCCGAACACTTCGTGCAACAGATGCGTTTGGACAGATGTCTTTTTGTTCCAACGTCGATCTCTCCCTTTAAACAGGAAGAACGGCCGGACGTGAGTGCACATCATCGTTTGCAGATGCTTCAGAGTGTGTGCCGACGCAATGCCACGTTTGGAGTGGACGACTGTGAAATACGGCGAGGCGATGTGTCCTATACCATCGACACGTTGGAGATCATGAGGGAGCGCTACCCACAATCCGACTTATTTCTGCTCATTGGAAGCGATCAGGCAAAGGCGTTTACCAAGTGGCGTCGTTGGCAGGACGTCTCGTCGCTCGCTCAGGTGTGTATAGCCAGACGACCGTTCATCAACGCAGACGAGGAACAGGCGGTTGTGCGTGAACTGCAAGGTGATGGTCGTGCACCAATCTTACTCGATGTACCCTTTGTCGAGATTTCATCTCATTCCATCCGTGAACGGATCGCTGAGAGTAAGACGGTGCGTTATCTCGTACCGGATAGTGTACTGCGTCACATCCGTAAACACAAGCTGTATCGGGGCAATGAGAGCAACCCTTAAATCGATCGCACTGCATACTGCACTCGTTGTTGTGGCCATGGTGATGCTATTTCCCATGGTGTGGATGATTGTGGTATCACTACACGATAACCCTGAAAAATATGCGACACTTGGTGCTCTGCTTAACGCTCCAATGAGTGTGTTGAATTATCAAGAGACTCTATCGTCGGATACGTTCGGACTGTACTTCTTGAATTCTCTGCTCGTTGCCGTGCTGGTGAGTGCCGGAAACGTTCTCTTCTGTTTTATAAGTGGCTATGCACTGGCACGCAGAAGCTTTCGAGGAAATGCCGTATTGTTTGCTTCGTTGCTTGCTGTGCTGATTATGCCACCACAGGTGATCATGATCCCACTGTTTCGCATGATGGTGGGATTTGAATGGATCAACAGCTATGCCGCTCTCATCGTGCCGTGGTTAGTGAGTCCGTTCGGAATCTTCCTAGTGCGCCAGTATGTGATGTCGCTCCCATCTGACATGGAAGACGCCGCCCGACTGGACGGCGCATCGGAATGGACGGTACTGCTGCGCGTTGCCATGCCACTGTGCCGACCAATCCTAACCGTGCTGGCGATTTACACCTTCCTGGCAAACTGGAATTCCTTCCTCTATCCCTTTTTGTTCACGAACGACGAAGCGCATCGCACCTTGCCGGTGGGCCTTGCGTTTTATCTGGGAAAGCAGTCCATCGATTGGGGACACCTCATGGCCGGAGCCAGTGTTTCCGCACTGCCGGTGTTGGTCTTGTTTCTGTTCTTCCAAGGACAGATCATTCGCGGTCTGACTGCCGGTGCACTAAAGGAGTAATGCAGGTCTCCGTAGGGAGATTTTGATACGTGCGATGCAGAGCATCGCACGTATCATCATCCTCCGGAATATTGAAACCGCGCCGTCGGTTGGTCACGATGCCTCTCCCTTGTTCATCGCTGCACGTTCTATTCGCCCGTCGCTGTGCATTGATACGCAACCTTGTGAGGGCTTCTCAACTGATTATCTTTGCAGGATCATTCACCTCTAACCACGGATCTCAGGTATGGCACAGGGTAGTGTACTCGATACGATTATTTCTCTCGCAAAACGACGCGGCTTTGTCTTTCAGTCTTCAGAAATCTATGGCGGTTTGAACGGCTGTTGGGACTACGGTCCACTGGGGGTGGAACTGCTCCGCAATATCAAGGATGCGTGGTGGCGTGACATGACCTTTCGCGACGGAATCGTGGGACTCGACGCGTCGATTCTCATGCATCCGCGCACCTGGGAAGCCAGTGGCCATGTGCAACAGTTCAGCGATCCGATGATCGACAATAAAACCAGTAAGGCACGGCATCGGGCAGATAACCTGATTGAAGACTACATCGAGAAGCTTAAGAAGAAGAACAAAACTCATGAGGCGGCCGAACTGGAGCGTCGCCTTGCAGAAGCCCGCGAACCCGCAGATTTCTATGCAATCATCATGGAAGCCGGCATTCCGGATCCTGTGAGCGGCACCAAAGATTGGACGGAGGTTAGAAATTTCAACTTGATGTTCAAGACCTTTATCGGTCCTTTAGAAGAGACGAGCTCAGCCGTGTTTCTGCGTCCCGAAACCGCGCAAGGCATATTTGTCAATTTCAAAAACGTAATGGAGTCGGCTCGCCAAAAAGTACCCTTTGGTATTGCACAGATCGGCAAAGCGTTCCGTAACGAAATCAATACCAAGAACTTCCTCTTCCGCACGCGTGAATTTGAGCAAATGGAAATGCAGTATTTCGTCAAGCCCGGTACTGAAATGGAGGCTTTTGAGTACTGGCGAGAGCAGCGCTGGAATTGGTTCTTGCGCTATGGTATGACGCAGGAAGTACTAAAGCTAAAGCCACATGACAAGCTGGCTCATTATGCCAATGCGGCTGTCGATATTGAGTACCGCTTTCCCTTTGGCTGGGGAGAAATTGAAGGCATTCACTCGCGGACTGATTTCGATTTACAACGTCATCAAGAGTTTAGCTCCAAGAAATTAGAATTCGTCGATACCGTTACCAAAGAGCGGTTCGTTCCGTTTGTTGTGGAAACCTCGGCTGGGGCATCGCGATCATTCATGGCTTTTCTCTGCAATGCATACCACGAAGAAACGGTGGCGTCTGAAGGCGGCGATGGCGAACAACGTGTGGTACTGCGCTTCCACCCGAAGCTCGCACCGGTAAAAGTTGCGGTCTTACCTCTTGTGAACAAGGATGGAATGCCGGAGCTGGCGGAGAAATTGTACAAGGACATTCAACCCTATTTCGGCGCTCAATATGACGATGGTGGGGCGGTGGGCCGACGATATCGTCGGCAAGACGAGATCGGTACCCCGTATTGTGTGACGATCGACGGACAATCTTTGGAAGACGGTAGCGTCACTATTCGTGAACGCGATTCTATGGCACAAATCCGACTGGATGCAACTCAGGTAAAGAGCTATGTCTTGGAAAAGATTCTCTAATACTCGTCTCTCAAATACGTCTTCTCGCACCCGTTTTCTTTCTTGGTGGCAGAGGAGTGCGCTCCTGGTTATTGTAGCCGGCGCCGCGACCTTCTCTCTGGGTTGGTACATTGGCAGTGATTCTGTGTACTTCAGAATAAATCGCTCCATCGAGACCTTTGGAGAAGTGTTTCGCCGAGCTTCCACCGATTATGTCGATGAAATCGATCCGGACGAGTTTGTTCGCTATGGTGTGGACGCGATGATGTCTCACCTTGATCCCTATTCCGTCTACATGGACCAAGAGCAATCGGAAGATTTTGACTCACAGGTATCCGGTCAGTATGTCGGATTGGGAATTCAAACGGCAACACGTGATAGCATGCTTACCGTCACCAATGTTACCGAGGGCTACTCAGCCTGGCTGGCGGGGATGCGCATTGGCGATCGCATCGTGTCAATTGACGGCCATCCCACTCTGTACTTGCCCTCGAAGGAGCTGCGAAAATTCACACGAGGTGAAGACAGTTCGGTGGCGGAAGTGCGGGTACTACGCGATGGACAGAGTGACACCTTAACTTTCAACGTCCTGCGTCGTCGCGTTATGGTTCCAAGCGTTCCTTATATCCATCGAGAAGATAACGGTGTGATTGTCCTCAAATTGACCAGATTTACCCGTCGTAGTGCCTTGGAAATGCGTAATGCTATCGACTCTATGCGCAGCCTTGGACCGCTGAACGGTATCGTGTTGGATTTACGGGACAATCCCGGCGGACTACTTGACGCGGCCATCAACATTGGTGAATTGTTTGTGCGCAATGGTGCCACTATTGTGAGCACCAAAGGTAGAAATTCGGCGGAAGCTCGAATTTTCACGAGCTCAACGATTCCCTATGAGGGACAGGCGCCCATTGCGGTCCTCGTCAACGGTTCGTCTGCATCCGCAAGTGAGGTTTTGGCAGGTTGCCTGCAGGATCAGGATCGTGGAGTGATCTGTGGAACGCAGTCGTTCGGTAAGGGGCTAGTTCAATCGCAATACAGTATTAGTTACGGAACGAATCTGAAATTGACAACGCAGCGTTACTACTGTCCGTCCGGTCGCTGCGTGCAGCGCATCGATTATTCCAAGAAACGAGCCGGCGTTGTGGACACTTCGAGTGCTCCTCAAACCTTTTACACGATGAATAAGCGTCCCGTGAAAGACGGAACCGGTATCAGTCCGGATTCCCTCATGAAGGATCCTGAGGAATCCGAGTTTGTTCTCGAGTTGCTGAAGCGCGATGTGCTCTTTCGCTTTGCAAACGAGTACGCCGGCACTCACAAGGAATTGCCATCTCCCTTTGTTGCGTCGTCATTGATTGACGATCTGGAACGCTTTGCTTCGAAGATGAAATTCAACTACCGGAGCACGGCACTGGCAAAAGTGGAGGAAGTTCAATCGATGCTGAGTGCGCAGAAGTTCTCGTCGACGGTTACCAAGCAACTGGAAGAAGCGGAGACGCTTATTCGTCGAGAACAACAGAAGATGTTCCGTCAGCACGCCGCGCGTCTTGCACAGTTGCTTGATCGTGAGATTCGGTCTCGATATCTGAGCGATCGTCAAATGTTGCAGTACGTCATGGATAACGACGAACTCGTCCATAAAGCCTCGGCACTCGTCTTATCCGATTCCTATCGCACCCTGCTTCGTCAGCCCTTTGCAACCAAGTAAAGCAGGCACCTCCTGGTGTTTCTGCATTCGAGCGCAGCAACGCTGCACTCGTAAGAAAAATCTCTAGGAACATTCACCATGAACATTCGTGTGACGATAGGTCCGCAAGGTGAGCTTCTCTGTGACGAGCAGAGCAGACAAGCGCTCAGCGTCTTTGCCGAAAGGGAGGTGACGTGCGAACTGTTTTTTCGTGATGAGGACGATCCGGTTGGTCGCATTGCGGCTACACAGCAGCGCGATCGGATGGTAGTTCAACTGGCTTTGGGATGCAAAGGGGCATGGAAGGACGCGCCCGCAGATTCACTGAACGAAGTGCAGAGCGATGACCTGAGGGAACAGCGAGTATGAGCAGCGAAGCCTTAAAGGCGCAGGCAATTCTGGTGGAGACCGACCTGCTTCTCAGGTTCCTTTGTGGTGCAGACACGGACAATTTGCTAGTTCGGGCACTTAGTTCGTATCGATGTTATCTCAGTGTAGGGTCCATTGCGGAGCTGCTTTCGAGAGCAGGGAATGACGAGGAAGTTCGAGCCGCGGAAACCCTCATCATGCTATTTCAACCGCTTGGAATTCCGATGCGGTATGCACCGACCATCGCGAGGCTCTTGGCGCACCCGGCGCTGTTGCATAACTCGGAGGCCATGAGAATAGCGCAAAACGGCGCAATTTCGAAGGAGACAAAAGTTCCTGTGCTCTCAATTCGCTATTCCTCCCTATATTCGCGGCTCGATATTTCGACAATAATGCCCAATTCCATCCGTTAATGGTCTGTTGAACGCCTCGATATGTCCTCGAATTCGCAAGTTCATGTGCGACTCGAGGCAGCCATCTGAGAGCGAGCGTACTTGTTAACGATGCTATTCTCCACACAACCGTAGCAAAGAGTCTGAATGAGAATTACTAAGCAATACACGAATCGTGAAAGCCAATCGCTTGACAAATACCTCCAGGAAATTGGACGTGTTGAGCTGTTAACCGGAAACGACGAAATCGTTCTGGCTCAAGCTATCAAGCGAGGCAATGCGGAAGGTGAAGCTGCGTTGGAGCGATTGGTGAAGGCCAATCTGCGCTTTGTGGTTTCGGTGGCAAAGCAGTATCAGAACCAGGGCTTGTCTCTCGGCGACCTGATCAACGAAGGAAATCTTGGTTTGATCAAAGCGGCAAAGCGTTTTGACGAAACCCGTGGATTCAAGTTTATTTCCTATGCGGTGTGGTGGATTCGTCAATCCATTCTTCAGGCTTTGGCTGAGCAATCTCGTATTGTACGTCTGCCTTTGAACCGAGTTGGTGCTCTCAATAAAATTGGGAAGAAGTTCAGCGAACTGGAACAGCTGTACGAGCGTGAACCTACGGCTGCGGAACTGGCAGAGCAGCTTGAAATGAGTATTGCGGAGATCGCGGAAACCATTAAAATTTCGGGTCGCCACTTGTCGGTTGATGCGCCCTTTGTTCAGGGTGAGGACAATCGATTGCTCGATATTCTACCGAATGACTTGCAGCCGCCTCCGGATTCTGATTTGATGTTGGAATCGCTTCGCATTGAGGTGCAACAAGTTCTGAAGACCTTGTCGGAACGTGAAGCGGAAGTGATCCGTTTGTACTTCGGTCTCGAAGACAAACAATGCTTAACCCTTGAGGAAATTGGCGAGAAATTCAATCTGACTCGCGAACGTGTACGTCAGATAAAGGAAAAGGCGATTCGCCGTCTGCGCCATGCGTCGCGTTCGAAGTCGCTTCGCACCTACTTGGGATAAGTGGTTCTGCTTGCAAAACGTCATGTATCGAGGGATTGTTTTCAATAAAGCAATCCCTCGGTTGTTTTCGGACCCTCCCATCTCTCGTCTTCCGGAAGCTTCGCCGTAGTTTTGTTGGACGAAGTACTCGCTCGTCTCATGCGCCCAGTTTTCACATTCATCCTTGCCTTGATACTACTGATCGTCGTACAGCCGACTCGGGCAGGAGTCTCTGGGTTCGAAGTGCGTACGTCAGCGAGGAGCATGAGCTCTTCGATGATTTCGGCGACATTGATGCAGTCGCAAGTGGCTGCAACGAGTAGAACAGAAGTGTCGGACGACAGTCTCTACATCTTTGAACCGGCAAGACCACTCACTGCAATGCGAGATCATGAGGCTTTGTCATCCACGTGGTGGGGACCTCAGCTTTGTATTTCCGGAAGTGGTTATGGAGGTGGAATTCGTGTGTATCAAGAGCTAAGTACCAGCACTATGCTCAGTCTCGATGTTCTCATGTCCGCCGCAAGGAAGAGTGAGGAATTTGAAGTGCAGGACGGAACCTACACCTATGTACCGAACAAAATTCACCGCGTATTTATCCTGCCCTGTATGCTGGGACTGAGTCAGGCTTTGTTCACGGAAGAGATGACCGGACGAATGCGACCAATCCTAAGCTGTGGCATAGGGCTCAATACGGTCCTGATTGGAAGCTACGACCCTTATGCCAGCGATTACTTTCAGTCTCTCTTTCATGCACAGTCCGAATTCCGTCCCGCAGCCTTTGTGGGCGTGGGGGCAAGCGTGCGCAATTCGGAAAGCTCGTCCATGATTATTGATGCTCGGTACTTCATCCTGCCTTTTGGCGGGGACGGAGTAGAGAGTATACGAGGAGTGCCGATGGTTAATTTTGACGGATTGTTTTTGTCGTTGTCTGTCATCTTCCATTAAGCTCCATTACGAACAATCAGAATCTCACGATATCGTATCGACGAATTTCATAACACGACCATCATTCACCACTTAGAGGATCACGTCATGAGCATGCGGATTGAATCGGACACCATGGGAAGCATAGAAGTTCCTTCCGATCGCTATTACGGCGCGCAAACCGCGCGTTCGCTGGTACACTTTGCTATTGGCATCGAGCGGATGCCACGGGAACTCATCCGAGCGTTGGGCATTTTGAAGAAAGCAGCGGCCGCGGTTAATCACGACCTGGGTACGTTGGCAGACGACAAGTTTCAATGGATTGCGCAAGCTGCCGACGAGGTGATCGCCGGTACTTTGGATGGGCATTTCCCATTATCCATTTGGCAAACCGGCTCCGGTACGCAAACCAATATGAATACCAATGAGGTGATTTCTAACCGTGCCATCGAACTGGCAGGCGGAGAGATGGGCTCGAAAAAACCGGTACACCCAAATGACGATGTCAATAAGGCACAGAGCTCAAACGACACATTTCCGACCGCCATGCACATCGCGGCTGCCGAGCAGTTGCACCACCATTTGCTTCCGGCGCTGGAGAAACTGCGCGACACATTGCAATCGAAAAGCGTTGAGTTTAAAGATCTGATCAAGAGCGGACGTACCCACTTGATGGACGCCACGCCTGTCACTCTCGGACAAGAATTTAGCGCCTATGCTCAGCAGCTCAGCAATGACATCTCCCGCATCCGAGCAACAATGGGCGGATTGTTTGAATTGGCATTGGGAGGGACAGCTGTCGGCACGGGGCTTAACACACATCCAGAGTTTGCTGTGCGTGGTGCAGCCAAGATTGCAGAACTGACATCACTCCCATTTGTCAGTGCTCCAAACAAGTTCGAGTCGTTGGCGGCTCATGATGCATTAGTCTTTGCTCACGGCGCTTTGAAGACGCTTGCTGCCTCACTCATGAAGATCGCTAACGACATACGCTGGATGGCCTCCGGTCCACGCTGTGGTTTGAACGAAATCATGATTCCCGAAAACGAGCCTGGCTCCTCCATTATGCCCGGAAAGGTCAATCCCACGCAGAGCGAAGCAATGACCATGGTTGCCGCTCAAGTGATGGGGAACGATGTTGCCATCAACATCGGCGGAGCATCCGGTAACTTTGAGTTAAATGTGTTCAAGCCCGTTATCATCTACAACTTTCTTCAGAGTGTGAGGTTGTTGGGCGACACGTGTATCATGTTTGAAGAGCATTGTGCCGAAGGCATTGAACCAAATGTTGCCAAGCTCGATTACTACAATAAGAATACTCTTATGCTCGTGACGGCACTCAATCCGCACATCGGGTATGATAAAGCGGCCAAGATTGCCAAGCACGCGCACAAGAGTGGCGGAACCTTGCGACAGGCAGCCATCGATCTTGAAATCCTTGATGGCGAGACCTTCGATGCCCTTGTTCAACCCGCTCAAATGCTGGGACCACATGCCTGATCAACACGAAAGCCAATATCAACAACCTACGCGAACGGCGGAGAGCGCTGTGGCGTCGTCTCACACCAGAGCGTGGACACTGCACGACAAGGTTGCGTTAGTTACCGGAGCAACCAAGGGCATAGGCCGAGCCATTGCCGATGAACTCGCTGAGTTCGGGGCACGAGTCTGGATCGTGGCACGCGCTGCTCGTGACGTTGAACAAACCGTGCATACACTACGCGAAAATGGTCATCAGGCGAATGGAATCGTTGCTGATGTATCGAAGGCGGCAGATCGTGACCGTATTGTTGCTACAGTTCGTGAGAAGGAACAACAGCTTGATGTGCTGGTTAACAACGTCGGAACCAACATTCGAAAAAAGAGTCTGGAATATTCAGACGAGGAGATTCGACACCTGTTCGAAACCAATCTGCATTCGGCCTTCGAATTGTGTCGGATGTTTCATGCTCAAATGAAGAGAGCACAATCTGCGGCAATCGTAAACGTCGCATCCACCAATGGTTTGACCTACGCCCGTACAGGCGCACCATACTCGATGACGAAGGCAGCGCTTATTCACTTGTCACGCTACTTAGCAGTGGAATGGGCATCCGACGGCATTCGAGTAAACGCCGTCGCACCGTGGTATATCGAAACGCCACTTACAGCCGGTGTATTATCGAACGATGCCTATCGTGCCGAAGTGATGAACCGTACACCCATGCACCGCATTGGTCGACCTGAAGAAGTGGCGCGCGCCGTTGCATTTCTTGCCATGCCTGCATCGTCCTACATCAGCGGACAGTGCATCGCGGTTGACGGTGCGTTTACCCAATACGGATTTTAATCTGAGCTTATGAACTTACGTCGTCCATCATTCCTCGTGATCTGCATTCTCTGTGCCACGGTTGTGCACAGTCAGGTCTATGCCGATCGTTCCGGCTCCAACGAAGATCCTGAACTCAAACAAGCGATGAAGGACTTCGACGAGAAGAAGTATGAGAGCGCACTGCGTCGGTTGGACAAGTTGGTGAAGAAAGATCCCCGTAACAGCGACCTCAAGTACGAGCAAGCGTTGGCGTTGGCACTACTCAAGAAAGAAGACTCTGCTGTGCACATATTGCGGGGTATAGCGTCGAGCGATCAGGCAAAGGATAGCTACTACCAACTGTTGGCAAACTGTTATTCAGAGTTGGACGATACGGTGAAGGCTCGCGAGGTACTGCTCGAAGGTTCAAAGCGTTTTCCCGAATCCGGAAAAATGTATCTCGAACTTGGACTTCTCCAGCTTCAACAACATCACGTTGAGGAGGCGCTGGATCAGTTTGAGGAAGGCATCCAGGTTGACCCGGCGTACAGTTCCAATTACTATTGGGCAGCCCGTAGCTATGCACCGGGCAATGAAAAGATTTGGACAGTGTTGTATGGCGAACTGCTGATGAACGTGGACCCAAATCCAACCCACGTCACCATTATCTCAGAGCTCCTTTATGCGGCACATAATTCCGTGTACGATCAATTCAAAACGAGTCGTGCTATGGTGTACTCAAAAACGCAACACGGCTCGGCAGATGCATCACAAGCGCAAAAAGAGAGTTTCGAAGAAGTGTTCGATCGGCTCATGACCCGTGGCGCGGAACCTCTGAAGTATTTTAAAGACTTCGAAATTCCGGTAGCATCGATCGACACCATGCAGACGGTGTTCGTGAAGGAATGGTACGCAGGAGGGTATGATAAAACATTCCCAAATCCGATGATCGAGCGACATAAACTTCTACTCGATCAAGGCATGCACACAGCATACACGTTCTACCTCATGCAGTTTGCAAAGCCCATCGAATTCAAAGCGTATTACGAGTCGCACAAGCATGAGTACGCTGCCCTTGTTCGCTGGCTTCAGGCTCATCCGTTGAATATGAACGCCAAGAATCGATTCAGTCGTTTCTTCTACAACTAATGCTTATTCTTGCGCAGCGAAGCTGCACAAGAATTGAAATACTCTCGAGGTCAAAGCGTTACTCCGAGCGTTATCATCTACGACTAATCCGAAAGCTCATGAAAAAATCCAATCGTCCGGATCGTGACATTTCAAACTATCACGAGATATTACCCAAAGAGGAACGACCGGAACAGGGTAAACGCTACATTCTGAATATGAATGACGAGCCTACCTGTGTGGCCGATGTGACCGAATTTGACGGTGGATGTTGGGCCAAGGTGAAAGTGGTGGGACCGGCATCAGAGAAATATCAAGCGGTGTATCACGAGAACATGGAATTTGAGATCAAGGTAGCCTACTACCGTTTTCAAGAGCTCGCCGACTAGACGTGGCGTCCTTTGCCTACCATCTTGGAATTTCCGGCGCTGCAGCGGCAGGGGCGGGATTCGCAGCGTACAATTCCGTCCATGCCACGATGGAGGAGAGTGTCTGCTTAGGCGTTCTGGTTCTGGGATCGGGTTTCATTGCCGATTTAGATTCGGCCGATTCGCACCACACACATCATGCGTTGAATATTGCCTCATCTGTTGCACCGGCCTTGGTGCTGACAGCGTGCCACGGATTACTTCTTACGCCTACTATCACCTTCCTGCTTTCCTCGTTGAGTTTCCTCAGTATACGCGTGCTGCTACGAGAAATTGTCCGACACCTCAGTTCCCCTCGGGGGATGTTTCATAGCATCCCGGCAGTGCTGATTTGGGGGGCAATGGTCTTTCTTGCCTTTCGTTCCATTCCGGAGTCGATACGGCTGTTATTTGCCGCTGGTGCAGGAGGCGGATACTTGCTGCATTTGCTATTGGATGTGATGATGAGTGGGGTAAGTATGAGCGGACAGAACTTTGATCCGAAGCAACATTCCGGCTTTGCTCTGAAAGCGATTTCTCCCTCGATCTTTGCCAATGTTGTAGCCTATGGCTTGCTTTTGAGTCTTAGCCTGGTTGTGCTGCACGAGGTGGGAGTACTGGTGTATTAACACCGCGCAACTCTCAGTCCTTTAACACTGAAGTCTTTGCTATTTTTGAAGCTCAGGCTGCGTCTGAATCCCTTCTCAAACCAGGCAAACGACCCATGATTGATCTTCGAAGCGATACCGTTACCACACCTACCCCCGGAATGCGCAAGGCTATGGCCACGGCCAAGGTGGGTGACGACGTGTTTCAGGAAGATCCTACCGTAAACGCCTTGCAGGACTATGTGGCTGATCTCTTTGATAAGGAAGCCGCATTGTTTGTGCCGAGCGGATGTATGGGGAATCAAATTTCCATAGCGTTGCATGCGGGAACCGGTGATGAAGTGATTGTCGAATCTCAATCGCACATCTTTCACTACGAAACAACCGCTCCGTCTATCATTGCACGTGTTCAAATGCACTGTGTTGCTTCTGCACGTGGGGCAATGGAATTGAGCGACATCGAAGCGGCGATTCGGCCTGACGCCTATTACTTCCCGAAGACCACGTTGATTTGCATTGAGAACACGCACAACAGGCATGGTGGGACGGTACTTGGGATAGATTATTTCCGAGCGCTCGATCGTTTTCGAAAGAAGAAGAAGCTAGCCTTGCATTGCGACGGCGCCCGCATTTGGAATGCATGCGCAGCAAGTGGAGTGGAACCCCGTGAATATGCACACCATGTCGACACCCTATCGGTGTGTCTTTCCAAAGCACTGGGTGCGCCGGTCGGATCCTTGATTGTAGGGACTCGTGAACACATCCAACACGCCAGACGCTGGCGCAAGATATTGGGTGGAGGCATGCGACAGGTTGGGGTGTTAGCCGCAGCAGGTATGTACGCATTGAAGCATCATCGCGAAGCATTAATGAGTGACCACGAAAACGCGCGACTACTCGCATTGCGATTGCGAGAATCGGATCGCATCGTCGTGGATAACGAAACGGTGGATAGCAATATCGTGGTCTTCAAACCACGTCGCGTCACACCCGTGCCGGCTTTTATTGAACAGTGTCAGCGTATGGGTTTGCGTGTCTCCTCCGGGCGAGAAGGCGGATGGCTACGCGCAGTTTTTCATCACCAAGTTTCACGCAAGCAAACAAAAGAGGCTGTAGAGGTTCTCTTGCGTTGTGCGGCAACGCCAAAGTAGACATCAACGGAGGAACTATGGCACATCAGGCACCACTATCGGATTCTCAACAATCGATGACGCAGAGTTTGGACGCGGAGCTGCCAAAATTTCGTCATCGTATTCGCACACGGGTTCGCTCGTACGATATCAATTCTCAGGGCATTGTACATAACGCCGTGTATTTCTATTGGCTAGAGGCTGCACGCGTTGAGTACTTTAGAGCGATTGGCTTGCCACTGGATCGGGAGACTTTCGTCACGAAACACCGCTTTGTAGTGGCCCATCAGGAGGTCGACTTCATGTCCGTATGCGAGTTTGATGACGAGTACGAGATTTTTACACGCGTGTCCTATGTAAAGAATTCAAGTTTTGGTTTCGAACAAGTAGTGCGTCTTGTAGACGGTCGCTACGTGGTTCGCTCCTCGTCGATCTTGGTACAGCTCAATCCTGCAACAGGGCATCCAGAACATTTGCGGGATGCTTACCGAGCCTTGCTCAAGGAGTATGAGCAGGATAACATCCAATTCGTGCGCTAGGGATGACTGCCACGACTATTAACCTCGAGTCCCTCTTGGATTTGAGCGCGAAGCTTGTTGAGTCCAACGATGTTGAGTACATCCTGAACACAGCATTGCTTTCGCTCATGGGGAAGCTACGTGTCAGCCGAGCATGCGCACTAATTGCGGATGGCTCCGAGATGCGCGCTGTCGTGGTGAAAGGCAACTTGACAAAGACCAGTTTCGCCTTTGTGCCAGACTCACAGACCTTTGATTGTGAAGAGATGCACGCCGAGTTATTTGAACAGGGCTTGGTATTGTGTGCTCCGATTCGAAGCAAGGGTGTGGTACGAGGCGCATTGGTGTTAGGGCCGAGTTTGGGATCGCCGGCCTATAATGAAACGGAGCGACACTATGTGTCACTCGTGTCGATGATCAGCGCGCACGCACTACAGTCTGCAGAGCAAATGCACAATCTGCTGCTGGAAAAATCCATCGTCGAGTCGCGCAACCAGCTCCTGGAGTCGCTCTTCGAAATGAGCAACGATCTCGGTTCACTGTTTACACGCGAACAAATCCTTCAGATCTTTTCCTTCCGTTTAATGGGCCAGGTGATGGTGAGTCGCTTTGCCTTACTCACGTTTCGACCCGATGGCAGCAGCGAACTTGCGTTTAATCGCTTTCACATCGACTTTGATGCATCGCTGGTCGGTGCGCTTCGATCGCTTCACGACACAGTGGATATTAATACGTGGGCGGCTGACGCCGCGTTGGTCGAGCAACTCCGATCCTGCGGTACAGAATTGTTGGTTCCACTGTTCATCAAGAATGAATCGCGTGGCATCCTGATCGTTGGCAAAAAGATGGTAGGTTCTCTCAGTGCGATGGATCGCCGGTTTATTGAGGCCTTGGGGTCGACACTAGCTACGGCACTTGAAAATGCACGGTTGTTCGAAGAAGAGCTCAAGAAACAACGCATCGAGTCTGAACTTGCGGTTGCGCGTCAAATCCAACACAAGTTGTTTCCGGAAACTCTACCAACGCTTGAACGAACTGAAATAGCTGCACGCAACGTTTCGTCACAACAAGTAGGTGGAGATTATTTCGATGTCATCAAGCTTGGTGACGATAAAGTTCTCCTTGCCATAGCAGATGTGAGCGGCAAAGGAATGCCGGCATCAATCCTCATGGCCAATGTGCAAGCTGCTTTACGGATATTATCACCGCTCGGCTTACAACTTTCAGAACTCGTCGATCGTCTGAACGAACTCCTAGTGGAGAATACAGCCTTCGACAAGTTTGTGACCTTCTTCATTGCTCTGTACGATGCACGTACGCGTGTGCTGCAGTATTGTAATGCTGGCCATAATCCACCACTCCTGGTACGGGACGGTAAAGTAGTGGAAGAACTTGGCACCGGTGGACTGATTCTTGGCGTTATGTCGGCGCCACGTCCATACGAGCAAGCCAGTGTCGATCTGCGCGTCGGAGATCGCGTGTTTATGTTTACCGACGGCGTGAACGAGGCAATGAACGCCAACCTGGAAGAGTTCGGCGACGCCGCCATTCATCGTTTGCTTGAGGAACATCGGCATGCATCGGCCTCGGCGCAGCTTCAGGCAATGTTTCAGGCTGTTCATCAACACGCCGCAGACGCACCGCAGTCGGACGATATCACGATGGTCATTCTTCGAGCAGTGGACGAACAGGCGAGAGCAGAATCAGAGGCAAAGGAGATCAGACCATGATAGCACGCATCGCAGGTACCGTTGTCGAGAAGCAACCCACAGAACTCGTGGTAGATTGCCAGGGCGTTGGCTATGCGCTGCTCGTTAGCGTGGCCACGGCGGAGTCGGCGATGGTGGGGAAGACCATAGTCCTTCACACACATTTGGCAGTACGCGAAGATGCAATGCAGCTCTTCGGATTTCGTTCACTGGAGGAGCGCCGAATGTTCCTTCATTTAACCTCGATTTCCGGAATCGGAGGAAAAACCGCGATGGCAGTTTTGTCGTCGGCAGAACTTCACACCATTCGTAGCGCCGTGCTTCAAAAGAACAGTGCATTTCTGCAGCGATTGCCGGGAGTGGGGAAGAAGACGGCCGAACGGATTATCTTGGAACTTACCGACAAGCTCCGTGCCGATGCGCCTTCAGAGGAATTGAGTGGGTTGCCGGCGAGTATGACAGATGTGCACCGCGATGCCATTGCAGCCATGGTTGCCCTGGGGTACCAACGCAATCAGGCAGAGAAAGCAGTGGCACGAGTGCTGTCGACATCAACAACGCAGGAGCTCAGCACCGATGCCGTGCTTCGAGCCGCATTACAATTTATGATGTAGAGGGGTGCAGTTATGATTCTCATTATCCCTGCAATGGAGTTGGTTGGCGGCGGATGCACGCGGCAGACGGAAGGAATGACGAGCTCGACTCCGTTTTATGAGAAATGTTCATCCAATCCGGCAGAGCTAGCGAGACTGTGGAGAGTTGAAAATGCGAAGACGCTCCACATAACAGATAGAGATGGACTGGAAGGGAAGGACAACCACCTGAATCGAGCTACCATTCTGCAAATCGTGAAATCGGTCGACATTCCGGTGCAGCTTTTTTCGCGATTTCCGGACGTGCACTGTTGCCGAGAGTGGTTGGAAAGCGGAGTGTTTCGACTTGTCCTTTCAACCCTCCTCCTGGACGATCCCGATGGTGTTGAGCAACTGGTTCACGAGTACACCAGCAGTCGAATCGTTGTCGGTTTGCGAGCCACCAATGGCATGGTGCATCTGGGTCCGGGATATGAAACGATGCCGGATACCACGTTAGCACTTACCGCTCGACAGTTGGGCATTAGCAGGGCGATTTATTCGGATAGTTCGTGGGAAGGAACATACTTTGGCCCGGATCCGGACACCTTGCGCCGTATCGCGCATACCACTCACTTGAGGATAACCGCATCCGGTGGTATCGACTCTCCACAGGAATTGTGGATGCTGGAAGAACTAGCCGCCGAGAACATTGATTCGGTGGTGGTAGGACGAGCGTTGTTTGAGAATCGCTTTCCCTGTCAGCAGATTTGGCGGTCAATCGAAGCAGAGTTGTCAGACAACAACGCGCTCCCTCCGTGTTAACGACTCGTCGCGTTTCGCAGCATTGTCAGTCTCGCAAACCCAGCACCGCTGCGGCCGACAGAGCCCAGAGCTCGCTTCATCGTGCAGTGCGACTGCATTCCTGTTGATTCTCCTCGACTCCTCAGAGGACTCGATACAGCGACTCATCATGCTGTATGAGCTCTTGATATCGCGTGAAGTGTGATGGCATGACGAAGTGTACGAACAATTCGCAACGCGTTGAAAAATATTTCTTGACTACGTTATCTCATATCGCTATTTTCGTGCGCGTTTGTCACGAAGCAGCATTCGTGGCAGATGACTCAATCCTCTTCTCTTCTTGTCGGTCTTTTCAAAATCAAAATTGTAGTAGAGGCAATCTTCGGATTGTTGTGAGGTGTATTGGTTCTTTGCATGTGATTCATAGCAATGTCAAGATCCGGACAAGGTGTTGACGGTTCACTCTCGAAGAAAACCGATCGTGGAATTGGTCAATTCGTTGTCTATCTGATCATTGTTGTCTTTGTTGTGGGCGCTGCATGGCGCTGGCATTCTCAGCAACTCGTGAAGGGGCTGAATATCAGCGGACTGCACTACATGACGGAGCAGGAGATACGTGAGGCCTTGGATTCCACTGTGGTACCGGCAAAGGTATCTGATGTGCATCTCCAAGCCATACGGTTAAAGCTTTTGCAGTTACCGTTTGTAGCACAGGTAAACGTGCAGCATGGCAATGACAATAGTATTGATATTGAGGTAAAGGAGCGACAGCCCATTGCCTTATGTATTCGATCGAATGGTGATATGCAATATCTTGATAATGAAGCTGTTGTGTTGCCGTATCGAGCAATAGCCGGTAGTAATGATCTTCCGGTGATTCGAGGACTTGATCCTCAGGGCTCGGTAGACACTACGATCGCGCATCAGATGTGCGAGATGTTGCTAGACATGCAAAGGGAGCGGAGTGCATTAGTGTACAACGACATCTCTGAACTTCGATACAATGAAGAAAAGAGCAGCTATATCCTTGAAAGTTCGGCGGATGGAACACAAATCCTCTTCGGTGGATTTGAGAACCACTCGCAAAAAGTCCATAATCTGTGTTCGTTCTTTCATTATGCCAGCCAGCAAAACAATCAGGGAGCAGCAAGCCTGATTGATCTGCGTTGGAGCAAGAAAGTGTTTGTTACGAGGCGAAGCGCACAGCGCTGAGCGAATAAGAAAAACAGCTACCCCGATGCTGTTGGTGCCACCCGGCACACGCGTACAACACGAAAGACAGAAAGAACGTGGGAGTCGCGATTATGCGTTGCCCTAGGGCACCCTTTTTCATGGGAAGGGACTTGTTGTACCATGAGCAGCACAAGCGTCAGGATTGATGTCTGAACAAGGGAAGGTTTAGACGTCCGGGTGTGAGGAAGCACTTGAAAAATCGTGACGTGTCACTAATCCCGCACGGGGGGATCGCATGTTATCACCGCGAAACGGAACGGTTGATCGGGCAAACAGTACCGATGAGTCGTCACGTCGAGATATTATTGTCGGACTTGACATTGGCACCACGAAGGTGTGTGTCATTGTCGCCTCACCTGACTACGATCAAAACACGGTCAACATCTTAGGCGTCGGCATGGCCGAGAGCTCAGGCTTGAGTCGTGGAGTTGTCGTGAATATCGAGAAGACTGTTCGTTCGATACAGTCAGCAGTGGAGCGCGCGGAGATGTCGTCCGGCGTTGCCATCGACGAAGTGATTGTTGGTATCGCCGGCGATCACATCGAGTCCTTCCAGAGTCACAACATCATTGCAATTTCAAACACGAGTTCAGAAATTACTCGTTCCGATGTGAGCCGTCTCATTGAAGACGCTCGTAATATCGCCATCCCGTCGGACAGACGCATCCTCCACATTTTTCCGCAGGATTTCATCATTGACGGTCAAGACGGCGTCACCGATCCGGTTGGAATGAGTGGCGTGCGCATGGAAGCAAATATCCATGTGGTGACCGGCCTCGTCACTGCCATTCAAAACATCTATCGCTGTGTTGAGCGTGCAGGCTTACGCGTGAGCGAACTCGTTCTGGAGCCTATCGCAAGCAGTCATGCTGTCCTTGATCAGGAAGAAAAAGAAGTGGGCGTCGCACTCGTAGATATCGGTGGCGGCACAACCGACATTGCCATCTTTGAGGAAGGGGTAATTCGTCACACTGCAATGTTTGGCATTGCGGGGAACAAGGTGACGGATGACATCAAGAAGGGTCTGGGTATTATCCAATCACACGCCGAATCCATCAAGTTGAGTTATGGGCATGCCTTGCAAGAAAGTATAATGCGAGACGAGATGTTCATGATCCCCGGAATCCATGGTCGTAAGCCGATGGAAGCAACGAAAAGCTTGCTCTGTCAGATTATCCAGCCGCGTATGGAGGAGATCTTCGAATTCGCATTTGCGGAAATCAAACGCAGCGGGTACGCACGGAACTTGTCGGCAGGGATTGTGATTACCGGCGGTTGTGCGCAGATGCGTGGTGCAGCCGAGTTAGCTGAACAAGTGTTTGGTATTCCGGTGAAGACCGGTATTCCGACCGGTGTGATTCAGGGCGGGTTGTCGCCAGAGGTGCAATCTCCCATGTATGCCACGGCTGTTGGTTTAGTGCTCTATGCCTTGCACACTCAGAGTTATGCAAGCCACGAACTTCCGTTGCGCGACGTGCAAGTCAGCAGCGGCGGACCGTCTGCTAAAAATGTCAATTACAAGAACTTCCTTGCTAAAGTCAAGGGCTTCTTCGAACAACTATAACAACGAATTCATTTCTCATTCAGAGGGGTACTATGTCGAAGTCCACGCTTTCCCAATTTGCCATTGAACTGGCAGAGCCCACACCCGATGGAGCACGTATCCGTGTTATCGGTGTTGGTGGTGGCGGTGGTAATGCCATTAATAGCATGATCAAACGCGGATTGAACGGCGTTGATTTTATTGCAGCCAATACGGATTCCCAAGCATTGCAGGCAAACTTGGCAACCACCAAGGTGCAAATTGGCCGCGAACTGACACGCGGACTTGGGGCCGGCGCCGATCCTACGATTGGTCAGCTTGCTGTAGAAGAAAGTATTGACGATATCCGTGAAGCACTACAACATAGCGATATGGTGTTTGTGACGGCGGGCATGGGCGGCGGCACAGGCACCGGCGGGGCACCTGTTATTGCCAGAATCGGTCGTGAGATGGATTGTCTCGTGGTCGGTATCGTCACCAAACCCTTTGCGTGGGAAGCCAAGAAGCGCGCCTATTCCGCAGAAATGGGTACCAACGAATTGCGCAAGCATGTGGACGCGCTCATCGTGATCCCGAATCAAAAATTGATGGGCATTATCGACAAAAACACCTCGTTCGTGCAGGCCTTTCAAAAGGTGGATGATGTGCTGTATAATGCTACCAAAGGCATTGCCGACATCATCAGCGGCAATGGTATGGTGAACGTAGATTTTGCGGACGTGCGCACGATCATGAAAAACAAGGGCGATGCCCTGATGGGTATTGGTATCGCCAGAGGCGAAAGCCGTGCTCGCGAAGCAGCGATCAATGCAATTCAGTCGCCACTGTTGGATGGCGTGTCGATCAAGGGCGCCGAAGGTGTGTTGATTAATATCACCGCCAGCGCAGACGTCAGCATGATTGAGATAGGCGACGCTGTTCAAACAATCGAAGAAGCCGCCGGAGATCAGGCAAACCTCATCTTCGGTGTTGTGTTCGATGAAGACTTAGGTGATCAAATCATGGTAACGGTGGTTGCCACCGGCTTCCAAGAACAAGCAGCAACGGAGTTTATAACCGAACAAGAAAATGTCCAGCAGGTGCAGCGTACAATGGCACAAGAAGCGGTTCAAGCCGCTCCTCAAGTAGCTGCGCACGTTCCTGTGCAAGTTGAACAGAAAATTGCCGCCAACGGTGGTTCCATCCACATGCCGGCCCAGTTCTCCAATGCCGTTGCCAATCAGCAACAACAACGCAGTATTCCGCAGGCAGCTCCGGTAGGTCACGGTGAATCGTCCAAATACGATGCACCGGCATTTACCCGTCGCCACGGTTCTGTGCCGCTGAGTCCGTCGCCAACTCCTCGTGACCAAGAAACGCGAGAACGTGCACCGATGGAAAAGCCGGCATTCCTTCGAAAGATTATGGATTAAAGTTGTCGTTGAACAGCAAAGTCTTGACATGGATGTACTGTTTACCGGCACGGATGCCCTTTGTTTTATTTCGATTGGTGTGGAGCTGCCAGATAACACCCTACCCCTTTTAATTCGTCCCTGAGATTTCGTGGTTCCCTCCACAAGCTCCACAACCAAGCAGCGTCTCGTACTCCCTCACGAGACGCTGTCTTTTTTTATGGTTCAGCTGGTGAGAATCGGATAGTCCACGAGCGATTCGTCCCTCGCCGAATGGCGCTCTGCCGAAGAAGCCATGGCGGTGATGACGGGATTTTTGCTAAATAGTCGTTAAGACCACAGGTCACGTTAAATCTCGGACAATGAGCGTGTGTATCTTGGAGGATTGAGTAGCACCTTTCAAAATATTTATGACGATACGCCTACCTCTCGTACTCTCCGTCATGGCACTATGCTGTGTCGGACATAGTCTCCTTGCCCAAGGCGACGCCAAGACGTCCTCCACTTCGTCTCAAGGTATCAAGCGCGCGGTGATAAAGCCGTGGGCAGATGTGATTCCCACAGACTGCAAAGCCGATAGTGGTGTGTTTCAGGTGTTCCGCTACGACGACAAGCTCTTCTTCGAAATTCCCTTGTCGAAGCTCAAACGAGAATTCCTCTTAGTGAACCGCATTTCAAAAACACCACAAATAGGGTACGGCGGTGAGGAATCCAACGAACTGGTGGTGCGGTGGGAGCGGAAGAACGACAAGATTCTCTTGCGGACTGAGTCCTATGTAAACGTTGCGGCAGACACCCTGCCTATAGCGCGCGCTGTTCACGCGGCAAACTTTGCAGAAGTCATTGCCGCTTTTCCGATTCAGTGCTATTCAAGGGATAGTGCGGCGGTGGTTATTGAGGTGACGTCACTCTATACCACCGATGTGGGAATCATGAGTCTCGGAAAAGGACTACGAGATCAGTACAAGATTTCGTCGCTCTCAACAGATCGTTCGTTTATCGATTACGCTCATAGCTATCCCACCAACCTTGAGGTTGAAAATGTGTTGAGCTTCAATGCCGATGCGGCACCTCAAAACCCCGAAGCAAGGACTGTAAGTGTGGGTATGCATCATAGCATGGTTGAGCTTCCGGAAAAAGCTATGACGCCGAGATTAGTTGATTGGCGCGTCGGTTTCTTTGCGACCTACTCTACAGATTACGGACTTGATGTTCAGAAGGCGGAGAAGAGAGGATTCATCACGCGGTGGCGTTTGGAGCCGAAGGACTCCGCGGCCTATTTCCGAGGTGAACTTGTCGAGCCTATCAAGCCGATCACCTATTACCTCGATCCTGCTACCCCTATGAAATGGCGCCCGTGGCTACGAAAGGGCATCGAGTCGTGGAATTCTGCGTTTGAAAAAGCTGGGTTTAAGAACGCTGTGCGTGTACTCGATCCTCCGGACTCAACGCAGGATCCGGAGTTTTGTCCGGAAGACGCGCGCTATTCGGTAATTCGATATTTCCCTTCACCTGTCGAAAACGCCTATGGCCCTGAAGTACACGACCCGCGCAGTGGCGAGATTCTCGAGAGCGATATCGGTTGGTTCCACAACGTGATGAACCTGCAGACGCAATGGTACTTCACGCAGGCAATTCAGGATCCGCGCGCTCACAAGTTGCCGCTGCCCGATTCCCTGATGGGCGAGCTGGTTGCGGTAGTTGCTGCTCATGAGTTCGGACACACCATCGGATTTCCGCACAACATGAAAGCTTCAAGCTCATACCCGGTAGATTCATTACGTTCTCCGAGCTTTACAAAGGTGTATGGAACCGCGCCGAGCATCATGGACTACGCGCGCTACAATTATGTGGCGCAACCCGGCGATGGTGCATCGTTGTTACCGAAGGTGGGACCCTACGACAACTTTGCCGTCAACTGGGGTTACCGAGTGTTGCCAAATGTGCATAAGACCGAAGATGAAACGGATAGCCTCAACACCTGGATCTTGGCGCAGGATACGAACCCGATGTTGCGTTATGGTCAGCAACAGTGGATCACCGTCGATCCGACGGCGCAAATGGAGGACTTGGGTGATGATGCCATCAAAGCGTCTGGTTACGGCATTCAGAACCTTCATAGGGTGATGGACTACCTGCTGGATGCCACAACGACCAAGGGCAAGGATTACGACCTGTTGGAGGAAATGTACAACCAAGTGCTTTCACAGTGGCGTACTGAAATCATGCATGTGATTGAAAACGTCGGTGGTGTGGTTGGCACGTACAAGAACGCCGGTCAGAGCGGTGTCATCTTCGAAGAGGTTCCAAAAGAGCGACAACGCCGTTGCGTTCAGTTCGCGCAAGAGAACATTTTCCAACTTCCACGCTGGGTACTAAACAGTGATATCGTCCGTCGCTTTGAGGCAAACGGTTCGACCGAGCGTTTGATGCGCATTCAAGAACGGGCGTTGTCAGGCTTGCTGGCAAACGACAAGCTGCTGAGGCTCATGGAATACAATGCTATAGATGATCGTGCATACAGCGTTTCCGAACTCTTCAGCGATGTTGAGAACGGCATTTTTTCTGAACTGAATGGTCCTTCGTACGACGCAGATGCTTTTAGGCGAAATCTTCAACGTTCTTTTGTTCAAGAGCTGATCAACAAAATGAGCGCGCCGCCACCACCACCTGTTTCAATGAATCCGCGGGTGCACATCTTTGTACCTGCGTCTGTGTATAAGACCGATGCTCGCGCCATTGCGCGCGTAGAATTGGAAAGCCTTAAGAAACGTTTGGCGAAGGCACGGACAAAGGATTCAGTGAACAAGGCTCATATCGCAGACATGATGCACATGATCGACGACGCATTGAATCCCAGAAAGAGCTAAGAGCGTAGATACAGTTGATGGAGGATAGTAGGCTTAGAGAAAAGCAAATACTGACCGTATAGAAAAAGGGGCTGAGTGCCCCTTTTTTCATACTTGCTTCAGAGCGGCAACTCTACCGGAGTCGTCGAGTGTGATCGCAGACCGAGAGCAGAGACTTAGTCCGACTCCACAACATTGACGTGAAAGAGTGACTTCACGCGCTCGGTCACATTGCGGTGAACCTCAGGGTTGAAGGGGCTCGGTACCAACTCATCCGGGGCTGCAAGTTCGGCGATTGCAGTGGCGGCAGCGATTTTCATTTCGCTCGTGATTTTCTCGGCGCGCATTTCTATGGCGGCTTTGAAGAGTCCCGGATAGGCGAGTGCATTGTTGACGCTCTTACCGTCTGCCGCGAAAGCAGCACCGGCATCTAATGCATCTTCAGCAGAGATTTCGGGAACAGGGTTCGAGAGAGCAAAGATGATTTGACCAGGTTTGATCATCTCTTTGGTAATCAATCCTACACGTCCGGTGGTAGAGATAACAACATCGGCATTCATCGCCTCGTCGAAGTCTACAATGCGCACGCCGGCTTCAATGGCTCGTTGATGGGCTGCTTCGTTCGGATCGAACGCAATAACCTGAAAGCCGTAGTCGATCAGAAGGCGAGCGATGGCGGAACCTGCAGCGCCCAAACCCAGTTGTGCAAAGATCAAGGTCTTGTCGCCATAGCGTTGCACTTTCTTCAATGCATTCAACACCGCAGCAAGCAAGACGGTTGCTGTGCCGTGCTGATCGTCATGCATGACCGGTTTGCCCAGACGACGTATGAGTTCGTCCTCGATATAGAAGCAATCGGGCGTGGAAATGTCTTCCAAGTGTACACCCGCAAAGCCGGTGGCGATGCGTTCAACGATGCGAATGAACTCCTCCGGATCTTTGGAGTCAATGAGAATCGGCATGGCGCTGATGCCTACAAATTGGTCGTACAACATGGCTTTTCCTTCCATCACAGGCATGGCGGCAGCCGGACCAATATCACCTAATCCAAGAACGCGGGATCCGTTGGTAAATATGCCGATCGAGTTTCCGACACTGGTGTAGTCATACAACATCGACGGATTCTGCTGAATAGCTTTACACACGCGGGCTACGCCCGGTGTGTACACGTAGCGAAGTTCTGCAACACCGGCGACGTCACGAGTACGTGTGACGCGAATTTTACCACCACGGTGGTGTTCAAATACAACGTCTTTGATTTCCACCACTTCAGCCTGGGTGCGTTCTTTGATGGCACGTTCAATAGCGCCAAGGTGCATGGAGTCAAAGACCGATACGACCACTTCCCGAAGTACATGGTCGTGTCCGACGAAGAGAGTTTTCATATCGCCGATCAGACCGCCTTCTTCACCGATGACGGTGCAGAGACGACCAAGCATCCCGGGTCGGTGGGGATTTTTTATGACAAAAACAACGTCGTTATCGGGGAAATGGGGGCGGAGGGTCGTTGGTGTTGAATGTTCACCCATAGAGCATGATCAACCGTAGTCGCTTACAATCTTAAGTCTCAATCCAGTCACAAAATTAGCACTGAAAGGAGAATAAACGGTCTTCTTCTACGGTGAAATGTCCGTCAGTCTCCCTGTGTCGAAATCGTGTTGCACAAGGAATCCGGGGTATCTCGATAATAGCGATAGGTGGGCGCGTCTATTCTGGCGATGGGGACCCCGAGCTCAGTGGCGCGTTCATAGAATTCTGCATCGTCAGCGTAGCGAAGAAGCGCAAAACCGCCGATGTCGATTACCATCTCTCGGCGTAATACAAAGCTTCCGCCCACAGCGCAGTGATCTAAGTGCACACGCCTCGTGGGATCGTTTTTATCCGGCACCGTAGGATCTCCCACGATTTCCAATCCTCCATGGATAAAAAGCAAGTCAGGACGAGAGACACAGGCACGTCGCCGTATGCTCAAATGTTCCGGCAGATATTCGTCGTCGGAATCGAGGAAGGTCACATACAACCCGCAAGCGGCTAAGACTCCTGCATTGCGGGAGGCACCCAGGCCGCGATTACCGTGAAACAGGTACCGAATATTGGGATGATGCTGCGCGTAGCCGTGCACGAGTGCAGCCGTGGAGTCGGTCGACCCATCATCCACGACGATGAGCTCCCAGTCACTCTCGGTTTGGGCTAACAGACTCTCAATGGCTCGAGGAAGGAGTTGTGCTCGGTTGTAGGTACAGCAGATGACACTAAAAAACGGAATTCGCTGAGGGTACACTGTTAGCGGTCCATGCATAGGCGCCCGGTCTTGATCGTGGTGATTGCGTAAGTTTGCGATTCTGCGCTTGGATGCTGCTGCATGCGAAGCATGCTCAGGATGAAGAGAAGAATCTTGTCGTACCAAATTACACGCTCCTGTGGAACTACTCGAATTTTGGACCCTGTGCTCGGCCAATGGCATCGTGCTGGAGAAAGAACAGGTCGACATTTTTGAACGCTTCCATAGAGACTTGCTGTACTGGAATGCCAAAGTGAATTTGATCTCGAGAAAGGACGAAGCAAACATTTGGGAGCGACATATCCTGCATTCCTTGGGCATGCTCACGATCGCAAACCTTCCGCAACGGGCGCGCGTTCTTGATGTGGGAACCGGTGGTGGCTTTCCCGGAATCCCCTTGGGCATCGCCAGGCCTGATCTGCGCATTGTGATGGCCGATTCCATCGCAAAAAAGATTAAGCTGACCGCCATGTTTGTCGAACACACCGGTCAGCGAAACATGCACACCATCCATTGCCGCGTTGAGGATCTGGCTGCCCAGAACGATTTCCGCGCCGGCTTCGATCGAGTGGTTGCTCGCGCGGTGGCGCCACTATCCGAATTGGTGGGCTGGACACGATCCTTACTAAAACCCTCGGGCAGTTACGCCTTTCTCAAAGGCGGCGATTTGAGTGAAGAAATTGCAGCAGCTCAGAATCTTTTCCCCTCCTTGCACATCGAAGTGCACCCACTGACGATGAGAGGTGTCCCATGGTTTGAAGAGCAGCAAAAGAAAATAGTCCTTGCTTCGTTTCTCCCAAGCAAGAAGCGACCATCGTAACTCGTTGCCATTTCATGCAAAGACTTTTATACACATTTCTTTGTGGTGTTTTGATGTTGAGCGCAAGCTCAGATCTATGCCATGCGCAGCAAAACGCATCGTCGTCAATCAAACTCGCGCGCGTCAAATACAGCGGAGGAGGAGATTGGTACAACGACCCATCGTCCGAAGTGAACCTGCTGACCTTTGTTCGTCAGAACACAAACATCAATGTTGCACCGGTGTATGAGTATGTTGACCTGGCATCTGACAACATTTTTCTGTATCCATTGTTATTTATCACAGGCCACGGCAATGTAACCTTTTCCGATGCGGAGGTCAAACGACTCCGAGCATACTTAGACAATGGTGGTTTCTTGTACATCGATGACGATTATGGCTTGGATGCTCCTATCCGACGCGAAATGAAGAAAGTGTTTCCGGATCAGCAATTTGTTGAGCTACCTTTCTCACATCCCATTTACCATTGTCACTTTCAGTTTCCGAACGGACTTCCCAAGATTCACGAGCACGACGGAAAGGCACCGCAGGGTTTTGGACTGTTTTCGCAAGGACGACTCTGTGTGTTTTATACCTATGAGACCAATCCCAGCGATGGCTGGGCTGACCCGGAAGTTCATGGCGATCCACCTGATAAGAGACAGGAAGCCCTGAAGATTGGATGTAACATTATCGTGTACGCCCTTGGTGAGTCTCATTAACACGTCAGGATGTAGTGCATCTCATCCCTTTCTTTTCCTCAGACGCCGATTTTCAACCGTTTTTTTGGCTCCTACACGTATCTTGATTGTCTTGCGTCAACCCTGAAGCCACAGCGTTCAGGTGGCGTGGCAATCGCACATTGATGATTCTCTTCCATGGCATCGGAGCAAGAATACGCCGGACTCGTCCATCGTTTGGAGCAAACCAAACGGCGTGAAGACATCGTCCTTCTCGCAACAGCCTTCGCGCGCACCTTTAGTATCTCACTCAGCCTGTTTGCGCTTTTGAGTCTGGTCGAAGTGTTCGCACGTGGAAGCGTGAACCTACGAACTGCGCTGTTTGGATGTTGGGCGGCTAGTAGTCTTGCTGTGGGAGTGGTGTTTGTTGGCCGTCAGGCGTGGCAACGTCTCTGGTCTGCAGCGCGGCCCGGTGTCGCATCGATTGCCTTACGAGTGGGAACACTCTATGATGATCTTCACGACATGCTGCTCAACGCCATGCAGGTACTCTCGCTGGCGGAGGCGCAACAGGGAGTTTCATCGCAACTAGCCATCGCCACATTTCAAGCGGTTGAACAGCGTGCCCGTAGCAAAGATTTTACGCGCATTGTCGACTATGCACCGATCCGTCGGCAAGCCCTGTTGGGATTCATTATTCTCGCCGCCTTCGGCGTGAGCTCCGCACTAAGTCCATTGGGATCGGCTGCCAATCGCCTCATCAATTTCCGGCAATCTTTTGTTCCGCCCGCACCCTTTAGTCTGCACATCGACCCGGTGTACCGAAATGTGTTGAGAGCCGAAAAAATCCGTCTGCGCGTTCTGGTTCAAGGAACCATACCACAAACGGTTGTCCTACACGTACGTGAAGACCAACAGCAAAATGAGGACAGCTACACTTTGC
Source organism: Chlorobiota bacterium (assembly GCA_039810585.1). Lineage (GTDB taxonomy): Bacteria > Bacteroidota > Ignavibacteria > Kapaibacteriales > NICIL-2 > JBBATK01. Next base: position 35,234 of record JBDHXF010000023.1, read on the forward strand.
ACGAAGACTCCGTTGGCGTGTTTGTTCTGGACTTGGGAAGTATAAAGCGTTCCATTGAGTACTATGCCGAAGTTCCGTGGTACTCAGAGTCTGTGCGAAGTGAGATTGGTCACATTGTCGTATCGGATCTTCCCTTGGTGCGCAGTATCGAGGGAAGTGTCCGGCAACCAAGCTACACCAATTTGCCACCGCTTGCCATCAACGATCAACATGCGGACATCAGCTGCCTGGTAGGTTCGTTTGCGGACATTCGCATCAATGCTAACAAGAATCTGCAGCGCGCGCGAATCTGCATGCAGCGTAGAGTGGAAGAGGGCGATTCCGCCAAAGTTGCGAAGCAGGACACGACCATTATCCCCATGAGTATTCGTGGAGCTGAGGCTTCTGCGAACTTCAGCATCCAAGCATCCGGTCAGTATTGGATTGACATTGAGGATGCCGACGGACGCCATAACGCCGATCCAATCCATTACACCATCATTGCCACCGCAGATGGCTATCCGTCCATCAGTCTACTGCAACCGCAACAGGACGTGGTACTCGGCAAAGATGCGCTACTGAATATTCGGTGTTCGATAACGGATGATTATGGATTTAGTCAACTCGTTCTGCGTTATCGATTAACCGAGTCTCGTTATGCACCACCGGAAAAAGACATGCATACGCTGGTGCTTCCTCTCAACACATCGTCCACGAGTGCTGAAGTGCCCTACATCTGGGATTTGAACAAAGCCAATATTTCGCCTGACGATCGCTTTGAATTTTACGTGGAAGTGTTTGATAACGACCGCATTCACGGACCCAAGAGCGCACGAACAGGTACCCTAAGCTTGCGCCTGCCCTCACTCGATGAAGTGTTTCGTCAGGCACAGCAGCAGCAGCAAGACGCGTCGAAGGATCTGGAAAAAGTGATGAAGCAGGCCGATGAAGTAGCTCACCAAATGGATCAACTTCAGCGGGACTTGATGAAGCAAAAGCAAATGCAGGCAGATTGGAAAGACAAAAAGAAAATGGAAGATCTGCTCAAGCAACAAGAACAAATGCAGCAGAAGTTGAGCGACGTGCAACAGAAGTTGGACGACATGACGCAGAAGCTTCAGGATAACAAGGCATTGTCGCCGGAAACGCTGCAGAAGTACATGGAGATGCAAAAACTGCTCAAGAGTATCGACTCGAAGGAACTTCGGGACGCCATGGAGCAGATGCAAAAGGCAATGCAGCAATTGTCACCCGAACAAATGCAGCAATCCATGAAGAACTTTAAGTTTAACGAAGAGGATTTCAAGAAACAGATCGAGCGGACCATGCAACTGCTGAAGCGCATTCAGACGGAGCAGAAAGTTGATGAGCTCACCAAACGCGCGCAAGATCTTCAAGAACAACAGCAACAACTGGAGAGGCAGGCTCAGAATACCAATCCCAGTGACAAAGACGCGCGCGAGCAGCTTGCGAACAAGCAACAGGCGTTGAATGAGGATATGAAGAAGCTAGCCGAGCAGACAAAAGAGCTTGAAAAAATGGCGAAGGAAGCAGGTCTTGACAAGCAGCAGAATGTGATGGACGAGATGAATAAGGCTAACGATCAGCTCAACGCCGAGATGACTCAAAAGCAGATGCAACAGAGTCAACAAAACATGGAACAGGGAGATATGCAGTCGGCGCAGAAAAATATGCGAAATGCAGAACAGAACCTCAGCAACTTCGCTCAAGGCATGAAGCGTATGAAGCAGCAGATGAAGAAGAATCTGCAACGCGAAACAGCACGTCAAATGCAGTCTTCACTTAATGACATGATGTCGGTATCAAAGGCCGAAGAGCAGCTCATGAAAGAATCGGAGCAGATGGATCTCAACTCTGCTCGCATGAGCGAAAATGCTCGTCAACAGCAAAAACTCCGTGAGCAGATGATGAACCTTGCCAACAAGATGAATCAGCTTGGCCAGAAGTCGACGGCAGTGACTCCTGAAATGGGTAAGGAGATGGGCGACGCAATGCGTCAAATGCAAGGTGCCCAAGAGAGCATGGAAAATCGCAATGCGCCGATGGCAGCCCAACAACAGCGGGGTGCCATGTCGTCCATGAACCAAGCCATGCAACAGATGTCAGGCGCGCTGCAGAAAATGGGAGGCAACCAGCCGGGCTCGTCGGGTTCTGATGGCGATGGTGAAGGAGATCAAAACCCGGGCGGTTCGAAATTGGGAGGATCCGGGAGTTTCATGCAGCAGCTTCAGCAAGCAGCAAACATGCAGCAAGGTATTAATCAAGGAATGCAGCAGCTTGGCAATGGGCAAGGACAAGGTCTTTCGCCTGAACAACAGGCGGAAGTGGGACGGCTTGCTGCGCAACAAGGGAAAGTTCAAAAGAGTTTGGAAGATCTGGCTCGTGAGCAAAAAGAAGGGTCAGGACCCAAGCAAGCCACCGGAAGTCTTGAAAAGCTGGCGCAAGACATGAAGGAAGTACTGACGGACATGCAGACCGGACATATTACGGAGGAAACTCGACGAATGCAGGATCACATCTTGTCGCGTCTGCTTGATGCCACTCGTTCGATGAATGAACGCGACTACGAAAAGACTCGCGAATCGACGTCCGGTAAGGATGTCTCGCGTAAGAGTCCCGCGGAACTGCAACTCGATGCCTTACGCAAGAAACAGTCAGTGCAAGACTTGCTCAAGTCCATGCAGCTGGGGTACACCAAAGATTACGAACAGCTGATTCGCCAGTACTTCGAAAGCTTGCAAAGCCAGCATTGAGTGCACTTCCTGCCGCGATGATCTCATGCGATGAAACCGAAACAGCCTCCACGCATCGTGGAGGCTGTTTGCGTAGGTGACCTGCTCGCACCTGATCTCATAACGCAGAGGTGATACCGGTCTGCGCACGAGCGACCTAAACGCCGGGAAATCACGGAGTGCGAACGCACATCAGCCGGGAAAAGAACGTGATCTATTCGTTACGCGTCTACCTGCTGTTTCTTCCAATCCATCAGAGCTTTGACGAGTGCAGAGGAAGTAGCAGAGAATTCGCTGCCTAGAGCGATAGCTTTTTCTGCCTCCGATTTTCTACCAGCCAAGGCATGATCAAGCACGAGAGCGGCGTGGCCATGGAATTTGGTGTGAAGAGCTCTGATGGATCGTACAACGTCCGGTGACGCGGTTGACGGAAGACTTTGCAGCCACTTCCCAAACTCACATTGGTTGTCTGCCTTTACTGTATCGATGCTAAACTCGCTTTGTCCGGTTTCTATGGCGCGACGCAAACGAGATTTCCACATTCCGTGAGAGCCAATGGCTTTGTCAATTTGGGGCGTATAGTTCATCGTGCTGATTCCTTGATGGTGAATGACTTGAATGTTCAACAATGAGTGTATCGACTTGACATTGTAAGACTATGACAGACTACGTCAGCGTAAATGTTAATATTTTTACCGTTAACGCTGAGTGAAGCAACGCAACAACAACCGGGCTGCTACGCACTCTGACGATGATACTGGGTTGAGGGACGTTGTGAACGAGAAGATTTGAGCTATGGAATGGTATCAGCAGACAATCGATGAGGTGTACGCGCATCTAAAGAGTAGCGCGGCGGGGCTCAGTACGAAGGATGCAGAAGAGCGCAAAGCACGAAACGGAGCCAATAGTCTCAGTGCCCAAGTCACCGAACCGTGGTACAAAGTACTGGCATCTCAGTTCACCGATTTTATGATTTGGGTTCTGGTTGCGGCTGCCGTCGTTTCATGGTGGCTCGGTGATCAGCTAGACGCCATCGTAATCCTTGGCATTGTAGTGGTCGATGCCATCGTCGGATTCATCCAAGAGTTTCAGGCAGAGAAGGCAATGGATGCCATTCGTTCCATGGCAGCACCTCTGTGTAGAGTGTTGCGAGATGGAACATGGACCGAGTGTCCGGAAGAAAATTTGGTGGTGGGCGACTTCGTGCGATTTGAGGCGGGTGACGTCATCCCGGCTGATGTCAGAATAACCGAAGGCTTTCAAATACAAATAGAAGAAGCGGCATTAAGCGGCGAATCGGTTGCTGTGATGAAGTCGTCCGGAGTGCTCCACGCACACAAGCTCGCGCTGGCGGATCGTACAAACATGGCCTTCAAAGGCACCGCCGTCAGCAACGGATCCGGACGAGGAGTCGTGGTTGAAACCGGGATGCGTACGGAACTCGGAAAGATAGCCGGCTTGCTCGAAAAGCAAGAACGAGTACAGACCCCATTACAAATGCGGTTGGCTGATTTTGGACGACGACTCGCGATCGCTATCCTCGTGATCTGTGCCATCGTGTTTGTGTTCGGTCTTATACGAGCCGAGGATCCGCTGGTCATGTTTTTGACAGCAATTTCTCTCGCGGTCGCTGCCATTCCGGAGGCCTTGCCGGCAGTGGTGACCATTGCGCTGTCGCTCAGTGCCAAGACAATGGTTCGTCGCAAGGCGCTTATTCGTAGCCTTCCCGCGGTCGAGACGCTTGGTTCAATATCAGTGATCTGTACAGACAAAACCGGCACGCTCACTCAGCAGCGCATGACGCTTCGCTCTGTGGTCTGCGCAGACACAGAGTTTACAGCGGACGAGTTTCAGGAACAGCTGGAGAGTGCGCAGCCGAGAAGTGCAGCTGAAATGCTCATGCGGAGCTTGGCACTAAGTAACGACGTGACTATCAATGCCGACGGTCAGTTACTGGGTGAGAGCACGGAGCAAGCCTTTGTTCGAGCTACGATGCAATGGGGTAGAAACCCGGAAGCGCTGCGTGCCCAGTTTCAGCGCGTACATAGTCTTAGCTTCGACTCAGTTCGCATGCGCATGTCCACGGTTCACGATGCGGGTGATGACACCTGGGTTCTCTTGTGCAAAGGTGCGCCGGAGTCGGTGTTGTCGGTCTGCACCTATGACGACTCCGGTGAACTCATGAGTTCAGACTCACGAGAGCGCTACCTCGAACAATGCCGGCGCTTGGCGACAAAGGGTATGCGGGTGTTAGCTTTTGCGTACCGACGCTTGGCAGCCAATCACGCGAGCGATGCGATCGTTGAAGAAGACCTTCACTATCTCGGGTGCGTTGGGTGCATCGATCCACCGCGCGCAGAAGTGACCGACGCCGTCGAGCGATGCCGTAGTGCGCACATTCGACCGGTGATGATTACCGGCGATCATCCAGCCACAGCTGAAGCGATTGCCAAGGAAATTGGCATCATCCGATCTCCACGCGATCGTGTGCTCAGCTTTAGTGAATTGGAATCTATGAGTGATGCTGAGTTGAGCGAGCAAGCTGAGACTATCGCCGTGTACGCGCGCGTGAGCCCTGAACAAAAACTTCGCATTGTCAAGGCTTTGCAAAGTCGCGGCGTGTTTGTGGCGATGACGGGCGATGGCGTGAATGATGCGCCGGCGCTCAAAGCGGCTAACATTGGGGTAGCGATGGGTATCAACGGAACGGAAGTGTCGAAGGAAGCAGCGGCAATGATATTGCTGGACGATAACTTTGCCACCATCGTGAATGCCGTGGAAGAAGGGCGCAGAGTGTACGATAACATTCGCAAGTTCATTCGGTACATTCTCACGTCGAATAGTGGAGAGATATGGACCATTTTCCTAGCGCCGTTTTTTGGCCTCCCCATTCCACTCCTGCCGGTACACATTCTTTGGATTAACCTCGTTACCGATGGCCTACCCGGACTGGCCCTTGCATTGGAGCCTGCGGATGAACATATCATGCAGCGTCCACCTCGTCCGGCCGGAGAGCACTTCTTTGCCAATGGTCTCGGACTTCATGTAGCATGGGTTGGCTTACTCTTGGGACTCACCCCACTGATGACTCAAGCTGTTGCTATATCTGTGCACGACGATCATTGGCAAAGTATGGTATTTACGGTGCTGTGCCTGAGCCAGATGGGACACGTGGTAGCCGTGCGATCGGAAACGGAGTCCGTGTGGCATATCGGTTTCTTCTCCAATCCGGCTCTCGTAGGCGCTATCGCACTGACGATCGTTTTGCAGTTGGCAACCCTTTATGTACCATTTCTCCAGGCCATCTTTCACACTCAAGGCTTAAGTGCTATGGAGCTTTTGATTTCCTTGGCTTTGTCCTGCGTGGTGTTTGCCGCAGTGGAAACAGAGAAGTGGTTTCGTCGCTCCTCTGCTCACCGAGCGACGACTCCCTAGTATTTCGTTAGCGACTTAACACATTCTTACGACTTTATACCGTGGGAATGCTGCATATTTGATCTACACTTCAGTACTCAAGAATACATGCGGTTGTTGTTTATTTGCCTTCTGTCTCTCGGTCTTTCCTTACATAGCCAAACTCTTCCCCGATGGGATGTAACGACGGGAGTTGGATTGAGTTTTCAATTAGCCAAAGTACTGAACCAAGGTCTAAGCGCCGGACCCCACGCAGACATTCGCGTTGCGTATAGGGTTCAGGACACGAGCGGACTCTCCTTATTTGCACAGCTCGAGTATCTCCGGTCATCCTTCGGAGATTTAGCTGACCCCCAAGATGCAGAGGCTACTTTTTTCAGTCTGGGCTTGCGTGCCGAAACACACTCCATGCCTGCTACCTACAACCCTTATCTCAGTATTGCATTCTCCTACGGACCTGCACGCACAGTTCTACCGGATCCGAATGCAGAACCTTCCCTGATAAACACTGCCGTAAGCTTTGGGGTTGGTTGTTCTATGCACTGGTGGTCACACATGAGCCTCGAACCAGCGTTACGATTTGTGGTAAGTGAGGGGTCAGCGGTAACGATGCCCTTGAGCTGCGGTCTTCGTTTTGAGCTCTAACTCCATGTTACTGCACCCACAACGCACAGCTCCTGCCATTCGTCCGCGAGCAGGGCGTTCGACAGATTCGCACGTTCGAAATCCGTTGGCCGCGCGCGCTGCCGTAGTGGCGGCACACAGAGAGCGAGCTGCGCAGATTGCCGAGCGATTGAACGAGTTCAACGCCGTACCGTCATCCGAGTGGTTTTATGAGTTGTGTTTTTGTCTCTGCACGCCCCAGAGTAAAGCCATCCATGCGGCGAAGGTTGTAGAGAAACTCAAGGCGCTCGATTTTTGGAAACATGGTGCCGATCCAACGGAACTGCTCTCCAATCCGGAGCATTACATTCGTTTTCACAACGTGAAAGCAAAGAACCTCTTGCAGCTGCGGACGCAGTACGGAGATATTCAACGCAGTCTTCTTGAGACTCATGATTCGGTCGCGCTTCGCGCTACCTTGGTACATCAGGTACGAGGCATGGGAATGAAGGAAGCGTCTCACTTTCTGCGCAACATCGGACACCGAGAGCTGGCTATTATCGATCGTCATGTGCTTAAGCATTTGTATCGCTGTGGTGTGATTGACGATATGCGTCATCCGTCCACCGTGCGACGTTATGAAGAGATTGAACAACAGTGGAAGCACTTTGCTTCCGATATTCGCATCCCGATCGACGAACTCGATCTGGTGTTTTGGTCAATGGAAACATCGTTTATCCTTAAATAAGAATGGCAAAGAACCAAACTATTCGCATCAGTGCACAGTGTGCCTACCTCCACGACGGCAAGCGCTGTCAGAAAATCACCACCATTACTCACCCATACTGCGCGTTGCATACGCGAGAAGTGTTGGGAGTTGAAGTCCGCCCATCACAGATCAAAGCAGCTGGCTTAGGCTTGTGGGCTGTCCGCGATTTCCCCAAGGGAACGGTACTCTTCCACTACGAAGGCGAACGGATGACGCAGTCGGAATACAATGAGCGTTATGCCGAAGATGAAATGGGTGTGTACGGCATTGAGCTCAACAAGAAGACGATCATCGACGCCCGTCGTACAGATTCTGGGGTTGCTCGTTATGTCTGCACCTACCAAGGATCCACTAAGAAACCGAACATTGAATATCAATCGGATAACAAAGTGATCGAGATGATCACCTGTCGCGCCGTTAAAGCGGGTGAAGAGTTACTTGGCGACTATGGTCAGGAGATGATCGACGCCATAGGAATTGGCAGGAAACAAAGTGCACAGAAGAAGTCGTCGCCTTCAGGAAAGAAGGCCACAAAGCGAGGTGCTCGTTCTAAGTAGCGGCGCTCGTTGGTGCGAGGCATTGTGATGATCTGCTACCGCAACCAGCACATGTATGCACGAAGCACATCTTGGGCACGTCGTGATCTCTGGTGACATGAGAGATGCGCGAAGCGCGCTCGTAAGAAAAATCAGCTGACGGAAATCGAGTCAGGGGAGTCTTCACTGTCGAGCGTCGCAGCATTGCGCCGAGGGATCAGCGTCACCATATTATCAATCAAGCGAGTGGAGCCCACGCGAACCGCGAGGAGGCACACGATTTCGTCTCCCGCATCAAACTCTTCTTTGTCGGCCAGGGAGTTCGCCATGACGCATGAGGCATAGTCGACGGACAGACGCACGGTGGTTGGTTCGAGCAATGTTTTAAGCGCGATGGAATCGAGGACCGACTTTTTACGAATGTCCTGCGCAATGGCACGATGCACATTTTGAAGAGCGCGAAACAGCACTGTGGCTTTGGCACGTTCATCCGGATTAAGATAGACATTGCGAGAACTCATGGCCAGGCCGTCCGATTCTCTGACGGTGGGGAGGATGAGTACCCGGAGGTTCATGTTCAGGTCGCGGATGAGCTGACGCAGAACCACCGTTTGTTGGAAGTCCTTTTGACCGAGTAATAAAAGGTGGCAAGGGACTGCGTTTAAGAGTTTGGTCACGACCAGGCATACGCCGTCAAAATGGGTGGGACGGTATGCGCCTTCAAACACAGCGCTCAGCATACTCACTTTGACATAGGTGCGAAAAGTGCTTCCGTACATTTCGTCAACGGAGGGGGAGAAGAGCATGTCGCATCCGCGCTCCGTGAGGAGGCGCACGTCGCGCTCCATATCGCGGGGATAACGACTGAGGTCTTCATTGGCTGCAAACTGCGTTGGGTTTACAAAAATGGAGCAGACAACAACATCACACTGTCGTTTTGCCTCGTCGATCATGCGCAAATGACCTTCGTGGAGAAATCCCATGGTGGGAACAAAGGCAATACGTCGTCCCATGCGCCGCTGCTCGTCGCACCACTGTTGGCTTTGCGAAATTTGCTCGATAATGGTCACGATTCAGCTCAGGAATGGATAAAATGATGTCGGCCGATGCAAAGATGCGCTTCAGTTACTCGTCGCACAACGATGATTGCTATTTTTGTGGCATACAACGAAGCTACACGCAAAGTCTCTGCCAATCGTCAGTAACGGCAGTCAGTTCACATACATCACAGAATTATTATGTACGATCCATTACTTGTGCAGCCGATGCGCGAGGAGTTAACCAGCGCCGGATTTACCGAACTCTTGTCAGTGGAAGATGTTGACAATGCCATGAAAGAGTCCGGAACCACGTTACTTGTCATTAACTCCGTCTGCGGATGTGCAGCCGGTTCTGCTCGTCCCGGCATTCGGGCATCACTTCAGCATGCTCGCAAGCCGGATCATTTGGTGACGGTTTTTGCCGGTCAGGACTTGGAAGTGACGAAATATGTCCGCGATAAATACTTAGCAAACGTGCCACCGTCTAGCCCTAGCATTGCGCTATTCCGCGATGGATCACTGATTGGCGTTGTTCATCGCCACATGATTGAGGGTCGCTTTCCCGAAGCCATTGCCCAAACTTTAACCGGTGCGTACGACGAATTTTGCGTTCCGGCTCAAGAGGCCTAAACAAACTCGGGAAATCCGCTTATTTGTGCGGAACCGTCTGATACGACGGTTCCGCATTTTTTTTGGTGCGGGCTTTGCAGAGTAGGGAATTGGGCTATTGTCATCAGCGGAAGGTGCCAAAAAGCTCGTACTTTTGCGCGTAGGATCAAACTGTATGGACACAGGCTTGCACAATAAACGATCGTTAATCGCCGCCATTAGCTTTGGTGCTATGGCGTTGGTTGCCTTCCTGTGGCAAACGCATCTCTTGCAGGTTGGGGCAGGTCCCTTGCTAACCTACGCCATCCTGATGTTCGTTCTCTTTCCCTACCGAGAAGAATCAGCTTTTATCCGCCGATTTGTAGTTCTCAGCAGTCTTGTCTTCACGTTGTGGTTTCTCACCGAGCTGGGCATGATTTTGCTGCCCTTCGCGATTGCATTTTTCGTGGCCTATATCCTCGATCCGCTTGTTTCAAAGCTGAGTTCTTGGAAGCTGAATCGATCCTTCGTGTCGCTCGTGGTACTGCTGAGCATTGTCGGTTCGCTAGTGCTCGTTTCGATCTTCATCTTTCCCAGTGTGTTTCAGCAAATGAACGAGGTGACCCATCGTGTGTCATCGCTAGTGAACTCCACGACGGAGTATCTGGAGAGTCGTCAGTTCTATCGATGGCTCGAGGAGTTTGGCATTTCCGGGTCGACCGCTCGAGAGATCGTGCAGAAGGAAGTAGCCCCGCAACTGGAAAGCATATCGCAGGCTATCTTAACTGCGTTGTTGCATGTGCTCACGTCACTGTCAGCCGTGGCCCAGCAAGCGGTAAACGTCGTGTTGATTCCGGTATTGTCGTTCTATTTTTTAAACGACTTGCCGTCCATAAAATCCCTTGTTCGCGGACTGTTGGCGGAACGAAATCCCCGAGTGCTGTACGATCTGACGAGGATCAATATGATCGTGAGAGCGTATATCAGCGGACAAATTATCAGCGCCGTGTTTGTGGGTACGATGGCAACGACCATCTTTCTTCTCTTGCATATTCCTTATGGCATTGTGCTTGGTGTGTTGTGCGGGCTTCTGAATCCCGTACCCTTCGTTGGTATCCTCGCCAGTCTCTTTGTGGCAGTTGTTACCATACTGATTGTTGGCGACGATGCGGCAGCCACACAGATTGTTGAGGTGAGTATCAGCATCGTCGTCTTGCACTTTATCAGCACGTATGTGATTGATCCTCATGTCACGGGCAATCGCATTGGATTGCATCCGGTGGCTTTGATAGCCGCCTTGTTCGTCTTTGGTCACTTCTTCGGATTTCTCGGTCTTCTGGTTTCAGTTCCTGCTGCTGCAATCTTAGTGATGTACTTCAACGACTGGCAGCATAAACGGAAACTTCAACAGTCGGAAACCGGCGCGGCGCCGGAATCGGTTCCACCAACCGCTGCAGCTACATAGGCAGTGTCCGGTCACGTGTTATCCATAGCGCCACCTCCACAAAGAACTCGAATGTCAGGCATTCGTCAGAGAAAGCTTCGCTCACGGGCTGCCATGGTGTTGGCTTTACTAAGCGTCCTTTGCCTGATGCAAGCAAGCAGTGCGGATCTGCTGGCTAGACATCGTCTATTTAGACCGGCAAAAAAATCAAAGCACGCCGTGAAGTCTGCGAATGCAGAGAGAAACGTAGAGATATTCGTTGATGGTCGTTCGCGGAAAAAAATTGCCATCCAGCACATCAACCATTTGGACTACTGCTCGCTGAAAGGGCTCATTATCGATACTTCTGAGCAGGTAGTCGCACAGAACGGTCGTTACAGCAAGAAGAAAGCGAGCAAACTTCATTCTACGACGCCCCCAAGTCTTCCGGTTCTCAACGATGTGTTCATTGCACAAGAACGTATAGAAGCGCAGGCGGGTAGTTTCTTCGTGGCTGCTCATAAACACGGGGCACAAAGAATTGTGCAGATGACGGTCCCGGCACTGGCCAAGGGTGTAGATATTTTGGTGCCCTATCCACAGTTCTTTAGTGCGTTGTCGACGCTCGGACTTTGTCTGTACGATAGCGAAACTAGCGTCGTGCGTTGGGTAAACCATGTCAAGAAGAGTCGGACAGAATTGGATGCAGAGAAATCCGGCATAAATCCGCTGACACCCGTTCCACCTTTGCCGTCTGCACATTCAGAGAAATCGCCCGGCGCGCTGCATTCAAAAACAGCCGATTCGAAAGGCGTTCCCGCAGCCAGCGAAGCAGCTGAAAAGACGAACTCTAACGTACCAGCAGTAGAAGAGGAAAAGGAGGCTCCTATACGCTACCAGTTGCCGCCGGATTTAAAGCGACGGGAACTGGACGACAGTACGGATGACAAGGAGCACAGTCAGCTAATATTGCCTGGTACAAAGCTCGACGATGGTTTTGTGCTTCCCTTACGAACCTCGCCGAGTATCGCGTCGTTGTCCCTAGCTCTGTCCAAAACTCCCGCTCGAATTATCAGCATTCGTTCGGATGTGGAGAAACAACGGACGAATATCCATTTTGTATGCGATAGAGATATAAGCGACGTACCCGAAGCCGAACTGCAGGACGATGTGATTGTCCTTCGATTTCCGGGCGTGGTCAACGCTACTGGCGATCTTAGCGAAATCACAAAACTTCATGTCGGGAAAGTGACGGCCTCCGTCCGCGGTGGTGCCGAGGAGTTTAGAATACAACTGCTGTCGAGCGACCGGGAAGTGAGCGTGGAAGTGCAGAGCGACCGGCACTATGTACTGCATATAGAACCCAAGCAACACCAAGATGGTACAGATGCTGTAAAAGGTGAAAAGCCGTCCACCCCTCGCAAGAAGTGGGATCTAGATGTTATCGTGATTGACGCCGGACACGGAGGCAAGGATGTCGGTGCAGAATCGATCCATAAGAAGTTTGAGAAGGACATCACCCTAGCCATCGCCCTTAAGCTACGAGACGAGATTCGTAAGAAACTGCCGAACACCAAAGTCGTGATGACCCGAAGCACGGATGTATTCGTAGAACTTGACAAGCGGGGAGAAATCGCCAATAAGGCCGGGGGCAAGCTGTTCATCTCCATTCACTGCAATTCTACTCCCACAAGACCAAGTACCGCGTCGGGCTTTGAGACCTTTATTCTCAGTCCTGCCAAGACCGCAACGGCGATCGACGTAGCAAAGCGCGAGAATGCGGTGATTAAGCTCGAGGACAAATCAGATCGCTATTCTTCACTGAATGATGATCAGCTTATCGTTGCCACCTTGGCGCAGAATTCGTTTGTGAAATTGAGTACCACCTTTGCTTCGCTTGTTCAAAAACACATGAAGGAGTGTACATCCATGTGTGAGCGCAGCGTCAATCAAGCCGGTTTTATTGTTCTCATAGGTGCCTCCATGCCGGCTGTGCTGGTGGAGACAGGCTTTGTGACCAACAGCGCCGATGAGAAGAAAATGACCAGTCAGTCCGGTCAGCTCTCGATAGCTCGTGGTATCGCATCGGCCGTCAAGGAATATGCTGCCGAGTACGCCAAGCTCCTTGCCAAATAGTGGTTATCCACATCCCAGCTCTCATCATCTTCAGGCAAAGCTCCCTCCTTATATTTGACCCTCGTCTCCATCATTTCCTTTGTCACCGTGCTTCGTTCGCTTCGCATCCAACACTTTGCCTTGATCCGTGATCTGGACCTGGAGTTCGGGCCGGGGCTGACGATTATGACCGGCGAAACGGGTGCCGGCAAATCGATCATTATTGATGCCTTACTTGCTGTGTTTGGCGAACGGACTTCAAGTGATGTGATTCAACGAGGTGAGCAGAGAGCTGTGATCGAAGCCCATATTGAACTTGATGACCACAGTCCCTTGCATGCCATCTTGCTTGCCCACGACTGCGAGCAATCCGGTAACAGTGTTATCATCAGGCGCGAGATTTCAGCGAAGGGAACATCGCGATACTTTGTGAACGATTCGCCCACGCAGGCAGCGGTTGTGAGGGAATTAGGCTCCAGGCTGGTGGACGTGCATGGACAATTTGAACATCAGAGTATTCTCAAACCAGAGTTTCAAATGCGCATGGTGGACGAGAGCGCGCAATCGGTTGATCTGCGTCTGGAATTCCAACAGCTACTCACGGAAGTCCGTGAAGCGGAGAGTCGATTTCAGCATGTCGTCCGTCGAGAGCAGGAACTGCTCGAGAAGCAAGAATATCAGCGACATCAACTCGAGGAACTCCGTCGTATCGATCCACAGCCATTGGAGGATGTGGAACTGGAACAAGAGTTGTCGCTGCTGAGTCACGCCGAGGAACGTTCCATGCACAGTAGAAGCGTGTACGAACTCTTGTACGGAGCGCAAGATTCAGCCAGAGATCGTCTGCTGGAGACGCGTGAGCACTTGCAAGCTCTCTGCGAGATCGATCCAAACTTGAGTGACCAAATGGCAGACTTGTCATCGGCACTCATAAGCGTTGATGAACTCGCTAAAACCATGAAACAGTATGCTGATGGCGTGGAGTTTAGTCCCGAACGAACGGAACAGCTTCGCGAGCGACTTCAGGTGGTGCATCGTTTGCGCAAACGCTACGGGAGTCTTGAGCGTTGTATCGAGCTTCGCCAGACACTTGAACAGGAGTTGCAATTCATTGAAAATGTGGAAAGTGAAAAATCCATACTGCAAAGTCACATCTCCGACCTTCAACAGCGCTTGGGTGCCTTGGGGATGAAGTTGAGTCGAAAGCGCCATGCCGCCCTTAACACTTTATGTCAAGGCATTGAAGGGTACTTGAAAGAGTTAGGTTTGGAACATGCACAGTGCAGTATTGATTTCGAACAAAAGAAAACAGATCTCAATCTTCGGTCCACAAACCGAGGAGCGGATGATAGCTCCGGACGAACTATAGCTATTCACCAAAAGCAGGCATACGAAGTATTTGCCAACGGTCTCGACCTGGTCAGATTTCGAGCGTCGATGAATAAGGGTGAAGAGCCAATGCCCTTGGATAAAGTTCTATCCGGAGGGGAGGCTTCGAGACTCATGCTCGCATTGAAGTCGGTGTTGGCAAATGCCGACGAGATCCCGGTGGTCGTGTTCGACGAGATAGACACCGGTGTAAGCGGTCGCATTGCCCGTAAAGTGGGTCAGGTGCTGCATCGACTGGGCGAAACGCATCAGGTGATCGTCATCACACACCAAGCGCAAATCGCGTCCATGGGAAGTCACCACATCGCTATATCGAAGCTCGTAGACAGTGGCCAAACATTTGTACAAGCCGCCGTGCTCTCGGCGCGTGAGCGTGTGAACGAGGTCGCAAAGTTGATCAGCGGGGAACACGTTACCACCTCGACCTTGAAGAGCGCGAAAGAGTTATTGGCAGAGACAGTGTAACAGAGCATTGGATAAAAGAAGCCTAGGTGGGCGAGTCAACACATTTTCCGTCAAAACAAAGGCAGGGTTATTTAACTAGTATTGGCATAGACGCGCTTCATGGCAGTAGTACTCAGCATACACGATCTCGTGAAAACCTATCCCAACGGAACGCAGGCTCTGAAGGGCATTAGCTTTGACGTTCATGAAGGAGAGTTTCTGGCGGTGATCGGTCTCAGCGGATCGGGTAAGTCGACGCTCCTTCGCTGTATGAACGCATTGCTCAAGCCCACGTCCGGCTCCATCCGGTTTCATGGTACCGAGGTGACGACCTTACAAGGAGCTGCCTTGCGTGCGCACAGAGAACATATTGGGATGATTTTTCAGCACTTTAATCTCGTGAAACGTCGATCGGTTCTGGACAATGTGATGAGCGGAGCTTTGGCGCAAGTTGGAACGGTTGCCTCGCTTGTCGGCAATTTTCCTACCTCGCTTCGTGAGCAGGCATTGCAAAACCTCGACATCGTTGGCATTCGCGACAAAGCCGTACTCCGAGCGGATGCGTTGTCGGGCGGGCAACAGCAGCGCGTGGCTATTGCACGGACATTGATGCAACAGCCCGAGTTATTATTAGCCGACGAACCCGTCGCATCGCTCGATCCTGCTACCTCGCATTCCGTGATGAAGTACCTTGAGTACATCAATAAGCAGATGGGCACCACGGTAATTTGCAATCTGCACTTCCTTAGCTTGGTTCGGGAGTATGCGACCAGAGTGATAGCGCTACGAGGCGGAGAGCTAGTATTCGAAGGCCAACCGGCAGACATCACCGAACAGTGGTTTCGCGAAATCTATGGTGATGACGCTGTTGAAGTCGAAATACGGTAGGCAGAGAATCATCTTCATGCTGTGTGCGCTTTGCGCACAGCCATGACGACCAACGTCCTACGGCGTGCTGCATGCCGATACTCATGGGCATTATAGTGTTGCTTATGGATCTGGAAAATGCAAAGAAGACTGCGGTAGGAAACTGAGAAAATTTGGAATAGAAGTAATGGGTCAGCTAAGGTTGTGTGCGTGTCAAGTCAACCACAGGGGAACGTTGGACAAGACCAACGATTCGTCACTGTATGAGTGACGTGACGCCAACGCTTCGGTGACCTTTACGAGGTTGAACAGCAACTCACATGATGAAGAAGAGCATAAGCATATTTTTAGTGGATGTGTTTTGGGGTTGGTATCTGGCCATTGCGCTCCATCGCATTTTTTGGTACCACGTGGTACAGGGGAATTCCGCCCCGGATTTTCAATGGTTTGATCTGACATGGTACGCACTGATAGGAATATTCTATGCCGGCGCAGTGAATACACTCGGAGCGTCGTTGTCGCAGCGTTTACTCGGAAATCGAAACCTCGATGGATGGCGCTTAGCAGTCACTCGACACACGGCCTGGATTCTGATGATCATGACCGTCGTCACCGGCTGGGAAGTGTCGCGCGTGAGTGTCGTAGATCTTTTCTCTACTCAACGCTTGGACGCCGCAGGCCGCCTGTTTCATGACTTGCTGAGTCCGGACTTTGGGAATACACAACTCTTAAGCGATAGCATCAAGGCAATTGTAGAGACCCTGTATATCGCGTTCATGGCGACGGCTTTTGCCTTACCCCCGTCCTTCATTCTTGCTTTTCTTTCGGCGCGCAACTTGATGAAAGCAAATCGAGTGTCGTTTGCTGTCTACACCGTGCTCAGAGTTATCACGAACTTTACCCGCTCGATCGAGCCCTTGGTATGGGCAGTCATTTTTACAGTGTGGGTGAAGGTCGGACCGTTTCCGGGAATGCTTGCACTCTGTGTTCACACGATTGCGTCTCTTGCCAAGCAATATTCAGAGCAGATAGAAGAGGTGGACGAGGGGCCCATGGAGGCAATCGAGGCAACAGGAGCAAGTCCGTTGCAGGTGGTGTGGTTTGCGGTCGTTCCGCAGATATTCATTCCGTTTTTGTCGTTTACTATTTACCGTTGGGACATCAACGTACGCATGGCAACGATTATCGGGCTTGTCGGTGGAGGAGGTATTGGGTCGATGCTCATACAATATCAGATGCTTGCTGACTGGCGATCAGTTGGCATGATCGTCCTTGTCATTGCACTCGTCGTCTGGATAATGGACTACCTCTCGGCCAAGATCCGTGAAGCTCTCCGCTGATAAACAGCGTGCTTGCGAAGCAAGCCGCTATGAAGAACAATCACTTGCGAGAGAGTAGACGCATGAACCAGTTGATGGTGCTTTCGGAGTACGAAATCTTCGAGTGCGCATCACTCATGCTTGTGGTGACGTCATTGAAACGCATACTCTGCGTGCTCTTCTACTTGTCTACGACATCTGCGACTTTGCAGAGCTTCATGTGTGTGCCATCGAACTCAGCATAGGAGTCATGTTGCAACCAGTCGCCAAGATTTATATACTCACCATGATGGCCATCGACATCAAAGCCCTCTTGCTTTGGTTGGTGGCGGTGTCCCATAATGACGTAATCAAAACCCTCGGCGATTTTCTGTCGGGCGAAATCGCTTAAACCGTCCGGACCTCCATAGTCGCGCGCATCGGTGTACGATCTGCTTACCGACGAAGTATTGGAGGCTAAGCCGATGCCCACGTCGGGGTGTAGCCATTGAAAGAGTTTGATATTGATAGGATTGCGAAGAATAGCGCGAAGAATCAAGTAACCCCGATCGTTATATACTTTTCCGTCGCCGTGAGCAAGGTAGAACTTCTTCCCATCCGTCTCAAACTCCACGTCACCACGATGAATGGGAATACCAAGCTCATGCTCAAAGAAATCCTGATGACCAAAGTCATGATTTCCCATCAAATACTCAATGCGAACGCCTGAGAGGCGCAATTGCTCAAGTGCGCCGAGAGTGCGAAAGAAATCGCGCGGTAGAACCGTTTTATACTCGAACCAGTAGTCAAACAAATCGCCCACAATGTACAAGGTGCTCATACGAGGCTGCATGAGCTGGAGAAAGCGAAGAAAGCGCTGCTCACGCGCACGTCGCTGCTCATACGAACCGAGACCAAGGTGCAAATCTGAGACGAAGCAAATCACAGTCTACACTCCCCAACGAACGTATGGGAGGCGAGCACACTCTTCGAAGTGCTGAATTGGCTATCCGGCAATACCGGTTGACGGACGTCGAACGTCAGGGAACAGTTGGGCAACACGTTTAGTTCTTGACAAAGGATGAATATCGCCAACCACCGTCCGGCAGTCGAACTCGTAGCCGATAGGATGCAGTTGCGAGGGCACAGACCGATATTTTTTCATTGACTTGCGGTGCGTCAGCCCAGAATTGACGTTGAGCAACGACGTTTCCTTGTTCGTTGACAATGTCAACTAGAACAGACCCAGATGACGAGATCGGGGTACGAATCGTAACAGAAGAAGACGTTGGGTTCGGAAAGAGCTCAACGGACAACGTAGTGTTGGTGTAAAGAGGCACAGAACTAATTATACCGCCCGGATTTTGCTCAACGTAGGTACTGAAAATGCTGAGACCATGGGTAGCGATGCCCACGAAGCCGTCGCTCGTTCGAGCTCGGATCATGTTGACGTTGACATTTGGAATGCCGTCATACTGAACCCACTTTGTATTCATCCCATCGATCAATGTGGTAGTAAACACTCCGGACGTTGTTCCAACCATGTAGAGCGTCCGTCCGTTTAGATGAACCAGCTCCAGCCACCGACATGCCGGGCCCGCGCCGCTACCGTCTGCGTGTTCTTCCAGATTGCCGCTGATACACTCCCACGTCACGCCTGCATCTGAGCTGTGAAATAAGCTCAGAACCTCGTAATTACTAAACGTCACATAGATAGAATTGCCGTCCAAGGGATCGACCGTAATGTTGTTGACGTACGCTGAGATGGGGAAAAGAGAGCTGCTGAGCGATCGGACGATGGGCGTTGTCTTGTGAACACTGTCAATTCGGACCAACTTGCCACTGTTCGAGCCAACATAGATCCGATTGCGTGGTGTCGTACAGATACCAACAGCAGAGCAACCAACTCCCAAGGAGCTCGTGAGCGTAATCAGCCTCCAATTTGAAGATGACGACGTTGTATCGTTTGTGTAACTGCGACCAAAGGAATTAGAGTTACGCCATACGCCATTTAAGGCCACGAGATAGAGAATAGAATCGTACACCGGATCCATGCGCATCGGAGCTATGAAGTCGCAATACGAACCTGGAGGCCTCATATTCACCCATTGTAACACCGTGTCCATCGTTTCATTCATCTGAACCCGATACACTTGCCCACCTTGGTATGATGGGAAGATGGCGCGATGTCGCGAAGCCACTTCACACACCATACCGTCGCCACCTAAAATCCACTGCATTGTTCCCTGATGACGAAATCCGGCGCTTGAATTGTTGTCCTGTGCGCCGCCGGCCACCAAGCCATCATGTTTGCCTTCGGGATCCAGCGACACGCTATAAAACTGTTCTGCTTTGAGACCATTATTTAAACTCGTCCATTCCACATCCGGCGTCTTGGTGATGTCGGTCGTTGTAAACACGCCGCCGTCACAACCGATCACGACTGCATGCGAGGACGAGGGGAGGAACTGAGACCAATGCAAGTCCGGGTGAGAATTGCCATATAAGTACAGGTCGGGAGTGACCGGGTTCCAGCTATGTGTTTGAAGGTAGAGCTTGCTGTATCCGGCAACGTGACTGAGCTTAGAAGTGCTGGCTAGTCCGTCAGTACTGAGATACAAACTTGTTCCGCCAACAAGGATGAGATTTTCGTCAGAAGGACTAACGGCAATCGACATCGAGTAACCGTTTTGGGTTTGGAGGAGTTTAGAGATGCCGGAAGATACCATCGACCACGTGTTTGAAGCATCGCTGCCATCGCCTGATCCGGAATATGTGTACTTCCAGATTTGCGGAGTACCCGACGAAGATTTGTAAAACCATAGTACGTTGGGGCTTTTAGCACTTGACGCAATTCTCACTCTGCTTGTTGGTGTGCCAATCGAATTCAATCCTATTTGCGTCCAGTGTGCTCCGTCCGCCGATCGCCAGATACCTGCACTCAAACCACCGCCAATGCTTGCATAAACATCGCCGTGAGTTGTGACGTACACATCGGTCCATATTTGAACGCCATCGCCGGCTGTTCCAAGAACGGAGGTCCAACTTGTACCTCCATCTGAACTGCGCATGATGCAGCCATTGGTGGCAGCGTACACGACATCGTTGAGCATTGATGTGGGATCCACAACAATGGAATGACAAAAATGAAACGCATTTTGAGTCGTAGCCTGCCGATCTGCCGATGTCGATTTCAACTTGACCCACGTTTTTGCACCATCGGTTGACTTGTACAATCCCACACCGATGTCGTAGGTGTACAGCGGGTATCCACCTGTTGAAAACAATTCGCCGGTTCCATAGTACCACACGCCGTGATGACCGACTCGGGGATCTTGGCACAGTGCTGTGGCACCTTGCATCGTGGTGTCAGGAGAGGTTTTCTTCCACGACTGTCCAAAGTCAGTGCTTCTCCAGATTCCACCACCTGCCGTAGCGGCAACCAAAGTGTGTTCATCGTCGATATCGGCACACACGACTCTTGTTCTGCCACCGGTACGAAATTCTGCGTGTTGCATCAAGCTGTCAGTTCCGAGAAAAAGGGAAGTGTCGGCTTTTGGTGCAAGTGGCGCAACGTTCTTATTCGACTCACGAAGGGATCTGACGAATGCAGCCTCACGTTCGGCGATATTATCGGGTATGCGATTTGTCGCTGGGTTTCGCGTACGCAGGAATTCCATCCTGTCCACTGCGTTACGATCCTCTACGTCGCCCACGTCCAGAGGATTGGCACCGTCATGCCACGGGTCTTGAGCATCATCGTGAGTACGACTTGAAATAAATGCTGCACATAGGACAGCCAAGGCGAAGAGATACTTCATAATTCTCCCTTAGGGAAGCTCAACGATTCGATCACGTACCACTGCGGAAAGCGACTTTTGAACCACTCAAAGTACACATTTTTAAGCGTCGGTGCGTACGAATGTCCGGAGCGTTAGTATTTTTTCGAGGGATAGTGAACGATAGCCAAATCCTCAAAGAGTTTCTTGGTGGGAGCTATTCCGTCGGTTGAGTTGCAATCGAAATAATAGAAGGCTTCGATATCCATGGCATTTAAGCCGAGTTGCACGGTGCCTTGTGACTTATGCTCGGCTACTTCCCACGCCACAATGATCTTATAATTCAATCTGTTATTATAACCAAAACTCGTCGTGCGATCGAAAACGAAGGGTGCAATCCCGGGCTTCAACTTGGTGATGGCGAACGAATCAAGGGTCTGCGGTATTTTTTGAAGTGAGTCCTTTCGTGCAAAGCCCACTCCTAATATTATAGGTTTATGAGCTGTCATCGCGGAAACCTGCTCCAATGCCATAATGGAGGCGGCCTTGTGTCCACCATGCGTGTCGGGAGTGGGGAGCAGACAAAACACATAGTCATACTGTCCGCGTTCCAGTATCCCCGCCAACTGCTTTGCAATCATGGTGGTGTCCCAGGCCTGACGAAAGACCTCATACACGTCGGTGGTGAAGCGCTGATCCCAATGCTCGAGAAAAAAGATATTCCGCAATCCGATCACTTTTCCGGCGTTCATCATTTCTTGTTTGCGAATGCGTGGCAGGTTTTCGCGTCCTATCTTTTCATCCGTCAATTCCAATCCATACCAATCTTCAGCCAACGTTGAATACTTGAATCCACCTTCGCCATTGGTAATGAGGCAGAGGTCGACAACTCCGTGAAGATCATGGGTGATTTTATACACAGTTGCTGCGCAACCGCTCTCATCGTCCGGATGTGCATTAATCAACAAAACACGGGGGCCTGCGGCATAGGTAGAGACTACAGAGAATAGAAGGCTAAGGAGCAACGCGTTTCTGTTCATAGTGCGTAATGAAAAAGTGAAGGACAAGATGTTCTTGCTCGGGACGATTGGCGTGACCCTACAGTGCATACCATCGTCGGATACTAGGCATGGTAGCATGCGTATTGCAGCCAAGAGATGCCAGTTGCTTTCAGCATTTCGTCGCCAATTGTGCACTCAAATTACAGCATGTGTCCTAAATTCGTCGAGTGGCACTTCGTTAGTATTGTCTGAAAAACAATCATCGTGATTCCATCACATTGCTAACCTTTCCCTTTGAACATCTGGAACTTTGTCCTTCAGCCCTCCTGAGTGAGGAGTTGTTAGTCCATGCATACTGCACCGGTTATTTTCCAATGGCGGAGGGTCAAGATCTGATTCGGTGGCATTCACCGGATCCCAGAGCGGTGTTTCCGGTAGCAAGTTTGCAGCCGTCCAAGAGTTTACGCAAGAGCGTGGCAAAGTCTGATTTTGACATCAGAATCAATACCGCATTTGACCTTGTGATTGAACACTGCAGTCGGCGAGACCAGGCTGACGATGTCTGGATTTCCGATGAAATTATTGCGGTGTACACCGGTTTGCATCATCGCGGACTTGTGCATTCAGTTGAAACATGGAGTGGGGGACAGCTCGTGGGAGGATTGTATGGGGTGAGCATCGGAGCCGCATTTTTCGGTGAGTCGATGTTTTCCCTACAAAGCAATGCATCAAAAGCAGCATTCCTGGTCTTATTGGATACCCTGAAGCACATTGGCTCGCTGGTATTGGATACCCAGTACCTTAATCATTTTACTGAACAGCTGGGTGCTGTAGAAATTTCGCGCGACAACTACATGACCTTGCTTAGCCAAGCAATCGAGTTTCCGGATCTCTTCGCGAGCGTACAATGACCACCACACAACTCATTGTTCGAACCGCTGTGCTGACACTCTTGAGCGGCTGTATATCGCAAAATCCACCTCGGTCGTTGAGTGAATGTCCG
>JBDHXF010000024.1:0-55417 GCA_039810585.1 Chlorobiota bacterium
AGAGTGCCTGCCAGCTTGAGTGTGACATCACTTCCGGCGACGAATCCAAATCAGTTTGTTGCGTCCAGCGACGTTCATCGTAAACTGAATGTAACATACACCGCACCTCAAGCCGGTACTCCGGTCTGGACCGCTACCGTTCGAGCCGGTTTTCGTGAAGATGAATGTGTACCTCTCCGTGCTGCCGGCTTACTTGGTGCTGTTCGAACCTTCGACGATCCAAGCATAACGGCTCCTCGAAAAATTGGAGATCACTATAACAGGAATATCGATAGCGCTTGTGTATTGCACTGGGTCAGCGTAGACAATATCTCGTTCGCTGGACCCAATGCATTGGGCAGTGGTAATGACCTCTTGCTTCGCGCCGCACCGTCAACTCTGTATAGTGTACGACCGGGTCGTTGGTCAAATCCCGCAACTTGGTCAGACAATACCGAACCCTATCCATTCGACTCCGTTGTCGTTTACCACAACGTATGGGCCGGCTTTACCCGTCCCGCTTCCAACGGTTGGGATGGATATTCCGTTCCGGAACGATTCCCGAACGCCATGGCTGCAGCGGTCGTCATCCAGGGAGGACCGGACTCAGTGGCTCAACACGCTGCATTAGTGTTCGGACAGGATTCAACAGCACCGGTGAACAACGGACTGTTCCGCTTCGGCAACATTCCGTCGCTCGCTTCCACTCGCTTGGGAACTGACTGTCTGCTGCAGATTAACGATTGTGGTGCAAGCGGCTCGCTGGCATCTACATCTCAGGCCGATTTTCTCCAGTATGCTCTGTTTCGGACCTCATTACAACCGGGACTTCGTGGCTTAGTGATTTATGGATCTAATCGAAACACACAAACGTTGGTGCATGTCAACGACTTCCAAAACGCAGGCTGGTTGCAAAATAGCGGCATTTTTGAGGTTGGAGACTAGAACAGACTGACTCGGTAATTCTGCGTATTTAGACTGCAAGGATGCAAAAACGGTTCAGATTCAAGGAAAAGTGACGACAATAGAAATCAAACTATCTGCGGTTTCGACAATTGAAATCGGAACAACAGACTACTATCAAGCATCCTCATGATGAAGAGTCGGATTCTTACATATTGTTTTGTGGTATGCACGCTAGCATCGCTGCACAGTCTGCAGGCTCAAGACATGAGCAACACGTCCTGCGGCAAAGTGAATAACAGTGGGCGAATCATCGTGAAGGGTGCGCTTGTGAGCGTTCAAGGCGCGTTGATTGATAACAAAGATGGTACCTTGATTTGTGGTGGAAACACCGAAATCCGTCAGCCTGAGATTCTTGGCCATGTCGAGTACATCGAAGATTCCGCGAACACGCAACTCGTACCGCAAATCCGTCACTCTATCGTTCGCTTTAGCGGACATAGTCCCAAACTCTTGGATACAAGCTATAACGGGGCATTATTCGTGAGCGTTGACACGCTCATCTCTCGCGCTGAAGTGAACCTCTTGATCAATCCTCGCTACCCACTCATTGCCTGGGGCAGAGTGACACACGACGGGACTGTTAACGATCGCGGACCGGATGCGTCTATCATCCTTCAAGGCAATCAAGCACAGAGTATCGATGGTTTGGGAAGTTACAAGACCTTAGAGTTGGACAATGTATCGGGCGCATTCGTGATTAATAATGGCGGTTTTGCCATTCAGAACAATCTGTATCTGCATCACGGCGTGTTTCATAATTCGAAGGACAACAATGTACTGATGCTCAATAATTCGCTCGTCACGCGTAGCGATGCATCGTCCATTGAAGAACACCCGGCCTTTATTAATCGCTACTCCCTCCGTTACGTTGGCGTGAACGAAATTGTGAGCGCAAACGAAGTTCCGGCAGATAGTGTAACGCTAAAGTCGATGACGGTTCACAACAACGGTGGACTTACCATGAGTCGTAATATCACCGTTAACGACTCGCTTGTCGTTGGTCGTGACTCGACGATCATTGCCGTTCGAACAGACCAGGATACGAATCATCATACGCTCACGCTGACGCGTGGCGATAATGATCCCCTGTATCCAAATTCCCGATCGGAAGTCATCGGCACCCTGCGTCGCACGTCGTTGCGTACGGGTTCACTTATGGTATTCAACAATGCTCATACGGGATTTACATTCCTTGATACCGCTTCATTGCATGGAGTGAAGAGATGGATACTAGACTCACGTCCTGTAACCTACCCAGTGCAAGGTAATGGCAACCAGAAGGTACAACGCAAGTTGATCGTCAGTGCAACTGACGAGAATGATAGTCTGATTAGCGACGGATTGCAGTACCGCTTTTCGTATGCATGGGTAAACGATCCCGGACAGCCAAGTGTGAACGAGTCGAACTCACTCGATGTCGGCAAGGTCATTTTACAACGGTGGGATGAAAAACAGCGGTGGGCGAATTACAAAACTTCCATCACACCGGCTCAAACTTCACTTGACAATTGGGCTTTCTCGTCTGCAGATTCCATTACGAAGACAGGATTCTTTGCCATTGGCTTACCGAGCCCCGTACCGCCAATGTTGGCTGCTCGAGTGCTCATGGAAGGTCCTTACCGAAATGGAGCGATGGCCACCGATTTGCTCGCTCATAACTTGATTCCAAGCGTTCCTCCGGACATGTTCCCGTACAATTTGGACGCAAATCGTTTGAACGACAGCATGAATGTGATTCCAAAGAACGTGGTTGACTGGGTCGTGGTGGAGTTACGGAGCACGATCAGCGCTAAAGCAAGCTATATCAAAACTGGATTCTTGCTAAGCGATGGAAGTATCATCAATCCTGACGGTGTCGGTTTGATGGATTTCCCGGACACCCTGTCGTCTCGCGACTACTACGTGGTTGTACATCATCGTAATCACTTGTCGATCATGACGGATCGTCCTTGGCATCTTGTGGACTCCGACGTGCAATCGTATACCACGTTGGATTTCAGTGAAGGGTTGAAGGTACTGGGAGGTCTTGATGCGTTACGACCGATTTGCTTTGGTCCCGGACAGCCAACCGTTTATGCGATGGTAGCCGGTGATGTGAATGGTGACGGTGTGATCGACGATTTGGATCGTCGTGATTATGACGCTATCTATCAATCGCGCGATCGCGAAGGGTACCTGAACCAGGATACGGATATGAGTGGCATTGTGACCACAAGAGACATCAACAAAAGTTGGAATAATAGAACTCGACACACGAACGTACCACGGCAGTAATGCCCGGTACGAAGATGTTGAACAACAAATGACATAATGAAGAGAGTAGAGTTACATATCGTGTTGTCGTGGCTAGTTGCCTTGCTCGTGTGCAGCAGTGCTCTGGTTTCCCAAGGCACGAGCGAAGTGATTTCCGGAATTTCCGTGAATAATATCTCGCAACTCAATAACACCGAACTGGAGTTTGACTTGTTCTTACACCGTAGCTCAACCGCTTGGGAGCGGTGGGCAAACGGAACATTTCAATTACGTCTGGTTGGAGTGCGGGACGATGAATACACCGATTCCACGATGAGTGTGAAGCTGGTGAGCGGGTCGTCGGATTTACTGCAGCAATCGTATAAAAACACATCGGCGCTTACCGCCTATGTGATCACTCCGCGAGTTCAGCCCGGACGATTGTCGATTTCGATTGTCGGCCCCGATGAATTCAAAGACGCGAAATACGTTCCGCGCAACGATTCCATTCGATTGGGTCGTTTTCACGTGAGTATGCTGGACAGCACACACCTCCGGGATACCTTGGCATGGGTGACCCCGCTGGACTACTACCAGGCGAATGCGTTTAAAATTGACGCTGACTCCATGGTTGCGAACGTGAAACTCTATGGAGCCAACGATAACATTGAGATGCGTGACCAGCCATGTTTTGGTGACTCAACGAATCGTGTTGTTCGTACCGATACTTTCGTTATTGCGGCTCGGCCTCCAAAATGTATGAAACTCGATACCTTCTACACCGTGTACATGGGTGAGAAGAAGGTGAGCATCCATTGGAAAACGAGTTGTGAGCAAGGCGTACAAGGTTTCATATTACGTCGTCGAATCAAAGAGGGACTGTGCTTAAATCCGAGTGAGCTTGAATTCCACGAGATTCGTCGCTTCGGTACAACCTTCGATCCCGAAATGTTTGCGCATGGAACAGGAAGTCAAGGCTTTACCTACGATCTGAGCGTTCCCGACACCGTGAACTATCGCGATGTAATCTATCAATACGAGCTTTCTGCCTTGTTCTTTGACGGCGAACGTCGCTTCCTAGATACGACCGATCTGTACATTCCAAATGCAGTGATTGTAAGAGCAGCTGTGTTCCCGAATCCGGTGAAGGAAGGGGACAGTGCAGTGATTCGATATATGATCGATGACGACGTGCTGTTGACAGCCAAAGTCTACGATCCGTTAGGAAAAGAGCTGCAAACCCTGATGGATAAAAAACTGCATGTGCGTCGCTCTTCGACCAAGAAGTGGACGGAAGTGCAAGACGCAGACAGCTACACTATCGGTTGGTCTAAGCCGCAGGAAGGAGCACAAGGAGCGTACTTTGTTGTATTCCTTGCCTATCCTGTGGATGATAACGGTGTGGAAATGTCGAGAGCTGTGGTAAAAATAATGTATGTCCGATAACCTTTGGTAAGAGTTGAGCGCACGAACTATGAAGAAAACAGAATACATCCTCTGCATAGCATTCCTCCTGCTGTTCTCTGCAGTGGGAAGCTCCGCACAGTCAGCGCTCAGTCCGATTACAATCAGTCTGACCAATCGTGACGGAGATACAGTTGTCTATAGGCGTGAGGCGGCAGAATGGCGAATTGGCCCGACCATGAGCGGTACGCTGCATTACCACTTCGGCAAGATTATCATGCCCGTGAATCCTCAGTATCCCTGCGACGGATATTATATGCTGGATGGGGGAGCAATGGGTGGCGGAGGAATGACTATCGGTGTGGCATTCGATTACCAACAACCGGATGAACTCTGGGGATTTAGCTTCCTTGGGAACATCTACGATTATCGCTCAACAACAACCTATACCAATATTGCGGTTGGACCAACCCATACCAACTTTCCGCTCGACAGCACCGTCATTACCAAGGCTTCTGTTGGTTACGTGAGTTTCATGCCACAAGCGCGGTATAATATCGTTGAGTATCCGGGACTGCATTTGCTGATGGGTTTGGACATCGATGTGAAGGTGAGCCAGAAGATGCAACGATATAATACGCATTACGATTTAGAACGTGTGGATGTGATTCGTGATATTCCATTCCAAGCTGATAACCTCCGCCTTGGCGGTGCGTTCGGTGCCGGTTGGGATATGCTCGCCGGTGTGATTGGCGATTATCGCATGGATATCGAACCCTATGCTCTCTTCCATGTAGGTTCCAATATATACTCACGCAATGGGTCAAACTGGAATTCTGTGTACGGTCAGTTCGGTGTAGCACTCAAGTTTGGTGAAGATATTATCACGAATTCTGTAATTCCGCGTAACCCGGCAGTGAGCTCTGAACCCGCTAATTCGGAGCTAGTGAAAACGGACGACAAGATAAACGTCGTGATGCCTGAGAGTCGCGGCATGATGATTGAAATGCTTGTTCCTTCGATGATGGATGCTGCAACAGCCGTCGATCAATCGTCAGCACAGACCACCCCGACGCAGACTGCGCCGAACAAAGTTCCGTACACAGGACGTCTTGTGGCCAATAGCATGCAGATCTTTAGCACGTATAATAATGCTCTAGACACTGCACTGAGTCCGAAACTTAAAGGATACCTTGATGCTGTTGCAGACTACTTACAGCGCAACCCATCGGCTCAATTCCGCATCGTAGGTCACGCCGATAATTTCGGCGGTACGCCGATCGAAACGCAAAGAGTCTCCGACGAACGCGCATTGCAAGTAGTACGTTACTTAATCCGTCAGGGAATATCGCGTGACCGCCTCCTAGCCTCTGGTCTTGGTGCACGGTCGCCAATCCAAAACAACCGTTCGCCTCAAGGTCGTATAGCTAATCGTCGTGTGGAATTAACCATCGTACAATAAGGCAGATCGAGAGAGTTCCATTCGTTCTAGAACTTCCCACAGACCGCTTCAACTCTTGGTTGAGGCGGTTTTTTTTTAATGGCACTTCTTTATTTGTGCATGGGAAGGCCGATATTCTCTGTAGTGTCTTCTATTCCGTGTGAACTATGTACACAGCGCATTCCGTCGAAAATTCAGAAACAGCAGGTGCATTAAAAAAGCTCCCTCCACTCAAGCGTTTGATAACGCCTATCATCGTCTTGATTGTGGGAATTGGCTTGAGCGTCACTGCAATGCAGCTAGTGGAACTCAAGGTCCATACGGATCTGCAGATGGAATTTGATAGATCAGTTGGCTCCTTATCGAGTCGAGCTGAGTCCGGTTTTGCAAAGCAAGAACAGGTATTACACAATCTCGACGGACTCTTCAAGGCCAGCGTTCAAGTTGTTCGTGATGTGTTTGAACTCTACAGCACGATTCCTGCAAAATCAGAACCCGGAATTCTAAGCATTGCGTATGCTAACGAAGTATCGCACGCACAACTGCCGGACTTGGTACTCTATAATCGCAGCGAAGGAAACCTCGGCTACAAGGTGTATCCCGCCGGTGATCGAGAGCATTATGTACCGGTCTCGTATATCGTTCCTTTCGAACAAAACGCGCGCATCTCCGGTTTTGACCTCAACTCCAATCCCTTCTTTGCAGAGGCAATTAAACAAGCTCAAACGCAACATGGAATGGCAAGCACGCCGGTGTTCAGCTATCGCGGTGGCGATACAATGAGTCTTGTTCTGTTAACCTCCGTTGCCAAGAAAAAGTCAAACAGCACAGCAGATGCAGCATTAGATATGCTGATGGGACGGCCGGGAGACAAATTTGACGGTGTAGTGTACGTCGAACTCGATGTGCGGCGATTTCTTCATGGCGCCATTGGAGACACCGTTGGATCCGACAAAAACATCGTGTACACACTCACGACAAAAGATCTTAACGGCTCCGACCAAGAGGCCTATCGCTCGCCGAACTACAGCGCAGCGGCTCATTCCGGTATCCTACTGAATACCGAAAAGTCCTTTACCTTTGGCAATCGAACATTCACCCTTCACATGGCGAACTCGAATGCCCTGGGTGGTGGTATTCAATCATCCTTACCGTGGCTTACATTAGGCGTAGGTATTCTGCTCACCCTGGCGCTCTGTGGATTTTTATTGAGTATTGTGACGAGTCACGAACGGGCACTCAGCTTGGCTGACAGAATAACCTCCAGCAATCGCCGAATCCTTGAACTTTCGCGCGACATGATCGCTACAATGTCTAAGCAAGGCATATGGCTTTCGGTCAACCCTGCAATTCAGCATATCCTGGGCTACGGTGAACAAGAGTTTCTAAATCATCACTTCTCTCAGTTTCTGGTCGATCAGAAAGAATACGATCACTTGTTACCAATGCTCCTGAGTTCGGGCGGAGCTAAAGACTATAGTCTCGAAGTGCAAATGCGAAGCAAGAGTGGGGAAGTCCGCTGGATCAGTTGGACCTTTACCGCTGCCGGCGAAGAGCAAGTGATGTATTGCAACGGACGCGATGTTACGCAAGCGAAGGCCGCCGAGGCGCAAATAAAACTGAAGTCTAAACAACTGGAAGTAGCCGAACAGCTCGCTCATGAATCCAGTGAATTCAAGTCTACTTTCATGATCAACCTTACCGAACGTGTGCGTGGATCATTGGCAGACTCTCTGATGAACTTGCATAAAATATCGGCTAACATGGACTATGAGGACGAACGTCAACTCCAATTCCTCAAGCTGGCTAATCAAAGCTCGGATCAGATGTACACGATCGTGAGCGATTTACTTGAAGTGGCAAAGGGAACCAGCATGCAAGACGATGAGCGTGAAACCCAACTGCTGGCATGCCTGAGCTCTGCCTCAAAGGAACTTCGGAAAAATCATGAGTCTGCGCCGGTAAATGTCTTAACCTCCAGCATCAATCCGGAATACACCATTCGTGCGGATCAGGAGCTCATGACAACCGCACTGCACCATCTTATGGGCGCACTTTGCGAAGGTTCAGCCGAAACAATGATCCAATGTGCTGTTGAAGAAAACCCTGTAGAGCACGTACTCGAAGTGCAAATTCTTGCCAGCGCAAATGCAAAAGTTGAGCGCATGATTCGCCACTTTAATGCCTCGACCAATAACCTAATCGATGAGCTTGAACATGATGAAGACAATATCATGTTCCGCCTTGGTGTAGCGGCATCGCAATTCCGCCGCATGAACTGCAACATCAGCATCGGCAGTATCGGCGAAGAGGGAAATGTGGTGATGATCACGATTCCATCCGCCCTTACACATGTGCACACAGCAAAGATTCGTCAGCCAGAGCCTGCGTTCTCCTGAGAAGCATGCGCGAACCCAAGGTTCGTACGCGAAACAAACGTGGTGCTACGACGAACTGATCGCTACGCGTTGCGACGACACAGGCTAACCATGTCACGCACCGCTTGACCAAGTCCTGCATACAACGCTCGAGCCATCACGGCGTGTCCGATACTTACTTCTACCACTTCGCTCATCGCAACGATGGGCTCAATGTTGATGTAATTCAACCCGTGACCGGCGGTCACGCGTAGGCCTTCAGCATGGGCTAGGCGAGCGGCATGTTGGAGGTCGCTTAGACTGGATTCTATTTCTTGCGCGCTTCGCGCGTTCGCATAAATACCCGTGTGGAGTTCCACAATATCAGCTCCCGTTTCCAGCACGGCTTCTATCTGACGACGCGTGGGTTCCACAAAAAAACTCACCTCGATGGATTGCTCATGCATGATTTGTGTGAGCTGACGGAAGCGTTTCACATCGGCAGCAACATCCAATCCGCCTTCCGTTGTCAGCTCCTCTCGTTTTTCCGGCACGATGGTCACCAAGTCGGGCACGATCTCAAGCGCAATGGCGATGATTTCTTCACTCGCACCCATCTCCAAATCCAACTTGGTTTGAACGACTTCACGTAATAAACGAACATCGCGATCGTTTACATGTCGGCGATCCTCACGCAAGTGACTCACAATGCCAACGGCACCATGCAGTTCGGCGATGAGTGCGGCGCTAACCGGATCCGGTTCTGTTCCACCTCGAGCCTCACGCAGGGTGGCCACATGATCTATATTGATGGCAAGTTCAGCCATAACGTCTCCAAAAAGTGCGTTCCAAAGACGAAAATAGCGGTTTGTGTGCAAAAATCCCTTTGTTCAAACATAGGTTCTTCATATATTTGGAATAAATCCAAATAAGAATATGACGCTCAACATTCTTGATTTGAAGAAGGGTAGTACCGCGAAAATTGTACGATATTCGCGCGAAAACGCATTTACGAAGCGATTGTGTGAGATGGGGCTGGTTCCCGGAACTCAATTCACCTTCGTACGACGTGCACCATTGCACGGACCCATTGAAATTTGTTTCGGTCAGTCTCGAATTGCCATTCGTCCGTGCGCTGATTCCGAAATCACTGTAGAAACCTGTTCTTAAATCTCCGATTGATGATTGAGCGCCTTGTGTAATGGCGTTGCAAGAAGCGATGACGCCACGTCCCACCACCGAGTCGACACCATTCCTGGCCCTTGTGGGCACTCCGAATAGCGGTAAGTCTACATTGTTTAATGCCCTCACCGGTTTACGACAAAAAGTTGGAAATTTTCCCGGTGTAACAGTCGAGCCAAAACAAGGCTTTGTTCAGAGACTATCAACACCCATCCGCATCGTCGATTTACCCGGCCTGTATTCCTTCGAACCGAGCTCTCGCGATGAGGAGTTTGCCGTTGCTGTGCTCGAGGGACGAAACCGTTCGCTTGAAAGACCCGATCGCGTTGCCTTTGTTATCGATGGCACCAATCTGGAGAAGGGACTGACTCTCTTTGCACAATTTGCATCTCTCGGAATTCCATGTGTTGTCGTTGTAACGATGATCGATGCCATTAAAGCTCAGGGTGCGGTGTTAGATGACATATCCTTAGAGCGAGCCCTAGGCGTCAAGGTGTTTGGAGTAGTTGGATCGAAGGGGCTGGGCGTTGAGGCTTTTCGTGAACAATTAGAGCGCGATGAAACGTGGTCAAAGCCAAATCTGCAAGAGCGCAAAGATGTCCTTGAGCGAGTAGCTTGGGCGCGTCAAACCTCAGCTTTAGTTCTTGATCACCACAATCATGATGCACTCACTGTTCGCCTCGACAGAGTATTACTGCATCCTGTGTGGGGTGGTTTGAGCTTTGCATGTATCATGGCGTTGTTTTTTATCGCCATCTTCCAGTGGGCAGATCCCCTCATGCAGCTCATTCAATCCGGAGTAGAACAGCTTCGTCTCGTGGCCGAAAACCATGTACAGCAGCCACTGTTTCGCGATTTCCTGAGCAACGGCGTGCTTGCCGGCGTTGGGTCCGTTCTTGTTTTCTTGCCACAGATTTTCATACTGATGGTGGTGATCACCGCCTTAGAAGATTGCGGGTATCTAGCGCGTGCTGCGTTCATCGTCGATCGTATCATGGGCATTTTTGGGTTGCAAGGTCGGTCATTCATTCCTCTGTTGGGATCTTTTGCTTGTGCCATTCCGGGAATAATTTCAGCCCGGATCATCTCGTCGCACAAGGACCGCATGACGACCATACTGATAGCACCGCTCATGACCTGCAGCGCACGACTCCCGGTGTATGCCTTGCTCATTTCGGCATTCATTCCAGCCTCGATCGTGGCAGGCGTTGTGCCATTGCAGTCTCTTGTGATGGCCGGGCTCTACGGTATCGGTCTTGGAAGTGGTCTGCTCGTTGCGCTCGTGGTTCGTAAAACAGTATTCCGCTCCGAGCCAATGCATTTTCTGATTGAGTTCCCGCCCTATCGAGTGCCAACCATTCGCAACGTACTCTTAACCGTGTGGGAACGGAGTCAAGATTTCTTGAAGACTGCAGGAACTGTTATTCTCGGCATATCGATTGTGCTGTGGTTTTTATCGGCCTTTCCACGATATCCGCTTCAGCCGCAACTCAGTTCGCTCGAGATGCAGCAAGCTCAACTGGAGCATTCCTATGCCGGAATGATTGGTAAGACCATTCAACCGGTCTTTCAGCCTTGTGGTTTTGATTGGAAAACCACGGTGGGCATTGTCGGATCGTTTGCTGCGCGAGAGACCTTTATTTCGGTAATGGCACAGATGTACGCAACGGATGTGTCGTCCGGGGATGTGTCCTTGCAAGAGCGCCTGCGGCACTCTATGAGTCTGCCCGCCGCTCTTTCCGTTTTGGCGTTTTACATTTTTGCTTTGCAGTGTATGTCCACCGTGGCGGTGATCCGCCGAGAAACCGGATCGTGGATATGGTCCGCCGTTGCCTTTGCCTATACCTTTGTTCTCGCCTATCTTGCCTCGTTCCTGACCTTTCACGTCAGCTCAGCGTTTCTGTAGTGCCACCTAAGCCGGAATGAACGCTGGACTGTTGATCCAGCACTCATAAAAAACATTAGCATGAATACTGATCACTTTATCGTCGTTGGCGATCGCGTTCTTCTCAAGCAACGAAGCGCAGAACAGCAAACAAAATCCGGGTTATACCTGCCGCCGGGCGTGAAGGAAAACGAGAAGATTCAGAGTGGATACATTCTTCGCGTTGGTCCGGGCTATGCTATTCCGGCTAACGCCGACGCCGATGAGGCGTGGAAAGGTGCCACGGAGCATGTGCGCTACATTCCACTTCAAGCGCGCGTGGGCGACTTGGCGATCTACTTGCAAAACAGTGCCTGGGAAGTGGACTACGACGACGAGCATTATGTCATCGTTCCTCAGCAGGCCATCCTTTTGTTGATTAGGGAAGAGTTTTGAAGTCATGATACGTGCCGGCTGAGGCCGGCACGTATAAGAAGAAGTTTAGCGAACGATCGTTAAGGGTGCGTGCACGTATTGCGAACCGGATCGAAGGTTGACGATATATAAGCCCGATGTTAAGTCGGTGATGTACTCGTCTATACCGGAATCCGGATCTAGCGCAGCGTAGTGTCGTTCGCAGAGGCAGCGCCCATTGACATCAAAAATCTGAAGGCTGACATCAGAGGGGCTTCCGCCAGAGATTCGAATGTGTGCGGCATCTCGTGCAGGATTGGGGGAGATGAGCAGACTGAGTGGCGTTGAGGCTGTGAGATTATAGTGATCGCTTCTGCACCCAACTGCGTGGAGACTTCCGGAGGAGTCGCGTGTTGCCACTGTAACCCCCGCTATCCATCGAATACTGGGTGTTGTAATGGACACTGAATCTGGATCGACGAGCACTAAACCGCTGAGTGAACAGAGCTCCGCTCCGCTCCGTATGGATGTGTTCGTTAGGAGAACACTCACTACGCGCTCGTTTCCAACAATCGAGTTGCTTGTTATGGTTCCACTCGACACAGATTTCGGATAGAACATGCCCGGGTGTAGGTGGAACGTGATTTCGCAGTCAACCCCGTTAAAATCTTGTGTGGGATTAAAAGCGCAAAACACGGGTAGACTTGTCTCAGTTCCAAGGGTTGCATACACATCGGTCATCCACAAAAGCGCCTGAACACTGAAGTCGCTCCCTTTGCCATCTAATGCAACAACAATCGTATCCGCGCAGGGAGAATCCACGATCACCACTAAACTATCGGCGTAGGCCTGTGCAGCCACGGGATGGAAGCTCACGGTAGCTCTGAGGTTTTGACCCGCACCAAGAGTTCCCGGTACCGGCGGACTTGTAGACGTCAGTTGAAATGCCGACCCCGATCCACCTCCAATAGAGATCGAGGCAATATGCACTCCTTGCGAAGACGAATTCGGTATGGTTAAATGCAGAGAGTCTGTTTGATTGATGTAAAGATCACTAAAGTGAAGTGATTGATTACCACCCAAACTCGTCGCAATGCTCTTAACCGCATGCGTCGCACTCGTCTCACAGCCGTTGGTGTCGCGAACAGTTACCATGTACGATCCAGCGGCAGTAACGGAGATGGATTGCGTTGTATCGCCTGTTGACCACTTGTACGATGCAAAACCCGGATCCGCGTTAAGTGCTACGGTCGCACCCGGACAAAAACTCGAATCACCACTGATGTGCACGCTGATCGGAGGAGCCGACGTGATGACCACGGTGTCACTACCACCGCTACATCCTCCAAGTTGAACGAACACGCTATACTTTCCGGGATTTTGAACGGTGATCTGCCGTGTTGTATCGCCCGTACTCCACAAGTAGTGTTCGTATCCGGAAGGAGCCAAGATGGTTGTGGACATCGAGCCACACAAGACGCTGGGTCCTTGAACGGTAAGTGATGGACGAAGGGTTGCGGATATGCGAATCAAGACGGTATCGACCGTTGTGCAACCACTGGTTTGGTCTTGAACAAACACCGAGATCGTGTCTACACCTTCGCCAGACCACTGCATATGTACACTCTGTTGATCCGCGGGACCTACGATGGCGCCTGAGCTGTTTCCGGAGAGATGCCATTGATAGTGATATCCGCTTCCACCCTCTACAGCGAAGGTACTCTGTTGGCCTGAGCACAAAGAACTCGGCCCGCTTATGTGTTGCTGCAGCGTGAAAATATTGACGTGAACCGTATCACTTCCGCCTGTGCATCCCAAACTATCCGTGACGAATGCGAAGTATGAACCCGCGGTGGTGACGTCGTTTACCGGCCCTGCTATTCCATTCGACCATCGGATGGAGGCGTACGAGCCGGCCACCCGCAAATGAGCGACGCCGTTTGCGCAAATGGACGTATCGGCCGGATTCTCGAAGTGGGCGTGTGGATTTTCTTGTACACGAATAAATACTGAGTCCGATCCCACACAGCCGGTCTTATTCGATACCGTCACCGTGTACCATCCTTCATTCTTGACTGTAATTTTCTGCGTCTTTTCGCCGGTGGACCAGAGGTAATTCACATTGGCGTAGGTACCCGCATCGAGTTGCAAGCTGGCACCGGAGCAGATCGCACGCTTATTGGCCGCCGTGCTAATGTGGGGGCTCGAGGCGGAATCAACTAAAACGGTAATAGTTTTGACATTGGAACATCCGAGACTGTCGATAACAGTTGCCGTAAAGATCGTTGTCTTCTGCACTGAGGCCGTGCAAACACTGTCATGACCACCGAGACTGATCGAACCATCTGAGGCAGTCCACCGGATAGCATAGGGAGGTCGACCTCCATTGATACTTAGGTTGACATTGACGGGAGAACCTTTGCAAACGATGCTATCTGCTTTGAGCTTCAGTGTTGTAGGTGGACTGTAGCGTACCAGAATGGAGTCGCGACTCGTGCAACCCAAACTATCAGTTATTGCCACATAGAACATCGTTGTGGAATCCACTTTAAAGCTAGGCGTAGCGCTAGTGGATAATACTGCGCTCCCAACGGTTGTCCATCGAAACGCTAGGGGATTGATCCCGCCGCTGACCACCGGTTTGAGTTTTACCGAATCTATTCCACACAACGTGGTGTCGTGCGAACTGCGGACTTGCGAGTGAGAGACACGTACGACAACTGTATCCGAGAGTTGGCACCCTGCGGTGTCGGTAGCAATAAGAATGTACGATGTAGTACTGTCGGGATAAGCCAGGGGATTTGGACTCGTGGGGTCGTCTAGTCCCTTTCCGGGATACCACGCATAGGTTTTAGGTCCCATGCCATTTCTCACCACCGTCGTTAGTCGAGCTGTACGTCCAAAGCAGACTACTGTATCGCGCCCGGGAATGACCTTCAAGAGATTCGGTACGAGTGACACCGTATTTACCGCTGTCGCACCGGTAGCATCTGTCACGGTCACCTGATATTCAATGCCATCCTTTGTCGTAAACGTAACCGGTTTGTCACTATGAGGGTCGCTGAGATTGGTTGTTGGAGTCCATGAATAACTGAAGGGACCCACGCCACACCGAGGAGTAGCAGCAAGATAGACCGTGGTTCCAAAGCCTACACAGGAATAAAGAATATCGTTTCCGGCGCTGACCGTCAGTCCGGGTGTCGGATCAATTTTGGTGACAAATGCATCCGTGGCCTTGCGCACTGTTTGGTAGGCACCGGCTGTGGTTGGATAACTCAGATCATAGCTGCTACCTGTCAGGTACACATTGCCATTTGAGAGTCTACTGATAGAATAACCGATCTCATATCCACCGCCACCAAGAAAGGTTGAATAATTGACAACAGTTCCGTTAGCGTTCAGAATGGTAAAGATGCAGTCGGCCAATCCGTTCTGTGTGGAATCAATACAGCAGGCTGTGGCAGGATAGTCAACGGAATAGGACACGCCGGTCAGGTATGCATTACCGACGGCATCGGTATTCACTCGTTGAAACCAATCCGAGCACTTTCCACCCACATAGGTGCTGTAGAGGAGTTGAAAGGACGAGTTAAATTTCGTCACAAAGCCGTCGTAGTACTCATCGTAAGGGTCACCTGTTCGAGAACTACCGCGCACATAGTTATAACTGCGATCATAGGCGCCGGCAGATGTTGGATAGTTATCCGACATCGTTTTACCACAGAGAATGACATCTCCCGCAGGATCGAGACACACTCCATAGGCGATGTCCTCATCCTCGCCACCGATATAACTACCGTAGAGCAGGCTCGTGCAGGTTTGATTGACTTTTGCCACATAGGCATCGGCAAAAATCCCGTTGCGATGTCGACTATAGGCGTTCGCTGTAGTGGGGAATAATGTATCGTAGGCCACTCCCACAACATACATGTTGCCGGCGGCATCAATGCTCAAGTCGTGCGGAGTACCGCGCCCTCCGAGCAAGGTAGCTGCACTAAGGGTGCTGAGGCTACGATTGAATACCGACAAGCAAGACGAGAATTGTTCCGTGTTGTTCGACTGGTATGCGCCTAAGGTGGTTGGATAACCGGCGAGAAATGTCCAGCCACTCACATAGACATTTGAGTTATCGCATTTAATACTCGTCATGATGTCGACGGAGGGACCTCCAATGAACGTCGATGCAACGAGAGCGGTGCCAGTCGGATTAAACTTTGAGATAATTCCGTCATAATCACCATTACGCGTCCTGGAATACGCGCCGGACGTCGTTGGGAAATTCGTTGAATTCGTATATCCGCACACGTAGATAGTATCGTTGTTACTACAGCACACTCCATATCCGATATCATTTAAGGTCCCACCCAAATATGTTGAGAACAGGAGAGTTGAGCCATTTGCCGCAAACTTGGATACGAATATTTCATAGGTCTCAAATGGTGGTACCGGGTTTTGCTTTGTCCGTTTATACGCTCCAACGGTTGTCGGAAAATCATCCGTCATCGTTTGTCCGACGATAATTGGATTTCCGGCTGCATCCGTACACATATCAAAACTATCTTCCGTTCCCTGTATGTTTATCGTCGGGGTAACAATACTCAACCCACCGATGTAACTGGACCAGAGAATAGGATCGATGGTGAGTGGTAACGATCTATTGTAGTTGCCCGGCTTAATTCGAACTGCACCGCCAGATCCCACCTCGAACCTGCACAGAACAATGCGCTTCTTTGACCCAATGGTCTGGTACGCCAGCAACTGCTGCTGCCGAATCTCACCATTCACTGTCGAAAGAACTAAGTCGCCTTTGGAGTCTACCGTACAACGATCTGCTCCATCAACATGAAATTGAAGGAGCGCAGGATCTGCGCCCGGCGATAAAAGTACATCGTAACGCAATGTTCCTTGCTGAACGTAGTAGCGCACATTTACTCCTTGCGTGCCTGCCGTTGAGCGCACTTCTTGGTACAAAGGAACGCGTGAACGCCAACGAGTCGTGTCGTTTCCAAGAAAGTAATTATGGTACGAGCTCAGTTGCGATTGACCGGCTAGCTGAGGAGCTGAGGTTGCAAAATCAAAACGGAAATGAATAACCTGACCAACCACCGAATCGATGGTGTACATGCGACGGTAGTCGAGAACAGAATCTGTAGAGCGCGAACTAAAGTAACGCCGCGAATCAACGTAGTACCCGTCATCGCAAATCCAAAACGTGCCCTGATCACTCTGCAATTTGTAGCGGGCTTTTTGATCCCATTGTCCGTTGTTTTGTATGAACGCATGCGCTTTTTTGGTCGCGACTGAGGGGGCGTTCGACGCTAGGGCATAGCCAGTAAGTAGCAAAGCACTACAGCAAATTAGAAGGACTAACCGTAGCATCATAATGTTCCCCGCAATAGTGAGCGTTGTCGTAGAGTATTTGTGTCGCTAACAATGACACGACCGTCCAATTCTTGATTCTAAGTATGTAGTCTTGCCGGTAGCTGTTTTATCTCAACTCGTCGTCCTAGCCTTCCGCATCACGTCAGGCTTTACCAAGTATAGAATCGAGGCTTGACGCCATGAGCGATCTGAAT
The DNA here is from genome assembly GCA_039810585.1 of Chlorobiota bacterium. Taxonomy (GTDB): domain Bacteria; phylum Bacteroidota; class Ignavibacteria; order Kapaibacteriales; family NICIL-2; genus JBBATK01. Next base: position 17,416 of record JBDHXF010000024.1, read on the forward strand.
CGCGAGTCCAAAGGCGTGAGTGGCAGGCGTACCTGTTCTTTGATCACACCGCGATGAGCTAACGCAAACTTGACTGGAATGGGATTCGATTCGCAAAAGTTCAGTTTCATAAGAGGGAGTAGCTGATACATCAAGCTTCGAGCCATGTCAAAATCGCCGTCCAACGCAGCACGTACGGCGCTGCTGTATTGTGCGGGGGCATAATTCGAAATCACCGCAATCACGCCCTTTGCACCACAGGCGATGGCAGGAAGCGCAAGAGAATCGTCACCACTGAGTAAGGAAAAATGTGATGGAGCAGATCGAATAATCTCCTGCATTTGCTCCAGATTGGCCGATGCCTCTTTCGTGGCTATGAAGTTAGTCGAGTATTCAGCAATGCTGAGCTGTGTTTCGGCTGACATATTCGATCCCGTCCTTCCCGGAACGTTGTAGATAATCATCGGGATATCGACGGCGTCCGCGATTGCGCAGAAATGTCGTTTATGTCCTTCCTGGGTCGGCTTGTTGTAATAAGGTCCGACTAGGAGCACCGCGTCTACGCCGAGATTTTTTGCGTCTCGAGTTAATTCTATGCTCGCCCGCGTATCGTTCGACCCGGTACCGGCAATAATCTTCAGTCGACCGTTGCAATGTTCTACGCTATGCCGGATAACAGCGAGCTTTTCCTCTCTACTCATGGTTGCCGCTTCGCCTGTTGAGCCACAAGGAACAACTGCTTCGACACCACCATGTATCTGCAGATCGAGTACACGAGTTAACGAAGCAAAATCAATCGAACCGTCATCTAAAAACGGAGTGACAATAGCCGTTGCCGTCCCTTTAAAATTCTTCATGGTTGTCGCTAGAATATTCTTTTTCATGCGCGCGCCGCGCGCCGATTATCGGTAGGTGCAAGATACTCAGAATCAAGTCGATTAAAACAGGGGGAATAGCTGCCTTAGTCCTCCCAACCAAGGATGCAAGGCCTATTCTTCCTCTTCATCCGTTCTGATATCGCGGAGCTTTTGCTCCAATTCAGTTCGCTGTTTTGAGAGCTGATGAAAGCGGACAAGCAGACTCTCATCATCGTGGTGCTCTCGTATTTGGGTCAGCAGATCTTTGATCTCTCGTTGCACCGCTTCTAATTCAAGTCCCAAAAGCAAGTTTGGAATCAGCAGGGTAATGTCAATCTCGTTGATAGTCACATCGAATTTCGACCAGTTTTGACTTGGCTGCTCATCGCTAAACAGAAGCTCAGTCACCACGTCCTGTTCCTCTGCGCTGAGATGTTCTTCATTTCCAAGTAATGATGCTATCTCCACACCATTATGGACAGCGTGTTCCACCGCCTTGAACACATGCTGCGCCATGGGAGTTGGAAACGTCTGCTCGTTCACCCCAAATTCCTGCACCATCACGCCGAGGGCTGACTGATCTTTGATAGCCCATCGAAGCAGAGCTTTCTCCTCAGCGAGCATATGTACAGGAACACTCTTCTGACGGTTCTCTGCTGCATCAGGTTCGGATATAGGAGCACTAACACTGCTTCTTGCAGAGGCGGCGTACCTGTCTGAGCTTGTACTTCTTCGCGACGAGAGCCCCTGCTGATTTGGGTGCCACTTTTGCACCTCCGCATAGAGCAATTCTTCACGCAAACTGAAGTGCTGTGCCAAATGGCGAATAAGAAACTCCCGCTGAAGGGTGTCGTCAATCAAGGCTACCAGTCGTGTCAATTCTCGGATTGCTTCCGCAGATGACTTCGACGATCCAAACATACCCTGGCTGACAAAACGTTGAGCCACAAAATCGATAAAACTGCCTGCCTCGCGTACAGCAGAAGCAAATGCTGAGGCTCCATGCGAGTGCACAAAGGTATCTGGATCTTCACCAGGTGGCAAACTGACGATACGCAAGTCGAAGCCGGCAGAAAGGGCAATCTCGCCACCACGCATCATTGCGCTGATCCCTGCTTCGTCACCATCGTAGATCAAACACAAGTTTTTTGTGTAGCGAGACAGAAGACTCAGTTGCTCAGACGTCAGTGCTGTACCGGAGGACGCGATGGCATTCGTGAAGCCAAACTGGTGTAGCGAAATGGTATCGGCATAGCCCTCGGTGAGAATTGCCATGTCCAATTGCCGAATGGCTGACTTGGCTTGAAAGAGTCCGTAGAGCACCCGACTCTTATCATACACCAAGGACTGTGGAGAGTTGATGTACTTGGCTCCGTCGTGACTCTTCTCCATAGTCCGAGCTCCAAAGCCAACGATTCGACCGAGAGCATCGTGAATCGGAAACATCAATCGTCCTCGGAAACGATCGTAGCGTGTTCCATCGTCGCGGCTGATGATCAGTCCGGCGTCCTCCAAACACTGTTCCGAATAGCCTTTTCGGAGCAGTTCCGAATGCAGGGCATGCCATTCATCTGCAGAATATCCAAGCTCGAATGACGTAACGACTGCGTCGTCGAATCCTCGTTGGTGAACATAACGAAGCGCTCGCTCGCCTGTAGGACTGAACAAGAGTCCGTGATAATATTCACAGGCTGCCGCCAAGGCTCGGTGTGCAGCGTCGTGGCGCGATTGCTTTTGGCGTTCATCGTCAGTCTGTTCCTCTTGTTCGATTACGATACCGGCACGTGCGGCCAGCTGGCGAACCACTTCCGGAAAACTCTCATGTTCGAGGTCCATTAGAAAGCGGAACACATTGCCGCTCTTTCCGCAACCAAAACACTTGTAAATGCCGAGACCTGGGTTGACGTTGAAAGAAGGAGTTTTTTCCGAGTGGAAAGGACACAAGCCGATGTAGTTCTTGCCACGTGGGCTAAGCCGAACATGCTCTCCTATGATCTCGACAATGTCGGATCGCAGTCGAATATCTTCAATTTGATGTTCGGGTATATACACGTCTAGGGGTCTTTCAAAACACGATCAAAACTCGTTGGCATACGACTCAGCACTCCACGTATCGCGACGATCGAGCCACTCGAGCCTTAGAGATTGCGGGTAGAGTTGAAGACGACTGTTGTCTTTGCACTCATCCAAGAGTTCGATCATGGACTTACCTTCTAAAGGATGCTGCATTTCGGCAGCAATTTCTGCGGCTGGCTGCAATACAAACCGTCTCTCATGCATGTGAGGATGAGGAACAACCAGATGAGGCAGGCGAACGCACTCAAACTCGCTCACGATGATGTCGATGTCCAACTCTCGCTCATGCCACCGTTGACGGTGCTGTCGGCCCACATCAGTTTCTATCGCGCGGAGCACTGAATGGAGCTCGACAAGCTCCATAGCGGTTTGCACCAACACACAACAATTCAGGAAATCCGGTTGTTGGGTATAGCCAAGAGCCTTACATCCGTACACAGAGGAAACGTTAGCAATTGAGACATCTCGGCACTGCTCAAGCGAAGCGAGAGCATGAAGAAAAGTTTCAAAGCGATCGCCAAGATTCGATCCGAGTGAGAGCAGGACAGAACGCGGCATTGGACTTAACGCGGGGTACTGCGCTGCATAGTTTGTTCGCATTCCACGCCGTCGCTGAGGTGGCGAATGGGGGCACTAACTTTTCTCACTCGCACTGTTGCTTCCTGCACCAAAGCGAATTTGTCCAATACCATTGTGAGGATTTCGTAGCAAAGCGTCTCGACTAGATTGCAGGGTTCGCCGCTAATGATTTCGTCGACACAAAACATCAGTTCTTCATAGTTCACAGCTTTGTTGACGTCGTCGCTAAGCACAGCCTGTGTGGAGTCGTACTGCACGTCGAGGTCAACTTCGTAACGCCCTCCGAGTTCGCGTTCTTCCGTACCTACTCCGTGATAGGCGTAAAAGCTGGCGTTGACGATGGAGATTCTGCTGAGAGAGACAATTTTACTCATGGTGATAGCTAAGTGGTTAAGCTTGTTTGATGGCGGCTACTTTTTTACGAACTTCACTTGGTCGTTCGCAGCACATCGCCTCCTCAAAAATCTGCAAAGATCTCGAATATGATGACTGAATAATTCTGCTCTTCAACTCCGGTAGAAGCGGAACGTTAACGCTGAGAACATCGACACCCATTCCAATCAAGAGTTCTGTGGCCGCCGAGTGTCCGGCAAATTCGCCGCATACACTCACAGAGAGATTCTTTGACCGTGCAGCATCAATGGATTGTTTCATGAGTTTGAGCACTGCCGGATTAAAGGAATCGTAGATCCCACTCACCAGGTCGCTGGTGCGATCTGCAGCGAGTGTGTACTGGGTCAAATCGTTCGTGCCGATGCTGAAAAAGTTGACCATGTCGGCTAACTTGTCTGCCAAGAGTGCAGCGGCAGGCGTTTCGATCATAATGCCCACCGGCATGTATTCATCAAAGTCTTCCGACTGCTCTCGCAGCGCCTCACGGCATTCTCTGAGAAGTGCGAGGCTGTCCTCAATCTCGCTTACTCGAGTGACCATCGGGATCATGAATCGAACATTTTTATGCTTGGAGGCCCGCAGCACGGCGCGAAGTTGCTTGCGGAAAATATCCGGCCGACTAAGCAGAAATCTCACACCTCGAATTCCGAGTGAAGGATTCTTCTCGTGCGGTAATCCGCTTACAAACTTATCCGTCCCAATATCAAACGCTCGCAGCGTGATGGGATGAGGATAAGCCCTCTCAGCCATTGATGAGTACCACTCAAGCTGTTCATCTTCATCGGGAAAGCGATCTAGTCTAATAATCAACATCTCCGTTCTGACCAAGCCAATGCCTTCTGCTCCCATGCTTATGGCGGACGCCACTTCCTCAGGCGAGTCCACATTGGCCATTAAGGTGATGCGATGATTGTCGGTTGTCTGCGAGACATGGTCGCGAAGTTCAGCCAAGCGTCGATGTTGTTCGCGTGACTCAAGCAACTTGGCTTCATATAAATGCAGCGTCTCCGGACCGGGGTTGGCTATGAGCGTTCCTTCGTGACCATCAACAATCACCGTGCATCCGCCATTCAAATGAGCAGTCAGATTTTTTACGCCAATCACCGCCGGTATGCCGAGCGACCGAGCCAGAATGCTAGAATGCGATGCGATGCCGCCTACTTCGGTAACATAGGCCAGAATTTCACCTTCGTGAAAGAGAATGACGTCCTGCGGAATGATGGAAGGAGCTATCACAATAGCATTGCGAGCAATTGTATGCGTCAGCTCGCGGTTATGCAATGCAACAATCAAGCGATCTTTCACATTGTCCAAATCCATCGCACGCTCGCGAAGCATGGGATCCTTCGCTGCTTTGAAGAGATTTCGGCTTGCGTCGTACTCCGCAAGCACAGCATTCTCTGCCGGAAATCCTTCCACGATGCGACGCTCGATCGCTTCGTTAATGGTCCAGTCCTTCAAAATGAGTTCGTACGACTCTAAAATGGACGCCACGTTGCCAATTTCACGCTCTGCAATGCGATAGGTTGCTTGCAGCTCGTCGAGACATGTTTGCACCGCCGAGTGGTATCGCAACCGTTCGTCGTCGCGCCGTTCAGCTGGAATCAAATTCAGGCTGATCACATCCTGTGCTTGATTCTTGAGCACAATACAGGTAGCAATGGCAATTCCCGGAGATGCCGGAATTCCACGGAAGAGGATTTCGCCGAAAGAGGAACCGTTGTCGCCACGTTTTCCCTCATCGGGCGCACCGGTTGTTTCTTGTGACATGGAGCTTGGAGTATGCGTCAGCTTTAATATACTGTAGAACGCTGACTAAAGCAATCACAATCGCTGTCGGGACATTCAGAACCTAAATCTGTTCTCCAAATCCGGAGTCGAAGAGCTCCTTCAGTGTCTTTGCTGCCTCTTGTTCGTCCGCTCCCTCAATCCACAAACTCAGCGTTGTTCCTTGCGCTGCGGCAAGTGTCATGACGCCAATGATACTCTTGGCGTTAATGCGCATGTTGTTTTCCCCGGTCAGAAAGACGTTCGATTTATACTGAGCGGCGGTTTTGACAATCATCGCAGCCGGACGGGTATGCACACCGGCACGGTTTCGTATGGTTACGGTCACTTCTACCATGGTTCCTTCAGGAATTCGTCTCCAAATTTACGCTAAAATTACATCGACGATGCTTCGGGAATGCAAGGTTCAGCGTAAGGTCTCTCATCCTTGAATGTGCATATATCGGCGCTATGCGCCAAAAAACAAGCAATGACGACGTTTAGAAGTGTCTGACCTAGTTTCGAGTTTGCCTGCCGATCAGCGTTCTCCGGCAGCTTTTCGTACCCGATTCAAGAGAGCAACGTCAGCTTCGAGGTCGTTGTCAACCAGGATGTAAATGGCCGACTTTTTCTCCGCCTCAGCTCGCCTTAACTCCGCAAAGAACGTCTCCGGTCGCAGTCGGCGCGACGCCTTTCCGGATTTCAGTTCATTCCACGATAAGATGCATGCCGAGGATGGGACAACGTCAACATCTACCTCGTTCTCAACACAATACACCGGTATCGACGGCGCATAGTGCCGGTATTTCATTCCTGGCGCGTGAATTTCCTCACTCGCATCGCCATCGGCGCTTGCAACCGTGCATTGCAATACTTCCTCTATGCGTTCCTTGGAAACACTTCCCGGTCGTAAAATGCGCGGCTGATTGTCAAGTAGACTCAAAACGGTGGACTCCAATCCAATGCGGCAAGGACCATCGTCGACAACGGCCGCAATGGTTCCGTTAAGGTCGTCAAGCACATGCTGTGCTTCCGTTGGACTTGGTCGTCCAGAACGGTTAGCGCTGGGTGCTACCAGAGCTTGGCCACAGCCACGGATGATGTGCCTGGTTGACTCGTTATCCGGCATTCGAAACGCTATGCTCGCGCGGCCGGCATTGACGATAGACGGAACCTCTTTCCGTGCCTCCAGCACGAGAGTAAGTGGACCCGGAAAGAAGTGTTGCATGCACAATCGCGTACGAGAGTCAAGCTGCGTGCAGAGTTGAAGCGCCTGATCTTCATCGGCGATGTGGGCTATCAGGGGATTGTCCTGCGGACGACCCTTCACCTCGAAGATGCGCTGAATTTGTCGTGGATTAAAAACACAAGCGGCAAGTCCGTACACGGTTTCCGTCGGTATTGCCACGAGCTCTCCTGAGCGTAGTAATTCCACCGCTCGGTCAATCGACTGTTGAGGATTTGCACGAATGCTTAAGAGTTCGGTTTTCATGGCTGTTTTGTTGAACGAAGACACTGCATTCTCCTCAGTAGGCGAACCACGCCTCCTTGAGTTGCACTCGATCCATGGCGTCCAAGGGGTAACCTCGCACCGATGCTTGTACTAAACGGTAGTGCATCTCGTAAAAGAGCAAGAGCGAGGGTGCATCCGCAGTTGCCAAACGTTCAGCTTTCCGATAGACGGCGTATCGGTCGGACAGTGCTCCTAAGTGCAAGGCAGAATCTAAGAGTTTGTTCACCTCGAGGTTCGAATAGCGTGTGCTGTTTGGATACGAGGGCAACGAGCTATCTTTTGGAACTAAGGAGCCATCCCAAAGTGAGAGATAATTTTCCACATCGGGATAATCACCGTACCATCGTGTACCCCACATCATGAGTTCACCAGCTTCCGATTTCTCAAGCAATTGAGCAAACTGAAGCACTTGAATGCGCACGTTGATATTCAGATTTTCGCTCAGCATGTTCTGAACGCTTTCGGCTACCTGCATCAGTCTCGGTTCCGGATAGACACTGAGAATGACCGTTGGAAATCCCTTTCCGTGGGGAAACCCGGCGCGAGCCAGACATTCTTGAGCGCGCTTGGTGTCGAAGGCAAAACCGTGAATGGAATCGATATCGTAGCCTGGCATGACCGGCGGGGTGATACCGTGCACGGCGGGAGCATAGGGAGCATTGCGTAGCACGTACCGAACTAACTTCTCACGATCAACTGCATAACTGAAGGCTCGCCTGACTTCAACGTTATCGAATGGTTTGCGCGTGCAAAGAAAATCAATGAACCAGCTAAGCATCGCCGGACGTTTTTGAATGACAAAGTCAAAATTCTTGCGCGCTTCGCGCGTATTCGGGTCGAACAACACAGGAAACATTTCCGTTGGAATGGTGAAGCTCTCGTCGAGATGACCGCTCATGAATTCTTGAAACTGAACTTTGTCATCCGTTATGAATGATACCCGAATGGACTCAAAAAAGGGAAGTCGATTTCCATAGGCATCCACTTTCCAATAGTGTGGATTGCGAGTGAGGATCATTTCGTGATCGTCCGTCCAACGTGTCATACAAAAGGCACCGGTTCCGACCGGATGTCGGAAGAAGTCTTTGCCGTAATAGTTCACTGCTTCAAGGGGAACAACACACCCCAGAGCATTCGCTAATTGCATGAGGAAAGGTGCGTAGCTGTGTATGAGATCTATACACAGAGTGGAATCGTTTTCGCAGTGTATGCCCTCAATATCTAAGGTCGAGTCTTTGTTTCCACTTCGTCGCGACTCGAAGTAGCGATTGGCGCCTACCACTTTGTCCTGAAACACCCAATAGGCAACAGTACGGGTTGTAGGGTCGCAGCAGCGGCGCAGCGAATAGGCAACGTCAGCAGCGGTCATTTTCCGACCATGCCCACCCGGAAAACACGCATCATCCTGAAAGCGAACGTCGGTTCGCAGACGAAAGGTGTAGCGGCAACCATCTGCCGAGATTTCCCACCCAGTAGCCAATTCCGGTACAACGTTCAAAGTGCTGTCGAAGCTGATGAGTCGATCGTAGATCTGCAAGGCAATATCGTCAGCCAGCTTACTGGAAATCAACACCGGATCCAGACCGGAGGGGTTGCCCCGAATCATATTGATGTGATAGACGCCACCATAGTTGCGACCGCAGTTGCCCGCATGCAATTCGTGCTTCGATTTCTCAACCGTACATGCAGAGAGGAGCATCAGCAGCGCGATGCCTAAGGTTGTAGTGCTCAGCAAAACGAAGTGGCCGTTCATCATAAGCAAAGATACACGCATCCCTTTGCCGTCTCAAAGCAGCCGATCAGAGTATTTTGCATGCAATTGATCGAGGGTTTGTAAACATACTGGCATCCGAGAGAGGAGAAGCGTTGAAATGACGACAGTGTACGATGTGCTGATCATTGGTGCGGGGCCAGCGGGACTAGCCTGCGGGCTTGAAGCACAGACCTTGGGATTGCATTGCTTGATTATTGACAAGGGCACACTATGCGATAACATCCGTCGCTTCCCGGTGTCTATGGAATTCTATTCTACTGCTGAGTTACTGGAGATTGGCGGAGTCCCGTTTACCAATCCGAATCCGAAGCCTACGCGCATAGAGGTGTTGGAATATTACCGTCGCGTTACACAGGCAGCGAAGCTGCCTGTGTATAATAATACTCTTGTTGAAGAAGTGCGCAAGGAAGATGGTGGCGACTTTGCGATTCAGACATCGAGGGGTGAGTTCCGTGCGAGAACCGTGATACTAGCAACCGGTTATTTCGATACAACGAACAAGCTGCAATGCGACGGAGAGGATTTGCCGCATGTGCATCGATACTACACAGAAGCATATGCGTACGTGGGCTCGACGGTGGTTGTGGTTGGAGGCCGAAATTCTGCCGTGGAAACGGCACTCGACTTGTGGCGCCACGGAGCCCGAGTCCATGTGGTGCACCGCGGAGAATCGCTATCGCCGAGTGTGAAGTATTGGCTCAAGCCGGATATGGAAAACAGAATCAAGTCGGGGGAAATCACTGCTAGCTTTAGTAGTCGTATTACGTCCATCCGACCCAAAGAACTGGATATCGAACATACAGAGACCGGCGTGCGTCAAACACTACAAGCAGACTATGTACTACCGCTCATCGGGTATCGTCCGGATGCTTCGTTGTTTCGTCGTTGCGGTATTTCCTTCGACAGCGAGACGCTGGTGTGTCACATCAACCCAAATACACACGAGAGTTCCGTTCGTGGATTGTATGTGGCGGGATCGGTTCTTTGCGGTTGTAAGGTATGGAACATCTTCATCGAAAACGGCCGCGAACATGCGAAGCCCATACTCGCCGATATTGTCGCGAAGCTGCGCTAGGTGCATGCCAGGGAGCGATATACTGAAACAAAAAAAGCCTGTTGTACACAGGCTTTTTTCATGCGGAACCGACGGGGCTCGAACCCGCGACCTCTGCCTTGACAGGGCAGCGCTCTAACCAGCTGAGCTACGATTCCAAATTTTCAATGCTAGGGATACCGCCGGTATCGGGGAGTGGACTTAAGGGGAATCGAACCCCTGACCTCTTGAATGCCATTCAAGCGCTCTCCCATCTGAGCTATAAGCCCGTCCGCTTGAAACGGATCGCTAAAATACGGGATGATTTGAGCTTTACCAAATGAATTTGCAGAATTGAGCATGATTCTTGCCTCTGTTAAGCCTCGGAAAGTTCGTAAATTTGAGGGCTTAGCATGACAATTGCATCAATGACTTATTCAACAATTGAACGCCGACTTTTTGCATTGCTCAAAGAGTCACACGCCGAAACCAGGCGCATTCGTGCCCGGGAATTATGGCACGATGTACAGCAGTCCCAGCAGCAACCGGTGTGTATCGACAACCGTGCTTTGTTCTTGTTTCACGCGAACGCCAAGCGCGTGGAATTGGTGGGTGACTGGTCATACTGGCAACCGGCCTCCTTTCTCGAACGCATCGAGCACACGGATCTCTTTTACGTCATTCTCCAATTTCCTGCCGATGCCCGTTTGCAGTACAAGTTTATTGTGGACGGGAACTGGGTAAACGACCCAGCGAATTCTCGGACGCAGGCCGAGGGCTTTGGGTATAACTCAGAGTTTTGGATGCCGGGATATCATGATGAATCCATGTTGAGTCTTGGCCACGATGTTGCGCACGGTACTATTGAGCGTGTGATGTTAGAGTCGCACATTTTGCATAGCCATCGCGAAGTATTTCTTTACCAGCCACCGGCTTCAGCGGAACAACGGGCGGAATCACGTTCGCTTCTCATCGTGCACGACGGCGCTGAGGCATTGCGCTTGGGACGCTTCCATAGCATTGTGGATAATCTCATCGCTGAGAAACACGTACCGCCGGTCTGTATGGCCTTTGTAACCCCACAGATGCGGAACGAGGAATACGCAAGCAGTAACCAGTATATCGAATTCAGTTCGAAGGAATTGTATCCTTTTGTCGTGACCGAATTCGAGAAACGTGGGTGGATTATTTCAAAAGATGCGCACGACCATGCGGTGACGGGTGCGTCGCTTGGAGGGCTTTTGGCTACGAAGACCGTGCTGCGCTTTCCGGACACCTTTGGAGCTGTCCTTGCACAGTCACCATCCTATTGGTGGAACCGAGGTGAGATATTTCGTTCGCCGGAGATGCACAATGCATCGAAGGTGGATTTTGTCATTCAGACCGGGACGATTTGTGATGCCAAGGATCTCGCCAGTTTGATGGCGCAACGACTCCGGCTAATGGGAGCCCACGTAGAGTATTTTGAATACTCGCAGGGACACACATGGGGAAATTGGCGTACAACTTTTGCTGAGGGACTTCGAGCATGGTTGCAGCCGAAAACTGTTGACTATTTACTTTCGTGATCGACTGTTGCGAGACTCATTGGTAATGCTCAGTACCATGTACCGAATCCGCAGCGTAGAGTAAACGATCACAAACCACCGTTTGACGGGGACCACTAACGAAAGAGGAGCTAAGCATGGAACAGCAATCAGTATTATGTATTGCAGGGGCACTATTTGGACGTCCCTTTATTTCTGAAGCAAGCCGCCTGGGATGGAAAGTGTATTTACTAACGGAAGAAAAGTACCTCAAGGAAGCGTGGGAACGGGAGTACTTGGAGGACATCTTTGCCGTCCCTGATCTCTACGATGAAAAAGTTGTGCACAACGTGGTGAGTTACCTCATGCGCACGATCAAGTTTGACAAGATTGTCGGCCTGGGTGAGTTCGACATTGAAGTTGCAGCAGCGCTGCGTGAGCACACCCGAATTGCCGGAATGGGGGCGACCACTGCTCATTACTTCCGCGACAAATTGGCCATGCGTATGAAAGCTCGAGAGGAGGGCATTAAAGTGCCCGACTTCACGCGCATTCTCAATCATAAGGAAGTTGCGGAGTTCATGGATCGTGTTCCCGCTCCATGGGTCTTCAAACCGCGCACAGGTGCCTCCAGCGCCAAGGTGCGCAAGATGTTTCATCCGGACGAATTGTGGACAGAGCTTGAAAAGTTAGGCGACAAACAAAGCAAATATCTGCTCGAACAGTACATACCCGGAGATGTCTTTCATGTCGACTCTGTGGTCTACAACTTCAAACCAGTGTTTGCCAGCACCTCGAAGTATGGTATTTCGATGCTAGATCTTAATACCTCGGGCGGCATATTTACCACGAGAATGATTCGAAAGGGAAGCGAAGACGAGAAGGCGTTGAAGAAAATGAATGCCGATGTGATCAAATCACTCGGTTTGAAGCAGGGCGCCACGCATATCGAATACATCAAAGCCAAAGACGACGGTCAATTCTACTTCCTCGAAGCAGGAGCCCGTGTGGGTGGGGCAAGAATCCCGGATATTGTCTGTCATGCAACGGGCGTTTGCATGTGGCACGAATGGGCGAGGTTGGAGTTGAGCCCCGAAGGACAATACTCCTGCACCAAACCTGAGAACATGTACGGCGGCGGAATCTTTACCCTTGCGCGACAAGAGTTCCCGGACATGACGCATTACAACGACCCCGAAATATGCTGGGTTCAGCATAAGAAGAACTATGCCGGCCTGATTATCAAATCCAAAGACCCGGATCGGATTGAAGAACTCTTAGCGAATTACTACCCTCGCTTCGCTCAAGATTTCATGGCTCACGTTCCGGTTGCGACCGTGTAGGCCGAATGAAGCGACCCAGACACCGTAGAATGAAACAGCCGTTGTCGAATGAGGACAACGGCTATTTTTATACTGAGGCAATACGATTTGATTTAATTGACGTGATACCGCAACAAGGTGCGCAGACTTCCCGCTGATTTAATCGGAGGGATTAAACCGGTACTTCCCACGGTTATCGTGCGCGGTGTTACTTTCTCGCAGACTAACCCGACACCGTCTGCAAAGTACTGATATTGATTTCCACCAGTCATGACAATGGCCTGCGGCAGAGGAAATGCCTTTGGCGTTATGGCACCGTTTACCATCGGATCAACGCTTCCAAGATGCGTTTTATAACTCGTGCCGTTCGCGGCTGTAAACGTGGTATCGCTATATCTGGTGGCGTTAATCCATGTTTTCACGTTGACACTGACGGCAACTCCCGAGATTGTCGCGTCCTGAGAAACAGACACGGTATCAACCAGAAGCCACGAGCCGGTTGCATCGAAATTCGAAACCAGCATCCATGTGCTAGACGGAACAGCCGAAGACGTGTCGAGCATGGGAATTGACGGGAGCTGAACATAAGCAAACAACTTGTTGCCATCGTGGTACAGATAGGTCGTATCGTATGTTTGCTTGCCGTTTTGTGTGGATAAACTGATGAGCATATTGCTCATTTTGCCATCTACCATGGGATGACCGGCAACCCACATGGAATCGGTGTAATAGGTGCTCGATACAACGTTGTTGGTATCGATGTCGTGATTTTCGAAAATCCAATAGCTTCCAAGAGAATCCAAACCTTTGTAGTAATTCGGTGTTGCAGGGGTGGTAGACGTACTACTGCTGCACGAACTGAGGTATGCAGCTCCCACGACCGCGAGAAGCAGAAGAAGGTATTTCATAGGCAATGTTGTGAATGGTACAGATGATTTTGTGCGAAAATATACGCGAAAGTGTCATGAAAACCATCACGTTAACGTCGACTCGTCAGGAAAGTGCTTCAGACATCGGCACGGCTGACGCCGGACTGCGGAGCTCCTTGCCGAACTGCAATTCACAGAGACGGGCATAGAGAGAGTCAGACTTGCTCAGAAGCTGATCGTGACTTCCTTGCTCGATTACTTTTCCCTGGCTAAACACAAAAATGGTGTCGCAGCGACGAATGGTCGACAATCGGTGTGCGATAATGATCGTGGTTCGCCCCTTCATCAAATTTTCCAATGCTTCCTGAATCAGATATTCCGATTGCGAGTCCAGTGATGATGTAGCCTCATCTAAGATCAAGATTGGCGGGTTTTTGAGTATGGCGCGTGCAATGGCAATGCGCTGGCGCTGACCGCCGGACAGCTTCACGCCGCGCTCTCCGACCAATGTCTGCATCTTTTCCGGGAATTGACGAATGAAGTCGGCTGCATTGGCGAGCCGAGCCGCATCCCAAACCTGCTCGGCGGTGGCGTCAACATTTCCGTAACGGATATTATCCTCAATCGTCGATCCGAAAAGGACGATGTCCTGGGGTACAATACCGATGTTCGAGCGAACATCGTGGAGTGAGAGCTCGAACGAGGGGATGTTGTCGTAGTAAATCGTTCCCTCATCCGGTTCATAGAACTTCTGAAGCAGTGCCGCCGTCGTACTCTTTCCGGCTCCGCTCTCACCCACAAAGGCAACGCGTTCGCCTTCACGAATGGTCATACTCACATGATCGAGTGCCGGAATATCCGGTCTGCCGGGATATCGGAAGAGCACTGAGTCAACACGAATATTTCGGAGTGTTCGAACGTGTGCTGATGCCTCTGTGTTCTCAGGTTTCTCGGACAATATTTCGCGAACGCGCACAGAGGCGCCAAGAGTGCGTTGAATCTGACCAAAGAGTTCAGCAAATGTTCCGAGAGCACTGGCGACGAAAAACGAGTACAGGATAAACGATACTAAATCACCAAACTTCAATTCGTTGTTATGGACCAAGAACACGCCGTAACTGAGCACTCCGGCAATACCGCCAAAGACTGCAAACATGATAAACGAAAAGAAGATTGAACGCAGGCGTGCGCCTTTTACCGCCAACACTACGTATTCGGAGATACGGCTGCCGTAGCGCTCGTACTCATAATTCTCGTTGGTGTATGACTTCACGCTTTCAATCGCCTGGAAGGTCTCTTCTACAATGGTCGTGGCACCGGCAAGCACATCCTGAATTTTGGTACTAAGCTTACGCAGGCGACGTCCAAACACGATGGCAATGACAATGAGGATGGGTAGTGTCAGCAGCACCGGCATCGTTAGGCGGACTGATCGAATAACGATAAAGGTCACGCCGCCTACTAAGAAAATCCCCTGACGCAGCATTTGCATCACGGTGAATGTAAAGGTCTCTTGAATCTGAGTGACGTCTGAACTGACGCGCGACATCAATTCACCCACTCGTTTCTCACCAAAGAAACTCATGGGCAAATGCAGGATGTGATGAAAGAGCTTCGTCCGCAGTTTTGCCAGCACATTTTCGGTGATAGTGGCCATTGATACAGAGGTGAAGTAATTCGTCACGGCTTGAACGGCAAAGAGTCCCATGAGGAAACCCACAATCTGCCACACATGGTCGGTCACTGCTTTCTCCTGGATAGAATCGAGGAGTCGGCCAATGACACCCGGAAAAGCGAGCGACAAACTGTTACTTGCCATCATCAGGATAAGAACCAGTATAGCCTTGGTTCGATGCTTCTCGTAGAAGGAGAGAATAAAAAGGAACTCACTTTTTTGCTGACTAAAATTGAGCTTGACTTTTGGTCGTTCTTCGCGAGGTTGTCGACGTTTTGCCATCTGGAAGGAAGCGCGCAGCGCAATAAAGAAAAAATCACCCCCTTTGTTTTAAGCACACAAAAGGTAGGATAGTAGAACGACGGACGGACGGTGCTGCTATTGTTGTTTCACAAGGTGTACTCCGAAGCCAAGCGGACAAAGCCATCTGACTTATGAAGACATAGTTTGGCTTCTTCAACACTGCAGTTCCGAAGGAGCATGACAAGTGCGGTCTTCACATGACCTCCGCAGTTTTCCAGTGCATCGGTGGCAGTATGGTAGTCCACCTGGGCAATGGACATAACGATATTCTTTGCTCGCTCTTTGAGCTTCGCGTTCGTTAACTGCAAATCCACCATAATGTTGCCGTAGGTTTTGCCCAGTCGAATCATAGCGGCAGTGCTCAGCATGTTGAGCACAAGCTTTTGTGCTGTGCCGGATTTCATCCTAGTTGATCCCGCAATGACCTCCGGTCCAACTTGTGGAGCGATGACAAAGTCTGCCTCGATACCAAGGCTATGAATTTGCGCAGGCGAGTTCGTGGTTACCAAAATCGTTGTCGCTCCTCGCTCTCGTGCCTCCAGCAGTGCGCCTCGCACAAAGGGAGTACGGCCGGAAGCCGCGATGGCGCAAAGCATATCTCCGGAATGCAGACCATCTTTATCGACCGACTTTCGACCAGCCTCCTCCGAATCTTCGGCTCCTTCTTGAGCAGTGAACATGGCCTCTTTACCTCCGGCAATGATAGCTCGGACCATGGAGGGGTTCACTCCAAACGTGGGGGGACACTCCGATGAGTCGACAACGCCGAGCCTGCCACTAGTGCCGGCACCGATATAAAGCAGATGTCCGCCCTCTCGAAACACTTCTACCAAACAGTCCACCGCCTGCGCAATAACCGGAATTGTCTTGGCAACAGCGGCCGACACGACGGCATCCTCAGCATTGATCAACTGCAGAATTTCCTCACTGGAGGCCTCGTCGATGCGAGCTGTGTTCGCATTGTTTTGCTCCGTGAGCAGCGAAGTGATTTCTTTAAATAATTCGTTCATAGGAAAGGGGTTGAAGCGTGTGAACACAAAACTACGTATTGTTGGCTCAGGCTCGCGATCGTAAAGGCGTAGAGCGTTGTCCATGCATTCAGACCTCTACACGAGCACCGACGTGCCTTCGTCACAGCCTATTGGACCTCAGTTTTGTTTAGTGACTATATTGCGCGCCTTATGCTCGACTCATTTTTTGATCAACTCACTCTTTCCAAGGGGCTGTACGACGCCAAGGGCGAACCCCGCTTTACAACTGGCTCTATTGTAAACGGTGCGTTGC
Source organism: Chlorobiota bacterium (assembly GCA_039810585.1). Taxonomy (GTDB): domain Bacteria; phylum Bacteroidota; class Ignavibacteria; order Kapaibacteriales; family NICIL-2; genus JBBATK01. Next base: position 34,366 of record JBDHXF010000024.1, read on the forward strand.
TGCGAGCTATCCTGGTAATTGTGGTTGGCTTTGCTCTTTGGTACTGGCGAGGCGATGAAATGACGTACGCGCTGACCTTCCTCCTGCTTTGGGGATATGTTGCGTATCCGGCTTATCGTCAGTATATCATCTTTAATCAACACATCGAGCAGTACGTGGGTGACACTCTCTGCGGTCAGTGTCGGCATTTCAATGCCACCGCTCAAAGTTGTTTTCGATACGACGAACACGTTACAGAAACTTACGTGCCCTGTGAAGGACTCGATTGGGAACCCAGATCATGAAGCTGAAAACGGCACTGGTCATGCTGCGCTTTGAACTCCTACAGTATGCGCGGACTCCCATGGTTAGTGTGCTCTTGGTGTTAGGCCCATTGCTAAGTGTGCTGAGCATTCTCCTCAGTGTCAACCGTCATCCAATTACTACTTCCGATCGCGTCTACAACGTCGTTGTATTTGGCGCTTCACACATCGTGGTAGACCGAGCCAATGAAATCCTGGCGCACTGGGCAGCGATTGATTCTACTTCGCTGCGCTTAACTGTACTTCCTGCAGAAGATCCCGCCGCGTTGAGTATGATTCTTGAACATTCGATGTCAGGTCCTCAGGGAAAAGAGTCCACGGTAGGCACGTCAACGCCACTTCAGGTTAATGGATTGGGCACTGAGGAACTGTTGCAGTCGGACGCGCTGTACCTCTTGGATACTGCCCGAGGCGAGCATTCATTACGTGTGCTTCGACCTCACGATGGTGCGTCGTTTCTCGACGAGTACCTTCGCTCCGTGATGATGCAAGCCCTGGATGGGAAGCTCTTGTCGTCGGAACCGCAGCTTGCCTTACGAGAATCGAAGGTGATTGACAAGCATAGCTCCACAACGATCATAGGATTAGTCGCGGCGGTGTCCACGCTGATTCTCTTTATGAGTATGGTAGGCTCGGCGTCGCAACTTCTGCTGCGGTCGTTGTTCGAGGAACGCTCCACGAGTGTGTTGGATGTCTTGCTGTCTTCCTCTTCTCCATCGCAAGTATTGAGCGTGAAGTTTACAGCTGTGCTCGTGTTAGGCTTGATCCAATCCCTCGTGTGGGTAGTGGCAATGGCGCTCAGCGGGACTGCTGCAGCTATTCAAGCTGCGAGTGGAGGACTCGCACTGATGGCAGGGTCAGCGTTTGCCTCCTTCTCCGTATGGAGCGCGCTGGCATTGCTGGCTGCTGCGCGCCTTGAGCGCGAAGGCACGGCACATGCTCTCTCTGCCTTCGTCGGTCTCCTTGCTATAGTTCCAATGATGGCGATCCTACAGAGTAGTGGCTCTGCTGCGGTTGCGACGGATCTGATTTGTCGGATTGCTCCCATGTACAGCGCTGTGTACACAGCCGCTCGTATGGCGTACGAACACGGCGCCAGTCAGTCGACCATGGTTCTACCACTACTCAGCTCTTTGGTGACAACTGTCTTCGTGGTGCTCGTTTCAACGCAACTATTTCGAAAAAAAATACAAAGCCGCAGCTTTGCGTCTGCGCACGAGCGTCGGAACAGGATTTAAGGGAGGTTGTCCACGCGGACGACATGATAGTGATCTTGTTCGTCTCGTTCGAACACTATGGTCTTTTTCACGAGGTTCGCATAGGTCCATACTTCCTGCGGCGCTGCACCAAGTGGATGGTGCGTTTCTATGCGTGATGGTGAACCGTAGAGCATGAACACGTGGCCACGCTCACTCTTTCGTCCGTCTTTCTCAGCCGGAGTGGAGAACCGATCCTTGGCTTCATCAACGCGATGGAAGAAGGCGAGCATAGCCTCGTTGAACGGAGTCTGTGGCGTTGGGTCGTATTTCTTCCACCAGGAAATAATGTTGCGTCTCAAGGTCAGCTCGTCACCGCGATCAAGTTGCTTTTTCTCCTCATCCGTCAAGAGTAGCGACATGAATTGCAGGGCAGAAGAGGCGTCTCGGAAACTCATCGCAAAATCTGTCCATTCACAATCAAATTGCAGGGGAATGGAGTCGTGTGATCGTGAGTTGACCAAGGTAAGCAGGTACCGACCCGGAACTAGCCAGGCAGGATCGAGAGGAACGGTGAGGATTCCGAGCTGTGGGCCGCTCCGTATCTGATGAAGATGCACGGAAGCTATGGCACCGAAGCGCCCTGTATCAAGCTGTAGCATCCGGTCGGTATGCACTTCGCACGTGCCTTTCCACTGTGCACGTTCCTGTGCAAACCAATCGTGAGCTAGTGGCGATCGCCTGAGCGTGTAGCTCCATTCGTTCTCGTCGCGCAGTCCGGAACACTGTACAACCACTTGAGCGGCAGCGCTGGAAAACTCTACTCCATTATCGGCGAGAATAATTCGTGCGTCTCCCGTAGTGTCGAATGGTTGCGTAAAGAGGGCAGTCGGTAGGAACTCAAAGCCTGAACCTGAACGAGGTGACAAGAGGGGACTTCGATATCGATACAGCAATCGCTCGTGTTGCCACACTTCCAGCTTTATTGTATAGGAAGCCAAAGGGAGTTCTGCGGCGTAACTGCGGTTCAGATTGAATCGCTCAGACAGCGTAGTCTGATAGTCGGCAGCGCGTACGGTGTCCTTAAAGAAGGCGGAGTGCCTAATCACACCAACGCTATCGAAAATATCGATAGAAACATCGTACGGAGCCTCGTAGCTTAACCCCTGGGAAGTTTGACGTGTTTGAAATCGAAAGAATGCGTTGCAGCTCCGAAAGAAGGTGGCAACGTTGATGTGTGGCCAGTTTGCCGTAGCCAGAAGGTGTGCCTCCGGAAAAATCAGAGTTGCACGGTACGCTTCGCCGGCGTCAACCGGTTGCGTTTTGCAAACGAAAACACTGACCATAAGAAGCAGGAACAACGAGAAAAGCGCCTTCATTCCAGCTCCCGCAGAAAATCTTGCAGCAGCAAGGCAGCGGCTATTTCATCGCTTCGTCCTTTGCTTCTCCTGTCCTTTTTCTTAACGCCAATAGCCACCATTGTCTGCACCGCTCTTTTTGAACTGAAAGCCTCGTCTACTTCTCGTACCGGAAGCATGCTCTTGGCGGCGAGATCAGTGATGAACTCACGAGCGGAAAGCACCATTTTACTTTCAACCTCGTCCACTCGCAACGGAACTCCAACGAGCACATATTCGATACGTTCGTTGTTCAATGCCATCAGGAGCTTCGGCCAAAAATCATCGTCTTGCCGTAGGAAAAATCCCTTCGGACTGATGCTAATGTGAAAGGCATCGCATACTGCCCAGCCCACTCGTTTCGAGCCGTAATCGATGGCAGCGATACGCTTGTTCTTGAGGTATGCCTGCAGTTCGCGACGTTCATCCCCGTACATACAGTGCCATCGGTAAGTGGAAGATTATCGTCGTGCCTTTGCCCAGTTCTGTCTCCACTGCCACCGTACCGCCATGCAGCGCAATAGCTCTCTGCATAATCATGGTTCCAATGCCCGTGCCTCCAAACTGTCGATAGGTAGAGTAGTAGGGTTTAAAGAAGTTGGCGAGAGTCTGCTCGTCCATGCCTTTGCCGGTGTCGCTCACTCGAATGCTAAACTCAGTCCGCGTAACGTGTACTCGAAATTCCACGCTTCCGTTTTTAGATTCCATTGCTCTCACGGCATTCTCAACAGCGTTGCGTAAAGCTCGCAACATTTTCGCTTTGTCAAGTTTGGCAAGGACACCATTCTCTGGGAGAATAAAGCGAACATGCGCAAAGGAACTGTCGTCGAACTCGTGCACCACCTCACGGAACAAACTCAAGGTGTCAATCTCACTGACATGCAATTGTTCATCTCTTCCGATGCTCACGATATCTCGCACGCGTTGTAACAAGAGGGTAGCTTGATGTCGTATTCGCAAGCGCTTCTCTTCATCCTGCGATTGAACGCTGCCCTGCAATTGCTCGGCGTTCAACTTGATGATCGAGAGATTTGTCTGCATATCGTGAGCAAGCTGGGCCCAGTTCACAAGGCGCTTTCGTTCCAATTCCTCCGTGATGTCCACCCCATTCACTACTAAACCATCGTAACCTCCACTCCACGATCGTAAGGGTTGAGCACTAAACACAATTTCACGATCCTCTCCGTTACGTTTGACCATGAGCTTCTGCTGTTGGCTGATGCGAGCAGCAGAGGCGCTGGCTACGAAGCTTTCCACAACGCGTTGAGATTCCTCATTGCAGTAGAATTTTAGCACACGACGCAATGGTGTTCCGGCGTCCATGCTGAAAAGTTCTCGCGCACGTGAATTGAGTCGTCGGAGTCGCAGCGATTTATCCACGACAAAGGAGATGCCACTCGTCCCAAGTTCGAGTACATCGTGAAGTTGACGACGATAGCGCAGCGTACGAAACCAAAGAAACACGCTGAGTACAAAGAGGACGATCAAGAGACCGTATTGCCGCAGCCGCGAAGCGGCATAGCGAACACGATACCATGGGTCATTTGCAAATCGAAATTCATAGAACATCGTGCCGGAATGCACGGAGCATAGATCCGAGTGCCACTCGATGGTGCAAGGAACACTGAGTTCATTGAGGCTAAAATGTCGCATGGCAACAATAGTCGATGGCGTGCATCGTACCACGCCGTTACGGAAGACGACGAGACACGTGTCAAGGTGATAGTCCATTCCGCACGCCTCGTACATGTCTGCCGGTAAGTCCTGACTCTTGACCACTCCCGCGTTCAATGTGAGATCGACTGTATTCAGCACGTACCGCCCGTGCCGGAGAACAAGCGTCGACAAATAGCGACCTTCAATACACGCCATCGATTCCAATGCTTGCACGATACCCAGACTGCGCCATTGTCCCGCTCGATACAACTCCGCGCTACGAGAATCGCCGTTCAATGTACTCAATAAAAGGATGGCAGAATCCGCTTTGGCTGCGAAGACGACTTGACGTCTATCACGAGCCACTCGCATAATATCATACGTCTCAGATCGCGCACGTACTGTGCAGAGCCATACTGAGTCGGCGCTGACAAAAGCGCGTGATGATGAGGAGGACGCTATCTGGCGCAAATCTCGACCGTAGGCCAGAAGTCGCATTGCTTTGGTTGAGCCCTCACTTGTCAACGATTGCTCAAACAACGAATCGTTTCGCAAGCACAGTATCATCCACCGATCGCTGACAAATCGGGCATCCACAAGCGAGTCGGCTATTAGTTCCACGCTGCCAATCGCATTGGGAAACTGCACACTGAGTTGAACGTTTGACGGTCTACTGCTATTGATGCTTAGGCTGAGGGATTGACCCGAGGGTGAAAAGGACTCGAAACTGAACGTCTCCATTTGCCGTCGCCGACTCAGCTCCACCCGTTGAGGATAATATTGTTCCTCGGCTTGACAATAGCCTAGCGCGACGAACAGGACGAGCCATCGTAGTTGCTTCAAGTGTACGTATGGAATGCTCAGCCTAGACACTCTGTTCTCACTGTTCAATAGAACACACTGCGTAGGCCTGGATGCCTTCGCCATTGCCAACAAATCCTAACTTCTCCGACGTCGTGGCTTTAATATTCACTCTCTGCGGTGGCAGATGCAACAGGCCGGCAATATGACTCCGCATGGCATCCTTAAACTGCTTTAATTTCGGCGCTTCGAGTACAACGGCAATGTCCACATTGCGAACAACTGCACGCTGCTCAGCCAGAAATTGAACACACTGCCGAACAAAAACTGAGCTTTCCGCATCTTTCCACTTCGCGTCCGTGTCGGGGAAGTGTTCGCCAATATCTCCTAAGCCTAAGGCGCCAAGTAAGGCGTCGCACAGGGCATGCAGCACCACATCTCCGTCGCTATGCGCAACGGTTCCCACTGCGGAGGGAATCTCAATTCCGCCCAATATCAATCGTTCGCCCTCGGCTAATCGGTGAACATCGTATCCAAAACCAACAAGTGTCGTAGTCATGATGTCAGTCGCTCAACTATGAGTTCAACAACAAAGATACTGCCCAGTGAGCCACGATTGCCTTCCGCAGCGCAGACACCTTAGTGTTGTATGATCGCGATGACTTTTTTTTCATACGGTGGCGCCTCCGGCGCCCGCACCGACGTACTATGAGGCATTCGGTGAGACGAAGTTCGCATTGTCGCTGGCTCACTCTTAGGCAGCCCGGCCTGCGCAGATGTTTTCCTCAGTCGAAGCTTTCATCTTCCGGAGTTCCATCCACCTCCTAAATTGCGTCATGACAAACGACGCTCTCAGTGTAAGCCTTCTCACCCGCGTTATCCAGGAAAGCCTCGAAATGCAGTTCAGTCATGTTCGGGTGAGCGGTGAAATATCCAATTACAAACACCACAGCTCCGGTCACCGCTATTTTAGTTTGAAGGACGAAGGAGCTCAAATCCGTTGCGTGATGTGGCGCACACGGAGTCTGAGCATCCAACCTTTTGATGGTATGAAGGTCGTGGTGAGTGGTCGTATTAGCGTCTACCCGGCGCAGGGTAGCTACCAGATCGACTGCGTCTCCATCGTTCCGGCTGGTATTGGTGAACTCTACCAGGCCTTTGAACGCCTGAAAGCAGAGCTCTTGCAACTAGGTTATTTCTCCCAAAGTCACAAGAAGCCACTCCCTGCTTTTCCCTTACGCGTTGGGGTGGCAACCTCAGCAACCGGGGCAGCCCTTCGAGATATACTCTCCACCATGCAACAGCGAATGCCTGCATGCACGGTACTGTTTCGTCCAACCTTGGTGCAGGGAGAAGGAGCATCGGCTGATATCGCTCAAGCCATTCGAGATTTGGAGGCGGCAGGCTGCGATGTGATGATTGTGGGACGTGGTGGTGGCTCGATGGAAGACCTCTGGGCTTTCAATACAAGGGAAGTGGCAGATGCAATATTCTATGCGCGCACTCCCATCATTTCCGCGGTGGGACATGAAACTGACGTCAGCATTGCGGACTTCGTTGCCGATCATCGATCGGCAACACCAACAGCAGCTGCCGTGGCCTGCACACCTCATCAAGCCGATGAGTTGATGTACGATTTGGATCTCATAGCGGACTCCATGCATTCGGCATTGCGCGACCACCTCAACGAAAAGCAACGTATCGTCGACAGTTGGAGTGATGGCTCCATGGCCGAATGGTTAAAACGATTGGTGCACGAAAAACGCACCTTTACCCAACAAGCGGCGCAGCAGATGAAGCGTAGCACTTCACACGCTCTTTCGTTACTCAAGCACAATCTAAGTGGCATAGAACGAAGTTTACAGGCTGTTCAACCATTGCGGCCGTTACAGCGTGGATTTGCGCTGTTACAGCGAGGTGATGACGTAATTCGGGTAGACGATATCGTCAGCCAAGGTGAGCACATTCGTATTGTGCGAGCCACTCAGAATATTGAAGCAGAAGTTGTATCACAACAAAGAACAGCAAGCAGTTATGGCACGTAAGGCAAAATCACTCGAAGAAAAATTAGAGCGTCTCGAGCAAATACAAACCATTTTGGATCGCGGAAGTGTTCCAATTGATGAGTTACTCAAATTGTATGAAGAGGGCATGTCTCTCGTCAAGAGTGCGCACGAATACCTCCAACAAGCGGAGCAGCGAATCGAGAGTATTCAGCCCGGCAGTGGACCGGCAACGAATGATAAGGAAGGGTTGAATGCAGCAATAGCTGACGATTCTGACGATGATTTCAACGACGATGACGAAGCGGTTGATGATGACGACGATGAAGAAGATGAGTAGGGGGTAATGGACTTGATGCAGTCGAAGTACCTCGACTGTACTTGTATGCATGCTCGTGAATATCCTCGAAGCACAGGTTCAGAGTTCAATTCAACTACTACCAGCTTACCACCACGCTGCTGCGCCGTAGCTGACGGCGGTGCCGGTTGGATGATCGTCCCACTGATTGTAACCCAAGGCTGTTCCTTTGCCGGGTTTCAGCGTGTTGAGCATGGTCCAGACCGGTGGCAGACCACAAATACGTCGCCTGTCTCCGTCGCGAGAAATGAGCTGAAAGTACTCGGCGCTTCGACCGTTTACCATCGCATTCATGATTTCGAAGTCTTCACTTCGTAGGGTGTCGAGTAGACCGGCAGCCTCCCATTCGTCGCCAAAGCGTTTGCCGATGTGAGCTAGGTCTCCGCTTACCAACCACAGTGCTTTTTTGTGACTGGCTTCCACCGCTTCCATCAGGCTACGACAAAACGCCGCCGTCGCTTCGTCGCGAGAAGGATCGCGTTGTGCATCCACCGCGTCCTGAAACGATCCCACGAGAATGGGGACAATACTGAAATTCCGATCAGCAAACAGATGCTGAAGAAACACATGATGCAACTCGAGTGAGTGTTCCGGCTGATGAGCACTATCGTTGCGACTGAGACGGCCGTTCATTCGTCTGTGTATGTCCTCGATGATATCCTTGTCGGCGCGTAAGCGACCGAGCGGACTGAGGAAGTCCTTCGAGCTAAGCATGAAGCGATCCTGCCAACCGTAGTGACTTGTACCAATATGAATCACCACATCGAACTCGCTGTCTCGCAGTGCGTTAAATGGCGCTGCATAAATCTCCTCATCCACTCTAAAATCGATATGAGGAGCAACAACGACGCGCGCATTGGTCGGATAACTCCGAACGGGACTCTTGGCTAGGATGCCATCGAGAAATTCATGTAATTCCTTCGGATCGGCAGGGTAGCAGATTCCGGCACACACCGGGTGCCGAACATCAGATTCAAGGAATATCTTTTGGTCGAAGAAATACTCAGACTCGAGTAAACATGCCTCGTCGAGGGCTCGAATGAAGGCTGCCAGCTCTGACAAGGGAAACTCACCCGACGCGTCGCTGCGTAGTGCATTATAGAGGGAATAGATAGTATGGGTACCATCCAGCGCCTCGAGAACAGGGAAAAGCGAAGCGTCCAACATGATATCCTGTGCGGCGATCCCCGAGGGATCGCGCAAGAGTATCACCTCCTGCTCGCGGTGTTGTCGTAGCTCCAACTCCAATTCGGAGCGCAGCGGGGGAAGAAGTTCATCACCTGCGTTCATAGGGAGCCTTAGCGAATGTTGGCATCCTTGAAGCGCTTCTCGAGACGCTTGACGAAGGCAATCATGGCAATACCGGCTAATGCGAAGACTATACCGGCCACCAAAATCCAGTAACTCTCGCCATCGGGATTGATACGGCGAAGGATAAAGAAGATAACAATCATGATGGCGGACGACACGAAGTTTGCACCCGCAATATATTTCTTGGCTTTTTGAAGATTATCAAGCGCTGACATGGCTGAGTCTTTAACGTAAAACAGATTCTAGAGCTGTTCGTGCATCAGTTTTTGAATCACGATACTTCACAATGAGTGGTGTTGAAACATGCAAGCCATGCTCTGCAGCAAAGTCACCCTTCACAGCTCGGCTACCACTCACCACAACTGCTGCTTCCGGAATTTCAAGCGGATGGTCGGCACTTGGGCGAAGGATGCGTTGTTCAACCAGATCATACACCGGAGTTGAGGCATTGATAATCACTCCACTGCCTAGCACCGCTCGTTTGCGAATGCATACGCCTTCGTAGACACCGCAATTCCCGCCGATCATCACGTCGTCCTCGATCACTACCGGTCGCGCGCCTGCTGGCTCCAGTACTCCGCCAATTTGTGCGGCTGCCGAGAGATGCACGCGTTTACCTATTTGCGCGCAGGTTCCCACCAAGGCATGCGAGTCGATCATGGTGCCTTCGTCCACCCATGCGCCAATATTTACGTACATCGGCGGCATACAGATTACTCCCGGTGCAAGAAAGGCACCGTTTCGAATGGCAGATCCTCCTGGAACTATGCGCACGCCTTGGGAAAGCGAGATATCTTGAAGTGCAATGGTGTCCTTGTCGTAAAATCGAAATGCACCCTGCGATCGATCAATCATGGTTCCGAATTTGAAACACAGGAGGATTCCTTGCTTCACCCATGCGTTTACCTGCCAACTGCTATCGGTCAACGGCTCGGCGGCCCTCACGACACCTGCATTGAGAGCTTCCAGGAATTCTGCAATGAGAGCACTCAGGTCTTGTGCGGATGGGGCAGTTTGCACTGCGGCGGTGACACGATCGCGAAGATCAGTTGCAGTGCTCATCGACGTTTCCCTTGCTTCGGTTTAGGAGACTTTGATCCAGGGGCAAAAGCCATGTTCAAGAGCTTATACAGCAAGCGCGCAGCTGTCAGATTCGGGTGACTCAGGCCTTTCATTGGAGCAAGTTCTACCATGTCCAGACCAACAATACGCCTGCCACTGGCAATAAGCGCACGGAACACGTCGAGAGTTTCCGAATACAAGAATCCGTCTGGTTCCGGAGTGCCTGTTGCCGGCATGATGGCGGGGTCGAAGTAGTCCACATCGAAGGTGATATACACATCCTTGGCCAGCGTTTTTACCACGGACTGTTGCCAGTTCTGACCATGTAAGCCACGACGAATTGCCGAGGCATAGAAGGTATTCACTCCCGTCTTTCGTATAAACTCAGCCTCTTCCTTGCATTGAGCACGTATGCCGACTTGGGTAATTCGCTTGGTCGGGAAAAACTCGGCAACGCGAGCCATGAAACTGGCGTGCGACCAAGGACTGCCTTCGTACGAGTCGCGCAAATCCGAATGTGCATCGAAGTGCAGAATACTCATGGCAGGGAAGGCGGCAAAGTGCGCTTTGATCGGTGCCGTACTGAGGCTGTGTTCACCTCCAAGAGTCACACAGAATTTGGAGTCAGCAATGACCTGCGCCACTTGCTTCTCAATCATTGCCAGAGCCTGCGGAACGGACTTCTTATGGAAATCGAGCGGCTTTAGCGTGGCTATGCCTTTGTCGAAACACAGTTCGCGATCGAACTCGTCGTCGTAAAACTCCACATACGCGCTGGCTTTGATCAATTCTTGCGGCCCAAGGGCCGTACCGCCTCCATAGCTTACCGTCGCCTCAAGCGGAGCCGATACGATGGCAATGGCAGAATCCTCATACGAGGAATACTGCGTATCGATGGCCAGAAAATTCTTTTTGGTACTGAGTACGTTCATACGGTGCGATGAGAAGAGCGACGACGAAGGCGGCGCGAATAAAAATCTCTATGAATGAATTGCTGAATTGCCCGTCCTTACTTCAAGCCCGGAATGAGGCGGTCGCGGATGACAAATACCATGTCCAGGATCTTCTCGGGAGCTTTGAAGATGTTCTTAGCGACGGCGTTGGGGTCGGACATTTTTGTGTCGACGTTGTACACGTACACATTCAACAGCATCCGTTCGCCACTGATATTGAAGGAGCCGGTGATGGCGTAATGACAATTCAGTTTAGCAACCGACTTCCACATGTCGGATTCGTATTGCGCATTGCTGGGATCCAGGTTAAGCTCAGCCAGAACCGCTTCTACCGAATCGGAGGGCACGATGCTGAATTGCTTGTTGTTGAGATCCGAGAGAGTGAGCGCCGCTCGAAGGGAGTCGGCAATCTTGTAGCAATACGTGTTGAAGGAAAAATTGCCGTCGGCATTTTTAATCGGTAGCACAGCAACGCGAGGCTGTGCATTGAGCGAAGCTGCAGTAACGAGAACTGTCAGCAAGAGGAGGAAGGATTTCATAGCACTACAGGTTAGATGGAAGAGCGGAGAAACGATCGGATGGTGCAATTCCCCGGTCAATTAGGTACTGTTGGATAGTGTGGAGCTCCGACTGAAGAACCGGAATGAGATTCGACGCGGAATCCCATTGCTGCTCGCGGGCAAAATCCTGTAACAAGGCACCGTAATCGGACATTCCAAGCATACCAAACTGACGTCCGGAACCGCGAAGGGTGTGGCCGAATCGAAAAAGCTCGACATCGTCCTTCTTCGTCACGATATCGGTCAGTTTGTGTGAAACATCCCGCTTCCACGATTCCACAAAATCCGCCAGCATATCACGGAGAATCGGATCCTCGGGTATTACCATTCGTTGTTGTTCGTCCAAAGCAAGTGCGTTATTACTGAATGTTGACTATCGATAAATAAAGTGAGGAAAACTGTAAGCCGGTTTCTGTACCGCGGTCAAAATGACCGACGGGGCAATCATGTATCTGGGAATCGCATCGCTGCGAAACTCTAGCGACCTACCCGATGCAGCGTGGTGCGAGCGAGCAGCCCGCAAGGAGCAAAGCTCCTGCTGCATCCTATTTGGTCTTGCACTACGCGGGGTTTTCAATGCCTCCGAACTCGCGAACGGAGCGGTGCGCTCTTACCGCACCATTTCACCCTTACCGGAACAGTTTCCGGCGGTATTTTTTCTGTTGCACTCTCCATCATCCAACCAAAAAAGGTTCGATGTCTTGACGTTATCAAGCGCGTTGCTCTCCAGTGACCGGACTTTCCTCATCGGTATCAAGTACCAACGCGATTGCCCGTTTTCCTCTCCTTCTTTTTATCGAATCTGTCGTTCACGATGTGGCTTTGCAGACACTCCGTGATCGAGTACTCTAGGCAAACTCTTCCTCGATTCGAAGCTCTTCAGGGTACAGAATACGTCCGCAGATTTGGCAGGTGTAAAATGCTTCTTTGTTGTTGCGCATTTCCACTTGTTTTTGCGGCGGGATGGCACTGAAGCATCCACTGCACGAGCCCTTGCGAATGTGAACGGCGGCATCATTGTGAAAGCTTCGAATGCGTTCGTATTCCGAATACCACTCGCTGTTGAGACTTCCAATGATAGACTTACGTTTGGCTTGAAGCTGTTTGAACTCGTCGTTTTGCTCGCTAGACAGGTGTTCGAGTTCTTGCTCGCGAGCAGCGAGGTTTGTTTGAGCTTCAAGTAAGGCTGCTTGTTGGTCGACGAGACTATTCTTGAGATTCTCCTCGCGAAGGTCATTCTGTCCGTGCTCAGACTCAATGCGAATACGTTCGGTACGAATGAATTCGAGCTCTTTGGTGATAGCGTCGAACTCTTTATTGTTTCGTACGGACGACTGCGTATCCGTTAGTTTTTTCTGCTTGTCGTTGAACTCTTGCAGCATGACGTTCATAGTGGAACGTTGTGACTCGCATTCAGCCAGTGCGGTTTGAGTTGCCTCAACCGTAGCACTGCATTCACGCACGATGCCCTCCAGTTTCTTGACCTGCTTCGGTAAATCACCGAGCTCTTCATGCATCTCATCAAGCTTTTCGTCGACATGTGCCAGAGCCGCAAGGCGCTGAATATCGTTTTCCACTATCACTCCTCAAAATAGTTCTACACGTTGTATTATCTGTTCCATCGTAACGCAGGATTGGTCAGCACCGAGCTGACCGCAAACTGTGGTGCATCGGGGTGTCTGCCGAGACTCTCCTGCAGCAGCGAGGCCATTGCACCGGGCACAAACTGCTCCATTTCGTAGTGACCGGGATCTACCAAGGCAAGGCGACCTTCCGTTTCAAAAAAGTTATGATACTTCAGGTCAGCCGTCACAAACACGTGCGCACCGGAGGCCAGCGCCTGTGGCAAGAAATCGTAGCCACTACCGGCAACGATCGCCACTTTTGACACGACTTCTGTCGGACACTTACTATAGCGAAGCGAGGAGTTGCACACCTCGGAAACCCGTGCAAGCACCGTTTCGAACGCTAGGTCGGGCAACGAGCACAGAACTCCTATTCCATAACCGGGTCTCGATGCATCCGGCACGAGCGTTGTGTCAATCGACCAACCAAGTGCAGTTGCCAACGCAAAGTTTGTACCCTGCGGATGGGCGTCGAAATTGGTATGTGCGCTGATCAGGCAGATGCCCGACCGAATCAATCGTTGCACGCAGCGCCCGATACGGTCGCCATTGTCAATTACCCTCAGCGGGCGAAAGATCAGAGGATGAAAACAAAGAACGCAGTTCGCGCCAATGGTTTCAGCCTCCTCAATCACTTCTTCGGTAAGATCCAGCGTACAGAGTACGCGATGGATCGAATTCTGACCACTCTGCACTTGCACACCCAAGCGATCGCCTTCCATAGCCGTATCCGGCGGGAGAATCGATTCGATGTGTTGAACGAGTTCAGTCAGTACCATTCGAGCGCCTTGATGTGCCGATAGAAGTCTGCAAATCTACGAAGATTTGAGTGCTTCCTTAGGCTTTCAATGCGCTGACAGCTGTAATAACTTCGTCGTAATTCGGTTCAACACCCGGGCTGGGGGATGCCACCCATGCGTAGCGAACGACACCGTCGTTATCCAGCACATACACCGCACGGTTGGCAACATCGTATCCCTGCACTCCGCCAAGGTTGTTGAAGATCAAGTCGTATGAACGAGTAACGGCACGTGTGAAATCCGAAAGAATAGGGAAGTTCAATTGGTACTTCGCAGCAAATTCTTTGAGAGCAAAGGGACCGTCGACGCTAATACCAAGCACGGTTGCACCAAGTTCATTGTAGCGAGCCATACCATCGCGCAAGCTGCAAACTTCTTTGTCGCACACGCCTGTGAAGGCGCCGGGATAGAAAGCCAAAACAACAGGACCTTTGCCAACGATGTTGCTGAGGGTGTGGGACTCTTTTTGAGAATCAACGAGGGTAAAGTCGATGTAACGATCGCCAACGGATAAGGACATGCGTACTCCTGAATCAATGGTTAGAAAGAAGACACAAAAATAGTGTGTGTCGAGCGAATGATGATTTTGCTTGCACGAAAGTTCTGTCGTGGTATTTTGCAGCGGCGCGATTTGGTCATTCCTTCGGACACGGTTTTGCTCGTTATGACCAACTTTTTTCTTATGCAACAGGATCGGTATCATTCGGTCTGACGCGCCAAACGGGGACATTGATGACGTACAACCACTAATCTTAACAGTATGGCTAAATACACAAAGTCCATCGACGAACTCACAGCAGAGGTTGATGGTGCGCACGCGTTGAAACGAACCTTGGGGCCTGCCAACCTCATCATGCTCGGTATCGGGGCAATCATTGGTGCAGGTCTTTTTGTTCGAACGGCTGCTGCCGCAGCCAATAATGCAGGGCCGTCTGTCACTCTTGCCTTCATTGTTGCGGGCTTAGGTTGCGCGTTCGCCGGTTTGTGCTATGCAGAGCTTGCTTCGATGATTCCTATTGCAGGATCTGCGTACACGTACACCTATGCAACGTTAGGAGAATCGCTCGCTTGGGTTATCGGTTGGGACTTGATTTTGGAGTATGCCATTGGAGCTGCAACGGTTGCCATCGCGTGGAGTGAGTATCTGAATAACTTCCTACGTGTTTTTTTCTTTCCTAATTCACAGTTCCCCATACCCTTCGAGTGGTGTCATTCTCCCTTTGAGCACTTGAAAGACCACCCGGAAATTCATGGTATCATGAACGTGCCGGCCTTGTTCATTGTGTTTCTTCTCAGTTTGCTCCTCATTCGTGGAACACAGGAATCTGCGCTCGTGAATGGATTGATTGTGGTTACGAAAGTTGCTATCGTTCTTCTGATTATTGGACTTGGCTGGCAGTTTGTCAATCCCGTCCTTCACACTCCGTTTATTCCGGATCCGAGTATCTACGTGGACGGCCAAGGGGTAGATCATCACTACGGTGGAATTATGGGTATTCTCGGCGCGGCTGGAGTGGTGTTTTTTGCATTTATAGGTTTTGACGCGGTGTCCACAGCTGCACAGGAAGCAAAGGATCCCGGTCGAGATATGCCAATCGGTATCTTGGGTTCCCTGGTTATCTGCACGGTTCTTTACGTTCTGTTTGCGCATGTGTTGACAGGATTGGTACCCGTCGAGTTTTTCCGCACAACCGGAAAGGAAGCTTCCGTTGCCATGGCTATCCAACATGCGATGCCCGGCTATGAGTGGCTTGCAAAATCCGTGACGGTTGCAATTTTAGCCGGTTTTTCGTCGGTGATACTCGTGATGCTTTTAGGACAGTCCAGAGTATTCTACACAATGAGTCGTGACGGTTTGGTTCCTGCTATTTTCTCAGATTTACACACCCGATTCAAAACTCCCTATAAGTCGAATCTCTTGTTCTTCATACTTGTTGGCGCCTTTGCGTCGTTTGTTCCTGAAGATATCGTGGGAGACATGACGAGTATTGGGACTCTCTTCGCCTTCATTCTGGTGTGTATCGCTGTATGGATACTGCGAGTAAAGCAACCCAGCCTCCCACGGCGCTTCAAAACTCCGTTGGTACCGATTGTGCCAATTCTGGGCATTATTGTTTGTGCCTCCATGATTTATGGATTAGGGTATTTGAACTGGGCACGATTGGGAGCATGGCTGGTGCTGGGGATGATTATTTATTTCAGCTACAGCATTAAGCACTCCAAGATTAGGGCACAAGCCAACGCTTCGAAGTAGACCGATCATTCTCAAATTTTTCGTTCAACAAAGCACGGTCATCCGTGCTTTGTTGCATCATCCCTCATTGATATTGTATGAGTGAATTCAAACGTGACATTAAACTCCTCGATGCCATCCTGATTGTGGTTGGTATCATGATCGGTTCGGGCATTTTTCTTGTGAGCGTCGACATTGCGCGCCAAGTTGGGTCTGCCGGATGGTTGCTCGTAGTGTGGGTTGTGACGGGCGTTCTGACCTTGATTGGTGCGATGTCGTACGGCGAGCTTGGGTCGTTATTTCCGCAAGCGGGGGGACAGTACATTTACCTTCGTGAGGCTTACAACCCGCTTGTTGCCTTCCTGTATGGGTGGACCTGTTTCATGGTGATCCAAACTGGTTCCATAGCCGCCGTAGGTGTTGCATTTGCAAAGTATTTGGCCGTTATTGTTCCGGGCTTAGACGAATCACATTCCGTGCACATTGTGGGCGACTACTCCATTCACATGACGCAGGTAGTAGCCATCACGATGATTTGCTTTCTCACGTGGATTAACACCAGGGGAGTGCACACGGGGAAGCTCATTCAAAACACCTTTACATTTGCGAAAGTTGCTTCCTTGCTTGGGCTAATCATTTTCGGCATCTTCGTTGGGATCAATCATGAAGTAGTTACCCAGAATCTCGCCCACTTTTGGGATGCCCATCGCTTGGTGTTAGACGACCAGGGGAATGTAACATCAGTTATCCAGCTCAGCGGATGGACTATCATCGTGGCAATCGCCGTTGCCCAAGTGGGGTCACTGTTTTCCAGCGACGGCTGGAACAATGTAACCTTTGCCGCAGCAGAGGTGGTCAATCCCAAACGAAACATCCCCTTAGCGCTGTTGTTTGGAACGCTCATCGTAACCGGCATTTACCTCAGTGTCAACATTGCGTATCTCTGCACGCTTCCGGTACAAGGCACTCCACAGGGAACGGTGTTGCAACAGGGGATTCAATTTGCTTCCAATGACAGAGTTGGCGCCGCTTCCGCGGAAGTAATCTTTCCGGGGATGGGTGCATCCATAATGGCGGTCCTCATCATGGTCAGCACCTTTGGCTGCAACAACGGAATGATCCTAGCCGGTGCCCGTTGCTACTATGCTATGGCGAAAGACAAGTTGTTTTTCAACAAGGTTGGCACACTGAACAAGAATTCGGTACCAAGTATCGCATTATGGTTTCAGTGTGTCTGGGCAAGTATCCTGTGCCTTTCCGGCAAGTATGGTGATTTGCTCGACTATGTTGTGTTTGCCGTGTTACTCTTCTACATCGCCACCATCCTCGGAATATTCGTGCTCCGTCGAAAGATGCCCAACGCGGAGCGTGGCATCAAGGCATTCGGTTATCCGCTGTTGCCGGCCTTGTACATCGTAATGGCCCTGATGATTTGCATCATTTTGTTGATGGAAAAGCCAATGTACACCTATCCGGGATTGGGTATCGTTCTTTTGGGTGTGCCCGTTTATTATCTCTGGGCGGCTCGACAGAGCGCTGTTTCACCAGGAGGAGGAGATACACAAAGTTAAGAGCTTGTGTGTCTATGCATTCACTCTGAGAGGGTCTGTTCGAAGGGTGCGAGTAGGTACGGATCAAAGATTTTCAACAAAAAAAGGGAGTACCCGAAAAGATACTCCCAAATTACTGTACACACCAGGTTGTTTCAATGTATGCGGTTCAGACAACCTTCGATCTCGCAGTCGATGTCCTTAGTAATAAATGGGGACTTTGAAAATGAAGGAAACTCCAAGAGACAAAGTAACTGGTACCGGAGCTACGGCATTCTGATCAACAGGACTTTGTTTATAAAAGGGATAGTGATCTACTTTTGAGTAGATACCCATGGCAGCATAGGCAGCTTGCAAATTGAAATTGAATCGTCCCCACGTTGATTCTGCAAGGGGAAGTTCCATGCCAAGCCGTGGCATGATAAATGGCTTCAGATCGGTAGGGGCTACATTGCTCGATCCTCCCTTGGGATCGACGATTGTCAACGTACCACTAGGGCTTAAGCCAGCTTGTACACCAATGACAAAACCACTGAAATAAAAGTGCGGAAAAATACTGGTTATACTGTAATCTTCGTGGTGAATGAGAGAGGAGGAGTCGGTTCTGAGTTGCTTTGTATCGTAGCTTATCGAAGCCGCGCCAATATCAATTCCAAAGCCATAATTGCCTTTGTCGTTAAAGGGTACGAAAAGCGCAAAACCGTACTCAGCCGTAAACCCTTGAGCGGTTTTAAATCCGTCGTTCGGAACCGTGTTGATAGCTCCCAGAGCATTCAGGTAAAACCCATAGCCAATATTGAAATGTCGCTGCGTTGACTCATTGGAATACTCGGTGCTGTTTGGTTGATCCGCCGCGCGCAAGCTTGAAGTGGCGACTAGAAGAGTCGCTAGTGCCGTCGCGAGAATTTTGCTAAATGTCATAAGCTCAAAAACTACTGTGATACATTCTGTTTTAAAGTGCTGGCTGCACAGAGCAATCTTGTGTCAAGACTAGATCTGACTCACGAGAGCCAGAGTCCGGGTCGCATTACCGTCGATGGTTAAACAATCCGTACGGTGCTATTCGCCGGTAACCGTGCAGGTGTAGACTTGAACGATTCCCAAGTAGTCGGATACATGAAAATCGACAGAGGCTACCTTCGTGATGCCTCCATTTCGTGCAGCTGTTCGGATGCTAACATCAGTGCCAAAAGCCAAAAAGCCTAAGAACGAGTTGCCGGAGGCAAATCCGGCCCTTGTCCCTATAGCATTTCCGGTCGCACTCACCGGTAGATTCATATCGAAAATGTATCTCCCACAAGAGCTGAGGCTTACCGTAGCGATGAGAGCACACATTGCCAAAAGAATTCGAATTCGGAACATAATTCCCCAAAAAATATTGAATAGAGTGTGTTTATAGAGACTTTGTGCAATAATATGCAATTGACATTTGATCGGAAGCTATTATTACTCAATATTCTGCAAGAGCTCTCGTGTCGTCTTTTGAAAGCTGCTTTCAATTTCAAAATCTTTAATCCACGACCCACCGTTGCATGCAAAGTGAATTGTCCCAGTTTGCTGCTTGATACCCCGCATGAAAACCAAAAAATCCTGTTGCGAAAAAGTGCTCGTAAATCGACATTCTGAGTTTTCGCAAAACATCTTCCTTACCTGAATAGACTTTGCGCCGATGGAATCGACGTTCGTCATAAAGGCGCACGAATGAAGCCCAACAAGATTGTCCGCTACAAAATTCAGGTTAAAGTTGACGATCACATCTTTGCCTGGAGTCGTGTTGTAGGTAATATCGATACTGCCGGAACCTGTACTACAGCTTAATTGGAGAGGTCGTATGAAATACAGGTTGTACCCGTTTGCCAGAGGAGGAAACGTGGTTAGACCTGACGAACTGCCGCAAGAGACAAGCAAGCCAGTCAAAACGAAAGCTATCACAATCCTAGTAACCGAGGCGGAGCGCCAATTCATGGGCATTACGAAAATGTGATTGAGCGCTTTTTGAGTCGGTGCACATATAGCAGAAAACTTCTGTCATTCCCTTGGCTTTTGCAGGTTTCCAAACGTCGCTGACGGAAAACTTATCTTTAGTGAAGCGAAGAAGTGTCCACGTTTCCTGGCCAACTGCAGTGTCCCGCAACTCTATTTCTCTGTAACCTTCGCGTTCGCGAAGCATTTGAGCATATTGACTCGGATGAAGTGAGCTATCAGCGAAACAGATAAGCAGATGACCGTCCGCAGTTTTTATCATTCGATTTACAGGTAGAGTAATCGAATCCGGAGTGCAGATGCTGGAATAGTCACGGAGTGCTTCAGTGGTAGGGGCTTGCTCAAAATCACCGTCGTAGAGTTTAAGATGTTGACCCATTCCATACACGCAATCCGATGTGCCTGCTTGATGGCAGGCGTCAAACTGCGTGATAAGGAGAATGGACGATATCCAAGCCACAGCAAGCATTACAATCTTGCGTCGTACAAAAAAAAGGATCAGGCGAGCAAGCCTGATCCTTCTCATGCGTATTGAAAGTACCTTATTCACCGGTAACGATGGTTGTGTACGTTTGAATAATTCCAAGGATATCAGCGGTCTTGAAGTCGACGGTTGAAACCTTCGAAATACCACCATTACGAGCAGCTGTACGAATGCTGCAGTCAACGCCTAACACGAGCCAGCGCAAATACCCATTGCCGGAAGCTTCGCCAACTTTGCTACCAATGGCATTGCTTGTTGCACACACGGGGGTGGTAATGGAACAGGAACTCAGAACTGCAGCCAAAGCGAGAGCGCCTAAGCTCATTGAAAAGAACTTTTTCATAAAGGACTCCAAATAGAATAAATGAGTAGGTAGATATTCCCCAGTCTACATGTTCTCGCGGTGAGTTCATTGTAGCTATCGCAAGATACGATGTCGGTTGCTCAAAGTCAAGAACCGACTTACCTAACACTGTGAAATTTATTGTAATTCTTTCGACCGCTTCAACGAGGTTCCTTACTCCTCTTCACCTGCCGAAGCGCACGGTACTTTACGAAGGCTCTATGACTTTTTTCCACCATCCAGAATATTCAGATCCAGATTGCGTAATTTGCACTCTTCGTCGACCACATTGAGCCTTCCTGCGCACTGCTTCTGTGGACGAACAGGGGATATGCAGTGAGGTCGAGCGGAGACTGTTGTACATCTTGGAATCGGAAAACGTATGCCATCGAAGCGTTCTCTCATGGAATCCAGCATCATGCAGAAGATCGTTGT
>JBDHXF010000025.1:0-54877 GCA_039810585.1 Chlorobiota bacterium
GTCATCGCGAGGAGCGGAGCGACGTGGCGATCTCGTCAATGCGATGTCCATGCGGGTCGTTCGTGTGTATGACGGCGCTCCGCACCGCCCTGACCTATGTCGCCCTTTCAGGGCTCTACGATGCGGTGGTCGCCCAAAGCTTACCATTGATCAACGGCGCGTGTCTCCATGCTAAAGCATGGAGTTAAGATTACTTTGTCAGCAGGTTCAACCGCCGACCGCAGCTAAAGCTGCGGCGGCTGCCGATACTGTTTGAAGGAGAATTGGTTTTATTGAGTCGGGTAAAGAAAATGAAGTAAGCGTAAGGCAGGCGCAGCTTTAGCTGTCGCCGCCGTTGACGAGATGTTGGATTCGGAATTGCAACCCCAAGCTTTAGCTTGGGGGTACCAGCAATGCGGAGTATCGTGAAGTGCTCGATACGATGACGTTATGGAAAGTATGTGATGACTTTCTTGATTATTAGCGCTGATCTGTAAATCCTGCTAAGAGGAACCAAACGTACTTCGCTCGTCGGTAGACATTCAAGATCATTGACCTTCATGTGTATGACGGCGCTCCGCACCGCCCTGACCTATGTCGCCCTTTCAGGGCTCTACGATGCGGGTGATGACGGCGTTGATTGTCGTCACTCACGAGATCGCTTCGTTGTCGCTCGCGATGACCTTTTGGGGTGTGCGGGGTGACAGCCTGATGTGATTGACGTCAATCACGGACTCGTTTCGCTTGCGATTTACAAGACTGAGATGTCGCTTTCTTGATATGAAATACTCGCCGCAATGGTATGGATGGCTGTATTTTGGCTCCGGCCATCCGATACATACAGGATAGTGTCCATCGTCCACACACACGATCACGCATGATGCGCATTGCAGCGGTGATACCGGCCTACAACGAGGAAGCCTCCATAGCGGCTGTGGTGCAGTCTATTCGAGACCTGCAGCACAGTCATGGATTGCGTGTTGACCCTGTGGTAGTGAACGATTGTTCCAAGGACCGCACCGCCGAGATTTGTACCGCTTTGGATTGCATTCTGCTGAATCTTCCGGTCAACCTAGGCATCGGTGCAGCCGTGCAAAGTGGGTTCATCTATGCCTGGCGGCATGACTATGATGTGGCCTTGCAGGTGGATGGGGACGGACAGCATCCCGCCGTCGAAATTCCCAAACTCTTGGAGCCACTATCCACAAATACCGCCGACGTGGTGATTGGCTCCCGCTTCCTCACCAAAGAAGGCTACCAATCGGAATTCATGCGCCGCATCGGCATTCGATACTTTATGTGGCTGAATAGATTGATCACCGGAGTGTGGGTGACCGACAATACCTCGGGCTTTCGTGCCTACAACAAGCGCGCCTTGGCGCTCGTGCAACAATACTATCCCGACCAATACCCGGAACCTGAAGCCGTCGTGATGTTCGCCCGCAACGGGCTGCGCATCAAAGAAGTACCTGTTCACATGCTGGAACGGCAGGGAGGACAATCGTCCATCTCCACCGTAGCCAGTTTGTTCTATATGGCTAAAGTGAGCTTCGCGATATTCTTTGCATCCTTACGTCAAAAACGAGTGAGAGAAGATCATGGATAACATCGTCCCCCTCAAAATCCAAATCGCTACCATCCTGGTGAGCATCGGATTCCTCGCCTACATCGGCCGCCTCATCGTCCGCGGACGCCTCCGCGAAGAATATGCCTTCATCTGGGTGGCCTGCACCTTGGTGCTGCTGTTCTTTGCGTTTTGGAGAAATGGTCTCAACATCGTCTCCTCCGCACTCGGCGTGTTCTACCCGCCCTCCCTCGTGTTCATGGGCGCCATCTTCGCCATCTTGATCTATCTGCTACACCTCTCCGTAGAAGTGTCACGACTCCGTGCCATCAACAAGAATCTGGCGCAGAAAATTGCATTGATGGAAGAGCATGTGGGTGGGGATAACAAGACAGGTAGGCAGTAGAGTGAGCGAGCGTAGTTGCCATACATTTGTGATACCTGCTTACGGCGAATCTCCGTTCCTAGACGAGTGTGTTTCGTCTGTAATTGCACAGGATGTTCCAGTCGAAGTGATTATCAGTACGTCCACACCAAACGACGTCATTACTAGCGTTGCAGAGAAGTTCGGTGTAAAATTGATAGTCAACGACAACCGTCAAGGTATCGCTAGAGACTGGACAGCAGCATACGAAGTGGCGACAACTCGCTATGTAACGCTAGCCCATCAAGATGATATTTACGATCCGAAGTATAGTAGGCTTGTTGTTGAGGCGGCTCAGCGAAATACAAATTCTAGCATCGTTTTTTGTGATTATGTCGAAAGACTGACTTACATAGGTGGGGAGAGTAAAGTTCGTGAGACTAACAGTATTCTGAAAGTTAAGCGCCTCATACTAAGAGTTTGTTACCTTCGAAGCGTGGCAATCCACCAGCGCTGGCGGAAACTATTGTTGCTTCGATTTGGATCGCCGATATCGTGCCCGACAGTACTTTTTAACAAGGAGCTTTGTGGCAGTTTTAGGTTTGATCCGAGCTTCAAGGTGAATGTCGATTGGGATGCTTGGCTTCGCCTGGCAAAAATGAAGGGTGCATTTGTTTTCGTCCGTTCTAGAGCAGTGCAACATAGAATTTATGCAGATTCGGCTACAAGTAGGGGACTACGCAGTAAGGATAGGCAGTTAGAAGACAAGAGAATCTTCGAATCCTTGTGGCCCAGATATGTAGCCGCAGTACTTTCTGCCTTGTACAGACTCTCGTACGGCTCAAACAGTCTTTCGGATCAAAGCTAAATAGTCTAACCAGTTCCGAATGAATTATTGTTAAGTAGCTCATGATAAAATGGCGAAGATCGAGACAAAACCAGAAGATGAAACCAAACCGTGTCCGATTTGTCGTGGCTCACTTGAAACTTTGTACAAAGGCATTCCCGACTTGTATGATCAAGTCGGAGGGCGCTACTCTATCGCTGTATGCAAGCACTGTGGAATCGGAGTAACAACGCCTCAATATGCTGGAGACACGAGAGATCTCTATCCGAATGAGTACTTAGGCGTATCTACAGTCGGTTCGTCTAGTACAAAACTGTTATCGCGATTTGAGCGCTGGTATAGGAAAGATCAAGCTCGATTTGACTTTGACTTAGTAACTACTGCGATGTCGAAGCCAATAAGCTCATTAACATCATATTGCGATGTTGGATGTGGAACAGGCGATCGTGTTGCTTATGTCTTCAACCAAGGATGTGAAAACTCGATTGGTATTGATGCGTTTGATTTTTTTAACTCAATGCCTAACAAAAGCGTGCACTTTGTACAAACCGAAATTCAAGACTTTAATCCGTCGAGTAAATTTTCACTTGTGAGCTTGTTTCACGTATTGGAGCACGTCCCCAATCCGGTGTCGACTATTAAGCATGTTGTCGAAAACATCGTGAGTCCGAATGGGTATTTAGTAATTCAAGTTCCCAACTTCGGGAGTATCGAACGATCAATTTATGGATCGCAATGGTCTGCTCTTGACATCCCACGGCACCTTTGGCACTTTAATTCAAGTATCCTTAGCAGATTAATCGAAGACGCAGGCTGCGCTATAATTGGTGTTTACGGCAGAAACGCGTTGCTGCATCCCGTGACTGCTATATCAAGTGCGCTTCACGACACTCATCCACAGCGAAACTGGATTCTCGGAAAGAAAAGCCCATCCAGCTACTGGTTGATAATGAAAATTGTGTGGATGATTGGCACAGTACTATCGATTCCGTGGAGCTTAGCCCTTAGCGTTGCAAACGATGCATCGATGCTAACCATTGTGGCGCAAAAGCAACAATCCTGATCAAATCTTACCACATCAACCGAATAGCAACTTCCGTACACTAATACTTCAGCTATGGGACTCGATGAAACACTTCTGAAAAATCAACTTGTTAAAAAGCTTGCGAATAGATTAGACGCTCTCGGTGCCATTGCGTCCGAAGAACACTTAGTTCGCTTTGATTGGAAGGTGATGACAGTGTTGGCTATTTGCTTTGTACTATTTGCACTTAATATCGGACTGAAGACTTCAGGCTCATCTATAAGAGAGTGGAATACATTTGTAAAAGGGGATACTACAAAACAGATGGGAATCGGATCTCCGAAGTTCATACGTTTTGACGAGTGGGGAATGCATACTCCTATGTTGCTGTCTCAAGTCGCCCACAATTTTCCGATTTCCAATCCCGCTGTTGGAGCAATGCAATCGCCCTTACTGATGTCGTTGCCAGTTCGCTCATTTCCGTCCATTTTAAGACCACAACTGTGGTCTTACTTTCTGTTTGATACTGAAACAGCATACTCAATTGCGTGGAACTACAAGACATACGGCATGTTTGTAGCCCTATTTCTCATCTTTTTACTGTTAACTAAAAACCGATTTCTACCAAGTCTTGTTGGCAGTCTTTGGGTAACATTTTCGGCATTCATCCAATGGTGGTATTCAACTCCTGAGCCGGAAATGATCATGGCTGCTTGCCTGATGTTCGTTTTCTTCATATACATACTTTACTCACAGAAACTTGGAACAATTGTAGTCTCCGTTTTCGGCTTGGGTCTTTATTCAGTTACTTTTCTATTGTTCTTCTATCCACCCCATCAAATACCACTAGCCTTCTGCATCACCGCACTTGTTATTGGCTACGTGTGGTCAGCAGGACAACTCAATCTTGTTAAGAAATTAGTTCTCCTTCGCGGAGTTGGCATAGTACTTATACTGAGCTTGTTAGGTGTATCTCTTGCGAGTTTTATGCACCTTGCGCAAGATACGATTTCACTCATGTCTAATACTGTTTACCCTGGCGCACGTATTTCGTCAGGAGGCGATGTCAGCGTAGTGCAGTACTGGAGTGGGTTTCTTGATTCGTTTATTACAGAGCATCATGTGCCTGCATCGTGGAAAAATGTCTGCGAGGCCAGTAATTTTGTGCTTCTTTGGCCACTTGTTCTTGTTCGGCTGTTTCAGTCCTATAAGCGAAAGGATAAAATGCCACGAATTCAACTAATGCTGATTGCTTATATCTTATTCATCAGTATTTGGATGCTTGCGGGTTATCCAGCGATAGTGGCAAAGTGGACATTGCTGGACAGAGTGAAAGAGAATCGTGCTTTTATTGGTCTCGGATTAGGCAGTATCATATTGACCATTCTCAGCTTATGCGAGAGGTCTAATGCGAATGAAGAAATGCCAATCACCGTGAATAAAGCTACTACTCGAAATAAGAAGAAAGATAAAAGTGGACGTAACGTCGCACCGTTGCTTGTCGATCGTCTTCGTCTTTCTAAGGTGAGTATGGCGGCAAGTATCCTATTTTGCATAGGCATATTTATTTACGGATATGCTGCAAATGAAGCGACAAACAGTTTTTTCTCCTATCAACAATTGATGTTTTCTGCGCTTTATTTCGGTATAGTCGGCTACTTTCTCCTTGAGCAAAGAATTACGTATTTCGCCGTCGCCATGATATCGTATGTGGTTTTTAATAATTACCTGGTCAATCCGATCACCGTCGGACTTGGCGCTATACAGGACAAAGAGTTGGGCAAGACAATTGCTTCGCTAAAGGCATCGAATCCGCGCGCAAAGTGGCTATACTACGGTTCGAACATTGCGGCGAATTATTTCATAGCATCTGGAGTTGATGTAATAAGTGGAAGCAAATTTGCCCCTGATCTCGAGTTCTTACATTCCATTGATCCACTGGACGCAAGCAAATCTATTTACAATAGGTTTGCTCAAGTTCGTTACATGCCAAATGATAGTGCCCGAAAGCCGTCGGACGTACGCTTTCAGTTAGACAATATAGACGGATATTCTGTATTTATCAATCCAGACAATCCTGTTCTCATGAAGTCGGGTGTAGATTTCATTGTTTCTGCAGTTGTAATTCCAAATGCGAGCATGAAAGTGCTTGAACCGCTGTTTGAATATCCTGTAAACAATATGTGGTTTTACCGATATAGACGTGCTAGTGATACGTTGACTAGATCGGTGCTCACTGGATTGCAAGATCTTGGGATTTCCAGTCGGTTTCGAATCGGAGACTTGAAGATTTCTCAAAATGAGGCCAGGGACGCGTTTGTCATTACAGGAATCGCATTCGATGCTGCGTCTAATGATATCGCTGGCGGCATATGCGCAAATGTAGATGGGAGGATTATAAGAGGTGACTATGGACTAGAGAACCCACATGTCAGTGACCCTAAGTTCAAGCCATCGGCATTCAAGCTGGTACTCCCGATGGCATATACGGGTAGTGGCCATGTGCAATTTCGATTGCAAGTTCTCAGTAAGGATATGAAATCTTTTGGTACAATCGATCCTGCTATTACACTTGATATTAAGTAACTGCTGAGTTGGCAAGTGTATGTAAGTAAACGATATGCAAAGGCAGCTCGTTGAGTACACTTCTAATGAGGTGGAAGTTTGATTGTACTTCAAATTGGTCGATAATGTAGAGGATGACGCAGCGATGTGTGTAATCGTTTTATATATCTAAACAAGCTTATTGGAATGACAACAGTTTCCATCGTAACACCCTGCTTGAATGCCGAACCGTTCATTGAGCGAACAATTGAGTCGGTGCTTAGCCAGAAAGGCGACTTTACGCTCGAATACATCGTCGTAGACGGTGTCAGTGTGGACGGAACGCTGGACATTATTAAGAGATATGATGGGAAATTGAGCTGGGTGTCAGAACGAGATCCTGGTCAAACTGCTGCCATCAACAAAGGGTTAAGAATGACATCGGGTGAGATTGTTGCATTCCTCAATGCAGACGACGTGTACAAGCCAGGTGCGATTCAAAGAGTAGTTGAGGCATTCGATGGATCGACAGCGCAATGGGCGTTTGGAAAATGTGACATCATTGATATTGACGGAAACGAGATACGTAAGTCAATAACTTCTTACAAGAACTACCATTTACGGAATGCAACGAGAAATCGATTGCTTGCAGAGAATTTTATTTCGCAGCCCGCTGTGTTTTGGCGTAGATCGATAATGGAACAATGCGGTGTGTTCGATGAAGCTGAGCACTATGTCATGGATTATGAATACTGGCTTAGACTCTGGAATCAATTCGAGCCGATATATATCGATAGCGTATTATCATCTTTTAGATGGTATGAAACATCAAAAAGTGGCAGTGGTTTTGGGAAGCAGTTTGCAGACGAATTGAGAGTCGCGAAGAAATATGCGGGGAACAATCATTTGGCGATTCTGCTTCATCACATTAATTATTATAAAATAGTTAGTTCGTACACAGTTATGGCATGGATGCGCAAAGCATTTCCAAGATAATCACTATACACAATATTAGTCGGCAGAATACATGAATTTAGGTGTTAATACATTGTTTCTAATTCCGGGTGAAGTGGGAGGTACAGAAACATACACTATTGAAACCTTAAAGGCGATGTGCACTTCACAACCGTCTATTCGACTTACGATATTTACAAACTTAGAAAATGACGAGCTTCTAACTGAGTTGTTCGGCGATTTTGGAAATATTAAGATAGTGCAAGTTGATGTGTTAGCTACCAGGCGTCCAATGCGTATACTTTATGAGCAGCTTGTTTTGCCTCGTTTGGCTAAGAAGCATGCAGTTGATGTATTGTGGTCACCTGGCAATGTTAGTCCGCTTTGGACATCATGTCCAAGAGTAGTAACTATTCATGACATGCAGTATGTGCATTATCGTGAGGACTTTACTTTGCTTAGCCTATTAGCAATCAGACTATTTGTGAGTTTAACGCTAAAAAGCTGTAAGCGAATTCTGACTATTAGTGAGTTTTCGAAGAGCGAAATTGAAAAGTACGGCGGTGTCACAGCTGATAACATCATTGTGACTTACGAAGGTGCAAGCGATCAGTTCTCCAGCGTGTTGTCGGAGTCTGAAATTGGCGTATTGACACGTGAAGTGACGGGCGGTTTTCAGTACATATTGTGTATTGCTAATTCGTATCCTCACAAGAACTTGCACACTTTGGTTCGAGCATTTGGTGAGCTGAGAGTAAGTGAACCGCTTAAGTTGATAATCGTTGGAAAGGCTCGAATGGGAGAGTCTATGTTGCAACGGGCAATTTCTAGTATTAAAAATACGGAAGACGTAGTTCGGGTAAGTAGCGCGTCATTCAAGCAGCTCAGTGCGCTATACCAAGGCTGCAAGATTTTTGCGTTCCCATCATTATATGAGGGATTTGGCCTGCCGATTTTGGAGTCGATGAAATCTGGTGCTCTAATCGTTACGACAAGAAATGGATCCATCCCTGAAATAGCAGCAAACGCGGTCATTTATGCGGACAAAGGAGATGTTGCATCGTTCACTATCGCCATGCAGCGCGCTCTTAGCCTCGAGCCGCACGTCGCACAAGACTTCAAGAATCGGGCAAAAGAGCGTTCGATGTTGTTTGATTGGAATGATGTTGGCAAGCGGACATTTGATGCAATTCGTGCTTGTATAGAAACTACGCTTGAAGTTGTAGATCAATAGAGCAAGAGTACGCTCTGCTAGGCTTGGATCACCCATCATTGATCTAAGTGTTCACCACCAAGAAATATGCGGAAAGCTCTGTTCTACTGAATCGACGTTGCCTGTGTAGATTCTCCCTTTGGGCCAAATTCTGTGTCAATGTATCGCTGAAATCTTACGTTTTTGGGGGATTTTGCCGATAATTGCATCTTGGAGTCAATGTACAGCTGATATGAACCAAACACATGGTGCAAAGACGGTTAAAACGGTACTAACGAACACGAGTATACTAGTAGTAGACCGTCTTGTTCGCTATGGCATCGGATTTTTCGTCGGAGCAGCTATTGCTCGATATCTCGGTCCAGAACAGTACGGGGTCTTGAGCTTTGTGTTAGCCCTCGTTGCGATTCTGATGCCGGTAATGGGCGTTGGCTTTGACAGTATCATAATCCGTGACATTTCGCGCAATCCCGATCGGGTGAATGAGGTTCTTGGCTCGGCGTTTCTACTGCGGCTAGTAACAGGTGTCGTGATGCTAGGAATTGCACTGTCTCTGTGCATGTATCTACGACCGCACGACAGGAGTACTCTAGTGCTAGTTGCTGTTCAGGAGACGGCGACACTGTTTCTCTGTTTTGACGTGATTGAAGTGTGGTTTCAAACGAGGTTGATTGCCAAGTATCCGGTGTATGCAAAGGGTTTAGCTTTCTTGCTCGTGTGTGTTGTTAAAGTTCTTCTGATATACGCTGGTGCATCTGTAGATGCCTTCATTTGGTCTGGATTTGCGGAAGCGGGCTTCGGTGCAGTCGGGCTCGTGATCTTCTTCAATCGCCAGGGTTACAAGGTATCTCGGTTCAGATTTCGAAAGTCTGTCACTCTTGACTTCATACAAGATGGTTGGACTCTGGTACTAGCGGGAATTGCAACTGTAGTCGCAATTCGTGCAGACCAATTGCTAATCGCGTCATTTCTTGGCGACGTTAGCTTGGGAATCTATTCTGCTGCATTCAGATTCTCGGAGTTTGCATATACAGTACCAGCTATCATCTCTGTCTCTGTCCTGCCCGTACTTGTTCAAAGCCAAACTGAAGGCGAATCAAGATATAAGGGACGTCTAACAAATTTCATGACAAGTATGCTGTATCTTGGAGTACTAGTGTCATTGTTGTTCAGTATGTCCTCAGGCTTCATCATACCAAGGCTCTTCGGCATTGCGTTTGAGTCGTCGGCCAAAGTTCTAAGCATACAAATATGGGCGGCAGTACTTATGTTTTTGACTGTTGCAAGCAATCAGCATTTGATCGTTGTTCGACGAACCGACATCATACTGGTTAGAACAGTGTGCAGCATGCTAACAAATCTCGGATTAAACTTGTGGGTGATTCCTAGATATGGACTCCTTGGTGCTGCTGGTGTAGGTATACTGTCCAATGCAGTCGGGCTAGCCTCTATCGCTTTCTACCCAACTCAGCATTATCATTTGAGAGAAATTGCAAGTTCCTTCAATCCAATGCGCATGCGTTTTGCATTACAGCAGCTACTAACTTCATTTACCCATTTTTCTAAGTATCATGACACATGATGCAAATACCTCCGCTCCTGCAGAATATCAAAACTATCTCAGCGACCATCTGCTTGATGCCTACGGAGAAGATATTCAAAAAGCTTCAAGCATAAAGCGTGCGTATCATAAGGCTAACATCTTGCCTCTTGTCGCATGCGAGAAAGCGGACCCCATTTTGGAGATTGGACCTGGATACGGCGAGATGATTCAACTACTCTTAGAACATCATTGCCATAATGTAGTGTCCATAGACATTTCGCCCGAGGTTGTTGATCACATTAATCGCAGTTTCGGACAAAATCATTGCTTTTTAGCCTTAGACGCCAGCAACTACATTTCTCAATATAAGAATCATTTCGGCTGCGTAATTCTCCTTGATGTCCTTGAGCACATACAGAAAGATAGTGTCATACCGCTTCTTAGATCAATACATAGTGCCCTCAAGCCCGGAGGAATGGTGGTCATTCAAACGCCTAATGCGAGTAGTCCTTTTGCTGAAAACATTTTCTTCTCGGATTTTACACACCAATGGGATTTTACAGAGTTCAGCATGAAGCAAGTGCTAAGTAGCGCTGGCTTCACTAAATCTAATATTGTCGGATACAAATTTCCATCAGGTATGATTGGCAGTATTCGATCAATTGTTCGTTGGTTTTTACATATTGGCTTTTACGTCGGTGCAATAGTTAATGGAATAGTTCGAGTTAAAGTTTTAGATCCAAATATTGTTGCAGTTGCTTACAAGTAAATCAACTTATCATTCTTTCTATGAAAATGAATCTAGCTCAATCTATCGACTCATGGGGTTCCAAGATTCTTGCAGCCACACTTCCAGAATCTGCTCGACGTAAAATTGAGGCATTTCTTGATTCAATAAGTGATTCGAGGCTGTTAGTATGGGATATAAAGACTGTCCTGTTCATTCTTGCATGTGTTGGAATATTTACTGTATTTGTCGCCCTGGATTACAGTGGTAGTTCTAATGAAAAGTGGGATCAGTACATCGTTGATTCGACTCAAATCAGTAACAATCAACCACTCTTGGGAACCGCGAAATGGATTCGATTTGATGAATGGTGTTTGGGAACACCTTGCCTACGATCGCAATACTTGCATAATTTTGAAATGAATAACCCTGCCGTAGGGTATGGTCACTCGTCCCTGCTGATGGGGACACCAGTTAATGACATAACAAGTTATGTGAAGCCGCAGCTATGGGGGTTCTACTTATTCAGCTTTGAGAGGGGCCTTTCGTTCTTCTGGTACTATAAGTACTTTGGAATGCTCGTCACATTCTTTTTGTTGTTGAAAATACTGAGCAAAAACAATTTTTGGATGTCTGTAGCCGGCAGCTTGTGGTTGCTATATTCGAGTTACATTCAGTGGTGGTTTAGTACACCCGGTACGGAGTTAATTATCTGCGCAAGCATGATAATTATTTGTGGCTTGTACGTATTTATTTCCCGAAACTCGCTGGCAATTATCGTGTGCTCTCTGCTGTTGAGCCTGTTTTCAGTCGCATTTGTATTGACTTTGTACCCGCCCTATCAAGTTTCGATGGGGTATTTTATTCTAGCAGTTTTCGGCGGCATGCTTTGGAAGACAGCCTCAAAAGAATTGCTGCTCGATAAGTTGTATTTGCGAATAGCAGGGGCAGCATTCGTGCTTGTTGTCGTGGGTGTACTTACACAGCACTTTCTCGCCTTAAGTAAGGATTCGATTTCCATCATGGCTGCAACAGAGTATCCGGGAAATCGGATTTCGACTGGTGGCGTGATTTCAATGAGCAAATACTGGGGCGGATTCTTTGATTTTATATACTCTGAAACACACCTGCCTGCAATATGGGGCAATCCATGCGAGGCAAGTAGCTTCATTTTGCTTTACCCTATTATTGTTGTTGCATTAGCGATCGACGTCTGGAAGAAAAGAAATATTGATGGCTTTACAATTGTACTGATCGTGTATATCCTATTTGTTACACTGTGGATGTTGACCGGGTATCCTGAGTTTATAGCAAAAATAACTGCGCTCAATAGAGTGCGTGAAAACAGAGCGACAATCGGCATAGGCGTCGCAAACATAGCTCTCATTGTGCGGTATCTTTCGGGAGATCGAAAACTAAAGGAAGTCCGGTCAGACGGCACACAAGCTGATGGCGGATCTGGTAAATCCAATAAGAAGAAGAAAAGTGAGTCATCATCAAAGAGAGCTTCCACTGTATCGAGCGTTGGTAGTAATCTATTTTCGCTTGAGACTCTCGTGATCGTTGTCCTGAGTTTCGCGGGAATATATTGGTTTGGTAGTTACTTTAATGCTGAGAACGCAAACTTCTTTGCGACACGGCAGATTGTAATCGTTGGAATTGTTGTGGCAGTTATGGGCGGTTTGATCTTAGCTCATGCCCGATTTGTATTTATGACTTTAGTTGTTGGTTTCGTGCTGTGGACAAATTTCTTGATCAATCCGTTGACCAAGGGAATGCCGGCTCTTACTGAGAAGCCACTGATGAAAGCTCTGACAGAAATAAGATCGAGTGATCCTCAGGCAAAGTGGATAGCCTATGGTTCAAATATATTGGCGAATTATCTAATTGCTGCGGGAGTTGATGTTGTAAATGGAACAAAATTTATTCCCGATCTGGCAATGTTGAAGATCATAGATCCGACGGGGGCGAACATGAAAGTGTACAATCGATTTGCTCACATCCATTGTTTGTCATTCAATCCTGATTCAAAAGATCCGGATGCGATAAAGCTTATCTTAGATAACGACGATGCCTACACATTGTGTATTGATCCTATGTCAAAGCAACTCAACGACATTGGTGTTACTTATATTATGAGTAATCGCACACTTTCGAAAGGTGCACTTGCTAAGTGGACACCGCTTTATGACGATGCTATCAATGGGATGTATTTGTATAAGCGTAGAACCTCCACTGTGAATGACTCTGAATTGCTCTACAGCAAAATGAGGGTTCTTCCAATAGCTCAATTTCGAGTAGAGAATCTGCGAATGGCTGCAAATACTGCGCATGATCGCTTCATCGTCACCGGCTGGGCATATGATCTTGCAGAGGACTGTGTGCCATCGGCTGTGTATGCGGATGTGAATGGGTATCCGGTGGAGGGGCATTTCGGCTTCGACGATCCCAGTGCGCCTGAGGAGAAGTTTAGGAAGGGTGGGTTCCGAATTGAGATTCCGTACACACGATTGGGAACGGGGCAGACGGAGTTTCATATTCAGGTGATGAACAAAGACAAGAGTGGCTACGCCACAGGTACGACTCCGCTTGGGGTTACGTTGAACTAAATAGGTAGGCAGCCACGTATAATGCATAAAAATGGGCAGTTGCCGGTGGCGACTGCCCATTTCTCGTCTGGTGTGTAGCGCTCAACAAAAGCCAGGAGTGTTCGCTTATTTGCTGAACACGTAGTCGGTGGTTGCTTGGTGATGACATCCACCGCACATATCGTTCATCAAGTGGGCGCCGCGCATTTGCATACCGCTGCTGTCCTTCATGATTTTCCCGCCGCTATCCAGAATAAAGAATTCCCAGTCGCCGTAGAGTGGATTAAAGCCATTGCCTCGCTTTGCCATGGCAGTAATCATGTTGGCAGTGCCGGACGGGTTGTGTGTGTTTTTGCATACCAGGGTGCCAATCGGATAGCTGCCGCCGGAAGCACTCTGTGCGTTCTTGATGTACACCTGACGTGTGACTGTGCTATCGTTCCCGCCGTGCGCCATGGCAGCAAGCAGGGGATCGGGTCCCATCGTCGTTTTCGTCAGCGTCCACGAACTATAACTCGAAAAAGTTGACGAGTCCGCAATGAACTCCGACGGAGTTGCCGCCGTGCTGCTTGAGCAGGCGCTAAAGGCAGTGCCCAGGAGCACCATGAGTGTCAGGCCGAAGGCCGCAAGAATTGAAAGGGAAAAAGCAGATCTGCGCATAATGATAGTGGTTTGTGAAGAGAACATGATGATCAGGAGACTTGTTATACGTGCGCGCTTCGCGCCGCCGGTGCTTGTGCCTTACATTTTGGATTTGCAGGCGTCGGTGCAGACGTGACCCTTTTCGCCGTGAGCGTAGACGTGCATGCCGTCCTTGCAGGCACCGGTGCACACGTGGTCCTTGAGCATAGCGCTGGTGCCGGTTGCGGGCGCTGATATCATGGTCTTACATGCGGCGGTACAGACGTGTCCTTTTTCGCCATGGGCGTACACGTGCATGCCGTCCTTGCAGGCACCGGTGCAGACGTGATCCTTCATCATGGTGCTGCTTGCGGCTTTCATGTGCGTCTTGCAGGCGTCGGTGCAGACATGACCTTTTTCGCCGTGGGCGTACACACAGTGTCCGGCGGCGGAACACGCTCCGGTGCAAACGTGATCGTGAAGGGAGGTGGAGTTGTCGTTGCCGGCAAAGGCCACAGCACATCCCAAGCTGACAAACAGCACAAAGGCCGCCAGTCGAGCTGCAAAGCGGGGTGTGAGGGTGGAGGTGGGGTGGGGAGTGAGAGTGTTCATGGGACAAGAGTAAAAAGTGAAACGAATTGATAGGCTGTAGTGGCGGGCAGCGTCAATTCCTGACAGATTTTTTTTTGTCCGGGTGAAAAAAAACGAAAGAGGGTCAAAAGAAACTCGGAAGAAGCTAGAGGTGGATCGAAAGAAGCTCAAGCGTAACTCGAAGGAAACTCGAGAGTAACTCGAAAGAAATCGAGAGTAACTCGAAGAAACTCAGTGGTGATGTCCATGAATCGCGCCGTCCACCTCAGCTATCCCGAGCATGTGGACTTAGGGCTTTTGTGGCGGGAGGGAATCGAGGTGTTGTTGGATGCGAGTGACCAGATCCCGGGAGTCGGCGTTAGGGAGATCCTGAGTAAGCGCATCGGCGCTGAGGTGTTGGCGTTGCAGCAGATCGAGAATGTGGCGTTGACGTTCAAATTCGCGGCAGGCGGAGCACACGGCAAGGTGCAGGCGTAGTTGCACATGCTGAGTGAGGCTCAGGGGTCGGTGAGTTCTCAGTTCGCTCAGCGCATTAGCGCGTTGGCAACTGAGCATGAAGGATGAGAGGAATGCGTTCATGATGGTTCATGGCGATGGGTGGCAAACCAGTGCAGGTCGAGGCAGCGACGGAGTTGTTGGCGAGCGCGGTGCAGCAGTTGCCAGTACTGAGTCGGCTGAATCTGCAGATCCTGACAAATTTCTTTTCCCGTGCGTTGCTGCTGATACGTAGCGCACACGCAACCGGCGGCGGTATGCGGCAGCTCGTCGAGGCATTGGTCGAACACCAGCAGGAAGGCGGGGTTATCGAGGAGATGTTGGTCTCCATCCACCACTATGCCATTCTCCACATGGACGGACCAGTGTTGGGGACGCCACTCGGGCAGCCAGTTGCCATCCTCGGAGAAGCACACGAGATCGGCCTCGGTCTGTTCGCCGCGCCGCATAACCACGCGCAGGTATTCGCGGATTTTATTCTCCAGAATGCCAAACAACCAGGTCTTCACCGAGCTCTCGGCGCGGAAGGACTCATAGCCCTGCCAGGCGGCAACGAAGGTGTCTTGTACCAAGTCCTCAGCCATATCCTTCTTACGCACGCGCTGTCGCGCATGCACAAGGAGCGCCGAGGTGTACTGCTGCACCCACAGGTTGAGGTCGTTCCGTTTTGTCGCATCATCGCCACGCTCCATGTCCCAAACTAGCACAGAACAGCAATTCATGGAAAGTGGGGGAGTCCGTGATGAGCACAGCCGGCCGACCACAGCACACCACCCACGAGCGACCCGGAAGCCGCTGATGGGGGGACTTGTCACAAAGCCGAACATTCGTATTTTTGTCGTCCTACCGGAACGGTCCAATGTCGACCCCCGGTCCGAAGCGCAGGAGTGGCGGAACTGGCAGACGCGCTGGACTCAAAATCCAGTGAACCTTAAATTCGTGTGGGTTCGACTCCCACCTTCTGCACGCGCAACACAACCCTTTGTTCGAAAGAGCAAGGGGTTTTTTGTTGGGGGGGGCAGGGCGGAGCGAGCCACTCGCACCGGTGTATGCGAGCCACTCGCTTCGGTGTATGCGAGCCACTCGCTTTGGGGTATGCGAGCCACTCGCTTTGGGGTATGCGAGCCACTCGCACACGTGCAATACTTTGCTGTAAGGCTGGCAAAATTGGCGGCTTGCGCGTGGATGTTCAGGCAGTTACCCTTCCGAGCGAGTCACTCGCTTAGGTAGATGCGAGCCACTCGCTTTGGTAAGGTCGAGCCACTCGCTCGTTGTGTTTTTCGGTAGACGATCCTCGTGCCGTGACCCATCACTCGACTAGCTGTGGTCCAGCTAGTCAGCAGTGATCCTCTTGGCTGAATCACGTTGTATCTCGTATTGGCAGTGGTGGGATTTCATACTTCAGAGTTGGGAGGGGGCTAGTCGGATCACCTGTGGTTCGTACGGAGATGCATTGGCAGAGATTGACCGCGGATGTTTTCCAATATATTTGCCAGGACAGTAGCTGAGCGATATGTACTAAAATCGGGGCAGTCTATCGCATGAATTAGCTAATAATTATATGTCTCAATGACAAGGCAATGAAATCTTGAGAGATGCTGTCATGTATCAAAAACTCCGAATCGCGGCGGTTGTTATGAGTATAATATTTCTTTGCAATAATTGTAAGAGCACGGACCCAAGATATTACATTGACTATGATAACGGGGCCCGAGAATACTTCGGGTCTATAAAAGTTACTTCCAGGACGACAAGTGCGAATATTCCGGTTTCAAAAGCAAAGATTGTTTTGAATGCTGTCATGCGGACTGGAGACGGAAGTCGATTCTTAACGGCTCCTTTTATTGCTGTAAAAATAAATTATCATGCTACTAAAAAGGAGGAAAATTACTATTTGTCGAAAAGCAAAGAAGGGATAATTGAATTAGATTCTGGCATAATTACATTGTCAGTTACGGCAGATTCAAAAAGACCTGCTTTGAGATTAGACTCACTTTCACTGAAATCAAAGGAAATGCTCGAAGTGGAAGCTGTTATACCTTATATAGTCATAAAGTAGTGTAGTCAAAATGATACTGGAGACACAGCTCGAAATGGCTCATCTCGACGTTCCATGATAATCGCTCTGTGCAAATGACTAACGAATTCCCGCCGTTCATTCTGGCGCAGCATGTATATCGAAAAATGGCTCTGTTGCGTCAGCGCACTTATTCATCGCCGTATGCATTCATAAGTAAGCGCATGTCTCATGTTCATCGTTTAACACTATAGCTAAAGTAACTATCGGTGTCAGCGGTACATGTCAGGTTCTACGCATGCATTCTGGCAGAAGACGCATTCGTTATATGAGAGGTGTGAGTAAACAATCAGGGTATCATGTCCCACCACTTCGACGAATGCACGCCCAATGTGAGCGCCATGATCCTCTTGGCTGAATCGCGTTGTATCTCGTATTGGTAGTGGTGGGTTTTCATACTTCAGAGTTGAGAGGGTTGGTTGGATCGCCACGGGATCATACAGCGACGGATGGGCTAAGTATGGCGCGGCTATTTTACCTCACGGTTCAGTGTACATTCCGCTGTGAGTTTACTTGAATCTCATGTTACGTCATACGCTCCAGGAAATAGGTCCTCATCATCCCCTTTCCCTTAATCTCAATCTCATCACGCTCTTCAAACACAAAGGTCTCATTGCGATTCTGCAAGTGATGCGCAAAGTCAGCACTGCAATGGATCTTTCCTGCTTCACCACTTGATTCCATGCGCGAGGCAATGTTGACGGCATCGGAGTACACATCGTACACAAATCCCTTCTCGCCCACGATGCCGGCAAAGGCTGAGCCGGTGTGCAAGCCAATTCTCAGGTGAAAGACGCTGCCTTTGGGCAGCGTCTGACGAAGAGTCTCAGGAACTTCAATACCATTCATGAGTTCCAGTGCGGCGCGTGCCAGACGTTCTGCATGATCATCGCAGGGAATAGGCGCTCCGCACACAGCCATGTATCCGTCACCAATGGTTTTAATCTTCTGACAACCATGCTTTTCCATGATCTTATCGAACTCAGCAAAAACATAATTGAGAAAGGCCAGCACGGCTTTGGCGGGCATGCGAGCGGCAATGGGAGTAAAACCAACGATGTCGGCGAAGAGGATGGAGAGTTGCGAAAAGTAATCGGCGACTTTTTCTTGTCTGATGAGTCGATCGGCGATGCTCTGCGGCAGCACTTGATAGAGGATTGCTGTTGTTGTACGTGCGTGTTCTCGTTCTACAGCAAGCAGCTTCTCTTGCTCAATCGCGAGACGACGGTGTTCCATGAGAGTAGCTTTCTTCTTAGCCTCGTCGCTCTTCACCTGTTGTTCCAGATTATAAAACTGCTTAAAATGCACAGCGAATTCTTTCCATCGCTCCTGTCTCTCGCAGATGGTTGCGAGCTCTTTGTGACATCGACTTTGAAGCTGCAGAACACCTGCCGATTCAGCAAGCGTAAGCGCGCGCTGTAGGTACTCTACAGCTGTAAGCAGGTTACAGCCAACATAGTCTTCCTTTGCGTACACGACGCCAATGGTAGAAGCGACGCCGGCTTCTTGAATTGTATCTGCCAACTCCACATGGGTAACAAGGGCCTCCGACAAATGGTCCAATGCGCGCGTGTAGTCTCCAAGATGAAGGTAAGCAGAACCTATATTTCCGGTTACTGTCGCTTCTCCTCGCCTCGAATCTAAATCTCGATATTCTTGAAGAGCATCGAAGTAGGACTGCAAAGCGCTAGCATACTCGTGCAATTCACTATGCGCATTGCCGATCTGAGATGTAATAAAGGCTACGCCTGCCTTATTTCCCAGTTCTTCATGTATGGCCAGTGATGCACGAAAACACCCTAGAGCACTTGCGGGATCTGATAACTCAAGATAGACGGTGCCCATATTACCGTTGACATCCGCTATACCACTACGATTTCCCAGTTCTTCATGGAGCGATAAAGCGCGTGCATAGTATTCCAATGCAGTCGAATGGTCCGAGAGATCCGCATAAACATTAGCTGCGTTACCCAGTATTGAAGCCAAGGCACCCTTGTTGGACAGCTCCTCGTAGCATTCAGCGGCTTTCATGTAGCACTCTAAAGCCTGAGGAAACTCCGCAAGACGCACATGTAGTGTTCCAAGACTTCCCAAAACGTGAGCAACTCCTGGTATGTAGTCTTGGTCTTCGTATGCAGCGATGGATTTTTTATAATACTCTTGGGCGGCCGACAGATCATCTGTCTCCATGCACACATTTCCGATATTCGACAATGCACTGGCTATGTCGCGTTTGTTTCCACTCTCTTCAGCAATTTCAAGAGCTCTGATGTAATATTCTTGTGACCGTGCATACTCGTGAAGCTGCCACGATACGTTGCCCATGTTGTTGAAAGCCTTTGACAAGAGAGTGACATCGCCCAGATCTGTGGCTATGTCCAGCGCTTCTTGCGCGCTGACTAGTGCCTCTCTGCTTAATCCACGCTGCCACAAAGAATAACTCAATGCGTAGCAGATGCGAAAGTGAAGGTGTCGAAGCTCTGTATCGACCCGCGTCGAATCCTCGTGATTATACCTTGCGAGTTGCTCAAGCAACTCTCTTGCCTTTGCTTCGCACTGAACGTACTCGTTGCCACTTCTCAGCAAGGTTTCTAGTTCTTGCAGACCGTTTTTGATTTGCTCTCTTGTCATTCGTAGTTCGAAATAAAAACATCTCTCATGTTCGAGGAATTGCGTCTCTTCTCAGAGAGTATTCTAAACTATCGTGTTGAGTGTATGTCGCTTAGTGCACTGTTCTAGGAAACGAATATTTTGTCAGACGTAGTAATAGTTGATAATTGTCGATAGTGGTTGATAGCTGTCGATAGTCGTCAAGAATGGTCGACGTGTTCGATTCTCTGTGCTGTTCGACAGTAATCAACTTTGCTACCGAGATTGGCACACGGGCTAGGACGCTAATCTACCCATTCGCATACAATTCGCAGACTGTTGAGTAGGTGGAGCCACAGGCTAGAATGAAAGCAAAAGCCGGGAGGTTTCGCGACCTATCCCAGAAAAGCAGGGGCGTCTATTATTGGACAGCCACTGTGGCGAATTGTAGGCGGGCTCAGAAGGGATTTGGAGGGGAGTTGGGCTGCATTCGGAGAGGAGGTTGTGATTGGCTGGGGATGCATAGACTATTCAGCTGCAGGTGTCAAGTTTATTTCGGCTCTGTGTGGCAAAGCTCTTTGTTTCTCTTCTCTATGTCATACCTGCTCCAAGTAATAGGTCCTCATCACACCCTTGCCCTTGATCTCTACCTGGCCCCGTCTGGTGAATTTATAGGGCAGTGACACTCCTGTCTGATTCATGCGGTTTTGAAGATGCATGGCAAAGTCACTGCTGACCTGAATCTTCCCCGGCTCAGCACTTTGTTCCATACGTGCTGCCAGATTGACCGCGTCGGAATGTACGTCGAAGACAAATCGTTCGTCGCCAATGATCCCGCCAACAGCCGCACCGCAGTGCAACCCAATGCGTATGGAGAAGACCGTTCCCTCATCGAAGTGCTCACGAATGTCGTCGGGTAGCAGGATGTCTTGCTGCATAGCCAGAGCAGCGCGAGCCAGGCGCTCGGCGTGGTCATCGCATTGCTGTGGGGCTCCGGCAACGGCCATGTATCCGTCGCCGATGGTCTTGATTTTTTCGCAACCATGTTCTTTCATAATGGCGTCGAAGACGCCAAAGACATAATTCAGAAAACGCAGAACCACGTGTGCCGGCATTTGAGAAGACATGCCGGTGAAGCCAACGATATCGGCAAAGAGAATGGAGATGTCTCGGTAGTAGTCGGCAATGTGTTCGCCATTGAGCAAACGCTTTGCAATGCTGGGAGGCAGCATGCGGTTGAGCAGGTTTTGCTGTGAGCTAAGACGTTCCTCATTTCGAGCTCGTTCAATAGCTCTTTGTTTTTCGCGCTCCGCTTCGCGTCGCTCGTGGTCAAGCTGGTCTGCTTTTTTCTTTGCCTCTTCGCTTAAGACTTCTTTCTCCAGCTCGTAGAATTTCTTGAAGTGTTGTAAAGCTTTATCACTTTGACCTTCGTGTTCGTAGAGTTTGGCGAGGGTCTTGTGGACACCACGCAAGAGTCCCCTCGCTCCGATTTGCTCAAATAATGACACTGCAGTAGACAAATACTCTTCAGCCTTGGTAGCATCGTAACCCTCGTAGTCAGGCTTTGCATACAGCTCTCCGATGTTTCCTGTCACTGTTGCGATACCAGATTTTTCACCCAGTTCTTCATGAAGGCTCAGAGCTCGAGAGTAGTACTCGAGTGCCTTGGGGTAATCGTAAAGATTCCAGTAGGCAATCCCAATGTTCCCGCTCACAGCCGCAATACCAGATTTTTCACCCAGTTCTTCATGAAGGCTGAGCGCTTGCGAATAGAAGTCGAGTGCTTTGGCGTAATCGGTGTGAAGCTGGTAGACATTCCCAAGGTTCCCTCTCACTCTCGCAATACCAGATTTTTCACCCAGTTCTTCATAAAGGCCAAGCGCTCGCGAGTAGTACTCGAGTGCTTTGGGGTAATCGGACAGATTCTGATAGACACCCCCAATGTTTCCCGTCGATGTCGCAATACCAGATTTTGCATCCAGTTCTTCATAAATGCTGAGCGCTCGCGAGTAGAAGTCGAGTGCCTTGGGGATATCGGAGATCTCATCGTAGACAACCCCAATGTTTCCTGTCACGTTCGCAATACCAAATTTTGCGCCCAGTTCTTCATAAATGCTAAGTGCGCGCGAATAGTACTCGAGTGCTTTGGGGTAATCAGAGAGATGCCCGTAGACAGTCCCAATATTCATTATCTCATTCGCAATACCAGATTTGACACCCAGTTCTTCATGAATGACAAGTACTCGTGAGTAGTACTCAAGTGCTTTAGCGTAGTCGGCGAGTTTCCGGTAGACATTCCCAATGTTCGCTGTCACTCTCGCAATGTCAGATTTTTCACGTAGTTCTTCGTGAAGGCTAAGCGCTCGCCCGAAGTACTCGAGAGCTTTGGAGTAATCGGAGAGATTCAGGTAGACAATCCCAATGCCGTTTGTCGCTCTCGCAATACCAGATTTTTCACCCAGTTCTTCAAAAAGGTTAAGCGCTCGAAAGCAGTACTCGAGTGCCTTTGGGTAATCAGAGAGATTGTTGTAAACGTTTCCAATGCCCCTTGTCACTACCGCAATACCAGATTTTTCACCCAGTTCTTCATAAATGCTAAGAGCTCGCGAGTAGCACTCGAGTGCACCTGGGTAATCCGAAACTCGCATGTACGCGCTGCCGAGGCTTTTGACTACACGAGCTATTGTGTGCGAGTCGTCTACTTTTTGTGCGATTTGCTCCGCACTCTTTAGCCTCTCGATAGCCCGCATACAATCGCCACGAAGAAAATCTACGACACCCAGCAATCGAAGTAGCTCCGCTTTCTGCGACTCAGTTTGCGCAGTCGCTTCAAGCTCGTGAACGATTGTTTCAAGAGCTTTGTAATCCGCTGCGTCTTCTGCCGTTCTCGCTGCGCTGAGTTTGGCTTCAATCTCGTTGTGTGTCATACAGAATTACTTCTTTTTCGGTTTATACTTTACGCCGCTTAGGTCGGCGAAATCCGCGTCTTGTGTCCACAAAGTCGCGTTATATTTCTGAGCAGTGGCATAGATAATACTATCCGCAAGTGGTAGAGAATGCTCGAACCCCAGCTTGGCGGCTAACAATGCCATAGGAGCGTCAAGATCCACTACGGTACCTTGGTGCAGGTTTGAAACAAGGCGAATGGCATCTTTTTCACCAACGGTGACGAGTAACTTTTTAAAGACCTCGTAGATCGAAAGTGAAGGCACGATCAAGGCTTCCGTCCTCTCTAGCGCAGGCGCGAAAAAGTCTGCATTTGATCCGTTGACGAAGTACTCAATCCATCCGCTCGAGTCAACCACATTGAGCTTCATCATAGGCGATCATCCTCACGCGCAATAGTTGTATCTGCTATGCGAATCGAGCCACGAAGTGATTTCATAGTGAGTAGAGGCACTAACTCCACGCGACCATCGTACTCAATGACTTGGACCTTCTGTCCGGAACGAAGCTTCAGCGACTCCCGAATTTGGCGAGGAATAACGACCTGAAATTTGGGTGAGATGGTAACAGTGTTCATATCG
Source organism: Chlorobiota bacterium (assembly GCA_039810585.1). Classification (GTDB taxonomy): domain Bacteria; phylum Bacteroidota; class Ignavibacteria; order Kapaibacteriales; family NICIL-2; genus JBBATK01. Next base: position 23,248 of record JBDHXF010000025.1, read on the forward strand.
ATATAATAAGTGTATGACGTCTGGCTATCGATCGACAAAATAGGTATCGGATTTGAATCACTCCGATGAATATTGTAGTACCCCTCGGACTCCACCGTGCAGTCTATGTACCGCCGTGAGTTTACTTGAAACGCACGCTATGACACCTGCTCCAAGTAATAGGTCCTCATCACACCCTTACCTTTGATCTCCACTTGGCCCCGTCTGGTGAATTTATAGGGCAGTGACACTCCTGTCTGATTCATGCGGTTTTGAAGATGCATGGCAAAGTCACTGCTGACATGAATCTTTCCCGATTCAGAACTTTGTTCCATACGTGCTGCCAGGTTGACGGCATCGGAATGCACATCGAAGACAAATCGCTCGTCGCCAATGATCCCGCCAACTGCGGCACCACAGTGCAAACCAATGCGTATGGAGAAGACGGTTCCCTCATCGAAGTGCTCGCGAATGTCGTCGGGTAGCAGGATGTCCTGTTGCATAGCAAGAGCGGCGCGAGCGAGGCGCTCGGCATGGTCTTCACATTGTTGCGGGGCGCCGGCAACGGCCATGTATCCGTCGCCGATGGTCTTGATCTTTTCGCAGCCGTGTTCTTTCATGATGGCGTCGAAGACGCCAAAGACATAATTCAGAAAACGCAGCACCACGTGTGCCGGCATTTGAGAAGACATGCTAGTGAAACCAACGATATCGGCAAAGAGAATGGAGATATCTCGGTAGTAGTCGGCAATGTGCTCGCCGTCGAGCAAACGTTGCGCAATACTTGGAGGCAGCATTCGGTTAAGGAGGTTCTGCTGAGCGCTAAGACGTTCCTCATCGCGGGCTCGTTCGATAGCTCTTTGTTTTTCGCGCTCCGCTTCGAGTCGCTCGTAGTCCAGCTGGTCTGCTTTCTTCTTTGCCTCTTCGCTTAAGACTTCTTTTTCCAGCTCGTAGAATTTCTTGAAGTGCTGCAAGGCTTTGTCATGTTGACCTTCGTGCTCGAAGAGTTTGGCGAGGGTCTGGTGGAATTCAAACAACGGCCGCTTCTCACCAATTTCCTCAAATAATGACACTGCAGCAGATAAATACTCTTCGGCCTTGGTAGCATCGTAACCCTCGTAGGCAGGATTTGCATACAGCTCTCCGATGTTTCCTGTCACTATCGCGATATTAGATTTTGCACCCAGTTCTTTATGTAGGTTAAGTGCTCTCGAGAAGTACTCTAGTGCTTTGGGGTAGTCGGATAGACTGCTGTAGACAATCCCAATATTCCCCGTAACTATCGCACAACCAGATTTTTCACCAAGTTCTTCGTGAACGCTAAGTGCTCGCCTGTAGTAATCAAGTGCTTTGGTGTAATCTGCGAGATCCGTATAGACAGCCCCAATGTTCCCTGTCACTCTGGCAATACCAGATTTTTCACCCAGTTCTTCGTGAAGGCTAAGCGCTCGACCGTAGTACTCGAGTGCTTTGGGGCAATCGGCGAGGTACACGTAGACTATCCCAATGTTCCCTGTTACTCTGGCAATACCAGATTTTTCACCGAGTTCTTCGAGAAGGCTAAGTGCTCGCGAGTCGTACTCAAGTGCTTTGGGGTAATCGGCGAGGTATCGGTAGACAATCCCGATGTTCCCTATCACATTCGCAATACCAGATTTTTCACCCAATTCATCATGAAGGCTGAGTGCTCGCGAGTAGTACTCAAGTGCTTTGGAATAATCGGAAAGATTGGTGTAGACGTTCCCAATGTTAGATGTCACATTCGCAATACCAGATTTTTCACCCAGTTCTTCGTGAAGGCTAAGCGCTCGCCCGTAGTACTCAAGTGCTTTGGCGTAGTCGTCGAGTTTCCGGTAGACATTCCCAATGTTCCCTGTCTCTCTCGCAATGCCAGATTTTTCACGTAGTTCTTCGTGAAGGCTAAGCGCTCGCGAGTAGCACTCGAGTGCTGTTGGATAATCTGAAAGTCGTATGTGCGCGTTGCCGAAGCTCTCGACAATACGAGCTATTGTGCGCCGGTCGTCAGCCTTTAGGGCGAGTAGCTCTGCATTCTTTAGCCTCTCAAGAGCCTGCAAAGAATCGCCACGAAGTGAAGCTACAACTCCCAACAATCGATGCACCTCCGCCTTCTGCAAATCAGTATGCGCGGTCGCTTCAAGCTCTTGTGCAATTGCTTCAAGTGTCTTGTAATCACTCGCATCTTCTGCCTTTTGGGCTTCTATGATCTTGAGCTCAAAGTCTTCGTTTGTCATACCTGCTCCAAATAATAGGTTTTCATCTTCACCTTGCCGTAGATCTCCATGTTGCCGCGGCGTGTCGGTGTAGAGGTTGGATGATCCGGTGGAAATGACCTGATGAATACGGTCCAACTTGACCCCCGAATTCCGATCCAAGCTGACCAGTCTTTCCGAGCCGCGCTGAACCTGCCATTCCGGAACAAACCAACCCTCGTTTCCGGACGTAGGGGAGCACTTCTCGTTTACAGATGTTCAATGTATTGTGTGTGCCACGGCGGCTAGGTCGGGATGTTCAACAACCTACAAGACGCCATGGCGAAGCGAATAATCGGCATGAACAAAATACGACTCATTTTCAGGACATATTCCGAAAGGGAAGGGCAACACCGTCATAAACCGTCAAAGCGGCGTTGCGCTCAATCCACATGGCGTGATGCAAGCTTTGGGCGCACGGTAGTCAGGCGTGCTTGGACTGTGTGTCTTGACGGATAAACGGTGATCATCTTAGTTCAAGTGGGACTTCAGACGCCTGAACCGGAAAGGTCTGCCGGATTGCAACTGGAACGTAAAGCGGCGGATTGGGTGAGTGTGGAAGCTAGTATTTTCAGGGCAGAGCGAGCCACTCGCTTTGGACAACGCGAGCCACTCGCTTCACGTGCTTTCTAGTTATTTGTGCCCTCGGACACATGAGAATCTCGAGATTGTAAAAATGTTGTTATTGTGACTGTACATCCACGATGGCGAAGCCAGCGTGAATAATAAAAATCTCGCCGAACAGCTACAGCACCGCTCGCTCGAGAATCACGTGGTCTGCATCCCATTCACGGAAATGTCAACGCGTTCTACGAGGACAAAGGAATCATCGCGATTTTTCTGACGACTGCTGAAATGGGCGAGCCACTCGCTTCAGGGTATGCGAGCCACTCGCTTTGGTCATCGTGAGACTCTCACGATTCCTCAGGTTTTCCACAAAGACGGTAATTCAAGCAGAAAACGAAGGATTAGGTGGGGAAAAGGTTAACTGCCGAACTAATAACTGGATAAAAAACTCCAAATCGAACGGACAGGATTTCTTTCCTCGTTTCGCTGTGTCTTTTTTTTGCGATCACAGAAGTCGGTTTTTAGCGTGGAGGCTATTGTTACCACGTTGTTCCGGACAAAGTGTGGATCCTGGTACCAGCTAACACGCATCTGCCTATTTTGTCGGCGTAACTCTCTATTAATCTAAGGTATTGCAATGATGCGTGCTATCATCGGACTCGTTGTTCTTCTCGTCTTGAATGCCTGTGCCTTCGCCTCCGGACTACCGGTGCGCACGGATCGTCCACGCGTTTTATTTACGCCGTCGTTGTTGTCCCAGCTTCGAGCCCGTGTTCAAACGAACGATGCACGATGGATACAGCTGAAGGCAAGGGCGGATCAGTTAAAGACGTACAGCATTTTACCGTACGCAGACTCCACGCGTGGAAGTCAGCCGGAGAATACCATCTTTTATGACTACCAGGGCGAAGGTTGGTTCACTGCGGCGTTCCCCTTAGGTTTTGCCTATGTGATGACGGGTGATAAATCCTACTCAAGCAAATTGTTGGAACTGGCCGATGAAATGATTCGCGCTGAAAACGAGCCGGACAATAAGCCGCCGAAGGGACAATCACCTCTGGCACCGGGTAATTATTACGCCACGCGATGTAATTGTCCGGTCTTGGCGGTGATTTACGACTGGTGTTATGATGAACTTGGTGATACACGTCGAACAGCAATGCGACAGCTCATGAATGTGTACTTCGATTCTATCCGAACATCTGCATATCAACGCAATACGAATGCTGATGGGAATTACTACACAGGCCACATGATTGGTGTCGGATTTATGGGCTATGCTTTGTTCGGTGATGATAGTCGTGCGCAAATGATGATCGATTATGCCAGAATTCGTTTCGACGGAAGCGCCAGTGCGCTTCTTAGTGCAGACGATACGCCGGAAGAGAATTGGACGCAATTATTTGACGGCGGATACCTTGCGCAGATGTCGCGCCAATACAATTCCGAATACATCACGGGTGCGCCGTTTAAAGGAGGGTTTGATTTTCAAGGATGGGCCTACGGGGCTTTTACCTTTAATAGTATGATCGACTATTGTCAGGTTGTTCGATCTGCAACATCTGAAGATTTACTGGCCACGCATCGCGATTGGCTCTCTCAAATTCTTCGTGCCCTCAAGCATCATCTGATGCCGAATCATTTTGAGATATTTCCCTCCGGAGATTGGGGGAGTGACTATGGTGCTGTGATCAGCTCGAGCCTGCCTTTACGCTTAGCCTTCTTTCTTGCAGGAAGCGCGGATGGACCCGGAGCACAACATTTTCTTCAGAGCGAGATTGCTGAACACTCGCCCTACCCGGGCTACCGGGATGATATTTACCAAGAGATAGGCAAACCTGCGGCGTGGGAGGAATTTTATTACGGTGATAGCACGCGGCCTTCCGCTGAGCTTGTACAACCACCATACTATTCGGGCTTTTCACCTGCCTATCCGAAGGCAAAACCGGGCAATGGTGCTATTCCCTATTTCTTCATGCGTAGTGATTGGGGCACGCAGGCAACTTGGGCAAGTATTCACATGGGTGCGGCGTATTACGACGATCACCAACACAATGATGCCGGACATATATGGGTGAAGCGAGCAAATGATTACTTACTTGTTGATGCTTCAAATTGGAAAGGAGAGTTGGGTTCCATTGGTATCGTTGGATCGTCGATGGACGAGGAGTACTCAGCTTCCGCCGTTACGAATACCTTGTACTTCAATGATTGGGGAGAGCAGCAGTACACGGATATGCCGTTCACCGGTGGTCAAGGCTTTGCCGGAAAAGATGAGGTTACTGCCGACGAGCAGAATATGGAGTATTCATTTGTGCGAGGAGATTTATCGACAGCATACGAGACCACGGCCGATACTTCTTTATTGGGAAATCGACGACTCGATTATTTCTATCGCTCATTCTTCTATCAACGGTACGCAAACATATTCGTGGTTTTTGATCAAGTGAAAGCTAAGCCATCAGCTAATCCACTAGGACCGTATCCAAAACATATGCGATGGCACTTTCCTGTGAAGCCAGTCGTAAATCAAAATACCGTTCTCGTTGAGAAGGGAGATTCACGTCTACACATGATATCACTTATACCAACGACGCTGCGCGCCGTTGACGAAACAACGAATCCGGATCCCTGTGAAGACGCAACGTCACCTTGTACGCCGTGGAACGAAAACAGCGGTACATGGCGATTGGAAGTAAGCGATGCAAGCAATCCGGACAGTCAGCAGTTTCTCTTGGTGATGCAAGCGTCGTCAAAGGATCAGGCTGCTCCTACGGCAACCGTCGTCAACACGACATCCAATACCATGATTGGTGTACTCGTCACAACGGCGTCGAACGATCGCACGGTGATACTTTTTAATAATCAGGAAGCGCAGCTTCCTTCACCCATTATGCAATGCAGTTACGACATACCGTCTGCCGCAACGGCTGCCCACACCTTGTGTGGAATGGAACCGGGCGCTCGGTATAACGTGACGATGAATGGAAGCAACGTCAGCGTATCCTCATCAGCAACCGGAAGTCTAGTTGCCTCCGAGGCAGGGGTGCTGCAGTTCGGAAACCTACCAACTGTGGGCGTAGAAACAACGCCCGAGTATGACGCGCAGAATACGCTGTTGTGCTATCCCAACCCAAGTAGCACAGAACTTCATGTCCGCTTCCGGGCTCAGGCTGGAACAACCTATACGCTTGAGCTTTTTGATGCTGTCGGTCAGCACTGTGGTGCAAAGCAGTTCAGCGCGAGCGATACGGCCATGCTCGAAACCCAAGTGTCATTGAACTCAGTGCCCAACGGCTGTTATGTCTGCCAGATACGTAGTCAACATGGGGTCATGATGCGGCCGGTCACCGTTGTCCATTAATGAAGGTCAACGCCTGACTTCATGCAGGCTTGCTATCTTCAATGCATCGTCCCTTGAGCATGTGGCCGTGTACGACGATGCGATCCGTCATTCGCATCGGTAGCGCTTAAGAGTATTACTTTTTTGCGATAACTTAGACGCGCGAGATACACGACAGTGCGATCATCTGCTTGGCATTGTTACGGGCAGCAGCTTGCGTTTGCCTGGAGCAGCATGTGATTGCTGGTCACTTCCGAATTGTCATGATCATTAAATGACGTCGAAACCTTCATTATCCCGATGAGAATACTCTACGGCTGCGCCGCTTCAACATATTATAGCGGTTTTGTCTTTCAAAACATTGCGCTAACGCTACTAGTGTTCGTTGTAGTCTTGTCGCGTGGCGTCTCAACTCTTTCTGTGTTCTCGATGCTTGTCGTTGGTTTGTGGCTGATTGTGGTCGGTAGACGGGCGTTGCGATCTCACTCGTGGTTTGTTGAGAGTATCGAATGCGACGACCAAAACGAACGGATGGTCATCACGAGCAGAGTTTGGATGACGAAATCAGTTCGAACGACGATGCCTTTTGGACAGTACAGTTTCGAGTTGCGGAGCACTCGTTCACGCTCAACAACAAGCGGAGCAAATGCTGCATACATAGAATGCCGCGACCTTCATGATAAGGCGACCGTTTTTATTTTCAGAGCACACGTCGCTACCGTGGGGCAATTTTTCACAGCCGCACGAATACTCAATGAGCACAGCTCAAACTCGGATCGGCAAAAAGTAAACATTGAAAAAACAATCGAGGGACGATATAATTCCGCAAGGCCTTCGCTCTTTCATGTTCCATAGCAGCGAGTGGTCGCATACAGTCGTCCATCGCACACTGAGTCTCGATTGGTACACCGCACAAAGTCTTTACAGATTCCGCTTCTTAACCTGGTACAGTTTGCACGGATTTATTTCGAGTAGATGCGTGGATATTATTGTGATAATTTCCGAGGAACAGTCAGGCTTGAGATAATTCTATAATTCGAACCATAATTCGAGAGGCAATCTGCATGATTCATTCGAACGGTGAGTGCGTCGTGTTTTTCCGGACGTGCATCAATTCGTGCACTAATAAGTGTCAACGACCGTTTCATCAAATCACACCATCACACGAGCTATGAATACATACTGTCTTGGCCTGCTTTTCCTCCTTTGGACGCCGGTTCTTAGTGCTCAGGAGCAACACGTGCGAAATAGCGACACGACATCTCCCATGCTCGTTTGCGTTGGATTCGCCTTCAGCGCTATTCAACACGATGTTTCAGGGCTCAATAGTGTCTTGGCTGCTGCCAACTATCCCGCGATTAATGGCTACGCATTCGTCGACCCGTGCATAGAACTGAGTTTTCAAAAAGGTTGGTTTTACTTTCGTGGCGTCATACCCTGGCGTCTGCCAAGGGCGAGCTATGAATATTCGTATGAGGTCAATTATACAGACTCCTTGGCACCCAGTTCGATGGTGGACTATGAAACCTATATGTCGGTGGGAATGGGTGCAGCGCAGAGTATATCCAGTGACTGCCTATTTCTCCGAGCAGGCCTGGAGCTTACGCTGGGACACGAAACGCTTAGTCTTGCGCACAAGAACGCCGCTCAGTCGTCGCAGTATGTAGAACAACAATCTGCAAAAAGCGACGTTGCGACAGGTATAAACGCCGAACTTGTTTGGATCATTGGCAACGCGGATCACCAAGCGATGTTTGGCGACGGCTACCTTTCTCTCCGAGTGGGTGATTACTTCGGGACTCTGTCGTCCGACAATGCGTGGCACGCCGCGTCTCGCTTCGGGGCCGGGATCTCCAACCTCCACGATAATGATGCACGTGTGCATGGACTCTATCTTGTAGTGAGTGGTGGCATTGCCCTGTAGGAATTTGTTGAGCAATACAAAACCGTCCGACGCAAGAGCGAGTGGCTCGCATCAGCCGGAGCGAGTGGCTCGACGAACGGGTGGTATTGCGCATGAATCGATGCACAAGCCCAAAGAATCATGCGTGTTACAGAAACGAGCATCCCCCGAAGCGAGTGTCTCGCATCCCCCGAAGCGAGTGTCTCGCATCCCCCGAAGCGAGTGGCTCGCATACCCCAAAGCGAGTGGCTCGCATACCCCAAAGCGAGTGGCTCGCATACCCGGAAGCGAGTGGCTCGCATACCCGGAAGCGAGTGGCTCGCATACCCGGAAGCGAGTGGCTCGCTTAGCTAGCCATGTGTCTCCTTTACGCGTTAACAACCCACTCGACCATTTACTCTGATTTTGGCACGTTTTTCGCCGAAACGATGGTGCAACAATCATTTTTAGTTGCGTGTCAGACGTCTTTCCTGTCGGATGTCTGGGTTAAGAACTGGTCTTCTTCGTCCACTTTCGGAAAAAGGCAGTCGTTCCCATGGACCGTGTGTTTACCATGACAGCATTGAAGCAAGCGCAGGTGGCGCTTGGCATAGCTCGGTGTGCCAGCTCTTCTTTACGAGGGGAGTTGGTGCGTAGCGCGTGGGTTATTCGTGTTGCGTTCTTTCTTTGTTGTGGTTGCTTCTCGTTCGTCGCGGCGCAGTCGCCGTTTGCGTCTTCACGACAATCCTTGCTCCTTAGCAATGGTCAGGCAGGGGCGAGCGAGCGTTGGATGGCACTCATTGCACCGGGTTCGATGAGCAATAACTATCGTCTCATCCTACCAAATACCGCACCCACCGCTGGGCAGTTACTGAACGTGGCGAGTGTGAGTGGGAGTGACTACACCTTACAATGGGCGGGCGGAGTAACCGGCAGCGGAACGGCAACGCAAGTTGCGTACTGGTCAGGGACCTCGACCTTGTCGTCGAGCTCCAATTTATATTGGGATAATTCCAATATTCGTTTGGGCATTGGCACGGCAAGTCCTTCAAAAGCTTTAGATGTAAAAGGTCCCTACTCGAGTTCCAACGTTGTGTCCGTGCAGAACACGTCGAATAGCGGATATAGTAGTGTCGACTTTATGAACGACGCCGGATCGCTGTCCACTACCTTTGGATTTGCCAACAGCGGCACCGGAAGTTTCTTTGCCAGTCGATCGTATATGAATTGTTACGGAAACGACTTTGTACTGACGCATAATTCCGGTACCTATGACCTCTTTATTCAAGGTTCAACCGGAAACATTGGCATCAACATGAACTCGCCGTCGTCACAGCTCGACATCCTTGGACATGTCTCACTCAGCAATAATGGAACCGCCAGCGAGTTGCGCTTGTACGAGCCGAGCGGCTCGGGGACCAATTATTCGTCCTTTAAATCACAGGCACAGAGTTCGAACATCAGCTACACCTTACCGTCGGCTGATGGCAGCTCCGGCGCTGTTCTCAAGACGGATGGAAGCGCGAACTTGAGTTGGTCAAACGTTGGGATTGTAAAATACGCTCGTAAGACAGCCGACGAGAGTGTGACGAGTAGTACATCGTTGCAAAATGATGACCATTTAGTTCTGTCCGTCGGTGCCAACGAGGTGTGGGAGTGCACCGTGTTCTTTCGTGTTGAGGTGAGCAGTAATACCAACGGTGGTGTGCAAATGAAACTCAATGTTCCTACCGGCTCAACAGTGCTCCTCCAAGCCCAAGCCTGGATCGGCTACGATGCATCTGCCGGGTATATCGGACAGGATATTTTGTACACTCCGACAAACTTCTACTACACAGGATTAAAAACCGATGCCAACGGCGGAAACCTTATCCGCGTTCATGGAATGATTAACGTTGGTTCCACTGCCGGGAATGTGCAGTGGCAATTCAGTCAGCAAAGCTCCAGCGCCGTGTCCACAACCGGTGCTCAGGATTCTTGGATGAAACTGCAACGCATTCAGTAGTGGAATGCGGCGGAGCCGGAGTGCTCCGTATCAGAATATTGACGTGACGGATTATAGACCCGGGTGACCCGACTTGTCGCTTCGCGTTTTACTCTCGCCGTCCGCCAAACGACTAGTTGTTAGTTAGTCAGTTCCTCATTATTCACATTATTCATACTCTATGAAGAAAGTCCTTCTTGTTCTCCTGGCTGCCAGTTTCTTTGCGGCATGCAAATCCTCCACCACGTCACCGACAGATGTCATCGTTCGTCATGTTGCGGCCGGCGATGCTTTTAGTTATGATGATTATGTTGTTGATTCAGTCGGTGGAGTACTGGCAGGTTCCCGTGATACGAGTGTGTATAGCGTTGACGCCGTCGACCTCAATTATGCAGGCAAAACAGGCGTGTTCCGCGTCGTGATTAATTCGAGCAAGGGTGGCGACCCTGACACCAATTACTTTGCTTATGATGCAAATGGTGACTTCCTCATGGCTCTCACAACCGCTGTGCGACAGCTGCCCCTGTGGGTACGCGTCCCTACCGCTGGTTCGGCAACCTGCATTACGATGTCAAGCGACTCCGTCGTTGGATCAAAAGGGACAACCGTTGAACGAGATACGATGACGCTTACTGGCATTGGCCAAGAGTCGATGTCAGTTCAAGGCCAAAGCCTAACAGTCCAGAAGATTTCCGCAGACTTTCGATTGTCCATTGCAACGAGCAAAGGCACAACCCAGCTCGAACAAACCGTACACTTTTATTTTGCCCCAACACTTGGCATCTTTACCCGAGTGTCCACCGATGAAGGGCCTTTATCCGATCCCTCCGAATCTCGCATGATTGGATACGCCTTGGCGAAATAAGTGACCGTTCACGTCGGATCCTCAGAGGAGTCTGCATGAGAAATAGAATCGAAAACAGCCCATTGCAGTGCAGTGGGCTGTTTGCGTATCGGTCGTTGCAACCTATGACTTAATTCATCGACATCGCCGCAATTGACCAGATCGGTTCTGCAACGCCGTACTCAACAGGCCTGCTACGTTTGCACACCGAAGTGATGCTCAGGAGATTTCTCATACGTGCCGCGCATGCGCGGCACGTATTAAAATCCTTGCAATGTCGTAAATCATGCCATTTAAAAGTGATTCGGTGTTTGTGGATGAATGGTCTTGTTTCGTCACCCTCTTGAAATAGTTTTTTCCCGCCAGACACCGAGCGCGCAGTTTCCTTAATTTCGAGCCATTGTTGATATCAATCTGCGATCTGTCGCAGCGGGGAATGTGATATCAGAAGAATTGCCCTTCGATCTTCAACTAAAAGGAGAGCCGCGATGAAAACGCTCGCATTGAGTTGCGTACTATTGTTCACGTGCTGCATCACGAGTGTGTTTGCCCAACATAACTCTGCGCTGTACTACGACGTTGAGCCAAATACGAAAAGTCAGGTCTCAACCTTGGTCACCAATTACGGGATGTGGGGATTAAATGTGTACAATAATAAAGCGGGAACCTTTTGGAAACGAGGGACGACGAACGAATATGTATTTGGTGGCGGATTTTGGATGGGTGCCATTAAAGCCAAAACGGTAAAAAGCAGCAGCACCGGAAAGGACTCGACTGTTTTCCGTAAAATGAATTTTTTCGGCTTTGACCCTAACTCCGGTCAATCAGAAGCTGAGCCTCTGCTCAGCTATCCGTGTTCAACTCGAAAAGATTCAATTCGTGCGGCTCGTTGTTATTTCGGATCAGATTTCAATGCGGATGGTTCACCGCTTGCCTCGACCGACACCATTGGCTACGACTCGTGGCCAGTCTGGAAAAGCGGACCGAACGATCTGTTTGGTACTTTTCTCGCAGACAAGGCAACTCGTACCTCCGCGAATGGCAGCGCACTGTTTTTGTCTGATGAAGACGTGGTTTCACGCTATGACGACCACCAGTTAAGCAATTATCTCAACGGAGCGGACATCAGCGCAGTTCAAGGCTACCCGCTGGGTTTGAGTATTGAGCAACGAAACTACTTTTTCCAAAGTGGTCCTTTGCAGGACGTTATAGTTTTCCGATATGAGATTACGCATACCGGAGCAGACACGTTATTGAACTGCTTTTTTGCTCCGGTTATTGATTACGACATCGCGCCTGTCTACTCAAGCAGCTTTGTCAGCGACGATCGCTGGCAATATTATTCGCAGGATACCAGTCTCGCACTAACACTTGGATGGAGTGAAACCAGCAAGTCCGGTGAAAGTGGCAAAGGACTGGGGTATATGGGACTCACTCTGTTGCAGACACCTGCTGTGGGCGGCGACAAGTACATAGTTGAGAGTGCAGATCCGAGCAGCGAGATCGGCGTCGCAACCAGCAGAAACTGGGTCCTCACCAACGACCCTACCACCGATATAGGTCAATATGATTTTATGGCCACGAGGGTGAAGGACACGAATAACGCTGCCAACGATAAACGCATGATAGTAGCCACCGGTCCCTTTCATCTTCGTCCGAACGAGAAATTTGTAGTCAGTTATGCCCTGATCTTCGCGTCTCCCGCAGCGGCTACGGAGGCCAACGGAAGCACTGCCGACGAAGCCAATCTGGTCTCTCTGTGCCAAACCGTCCGTGCAGCCTATGCTACCATGCGATCGAAGGGTGTGTTCGCCGATGTACAGAGCGACAACGCGGATGCCGGCGTGACTCTTCGTCCTAATCCGTCAAACGGAACGTTCTCCATCAGCCTTTCCAATTCCGATGAGCCGGCCGCGCTTGAGTTGTATTCTGTGCTCGGACAACAGTGCTTTCACGCTGTTGTGTATAGTGGTCAGCGCGTACAGCTCAGTTCGTTGGCGGACGGACAGTACATCGCCGTTATTCGACAAGGCACGATGTGTCGCACCACAACGCTGCAGATTCAACATTGAGGCGGCGACGGGCCAGTTGTTCACACGGTAGCGGATCGCGCTCTTGCGTTACACGGCCGGGCTCTATTTCTTTGCCGCTTTTTTCCTCTTTGCGCTTGGCTTTGCCTGTGCATTGAAATCCAGAGCCAGGTCCATCCAGTAGGCAAGCTGCTTTGGTGTTTTGAGAGCGGAGGGCTCCACTTGAATAAAGCCTGACATCGGACGTTTTGTGAACTCCATCGATTTACATCCCGGCTTTGCAAGGCATTCGTCGTGTATCGCAGGGTTGATGCGACACATGAGCTCGTCTTTAATAATACCCACGCACATCTTCTCGTTGACCATAAAGGTCAATCCGCCACTCATCTTCTTTTCCTCGACCATGGGATGGGAGTGCAGGTACACGCGGACGCGTTCGGCAAGATTCTCGTCGTAAGCCATACTGTTATTGACAATACTGTTGTCGTGTTCTCTCTGCATCCTTCAAGCCCATGGCTGCTGCTGTCGACCAATCTTCACAAGCTCCGGTTTTGTCTTGCAGATTCAGCTTACTAAAGCCGCGTCCGTAGTAAGCTTGCGCGTTGCTCGGATTAATAGTAATCGACTGATTGAAATCCTGAATTGCGTCCGCATATCGGTGCAGAGAATTCTTCACCACGCCGCGATTTTGGAAGCCGTCGGAATAATAGGGATTCAACGACAACGCCACATCGATATCGGCAAGCGCTGCATCGTATTTCTTCATACGTTGTTCGATGGCACAGCGGTTGGAAAAGGCATCCGGACTACTCGGATCCAAATCGATTGCTCGGCTGAAATCATTGTAGGCACTGTCCAGTTCGTTCAGCATAAAGTACATGCCGCCCCGATTAATGTAAGCCTTTGAATAATTATTCTGAATAGCTATTGCCTTGCTGAAATTGGTCACCGCTCCTCGATAATCGCCCTCCAAACGCTTGGCGAGTCCGATATTATTGTAGCACATCGAACTTGTTGGTGTACGCACTGCAGCTTCGCTAAAGAACGTTGCGCCGTCGGTATAGTAGCCCACTTCCGACATCGAGATAAAGGCGAACCCTACGCTCAATGCTCCAAATACGCTCATGACAACGGGTGCACTCTTTCCCTGAAATGCAGTGCGAAGCAACTGCGCCATTGCAATCACCAATCCAATACTTGCAATGAACGAGCGATGGTACAAATAATCGAACATGTACTGCGCATCCTCTTTGCGATAAAGCATAACCGGCGTGATAAAGAGGAAGAACCAAAAGAGTCCAAGCAACACTCGCATATCCGTCCATGCTTTTCGCCACGTCACCACTCCCGCAACCAACACTAAGGCAATAACGCCAATAATGGTATCCGTTGAATTAAACAGGGGAATGAGTTTGAAGTTCATCGGCACGAAGAACTTTCCAAAAGTCTCCGGTATGGTTTGAATGTTGGCGATGAAGGGTCCGATACCCACCAGATTGCCCGCATTCTCCACCGTGTGCAATTGCGAGTGTAAGGCCAGCCAAATGCCGGTGACCGGTATCCAGATTGCCACGAACTTGATGAGCGTCGTCCACGGAGCGGTCTTTCGAAACTCCATGAAATACGTTGCCACGCACAGAATGGGAATCGCCGCCGCCGTTTCCTTCGAGAGGTAGGCCATGAACAGACTCAGTCCGTGGAGTACAAGCGACATCACATCGCCCTTTCGATACGAGCGGATGAAAAAGATGAGCGAGAGTACCGTGAAGATGGTCAGGAATACGTCACCTCGTGAGGGTATCCATGCCACCGTCGACACAAACAGCGGATGCACGGAGTACAGTAGCGTGATCAGAAATGCGCTGAGTCGCTTGTACTGCAGGGTAACCAGCAGCCAGTAGATACTTAAACATCCAAAGATGTACACAATCAAATTACTGAGGTGGAAGCGGAAGGGATCCACCACGGCTGTGCTTGTGCCACGTGCGTCCCACATGAAGCTGAGGGTTTGCAGGGGACGGTAAAAGCTGCCCTGATCTTGCAAAAAAGCATCGGTCTTAAAGGCCGTTCCAAAACTCAGGTGTTGAAGCTGGTAAATCTTGTCGCGTATAATCGTCGTATCGTCCAACCCAATAAAGTTGAAACCTGTCACCTTCGCGTACACAAGCACCACGGCAAGCACAATCACGATGGGTGACCATTTCAGCCACGGCATCGCCTCGCTTTGCTCTTTGGACTTCTTGCGCGACTGTGCTGCATCGGCGCTCTCCGCTCGTTGCTTCTTCTTCGTCGTTCCGTTTGTACTGTTGTTCTTGGCCATATCTCAATGATGATTGTTCTTACGTGAGCGCTTCGCGCGCACGTATAAGAAATCCGTTTTGCAATATAGGTGCCTGAGTGGTCAGAGTCATGCGTGTTGTTACGGAGGACATCCATGTCCATCGTTTCCGCTCTTATGAGCGGCATCACGCCGCAAATGGACACATTTTCGACGATTTTTTCTCCACACCGGCTCTTTTTCGACACCCTCTGTGCACAACTCCCCAGCCCTCGAAAGCCTTCCGGAAGTCAAAAATCCAATAGTTTTGCAGTTCTCTTTAGGACTGTTCATGACTTTCGAACACGAAATATCTCGTCGCCGCACGCTTGCCATCATTTCGCACCCTGATGCGGGGAAGACGACGCTGACCGAAAAATTACTGCTCTATTCGGGTGCCATTCGCAAAGCCGGGGCAGTGACGGGCGGGAAGCATACGGCAACGACGTCAGACTGGATGACCATCGAAAAGGAGCGTGGCATTTCCGTCTCCTCATCCGCCATGCGAGTGGAGTACGATGGTCATCTGCTGAACATTCTCGACACACCGGGTCACCAGGACTTCAGCGAGGACACCTATCGCACTCTCATGGCGGTGGACTGTGCCATCATGTTGGTGGATGCAGCAAAGGGCGTTGAGGAGCAGACGATCAAGTTGTTCAAGGTTTGTCGTGACCGTGGCATTCCCATTATCACCTTCGTGAACAAGATGGACCGTCCCGCGCTCAGTCCGTTCGAGATCATGGACAACGTGGAGAAAGTGCTGGGCATTGTGCCCGTACCGCTGACCTTTCCCATTGGCGACGGACCCGAGTTTCGCGGCGTGTATGAGCGCTCAACCCAAGAGCTGCACTCCTTCGAGCGCACGGTGGGCAACGCCTTCATGGCACCGGTCTCCATTGCCGACATTCACGATGATTCTGTGAAGAACAAGCTTGGCGAAAGCTATCACAAGCAGCTTATTGAAGATCTGGAGTTGGTGGAGCACGTGCTTCCGCAATTTGATCGCGACGACTTTCTGACAGAGCGTATCACGCCGGTGTTTTTTGGTTCGGCTATTACCAACTTTGGGGTGGAGAATTTCCTGCGACACCTCATCGAGCTGGCACCGACACCGCAGGGATTGCAGACCAGCGCCGGCTACGTGGATCCGGAGAGTCCGGTGTTTAACGGCTTCATGTACAAGATGCAAGCCAACATGAACAAGGCGCACCGCGACCGCATTTCGTTCTTCCGCATCATCAGCGGGAAGTTTGAGCGGGGGATGACGGTGAAGCATCCGCGATCGGGCAAGGAAGTGAAGCTCAATTATCCATTTCAGATTTTCGGACAAGATCGTGACATTATCGACGAAGCTTTTCCGGGCGACGTGATTGGTCTGTCGAATCCCGGCACCTTCCGTGTTGGCGATACCCTCACGACCGGTGAAGAATTCAGCATACCACAGTTCCCGCGCTTTGCGCCGGAAATTTTTGCCAGAGTACAACCCAAGAGTGGGTCGTTCTCCAAGAGTTTCCGCAAGGGAATCGAACAACTCGGCGAAGAAGGGGTGATCCAAATTTTCTCCGACGCCCAGCGTAGTCCCACCCCGCTCGTAGCTGCGGTCGGAGAGCTGCAATTGCAAGTGTTTCAGTCGCGCATGGAAAACGAATACAACGAACTCATCACCCTCGATCGCCTGCCGTATAGTCGCTCCCGTTGGATCGGCAGCACCGTCATGCCCGGCTCCGCTGTCACCCTTGCCTACGACGATCAGGACCGACCGCTCGCATTGTTTAAATCCGACTGGGAATTGCAGTACCACGAACAACGCACCGCAGGTCTGGTGCTACTCAGCTCGCCGCCACGGAATGCCTGAGGTGCAGGGTAAGGTTGATGGTAATGCAGGTGCTTCGTATCGTTTGAGAATCATTGTGCGCTTTGAGGGATTCACTTCTACGTCATTGCTTCGCTGCGCTCGCGATGACTTGTAGGTACTATACCGTCAATCCGGTAACCTGCGCGGATGAGATTGTCTCGTCGCTTCCGAGCTCGCTCATTCACTTGAAATACGCTTCGCTCACCATCAATCATTCACCACATTGAAACAGACATGACGGAACAGCAGACTCCGCTCCACATTCTTCGCTCGGTTTTTGGCTACCAGAATTTTCGTTTGCAGCAGGACGCGGTGATCGCTGCGCTGATGCGCGGGAAGGATGCCTTTGTGCTGATGCCGACGGGTGGGGGAAAGAGCTTGTGTTATCAAATTCCCGCTTTACTCTTGCCCGGAATAACAGTGGTGGTTTCGCCGCTCATAGCGCTCATGAAGGATCAGGTTGATGCTTTGAGGCTTAACGGAGTGGGCGCTGCATTTATCAACTCGACGATGTCGATCGAGGAGCAGCGGGATGTGGTGCGGGCCGTGCATGATGGAAGGTGCAAGTTGCTGTACATTGCGCCGGAGCGACTCTTCGCCGACGGTTTTATGGAATGGTTGGCGAAGCAGCGGGTCTCGTTGTTTGCCATTGATGAGGCGCATTGTATTTCGTCGTGGGGACACGACTTCCGTCCCGAGTACTTACAACTCAGCGTCCTCAAGGAAGAGTTTCCACGCATACCCATTGTTGCCCTCAGTGCCACTGCCGATGAGCAGACGCGCGCCGATGTTTTGGACAAGTTGTGTATCCCGGCAGCTGAGCAATTTGTCTCGTCGTTCAACCGACCCAACCTTCGCTACTTTATTGAAGCAAAACGGAACAGTTATGCGCGTATCAAACGTATCCTTGATGCGCGGCCGCATGAGAGCGGGATAATCTACACACTGTCGCGCGCTTCAGCCGATAAGTTGGCGGCGCAGTTATGTGAGGACGGATATTCGGCGGCGTCCTATCACGCCGGGCAGAGTCCGCAGGAGCGACAGCTCCACCAGGAACAATTTCTGCGGGACGATGTGAACATTATGTGCGCTACTATTGCCTTCGGCATGGGCATCGATAAGTCCAACGTGCGCTTTGTGATTCATCATGACATCCCGAAGAACATTGAGAGTTATTATCAGGAAACAGGCAGGGCAGGACGTGATGGCGTGACGAGTGATGTGTTTCTGTTGTACTCGGCGGGCGATGTGATGCGCATGCGGTCGTTCTGCGACATCCCTGGCAACCCGCGTCAGTCGGCAGTGCTGTACGAAAAACTGCAGAAGATGGTGGACTTCTGCGAGGCTCATATGTGTCGGCGTCAGTGGTTGCTGCGCTACTTCGGTGAGGACTACACGCCACCGTGCAATGCGTGCGACTTCTGCTTAAGCACCCACGAGAGCTATGATGCAACGGATTCGGTCCGTTTAGTGTTTGCTGCCGTCAAGGAGCTCCATGAGCGCTTTGGTGCAAACGCGGTGATTGACTTGTTGCGCGGAAGCGAGAGTGTGAGGCTTGAGCATCGCAACCTGCCGAGCTACGGAGTGGGCAAATCGACACCGGCATCGGCATGGCGCAAGATGATACGAGAGTTGTTGGCGACGGAATTTCTGGAACAGAAGGGATCCAAGTACCCCGTGCTGGCGCTGCGCGATTCCGCTCGCGAGGTGTTGTATGGCGATGCGAGAGTGAGACTGGCCGTGGAGGCACAACCCGACGCTGATGATCAGTTCGTGCCTTCGCGTGTGCGCAAGGGAGTAGCTCGGGTGCAGCAGTATGACGAGACCTTGTTTGAGGAGCTTCGGCAGACACGACGTCAGCTTGCCGACGCGGCGGGTGTTCCACCATTCATTGTCATGTCCGATGCTACCCTTATCGAACTCGCAGCGGCGCAGCCGGCGAGTAAGCAAGAACTCTTTCATATCAGTGGACTGGGAGAGGTGAAAATTCGTCGCTACGGGAACGACATCATTCGATGCATTCAGTCGTTTCATGAGCAGCATGGCGTAACGCGCAGCGAAGTGAGCAGGGAGGAGCGAGTGACGGAGGCGGCGCCGAAACGGCAGATCCCGCGACACCATGATACGAAGTCGTACACCTTTGAACTCTGGCGCGATGGCAAGAACGCAGAACAAATAGCCACGCTCCGGCAAATGACAGTGAGTACCATCGAAAATCACCTGGCCACCTACGTTGAGAACGGAAAGATTCCGCTTGGCAAACTCGTCGATGCCGAGACCATCGCCTACGTGCGAAGTACGATGAGGGCGATGGCTTTTAAACCGGGGATGCCACTCAAGACGCTCTATCAAGCCATGGAATCAAAAGTTGGCTACGGACAAATACGCTACATCCTTGCTGCCGATTTTCCGCAGACTGAGCAAGAGCAGAATCGCAACGGCTGAATAATTGACCCTTAATCTGGCAAGGGCATTCGGCGTTTTAAGGCAGTACTGAAAACATGGAGGAGCGGGATCTCTTCGGAAAACCAACTCAGTTGATGGATGAACAGAGAGACGATTCTTTACGACGCTGCTTTCCATCGTCAACAGATTTTGAGACAAAATTGTCATGTATTAATGCGTATTTACCCTGCTGCAGGAAGCTGTGCTTCTTCCTATATTTCTCTTTTTTCAGAATACATCCGTTCTATGCGTACAGGAATTCGATTACTCAGTTTGGCAATCGTGGTGATTGCATTGGCAGCATGTTCATCGACCAAGGCACCGAAGTGGGACAAAGTCTCAGCACCATCGGTGAGCAGTTCAGATCCCAGTGTAGAAGCCGGACGACAACTCTTTGATCAACATTGTCAGCAGTGTCACCGCTTACCCGATCCACGCACCACACCGATGATGAAATTTGATCGCGCAATGCCGGCAATGGTCGCAAAGTCGAAGCTAACCTGGCCTGAAGGCGCCACCATCATGAGCTACATCGTAGCGGCACAAAAAGGTACAGGCGGTGGTATAGAGGTCAGTCCAAAACACTAACAGAAGAGAACGATGAGCTCAGCAATTGCAGAAGCGTTCCGTCAGCAATACCGCGCCGCGCTGGCCATGCACGAAGAGTGCATCCGGCGATGTCCGGACGAGCATTGGAATGCAGCCGAGGACGGCAATCGTTTTTGGCATTTGAGTTATCATACGCTCTTCTTTGTAGCCTTTTATCTCTCAAGCAACGATGCACCGGTGCTCTGGCCCGGTGCTCGTCCGCTGCATCACGTGTTCACAGGCGGTCCCTGGGCACCGGATTTCGATCCCACAACGCTAAAAGCATACACACGAGACGAACTCCTCGAATTTGTCCAATGGCTACGCGTCCGCTTTGAGGAGTGTTTTAACGACGCCGACACAAATGCTCCCTCACAATTCACCTGGCTACCATTCTCGCGCTTTGAAGTGTACCTCTACAATCTGCGACACTTCCAACACCACAGTGGACAACTCAGCGAACGCATCAAGAACTACTCCGGCGAAGGCGTGAAGTGGGTAGGGAAGGCCTAAGGGTATAACCGAAAACGCCCCGCATTTACGGACAGAAAAATTTCTGTCCCACACACGCACGATTTCACCGCACACGAAAACGCCCTGCCGGTAGGGACAGAAAATTTTCTGTCCCCACACGCGCACGATGTCCGTCAAGAAATAAAATCACCACCGCCGGTAGGGACAGAAAATTTTCTGTCCCACACATTGTCCCACACGCGCACATCAATACACAAGAATCGTCGTCCTACAACCCGCGCTTTCCACTGAATACACGCCCTCTTCGAGGTCGGAAATATCAAGCGCAGTAGCGGCCTGAAGCTCTTGAGCAGACCAGTGTTTCTTGCTGCGACCAAGAATATCAACAAGTGTCAGCCCGGACTTTGCAATGAATGGTGCGATAAAGGAAGCAGGCAGACTCTGATGAAAGGCAAATGTGCCGGTGGGCCGGATAGCTTCATCGCCTTGCGGAACATCGAGGGAGAGATCGAAGTCGGTGAGTTTGGCGGTATGGACACCTGTGCCCCAGAGGCCTATGTATATGTTCTGACCAACGAGCGAAGCTGATGAAAAAAGGGTTGTCCCCAGATTCGCTTTAATGCTCTTCCAATGAAGTCCGTTATCCGTTGACACATACACATCGGTACCAGGATGATAGTACTTAGTGCCATTGCTGATCATATACAATTCATGACCTGCAATCGTCACAAGGAAGTTGCCGCTTCGACGAATAAACACAAGGTTGAGATTAGAAATGCCGTAGTTGACCAGGGTCCACGACTGACCGAAGTCCGAAGAATAAAATGCGCCGAGAGAATCGCTTGTAGCCCAAATATTCCTGCCTTCGGAGCAACAGGATGATATACCGATGCCTTCGATTCCGGAATTGATCGCTGCCCAGTGTAATCCACGATCGCTCGAGGCAAAGACACCGCTATCGCCCGCAATTATGGCAGTGTCACCGGACGCCCAAATGTCACTTACCTGGAATAAGTTGGGCAAACCATCATTATGCAGGGACCAATGTGATCCTTGATCGGTTGACGTATAGATACTGCCACCGGATGTTCCGCCTGCGCAATAGAGTATGTTGTTTCCTTTCGCGAGTGCACGAGTGTACACTCCGGAGTTTAAACCACTAATCGAAACATTCCAGCTTTGCCCTCTATTGCTCGAAGCCAGCACCCCTTTTCTTTGAGCGGCAGCAAAAACGGTGTCACCCAAACTGAGCATACACTGCACACCATAATCGAAACTACTAGTGTCAGTCAAGGCTACCCAACTCTCACCGCCATCTGACGATCTGAAAGCTCCGTTACTCCGTGTACCAGCATATAGCATTGTGTCGCTCGAGCAGTAGCATGAAACCGTTGTGTTTTCCAAACCTTGGTTGCACGGTGTCCAACTGAAGCCATGGTCAACGGATCGAAACACTCCTTGGGAATTTCCCAATAACAGGGTGTCGCCAAGCCAAGCTGTCACAAGAGATCCAATTGAACGGGCAAGATTCTTTCGCTGCTCCCAGCTCGCTCCAAAATCTGATGAGTAATATAACGCGTAACCCGTCACAGCCAGGAGAAGAGAGTCGTGTTGTTGGACACGTTGCGTGCTCAACGGAACACTTGATGAGTACCACGAACGCGCGGTATCCATGGAGACGAATAGATGATCGCCATTGACGCAGGCAATGAGTGTGTCTCCCTGTGCGCTGAGTGAGACATCCTTTACACTATTGACATCGAAGTTTGATGTCGCTTGCCATGACTCCCCATCATCTGTGCTTTGGAACACGCTGTCATGAGTTGCCGCAAAAACAACTTTTCCAATCTGAACACAACTCCAAAAGTCCGTCGCCGGTTTTCCGTTGTTACTGCAGATCTGCCAGTGCAGGCCCTGATCCGTGGACTTATAGAAGCCATTTGGTGTTGCACCAAGAACAGTATCGCCACGAACCATCATTGAAAAAAAACTTACACTGTCCAGGCCACGAGGCTTCCAGGTCACTCCTTGATCGTTTGTAAGCCACACTCCGTTGCATGACAAAATATCGTACGTTGCGGTCGATGCCATTACGGCAGAACCGCGCACTAAGTCAACACCGCTTACTTGCCATTGACTTCCACCATTAAGGCTGCGGTACAATGTACCGTTCGTACCTGACTCGTACACCACACCATTGTGTGTATAGAGCAATTCCACTTCCGATCCGTACAGTCCGTTGTTTATAGCTCGCCACTGTGCAACGCTCTTGGTTGAGCTGAGCACAAGAGCGGCGCAGAAAAAGGCAATGAGCAGTCCCTTCCGTTGCATATTTCCCTCGATTTACTGTGTTCACGATGCCCCGAGGAATTTAACTGAATTCGATCTAACACACGTACAACCGCGGTAGATTCTCAGGATGACCGACAGGTCATGCGCGACATGGCAAAGGGTGTTGCAACGCAACACCCTTTGACCTGAGAATAAATACATCGTGCAAGATTTCTGAACGTTAAAAACTCAAGCGAGTACAAGCAGAATCGCTCTCGCCTCAGTACATCAATACACAAGAATAGTCGTCCTACACCCCGCGCTTTCCACTGAATACACGCCCTCTTCGAGGTCGGAAATATCAAGCGCACTACAGGCCTGAAGCTCTTGAGCAGACCAATGTTTCTTACTGCGACCCAGAATATCAACAAGCGTCAGCCCGGACGTTGAAATGAATGGTGCGATAAAGGAAGCAGGCAGACTCTGATGAAAAGCAAATGTGCCGGTGGGCCGGATAGCTTCATCGCTTTGCGATACATCGAGGGAGAGATCGAAGTCGGAGAGTTTGGCGGTGTACACACCCCTTCCATCGAAGCCTATGTATATGTTCTGACCATAGAGTGCTGCACACCAATATCCGAATGTTGACTTCAAATTGGCTGTGATGTTCTTCCAATGGAGACCGTTATCAGTAGAAACATTCACCTCAACTGCTGGCTTTTGAACTTTTGCGCTACCGAAGGTCCCGATCACTTTATATCCGGCTATAGATACGAGTATGTTGTTATTGCGACGGATGAAAACGCGATTCAGATTGGATAGGCCATTGTTCATTTGAGTCCACGACTGCCCAAAATCTGAAGAATACAATACTCCGAGCGTATCGCTTGTTAACCAGATTTGCTTGCCTTCAGCCCATACCGATGATATAGGAATGCCTTCGATGCCCGAGTTAATGGCTGTCCAATGCACTCCGTGGTCGAACGATGCAAAAGGGCCGTTATCGTCGGCCACAACGACAGTATCACCGAATGCCCAAATATCACGTGGGGAAAAAGTGTCTGGCAAGACATCTTTATGCAAGTTCCAATTTTCTCCTTGGTCTGTCGAGGTGTACATGCCTCCGCCGGATACTCCGCTATCATAATAGAGTACGCCGTTTGCTTGGGTGAGTGCGCGTATGTACCCTTGGGTGCCCAGAGTTGCATGCCAGCTTTGTCCTCGATTGCTTGACATTTGTAATCCTCCCAATTGCCCTGAGGCAAATAGGGTGTCGCCCGAACTGAGCATGCAAGGAATGCCAAAGTCAAAACTCTTTGTGTCGGTCACCGGCTCCCAGTGCTCACCCGAGTCTAACGAAAGGAAGGCGCCATTGCTGTACGTTCCTGCGTAAAGAAGATTGCTGCTTGTACAAAAACTCCAGACTTCTGTATTGTCCAATCCCTGATTTTGTGAGGTCCATGTATAGCCGTGGTCGACGGAGCGAAACACTCCCTCAAAATCGCCAACAAGAAGAGTGTCGCCAATCCAAGTGATCGTTAGATATCCGGCGGAGCGACGAAAGTTCCCGCGCTTTTCCCACGACAACCCAAAATCGGGTGAAAAGTAGAGCGAGCTTGTACCTACAGCAATGAGGAGAGAATCGTGAATGTCAAGAGCGTTGGTGGTTGCAGGAAGATTCCCCGTGTACCATGACTTAGCGCTGTCGAGCGAAACAAAGAGGTAGCCGCGATTGACGCAGGCTAACAGGGTGTCACCGTTCGCTATTAGGTGAACCGTGTTTACTGAATTAACATCGAGAGTCGAGATGCCAGTCCAAGACTCGCCGTCATCAGTGCTACGATACACACTGTCGCTCGTTACGGCAATGACACTCAAACCCATCTGCGTAAAACCCAGAAAGTATTGCGCCGGCTTTCCCTTGTTGCTGCATTGTTGCCAATGCAGCCCTTGGTCGGTGGACTTGTACAAGCCGTCATGAGTGGCGCCAAACACCATATCTCCTCGGACCATCATTGAGAGAAAGCTGATGGTGTCCAGACCGCGCGGCTTCCAGGTGAGACCTTGGTCGCTTGTAAGCCACACACCGTTGTACGACATGATATCATACTTTGCGTTTGAAGCCATAGCTGCATATCCATTGGCCAAATCAACCCCGCTGGTCTCCCAATGGTTTGCGGCGTCGAGACTGCGGTACACCGTACCGTTACTGCCCACCTCATACACAACGCCATTGTGCGCGTAGAGCGTTCCAACTTCAGAGCCATACAGTCCGATATTTATCGGACGCCATTGTGCTATGACCATGGTTGAACTGAGGACAAGAATAACCAAAGCCAAGGCGATAAGTCTGGGGTTCCGTTGCATATGCTTCTCGCTAATGGTGTGCAGTATGTCGTCTAAAATTTAACGCTATTCGAATGACAAACAAGAATCTAAATGTCGAGTACGCATATACGTTTAATAGGTCATGCGCGACATGTCAAAGGGTGTTGCAACGCAACACCCTTTGACTTGAGAATAAATACATCGTGCAAGATTTCTGAACGTTAAAAACTCAAGCGAGTACAAGCAGAATCGCTCTCGCCTCAGTACATCAATACACAAGAATAGTCGTCCTACACCCCGCGCTTTCCACTGAATACACGCCCTCTTCGAGGTCGGAAATATCAAGTGCACCACCAGCTTGAAGCTCTTGAGCAGACCAATGTTTCTTGCTGCGACCAAGAATATCAACCAGTGTCAGCCCGGACTTTGCAATGAATGGTGTGATAAAGGAAGCAGGCAGACTCTGATGAAAGGCAAATGTGCCGGTGGGCCGGATAGCATCATCGCCTTGCGGCACATCGAGGGAGAGATCGAAGTCGGAGAGCTTGGCGGTGTACACACCTCTGCCCCAGAGGCCAATGTAAATAGTTTGGCCATAAAGTGCAGCGCACTCATATCCGTATGTTGATTTCAAATTGGTGGTGATGTTTTTCCAATGCAGTCCGTTGTCAGTTGATGCAACGATTTCAAGAGACGTAATGTAGTGTTTTGCGCTGCCACTGTTTCCAAGCAATTTATACCCTGCAATAGCAAAGAGCGTATTACCGCTTCGACGAATAAAGGCGAGATTTACATTGGAAATGCCGTTATTCATTTGAGACCACGACTGACCAAAATCTGAAGAATACAATACGCCAAGTGTATCGCTTGTCAACCAGATTTGCTTGCCTTCTGCCCATACCGACGATATAGGAAAGCCCTCAATACCGGAGTTAAGGGCTGTCCAATGAACACCGTTGTCGAACGATGCATAAGGGCCGTTATAATCTGCCACTACGACCGTATCGCCCGAGGCCCAAATATCACGTGCGGAGAAAGTGTCTGGCAAGCCGTCTTTATGTAAGATCCAATGTGCCCCTTGATCTGTCGAAGTGTACATGCCTCCGCCGGATACTCCGCTATCATAATAGAGGACGCCGTTTGCTTGGGTGAGTGCGCGTATATACCCTTGGGTGCCCAGAGTAGTATGCCAACTTTGTCCTCGGTCGCTTGATGTTTGTAATCCTCCGTTTTGCGATGAAGCAAAAACGGAGTCGCCCATACTCATCATACATGTGATGCCGTCATCAAAACTCTTCGAATCCGTTAAAGCTTGCCAATGCTCGCCCCCGTCTGAAGATGAGAAAGCTCCGTTGCTCACTGTGCCGGCGTACAGCGTACTGCCGTTTGTACAGAAGCTCCAGACGGTGGTGTTGTCCAAGCCATCCTTGCATGCCGTCCATGTAAAGCCATGGTCAACGGAGCGGAATACACCCTCGGCATTTCCCAGAAGCAGAGTGTCGCCAAGCCATGTGGTGACCATATAACTAAAGGTGCGACGGAAGGTAGCACGTGTTTGCCACGACAGCCCGAAATCGATGGAGAAATAAAGGGTATGACCACCCACGGCAATAAGGAGTGAGTCATGAATGTCGACAATGCGAGTTCCCGAGGGAACGCTCGATGAGTACCACGATTGAGCACTATCGTGTGAGACAAAGAGGTGATCGTAATTGACACATGCTACAAGGGAGCCACCCTGAGACGAAAGAGAAACGTAGCTTACGCTATTGATATCAAAGGCTGACATTGCCTGCCAAGACTCGCCATCATCCGTGCTGTGGTAGACACTATCCAGCGTCGCGGCAATCACACTGGCACCAACCTGTGCAAAGCTCAAAAAGCTCTTCGCCGGTTTGCCGGTGTTGCTGCTTATCTGCCAATGCAGACCTTGGTCAGTAGACCGATACAAGCCGGAATTGGTCGCACCAAGCACAGTGTCGCCTCGAACAATCATTGCCCGGAAGCTGATGCTATCCAAGCCACGCGGTTTCCACGTTGTGCCATGGTCGTCCGTCAGCCACACTCCGTTGTAGGACAGAATGTCGTACGACGACGTCGAAGCCATAGCTGCAAAACCATTCGATAAATCTACCCCGCTGACGTCCCAGTGATTGCCCGCGTCAAGGCTGCGGTACACTGTTCCGTTACTGCCTATCTCATACACGACCCCATTATGCGCGTAGAGAGCTCCTACAGCCGAGCCGTAAAGTCCGTTGTTTATGGCACGCCATTGCGCAAATACCATGGAAGCACCGAGCAGAAAAATGGCGCTACAGAAAGTTATGAGTCGCAGAATTGGTCGCATGTTCCCCTTAAATGATGTGTTTGTTATGCCTCGAGGAATTTAACAGAATTCGATTTACACACAAGTAAAACGCTGAGGTTGATGCTAATAGTGTTATGAGTAGGTACGACATGGCAAAGGGTGTTGCAACGCAACACCCTTTGACGCACGAATTAAAATCTCCTCAACGAAGTCTTTCACAGATGCTCTGTGAAACATGAGGAGGCAGTTAGTGCATTTACTGCTTCACAAACTTGCTCATGGCGTACTGACAGCTTGAAGAGCGGAGCAGAACCATGTACGTGCCGGAGCTGAGACCGGAGAGTGGCAAGGTGACTTCGTTTGTACCGGCAGGCTTGGTGCCGAAGTCCTGAAGGACAACACGCTGACCATTTTCCATGCGGAAGAGCTCGATCATCACTTTGGATTCTGCAGAAAGCGTGTATTGAACGGCAACCTGATCTTGTGCGGGATTGGGAAGAACGTTGAGTTTCATCACCAGATCGCCCGACATCATGGCTGCCATTGTCGAGCTTTGCTTGGCGGGAGCGTCGTCATCATCATCGCCGTCAGCATCCTTGTCGGCTTCCTTGATTTGCTCGATGGTTTTGGGACGGCAGGTTTCGAGGATCTTTTGCAGTTCCGGCAATGCAGCAAAGCGCTCTGCGCTGGCAGCGTCTTTGATGGAGCGAACCACCAGGTTGTTACTGGAACTGATGGTGCCCTCAAACAACTCGTAGCCCGGGTGGATGACAAATACCGTTTCATCGTCAGTCTTACGCGCCGTCATATCCAACACTCCACCTTCTGCCACATGCACGATGGTGCCCGATGGTGCAAAGGTTGCAATGGCGCCCTCGAGCTCAATGCCGTCACTCGTCACCACACGTGTTTGCAGAGGAATAGTTTTCATTGACGGAGGAAGTGCTTGACGTGCAGCCGGCGGTTGAACCGTAAAACCCTCTGGTGCCGCGCTAATTCTGAGTGAACCACTCGCAGGATCGTAATCATAGACAGCGGGCTTGCCGTCCGGTGTCGTTACCATCGGTGCGCCGCTTGCAGCTATCTCGTCAGCCGCGGAACCCTTTGGACTACTCGTCAGAGCTGCGGGTGGCGGCGGAGGTGTTGGTGCGGGCTCAGTGATTGGCGGCGGCGGCAAATATTGTAGGACTACTTTTTTGACAATGATACTTGGTTTGGCTGCAGTAGACTGCTGGTTGCCGGTATTTGATTCGCTAGCAGTCGCTCGATTGATGCAAAGGCCAGACGCGAGGCAAAGACAAATGACCAGAGGTGACAATAGTGTTTTCATCGTATCCTCATTATAGTGTGAACAGCCGACCGCATTAGGTGCGACGATAAATTAGCATAAATTCTTTCACAATCATCAGCCACATATTCAGGTGCTTCGGTCCTATTCAGATCTTCGTACCCCATAGCGGCTCGCCACTATAAAGCACCTGCCCGACAGTAAAAAGCCTGTTTCCTGTCTATTTTGCACTTTAGGTGCATCCAGATTCAACGCCACATGTCGACACTCTCCATTGCCATTATTGCCAAAAACGAAGAACAGAATCTTCGCAAGCTTTTGCCTTTAGTGCAGCATCTGGCTCATGAAATTGTGGTGGTGGTAGACTCGTCCACAACGGACGAAACGGCAGAGTATTGTCGTCAATTTGGCGCGATGGTATTTATTGAGGACTGGAAAGGTCTCGTCGCCCAAAAGCAATCCATGCTCGATAAATGCACGCAGGAGTGGATTCTTAGTTTGGACTGCGATGAGTTCCCGGACGCATTGATGATCGATGACATCGCCCAGGTGGTGGCGCGCAACGAAGCGGGTCGATTTCTTGTGAGACGTCGCACCGTGTATCTCGGACGCGCTCTCGAACACGCTTGGCAACCGGATGTGCATCTTCGTCTTGTTCCACGCAGCGCCCAACCGCATATCGTTAGTATCAATGGTCACGACATGATTCAATGTCAGGCACTGCCGCAACGTGTGCTCAAGGGCTGGCTCATGCATTATTCCTACACCAGTATCCGACACCACTTCGAGAAAACTCTCTGGTATGCACGAATCGGAGCCGAGAACTACGCATCGCGCGGAAAGCGTTTTTCCGCACTCAATCTCTTTCTCAATCCCTGCATCGCTTTTGTTAAAATGGGAATCCTTCGTGGCGCCTTGCTCGACGGTATTCCCGGTCTCTTAGCATGCGTCAGCACCTGGCTTCACGTATTCCTCAAATATGCCATGCTCTGGGAAATTCAACACAAGAAAAGCTCATAGGGAAGAGTTTCGTCCAAGCACTTTATTATCTGTTCCGTCCAACGACGGGATCCCAGATGAATAACGATCATTGCATGTAGCGTCAGAAAATTTTCTGCCCCACACTCTGATAAATTTTCACCGACTTCAATTTTCCGCTTGACCCTCACCTTGGGTCATAGTCTATGTTTGCGTCGTACCACTACGGACGCACCATGAATTACCTGACTGTACAACGTCTCGCGGATGCTGCCGGTGTAAGTGTGCGCACACTGCACCATTACGATCGCATTGGATTACTCGTGCCATCAGAGCGCAGCGAAAGCGGGTATCGACTGTATGGAGAGAAGGATCTTGCCAAACTCCAGCACATTCTATTCTATCGAGAGCTGGACGTGCCTCTGAAGGAAATTCGATGCATCCTTGATGCGCCTGACTTCGACCGCATCAGCGCATTGCACAAACACGCGCGTGAACTCGAGCACCGACGTGATCGCTTAAATGTGCTGCTGCAGACTATTCAACAGACTCTCTTATCATTGGAGAACAATACCATGCCTACACCCGAAGATTTATACCAAGGCTTTGGTCCGCAAGCCGAAGCCATTCGCCAGGAAGCTGTCGTTCGCTACGGCAAAGAAGCAGTGCAGCGCTCCGAAGGTGCACTCAAGAAATTGAGCAAGGAACATTTACAAGCTCTGGTAGCAAAACAAAAGGAGCTGCGAAACACACTGTTCAAGCTCAAGGACGCCAATCCGCACTCACAAGCCGTACAGGATCTCATTCGCGAGCATTATGATGTCACTCGCGCATTCTGGGGCACTAGCACCGAAACCGATCCTCAGGCGGATCAATATGCCGGCTTGGGACAACTCTACGTGGACGATCCGCGATTTATGACCTGGGATGGTGAATCGCACGCCGAATTTGCTGTGTTTATGCGTGAGGCAATGAAAGTATTCAGTAAAACGCTTGCATTTTGAGGTGTTCTCCCGATATTTCGCCCTGCAGATTGAGCATCACGCATGTGATTCTTGATCCGGATGCCGTGAAAGTTCAACATGTCTACTAAAAGCATGAGAGCAAACATCCTGTCTTCTACATTTCGCCCACTGATGAAGATTCTGCTTTACCTCATTGTACCTACACTATCGACATTTTCAGCTCTTGCGAACGGGCTAAATCCTCAAGCAGAGACAAAGTGTCCGCCTGATGTCTATCATGTTTCATTTCGTATTGGCCAGGATACCACGTTACTTAGAGGAACTTCTGTTCATATAGATATTCGTGATTCGCTTCGTGCACATTTAGTGAATGGGCTAACGCTTGGGCAAGTGACCCCTTCCTTTAGTATTGGCAATAAACAAATTGCCTATGACACGTTGATGTGCGACTTTAAGGTCGATTCAACCTGTACGTTGACGTTTAAAGGATCTGCGTGGCAGTTGATAGGCTTTGGTATAGTCTATTATTTTGATGCATCGTTAAGAATTAGAGTTGTCGATTCGATGTCCATCCGTACGGATTCGGTCGTGAAGTGTTGTTTAAACGGCGATCTTCGACTCCACGCCCAGTTGGATAGTGCAGGAAGCTGTGAGTGGTCGCCCTCGACTGGTCTAGATGATTGTCACTCAGCGAATCCAGTACTTCATGTTAATCAAGATGCCACATATACGTGTACCGCAACATTTCAATCGTGCCGCATAGCAAAGACAGTTCAGGTTCATGCCCTAGCACGTCCTGTCTTACATATTTCAGACAGTGTCGTGGTTTGCAAAGGAACGTTTACTCAACTGTCAGTAGAAGGTGGATCAAATTGGCGTTGGTCTCCAGCTGACAATTTAGATAATCCTGG
>JBDHXF010000026.1:0-52682 GCA_039810585.1 Chlorobiota bacterium
GACTTGCGGGTGATTAGTCTTTGCCAGCTCTCGCAATTGTGGTCTGCGCCATACGATAATGGACCAGAGAATTTGACCAAGGGCAAGGGCAACAACAGACAAGACGACCGGTAACCAGATGCCGCCGTTATCTTTTTGGGGTGACATAATCGTTCCAACCAATGCAATAACGTAGACTGCAAATGGAAAGAGTATCATCAGCCAGAGCTGTGGAGTGTTGAGCGGAATGCGGAAGGGACGGTTCTCATCTGGATAGTGTTTGCGAAGGACGATGAGTGCAATAAACTCGAGAAAGAGCGCGGCGCCGTAGACAATCACATCCATGATCAGCAGCTCCTCAAACTTGAGCATGATCATGATGCTTACCACTACACTGCAGGTGATGATCGAAATGTACGGCGTGCCATAGGTTTTGTGTTCGCGGTGCAATTGTTCAGGAAGGAGTTGATCGTCCGCCATCACTTTGGGTACGCGCGATACAGACAGTAAAACTCCCGAATAGAGTCCCAGCGTGCTAGCCAGGCCGCCGAAGGCAATGAGTGAACCAAGCCAGTGACCACCGATCATAGTTCCGAGCAAGGGAAATCCGGAGCTTTCCAAAGCACTATAGTCTATTCCCGATTGCGACGCTACAAAGATGGTGAGGGTATACACAACGAAGATGGCAAGAAACGCAGTTCCTACCGACTTCAGATAGGCTTTGATAGGGTGGTTCACTTCTTCGGCGTAGGTGGTAACGTTATCCCAGCCCAGGAAATTCCACATGATCGTGTAAAAGCCCATACCCAACGCCGGAATACTGAGTCCTTGAATGGACGGAGTGGGAAAATGGTAGATACCACTAAAGGTGCCAAAGAAGGCAACCACCATAATTGCAAAAGGTGCAAGGATCATGATACCGAGAATCTCTGAGACTCTGCCAACCGGTACCACGCCGCGAATATTCAACAGCGCGCTAGACCAAATGATCAGCAGACAAATCGGAATCTTGAATACCTTGGCCTCGGGATAGAAGAAGCTGAGATATTCTACAAACAACACCGGGTAGATGGCCAGATCGATGAAGGTGTAGAACCAAGTCCAGAGTCCTTCAAACCATGCAAATCGAAGACCCAATGCTCGCTTTACCCATTGGTAGTAGCCTCCGGTAACCGGCATCATGCTATTGAGTTCGAGGACGGTCAGGATGGTGGGAACATCCCATAACAAGGGTGTCAACAAAAGAAGCATCATAGCTCCGCCGGAACCTACGCTGTTTAGCAATGGTTCCAGACCATACGGACCACCGGATATTGTAAGAAATATCACAGCGGCTAACTGTACGGTCCGAAGTTTAGCTCGTGTTGATCCGTTTGCTGTATTCACGTGCCGGAGGCGATTCGTGTGCGTTGCTTAGACAGACACTTTGGCGCAAGATACAATAGTATTGAATATTCCCGCGGCCGACCGGTCGCTTCCCGTCTACCATCGTGGCGCATCGAAATCCAATTCTACCAAATTTCTACTCTTCGCTTGCCCTGTCCGTCTATCGATGCCCGCACCATGGATGTTGTAGTGAATTGCATACTCACTCTCGCTTGAGCGTCTACCGCTATCATCCCTCCTCGGCCCCCGAGTGAGCTAATATCCTTCAGCACTGCCTGCAATGCGGTGTCGATGTTCTCTCCACCCCGCATTCTTCGCACTGCCTCATACGCTGCACTTGTGCGTACAAAAAACTCTCCGTGACCCGTACAAGCCACAGCGCCGGCTCCATTCAGTGCGTACATGCCAGCTCCACAAATGGGCGTATCCCCAACGCGGCCGGCCGGTTTGTGCATAATTCCGCCCGTAGAGTTGGCCGAACAGACGTTACCATTGGCATCAAGTGCCACAGCCCCCACGGTACCCAACACCACTTTTTCATTTCCATCGTGGCAACTGCTACGTCCCCATTCAATCAAATCATTCTCGTATTTGGCAAAGACCTCGGGAGTGATAAAGTAGGAGTTCTCTACCATCTTAAATCCGGCATCCTGCGCCAACGCTTCTGCTGCCTCTCCCATAAATAACACTTGCTTGGTTTGCTCCATCACAAAACGCGCGGCTTGAATAGGACTCTTAATAGTCCTGACTCCACACACTGCCCCGGTCCGTCGAAGTGCTCCTTCACAGATTCCGGCATCTAACTCCACTTGACCTTTGTTGTTCAGTGCCGCTCCGACACCTGCATTGAACGAAGGGAAATTCTCAAGCATCATCACTGCTTTCTCAGCAGCGTCTATACAATGTCCACCCTTTCTCAACACCTCGTACCCTGCTTGCAACGCTCCGTCAATTCCTTCTTTGAGCTCTCTTTCCAGTTGGCTTGAGGTCTTTTCCTTCAATCGATCGCCTGCTCCTCCGTGAAGGGCTATCGCTACCATAAACATCCTTGTTATAGCATTTCAAGAGATGCAAAATACCGAGGAGGACGAGATCGTGAACGTGCGAACATTCCACATCGTTTTGCACCAATGTGGATATCAATGCCGCATTGCCTCCCGTGAGGACCACTGTACAACTCTGGGCGACTGTCTTCTCCAACATTCGCACGCATTTGGCCACCGCCCCTGCCGTTCCCACCAGCACACCCGCCCTCATCGCTTGCTCCGTTGTACGTCCCGGAATTCGTAAGGTGCCCTTCTTATTCACAGGCGGCAATGCCGCTGTTGCCCTCGCAAGTGAGTTGAGTTGAGTATCCACGCCCGGCATGATGAACCCTCCTGCAAACTCATCTGTTTGATTGACAAGGTTTACTGTTGTAGCCGTTCCGCAGTCTACCGTTATAAGCGGTGCTCTAAACATCGACAGGGCTGCGACGCAGCCAAGAATTCTATCGTTCCCTGTACCCGTTGACAGCACTCTGCGAAGAGGATTAGATCGCGTGTCTAGTAGAGTGTCGATCGTGAGAACACTACAATGTTTGAGCAATGGACGAATAGCTCTCTCTGCCTTGGGATGTACGCTGGATATACCAACCAGAGTGGCGGTGTCGCCGGCACAAAAACGTTCAATCTTTTGCTGCAGTTCTTCTAAGGTATTCTTCCCGCTTTTGTTGCTTGCCGCGTCGAGCAACTCTCTCGTCGCTATGCGCATCACCTTTCGCGTATCCGCAATCTTGATCTCTGTGTTCCCGATATCGATTGCTATCATTCGTTGTGCTGCCATTGTTTTTCTGTGTTAGATGAGCGTATGGTTTGCTGTGTTTGCAACTCGCGTCTGCCCAAAGTCCGCTCCAAATCTACTCTTTGATGTGTAGTCGAAATTCTCTCAAGGAGTCAATGGTACGAGGATCCTCTCCATTGTCTTGCTGAATGTGCATGATGCCGCTGCGCTCTATGTGTTGGCACATGTATTTTGTTTCACTGTGGACGTGTTCAAGGATTAGGTGTTCAATATCCAACTCTGTCTTCCAATCGGCCCAGATGTCATCCGCTTTGTGTTGGATGATTTGAAAGAAGTGTGAGCAGATACCTTGCTCGATGGTGTCAATGACATTCGCATCCAACATATCAATGAGGTCGGAAGTCTTTCCCTGGTTCTCTTGAGCTACAAGTTGAGACACACTGCATGCGCTTTCGCGACCGGAGTCCAGATCTATAGGAGCATCGAGAACATTCACACCGATTCCGCAGACACACACTAATACTTGTTGCGCTTGAATTTCAGTCTCAACCAGTATACCGGCAATCTTCTTCCAATCGTCGTCAACACGTGCAATGATATCGTTCGGATACTTGATTCGCAACGATGCGTGTGGCAAATGATCCCGAAGCGAGTAGAGCACGGCCAGACAACTGAGAAATTGGTAGTCGCTAAAGTGCTGTGTCCACTGTGGTCTGTGTAGAGCTATGGAGAGACATAGATTCTTCGCTGCCGTACTCTTCCATATTCTTCCTCGCGTGCCACGACCGCGTCGCTGATAATCACTGCGCGCGATAATCGTCTTTGCTTCTTGTGCAGCTAAGCGTAGACCCAGATCATTGGTAGAATCACATTCCGCATATTTGTAGTGAAGGATTTCACTGTCTCCGTACTTGCGCTTCTCTCTTCTGAATTCGTCCATTACACCTCTCAATGAGTGACTTCGATACTATATGCGCCTTGGCCACAGCTCCCGGAGTAGCCGGAATTGCTGTTGTTCGCATTTCCGGTTCGCAAGCCTTCAATACTATCGATCAATTGTTTGACTCTAACACAAAAATATCCCAGGCACCGAGTCATACCATACATTATGGCCACCTGCGGGTAGATCGAGACGACGACAGTGTTCGAGATGAAGTGCTGATCTCGGTTTTCAAGAGTCCAAAGTCGTATACCGGAGAAGATGTAGTTGAAATTTCCTGTCATGGCGGCTCCGTGATGCCCTCAATGGTCATTAATGCCATTCTCGCGCAAGGCGTTCGACATGCTACAGCAGGGGAGTTTACGAAGAGAGCGTTCATGAATGGTAAAATCGACCTCACACAGGTCGAATCCGTCGCAGATCTCATTCACTCCTCATCTTCAGCCAGTGCACGTATTGCCGCAAAACAACTACAAGGGGTGTTTCGCGACAACATCACGCAAATTCGTTCGCAACTGTTGGATGCCTGTGCTCTGCTCGAGTTGGAGCTCGATTTTGCCAATGAGGACGTTGAGTTTGTCGAGAGAGACCGTATCACGAAGCAGATTGATTCTACTTTGGCTCTTTGCCACCGTTATGCGGAGTCTTTTGCCTCGTCTACTATCCTGCGCAACGGTTACTCCGTGAGTGTTCTTGGCTACCCAAATGCCGGTAAGTCTATGCTATTTAACAACTTAGTAGGGCACAACCGTAGCATCGTTCATGACACAGAAGGTACGACCCGAGATTACATCCGCGAGCTCGTTGTCTGGAGCGGTCACTCGATCGTACTGAATGACACTGCCGGCATTAGAGAGACAGGCGATAGCATTGAAGAAATTGGTGTGTCGCTCAGCAATCAGGTCGCTTCGGATGCAGAGTGCATCGTCGTCGTAAATGACCTTAGTCTTGGCTTCGGACATTCTATGCCCTTGCTGGCTCAATTACAATCTAAGTTTCCTGAGAAATTCTTTGTTTTGGCTCAGAACAAAAGTGATTTGATAGATGAAGTTGCTGTCAGAGCTGCATACGCAAATGCCACACAAATAGAAACAGCTAGCGTGATTCTGTCAGCCGTGACTTCAGATGGTGTCGATGCATTAAAGGCTCTACTTGTTTCAAAAGCGCGTGAAGCTACTGAGCCTGCAAAGGAAGCTCTCCTTAATCAAAGACAGTTGGAGCTACTTGAACGATGTAGCGATTCACTAACGAGAGCACGAACGGCGATAGAGCAGGGCGACTTTTCAGAACTGGTTGCCTACGAGTTGCGCCAGGGCATTGATTTTCTGGGAGAAATAGTAGGCGAGAATGTGAGCGAGGAGATACTGAATAGGATTTTCTCGAGTTTTTGCATAGGTAAGTAGTGTTTCACGTGGAACACGCCGGCTCTATAGACTGAACTCTTGAAGCTATCACATAGCTTGCACATATTCGTTTCACGTGAAACTTGATCTGAAATTCAGCCGGGTCTGGACCGTTTTGCTATTTTCCCATGTGTGCAAACACATTCTCAAATGCGCGCGCGCTTGAAATACATGTCCATTGTTTACAACACCAAAAATCTCGTGACTACGAAGAGATTCCACTCTAATACATATGACGTTGTAGTTATTGGCGGGGGACACGCAGGTATAGAAGCGTCCGTCGCTGCAGCCAGGCTTGGGTCTAAGACACTTCTTCTGAGCCAAGAACTGCATAGTATCGGACGGCTTTCGTGTAATCCATCTATAGGCGGGAGTGCAAAAGGGCATCTCGTGAAAGAGATTGATGCCTTAGGTGGTCAGATGCCATTTATTGCAGATAGAAGCGGTTTGTTGTTCAAGATGCTCAATCGTTCAAAGGGACCGGCAGTTTGGTCTCCACGATCACAGAACGATAAAGAATTGTACCCCTTATACGCTCAAAATCTTCTCTTTTCGACCACAAACCTCGATGTGCACCCTGATATAGCCACTGAAATACTGATTTCCGGCGATGCAATCCAAGGATTACGCACAAAATCAGGCGAACACATAGAGTGTAAAACTGTTATCCTATGTTCAGGTACCTTCCTGAATGGAGTCTTACACACCGGAAAAGAAAACTCCAGTGGAGGTAGAATAGGGGAAAATGCTACGACATCGATATCAGATCTTCTCGCCAGCTATGGTTTAGAACGAGGAAGGCTTAAAACCGGAACACCACCGAGGATATATTCCGCCTCTGTTGATTACCCCAAAACAGAGGAAACGCCGGGAGACGAAACGCCACAACCATTTTCATGTCGTACTGTTCGTGTAAAAAACACCTTGTGCTGTTACATGTCACACACAAATTCTGCCACGCACGAGATATTACAGCAGGGATTTGCGGATTCCCCGATGTATAGTGGACGAATTCAAGGTGCTGGTCCACGTTATTGTCCGTCTATCGAAGATAAAATATCGCGCTTCGCAGAAAGGGACTCGCATCAGATAGTACTCGAGCCGGAATCGTATTTCGGAGACACGGTGTACGTCAATGGATTCTCCACCAGTTTATCCAAGGAAATACAACTTCGTGCATTACACACCATACCGGGTTTAGAACGTTGTGAAGTGCAACGCTGGGGATATGCTGTAGAGTACGACTTCTTCTTCCCATACCAACTGAAACACAGTCTGGAATCCAAAGCGATTGGCGGACTTTTTTTCGCCGGTCAGATAAACGGTACATCAGGTTATGAGGAAGCTGCATCACAGGGCTTAATTGCCGGTATAAATGCCGCTCATAAAATATTCGGACGAGAACGTTTCACGTTATCAAGATCCGAATCCTATATCGGAGTGCTCATCGACGACCTCGTCAACAAGAATACAGAAGAACCGTATCGCATTTTTACCTCCCTTGCCGAATATCGATTGCTACTGCGACAAGATAATGCAGATGAACGACTTATGGATAAAGGACACGCTCTAGGACTTATCAACGATAAGTTATTTGAAAAATATAGTGTTAACTCTAATAATAAAAGATACTTACGTGATTTTTGCAACACTACACGCGTCCCAATTCCACAGTCTGTTGAAAATAGTGTGGATAGCGAAGTGGGAAGCAATACATCTAACAACAATCAAAATTTCGAATGGAGAACGCTCGCAGAGCTCGTAAAACGCCCGGAATTTGAACTCGACAGCCTCTTAGAGCTGAGTAAACAGACTCTTGATCGGGAAATTGAACTGACTACAATTCAGAAAGTCTCGTTCGACATTAAGTATGAAGGTTATATCAAGAGAATGGAGCGCGATATTCAGACCTTCATGAAGTCGGAGCGCAAACCAATCCCCGACGACTTCAACTACGACGCCGTAAAGTCGCTCTCGACCGAAGCACGACAAAAACTCAAACGCATACGACCGGAAACAATCGGTCAGGCTTCTCGCATCTCAGGTATCTCAGCTACCGATATCTCTATCCTCACGCTCTATTTGTCAAAATCTTAGTGTGGATAGTGCTAAAAAATCCAAGTCGCTAACAGTCGGACACTAGACTTTCAAGAATAATGATCACAGTGTCTACCGACCTTCCAAACCAGAGTGGTCTAGGATTCTCCATAAATTCCCCGTACAGCTACAACACAAGATTGATGTCACACGTGAAACTATACACCAGATGGTAGACTCGACAGACCTCGAGTGACTTTAGTACGTTCAAGCTAACAGGTGGAAGGAGCAACGAACGAGGCAAAAAGTCGAAGGCGGAACGTGGAGGGTGAGTGGAACGTGGAGTGTGAGATGCCGAAGGCAGCAAGAATTGAAAAGTCCTCACGAGAAAGCTCAATACATAACCCAATCTGAAAGAACCCAATCAGAGATCAGGACCATTTCCCGGTAAACGGGACGAGCTGTCGCAAACAGGCCCTCAACAATCGAGACCACGATCGAGTTCGAAGAGGCAGGCAGTCGACGCACGGTCTACCATATATATACTATCTTCTTCTTTCATTCTATTTCCTTATCTCTAATATATCCTGTGGAAATGTGTAGAACGACGTAGTGGATTGAGAACACTCGAGATAGAGAAAAAAGAAATCCACACAGGCTTTTGATAGGATTTGTGAAAAGTCGTTTTGCACTGTAGGACAACGTCTGACAAACATTAATACACAGGAAATCCCTACTTTTTCCACAATTTTGTGGAAAGATCGGGGTAGAAATCACCCTAGTTCTTCCCCAAGATATCCACAAACACACAGTCGCTATGGTTAGTACGAATATTCAAGGGTCAATCGCCCGTCTCTGCCTTTGTAGTCCACAAACACGCAATGCACTAGGACCGGAAATGCTCCAGTCGATAGCCGATGCAATGCGTAGCATAAATGAAAACCCGGAAATACGAGTTGTGGTGATAGAGGCGGAGGGAAAGGCCTTTTGTGCCGGCGCTAATTTGAAGTATCTCCAGCAGATTCGCGAATCGGATCCTATGGCCAACCTTTACGATTCGCAATTCATGAAAGACTGTTTCCAGCTGATTTATGGCTCTCCAAAGATTACCATCGCGAAAGTGCATGGAGATGCCATAGCAGGAGGATGTGGGTTGGCAACGGTTTGTGACTACATCGTAGCCGCAGAAACCGCCAGATTGGGTTTCACCGAGGTCGCTATTGGTTTTGTACCGGCAATTGTTGGAGTGTACGCCCAGCGTAAAGTTGGTGAAAACCGAGCAAGACACATGTTATTGCGCGCCAATTTGATGAGTGCCCACGAAGCACACCAGAGCGGATTGGTCTATCAAGTGGTCAAATCTGAAGAACTTGAGCAAAGTGTCAACAATTTGGCGGAAGAACTGTCTAAACATCCCGGTAGTTCTATTGAGCTTACGAAAAAACTCCTTGTTCATATCAATGAGATGGATGTAAATTCTGCTCTCGACTACGCAACCACCCTCAATGCCTTCTCTCGCCAGACACCGGCGTTTCGAGGAGGAATTGACGCTATGATATCTCGAATTTCTGGAGAAAGGAAGTCATGAGTAGAGTTATAACCGTATTAGGCTTGGTCGTCCTCTTTCTGGGCGCGACAAGTACGTTTGCTCAAAACGCCACTATCAATGTGAGTGGAACCGTAACGGATGCGGCAACCGGCCGACCTATCGAAAAGGAATATGAAATCGTGTTTATCGCGCACAAAAGCGGTAAACGAATCAGCACCAAGATCGACAAACGTGGAACATATCTCCAGCCTCTAACCTCCGGCGATTCGTACACTGTTATTCTCTCATCGTACTTCATCTTGAGAAAGACGGATACGATAGTCATCGAACCGACGAACAAATTCCACACAGAGACGCACAACTATAAAGTTCATCAAATCAGTCAAGGCGACGAGCTAGCCCGTCTCTGTGCCTTCGAACCCGGACAGAGCACCCTGGCTGTAAACTCAAGAAATCAACTCAATGCATTACTGGAAACGTTCAAGGAAAATGTTGAGCTACAAATTGTGGTGATGTTGAACCAAGAACAAAATCCACCGCTCCCTCCGCCACCAGCAAAGACTGTGAAAAGTTCGAAGAAGCACGCAAAGGGCGCAAAAAACGCAGCTCCCGAGGTGCAGCCAGAAACCCAAGCGCAACAATTCCTTGAAGTAGATCCGCATCTATACGACACGCGTATTGAGGAGCTGAAGCGGTTTTTTTCGGCAGCCAAGAACTCAGAAATTCGCTTACGAATTGAACAGGGTCCAAACTTGTTGGCAGCTCCGGGTCAACAGAACTTGGTCGTCAAAATCGGTGAGGTAAAGAGTATACTAGACGATTGATTCAATACGTCGTACTACCTGCAGGGCAGACGTGTACGTACACACGAGCACCATTGCTCTCGCTACCTGACGCACGTGTAGAACGCGTTCTCAAGAAAGTCAATATCCCGTCATTATTCACAGTATCAACTTCTTATTTTCTAGCGATGATAAAATCACTCACTTTTTTTCTTACGTTCCTAATTGCAATCTCTATGACCGAAGCAGGAAACACTCCAAAGGGCAAGCCGGCAGCGGCAGCCGAAACGCATAAAAGTCTTATCCCCAATCCTAAGAATGTACACAGACCGCGGTACAAAATGACGGTAACGCAAGACGGTGCAACACTGGGTACAATGATTCTGGAAATCGCGCCGGACTTATCGCCGAAGCACGCCGCCAACTTCGACAGTTTAGTGAAGGTTGGGTTCTACAACGGTCTCGCTTTCCATCGCGTGATTCCGGGATTCATGATTCAAGGAGGCGATCCTTCATCCAAGGATCAACCACGTGAGCGCTGGGGAGGCGGAATGCCGGGTCAGAAAGCCGTTCCGGCCGAATTCAACGATGTTCACCATGCACGTGGTATTATATCGGCCGCTCGTACTAGCGATCCCAATAGTGCAACATCACAGTTCTTTATCTGCGTTGCAGATGCCGGTTTCCTCGATCACCAATACACAGTCTATGGTGAAGTAGTGGAAGGTATGGATGTAGCAGATAAAGTAGTGAACGCACCACGTGACTCACGCGACAATCCGCTGAAGAAGATTGAGATGCACGTAGAGAAATTGCCCGATACCGGACACGATGATCACAAGGGTCACAAACACTAAGTGTTTGTGATCTCGTTGGTCTTGCATTCACCACCATGTCACACACTCCACAGTACTCATGAAGCTAAACCTTATGGTGTGCCTGGCGTTGACGTGCTTTATCGCAACGTCGTACGCCGGAGCACAGTCGTCAACTCCGGAACAAAAAACCTTTCCACCTATCGATTTACAGACGAAGCCGCAATACGCCATTCACGTTAATGTTGCCGGTGAAAAACTTGGAACGATTGTTATCGAACTGGATCCAAAACACGCTCCGAAAACAGTGCGGAACTTCGATAGCTTGGTGAGTATCCACTTTTACGACAGCACTCTGTTCCATCGTATCGTGCCGGACTTTGTGATTCAAGGTGGAGATCCCAACACAAAACATGAGCCTCGCGAACGCTGGGGTCGCGGAGACTCCACACAACGAAAAATTCCCGCTGAGTTCAATCAAGCGCACCACCTTCGGGGTACCGTTGCGGCAGCACGTCGCGGAGATGACATCAACAGTGCCACTTCGCAATTCTACATCTGTCTGGACGCATTGCCCAATCTCGATGAACACTACACGGTTTTTGGCCAGGTGATTAGCGGAATGGAAGTGGTCGACTCCATCTCTACTCTCTCACGAGATGAACATGATCGACCAGTAGAACGCGTGGAAATGACCGTCGAGAGAGTTAAGTAGTAGAGACCTGAGGCTACCGTTTCTTCTACGTCGATGTGTAAAACACACATTCACGAATTAGCTCAACTCGTGCACAAATGATAAGACAATAAAAAACCGGGTCATGCCCGGTTTTTTTGTGATCACAACATTCTTGAATTCTACTCTGGATCCAAGTTGCCTACCAACGCAGGCTTTCCTTGTGTCGTTGCCTACGAGAGTAGTCGTAATATTTCTCAGGTACGATAAACAACGCTGCGCACTAGTGATGAACCAGGGCGCGATGGATGGTATGCCGACCATCAAACTGTAATTGTACATTGTACACCCCAACACTAAAGGCTCGCATGTCGATGCGGAGGGCATTCAGTTCCTGGTTGCTGTGCATCGTTGTTCGGTACACTAAGCGACCCGTTTCATCAAACACTGTGATGGTACATGCAGACTCGATACTCATCGTGCTCTTAATGCGAAAGACATCATGCGTGGGATTCGGTTCCAAAACAACCAAGCTCTCATCAACAACATCGTCGCTTACACCAACCACGTAGTCAATGCAAGACTTAGGACTGCGGCATCCATTCACATCGACAAGCTCCACACAGTAGTTTCCAGCCGCCACTGCGCTGTAATCCTGATCGGTTGCTCCACTTATCAAGACATTGTCCACAAACCATTGATAACTCACCGCACTTTGTTCACAATGCAAGGTGGAACCTTGTTGAGAGAGCGACGGCGTAGCCGGCGCGGAATAAAAATTCACCGCCACGGTATCCGACGATCCGGAACAATTGCCACTGCTCACGAGCACACTGTAGGAGCCGTCTTCCGTTACCTCTAAACGCGCCTCATTGCTTCCCACCCCTTGGCCATTCCGCTGCCAGGAGTAGCTACTGTAGGAATTAGCAACTGCCAAGTGCACTGTATCGCCTACACAAAGAGTGGTTCCGGAGGACGCGTTTACTTGTGGATGAAGTTGAGCAGCTACATGAACTACATACGACTTATTATTCTTACACCCTTCGGGTGTTGTTTCTACAACAACCAGTGTATCAACCCCAGACTGAAGCCAGTTTAGGTGCACTGCAGCGGAAGCTGTGTCGCTCGTCGTTCCCAAACGTGGCCGCTTCCACGCATACTTATTGCCGGCGTTCTGTGCCACGGCATAGGTTTGAGATGAACCCACACAGGCAGCATCAGCGCCCGAAATGGAGGGACTGGGTAGTGGCACCACGCTGACACCAAACGACGAAGTGGCAGAGCAACCAGCGGCAGAACTTAGGGTGCATCGAATACTGTCCTGTCCTGCTGCGCCCCACACGACACTTATGGTGTTGGTACCGGCGCCACTTTGAATCGATGAACCATTTGGGACGACCCACTGATAACTCACACTACTGTCAAACGCTACGGTATAGTTATGTGTGGAACCCTGGCAAACGCGTTGTTCGCCGTTAATCTGCACCGCGGAAACATTGAGGATGTTGATAGGAAAACCGAAGCTGTATGTACAGCCAAGCGACGATGTAACTGTTGCTC
Organism: Chlorobiota bacterium; assembly: GCA_039810585.1. GTDB lineage: Bacteria > Bacteroidota > Ignavibacteria > Kapaibacteriales > NICIL-2 > JBBATK01. The sequence continues at coordinate 12,907 of JBDHXF010000026.1, forward strand.
GAACAGTATCCGCTCCTGAATGATTCCAATTGATGTTGACGCCGGAAGTGTTGTTGTTGGCGCCTACAATGCTACCGTTATGCGGCGTGAACCACTCGATTGTAGCACCGGACGGCAATGCTGAACAACTGTAATTCTGCGTCTTTGCTACACAGGTTGTCACCGGTCCGCTAATGGTAAAGCTAGGAATAGCGCCGATGATAACCGGCAGCAAGCGATCTACACTGCATCCGTTGACATTTGTTTCACGCAGATGAATCGTATCGCGACCGGCGTTTGGCCAGTGCACGGTGTAGGCAGATGAAATGCTATCACTCGGTGTTGAAGAAGATCTTGGTTTGAACCAACGATACACACTCCCCGGTGTGGTGGCAGAAATATGGTAGCTTCCGTCAGAACCGGCACACACAATAGTGTCTCCGGAAATCGTGGTTGTGGGGGAAGCATACAGGGTGAACGACTGCGATGCAGACGTAGCCGGACAACCATTTGGGGCGACCACCGTTAACTGAATATTGTAGTTACCTGCGTTGCGCAAGACGATACTTTGCGTTGTGTCGTTTGTCGACCAATGATAGGATGCCATCGATGCCGGTCCTGTCAACACGATACTGTCACCGGTACACGCGGTAGTTTTCGTTGCACTATACGACGCCGTTGGAACAGAGAGAACATTAATGTAGTTGGTGCTGACAACGGTGTCGCTCCCAAAACCATTGTACACCATGAGAGTGACAGAGTATTGACCCGCTGTAGCATAACTAACCACCGGATTGGCGCTTGTGGAAGTCGATGGTGTTGCACCGGGTAACAGCCATTGGCGTGATGTTGGGCTGTTGGTTGACACATCGTGCAGCGTTAGCGTATCCCCGGCGCAGATGGTAAGTCGCGAAGCTGTCATTTGCGCATGCGGACCATCGTTATAGAGATCGCCTTGCCACATTCCACGACCGTAGGTTCCTGCTCGCAGTTTGGATGTTGGAGTGTACATCTCCAGGTCGTTCACTCGAACGTTAGGTAAGCCATCGTCGAAGCTGACCCAATCGCTCATCAGATTGTTTCTATAATACACACCAATGTCAGTGCCGATGTACAAGCCATTCGCCGTGTTGCCCTCGTACAGAGCGCAATCGACGGGCACATTTGGTAGCGAACCGGAAATATTGGTCCACGAACTACCGCCGTTTGTGCTTTTGAAGACTTTGTTTCCGCTCGACCACGAACTCATCGTGGCGACAATGGTATCCGGTCCGAGAGGATGGATAACAACTCGACTAATATTACTCGGTAGGGTGCCCTTGATACTGGTCCACGTCGTTCCGCCGTTGGTAGTGCGGTACAATTGCGAAGAGTTGCCCACGACAATGTAGTTTGGATTCGACTTGGCAACGTCGATGTATGTTGCCACACTGGTAGTGACGTTTGAGCCAATTGTTGTCCAAGCCGAACCCTGATTGGTAGACATGTACACATTGCGGTAAGCAATGTACACGTTATTGCCACTGTCCAAGGTGATGGGAGTTACCCATGCTCCACCGCCACCCTGACCTGAGGGCGTGATGGTTGAGAAGTTTGTTCCGCTGTTGGTGGAGCGACCAAAATTTCCATACTGTGAACTGGCATAGAGAACGGCATCGTTCGATTGATCGATGGCGTTATCCATCCCGTCGCCACCATAAATTTCCTTCCAGGTACTACCGTTGAAATAGTTGGTTCCATTGTCCTGCGCTCCCCCCATCGCCTTCGACGCACTCTGAGCGGAATTGCTAATGCGGTAAAATTCCATGTTCTGTAAACCGGCGCTCAGATCAGTCCATGTGGTACCGGAATTTGTCGTCTTGAACAACCCTCCATCGTCACACACATACATCTCCGATGTTCCCGGTTTATACGCTATCTCGTGTTGATCGGCATGAATGTATGGTAACGATGTGCCGGTGTACCACATGGTCTTACATGTCCACGACGTTCCTCCATTGGTAGAGCGCCAGGTGTTGACACCTCCAACAAAAACATCATTCGAATCGCCGGGATTAACGGCCATCGCCAAGTCGTACCAACCTTGTCCGGTATTATCCGATCCACTACTGCTGCCTCCAAGGATGTTGGGAGTGGATGCTCGGTTTGCCCACGTGTTCCCGGTATCAAGCGAACGGTAGATTCCATAAAACGTACTGTTCGACGCATTGGAACACAACGCGTACAAACAGCGCGGGTTTTGATCACACACACCAAGGCAGATGCGGTTGACGGAACCGGAACTGAAACCCGGTGAAAGAGCCGACCAGCTATCTCCGGTGTTCATCGAACGGTAGATGGTACCGCCTGACGTTGCGTAGATTACCGAAGGGAAGCTTGGCATGAACACCATATCCTTGGTGGATGCTGAGATCTTTTGCGACCAACTATTTCCGCCGTCGGTAGACTTGTAAATACCACCGGTTGTGGCGGCGATCAAGATGTTGCCTTGCGATGGATGAACAAGAAGACGGTTAACGATGACGAAGCTCTGAATAGAGTTGGAGAAACCGGTACTCGTCCAGCTCGAACCGCCATCTGTCGACTTGTAGATCCCGGTTCCATAACTATCGCTGGCGTCACGATCGCCGGTGCCAATGTACATCGTGGACGGGTTGCTCGCATCGATGGCAATGGCACTCACACCCAGAGTTGCGAACTGATCCGTGTTCGACGACCACGATGCCCCATTGTTTGTGGTCTTCCACAATCCTCCGGCAGGAGTTCCAACAAAGATGATATTGTTGTTCGTGGGATGAAAACACACGGTTGTTAATCGCCCGCACCCTCCACTGGTTGGAATTGCCGAACTCGGTCCCATCAGCGTAAAGTTCGCTTGGGCGCTTTGTGTTTTTGTGGCCTTTGTTCTCGACGCCGACAACTTCTTCGCGTTCTTTTCATCCAGAGCTTTGCGAAGCAGGCTGGGGTCGGGGAACGAGCCATCGTCCATCACCCTGCTCTGCCAGAAGTACTCCCAACGTTTGAACTGTTTCCAACCATCACGTTTTGTATGGACATGATTTGTCCAATACCTGTTGAATGCCTCTTGAATTTCGAAAAAATTGGCCTTTGGCTCCTGAATCATCTGCACATACATCTGTGCCGAATCACTACGCGTCTGAGCGCTGAGGTACGGAGCTGCGAACAGGATACAAACAAAGAGGAACAGTCGTTTCATGCTAAGTGGAATGTGCTGAAGGAACATGGCTACGTGGCAAAATAGTAAAAACAAAAAAGCCTTTTGGATACAAGACCCCAATACCTCCCAGACTCTGTCGTAGATACGTCCATCAAAGCTATGGGGCGCAGACTATCCTGTGCCAGAGGTCAGCAATAATCAGACCGAAAAGGTGGGTATGGGTTCGTGCGGCTAAAGCCGGGACTTACTTGGAGATGATGACGAATTCGGTACGACGGTTGATGGCCCGATTTTCGGCAGAAGTATTTGGTACCAAGGGTCTTGAAGAACCGTATCCTACGGCAACCAATCGTCCGGGACTCACGCCGAGAGAGACCAGGTAGTTTACGACCTCAGTGGCTCGCATTTGTGAGAGTTGCAGGTTCTGCTCACGGCTACCGACATCGTCCGTGTACCCTCGCACTTCAAGACGAACTCTGGGATGTGCAAGCAGATCGGAGGCGATAAGCTGAAGGGCCTCTTTTGAGGAGTCGGGCACCGCACTCTTGTTCGTGGCGAAGTGCAAGTTGAGATAACTAATAGAGCCGACGGTGTCGAGGTCGCCAAACCTGGATTTGTCGTACCTAGCTTGTCCAATCAAACGCCTTACACCCAATTCCGGCAGCGCCACTGTATAATTCACATGGTGAATGCCACTGCATTCGGGCGGTTGATATCTGATAAGGTAATAGTTTCTCAGGGAATTATAGATATCTCTAAACATATACGGAAACTCACGGGTGGAGTAGATTCGATAGAGCTTACCTCCGGTTGAACGAGACAAGGCCGCCAGAGGTTCTTCATCGGTGAGCCCATAGGAGATAGCGTAGATGGCAACGGAGCTGTCGTGAGCCACTCGAATAGCATCACTCAATTTTTGCTTCGAGGAATTATCCTCTCCGTCTGTAAATAGCATAATCGATTTCTTGTATCCCGCAGGCGCAGCGTTGAGCTGCTGCACAGCGGCAATAACCGCATCGTAAATGGCGGTTCCTCCCTTGACATGGGCGTGGTTTTCGATGGACATGTGCGACTTAAATGCCGCGCTGTCAGCACTCAATGGTACGTCCACCGCAACTGTTCCGGCAAAGGGCAAAACACTTACCATGTCGCCTGTGTGGATGATGTTCATGGTTGACTTCACCGCCTCGCGTAAGCGACGAATTCTCATGTCTCCCATCGATCCCGAATGATCTATAATAAAGGCCAGCGCATGCCGCTGATCCGAATTGCCACGAACCTCCCGCACCGTGAAATTGGTGATGGCCGTTGCTTTTGCTCCGCACGAATCAATCAATGTTGTCCAGATGCGATGTATTTGCATCGTGTCCTTCAAATAGGGCGGCGCCAAGCCCAACACCACCCGTCCGGCCGAATCGCACACAGTACATCGTATTCGGATCTCTTGCGGATAGGAGTTGTCCTCTAATGATCGCAGATTCAACACAATCGGTGCTCCAGCCCTAACCGGTTCTGCATTAGCATCAACCGGTTTATCGGTAGAATCTGATCCCGGAAGGTTTGATGGTGAATAAGCAAACGGACTTCTTATACGCATACGCTGCGCGTATGCGGAGTAGATGCGTGAGAGAGAGTCTCGCGTTGTTGTACTCATTTCCACCGGTGCACTTGACGGAAGGTGAAGCACGCTGTCGATGCTATGCATTTGATCGGCCTCTTCTTGATCGTAGAGGAGGGTGGTATCGACCTTGCCGGCGCGAACCTGCTCGCGGTAACGGTGTGCAAGACTGTCGTACGGTACGGCTGACGTCATATAATTCGGCCGGTATCCAGGCGGCGGAATGAGCTCTCGAATCTTCTCCACAACCATTTGTGGACATCCGTAAAAGGCTAGCGAGATCAGGGTGAGAAGAACCGACACAGAGTATGTACGCATGGTCAAAAATAGAGTCTTTGTGATGCTCATCGCTGGGCTTTGTGTGTGTACACTATCGAATGCGGTATTTTTGCTGCATTCAGCCATTAGCACTCGCTTTACGCGTGTGTGATAGTGTATTCCTTTTACTTTTCTCGATAGACCTCATGGCTCTGGCACCGCTCAACGAACAGATGGATACGATCAAACACTACGTGGCAGAGCTGCTTCCGGAAGCGGAGTTGGTGCAAAAACTTGAACGTTCGCTCAAAACCCAAAAGCCCTTGCTGGTGAAGCTGGGCTGCGACCCCAGTCGTCCGGATTTGCACGTGGGACACGCTGTGGTGCTCAATAAGCTTCGACAGTTCCAGGACTTGGGACACGAAGTGGTGTTCATTATTGGTGACTTCACCGCTATGATTGGCGATCCTACCGGTAAAAGCAAAACTCGTCCGCCTCTCACCCACGAAGAAACCCGTGTCAATGGTCAGAGCTATCTCGACCAAGCCTCTCGCGTCCTCGATGTACACAAAGCTCGCATCGTCTACAACAGCGAGTGGCTGAGCTCCATGAACTTCGTGGACGTGATTGGCATGTGCGCCCATTATACCGTGTCACAAATGCTTGAGCGCGAGGATTTCCATAAGCGCTTCAACGAGGAGTCACCCATCTCGTTACACGAATTCCTCTATCCCCTTGCGCAAGCCATGGATTCGGTACATCTGAAGAACGACATCGAGATTGGTGGCACCGACCAGAAGTTCAACTTCCTCGTCGCCCGCGAACTTCAACGCGCCTACGGCGTGGAACCTCAGGTAATCCTCACCATGCCCATCCTCGAAGGTACCGACGGCATCGAAAAGATGTCCAAATCGCTGGGGAACTACATCGCTATCACCGACTCGCCACGTGAACAATTCGGAAAGACCATGTCCATTCCGGATTCGCTCATCGTGCGTTACGCAAAGCTGGCCTGCTTCGCACCCGAGTCGGAATTGAGCGACCTGGCCAAAGGCTTAAACGACGGCTCGGTGCATCCGCGTAATGCCAAAGTAAAAGTGGCGATGGACCTCGTTGCTCGCTATCATGGTCAGGATGCCGCACAGGCCGCCTTCGAAGAGTTCGAGCGCATGTTTGTGAAGAAAGATGTTCCCGACGTTATCGATGAAGTGCACATCGAATGCGCTCCAACTTCGGCAGTTGTCGACGTACTGGTTCTTACCCAACTTGCTCCGAGTAAAAGCGAGGCTCGTCGTTTAATTCTCGGAGGCGGAGTTTCGATAGATGGCGAGAAGATCGCCGACGTCGCGGCCACAGTTGATCTCAGCACGCAACGCTTGTTTAAAGTCGGGAAGAGAAAGTTCCTGAAAGTACAAGCCTGAGCGTCGCCAACCCAGACACATCGCTGTGCAATGAGATCGGGTCAGGTTTAGCACCGCTATTCGCTAGGTTCTGAACTCGCGATGATCATCACAGCGAAGCTGGATGATAAAGAATCTCATGACGAGTGGTATCGCAACACATCGTCACGTGCAATGGTTCCACAAGCAATCACATACCTCATGATCGCCATGAACTCGCTCTTCGCTCGTTGTCGTCGGGTATTGGTTTGGTCCGCCGAGCTCGCTCAATCGGGTCGATTGATGCTCCGCAGCCTCGTCGTCCTACTGCTGAGCAGCACGATGGCTCATGCCTCCGTAATCCACGGCGATCCTACGAACTATAGTGGCTTGTTGAAAACTCTGCAAGCGGGAGATACCCTACTGCTGGCTGCAGGAAGCTACACGAACGGATTTTCGTTGAACTCAAGAAACGGTACCGAAGCGCAACCGATTGTCATTATAGGCATGGACACGGCCACGGTGCTCGTGTCGCGCGCGTGTTGCAACACCATTTCCATCACGCAATGTTCGTACCTCGTGATCAGTCATTTACGTGTAGAGGGCGCAGATGCAGGCGTGGATGCACTCAAGGCAGAAGGAACCACGGGTAATTGGGCGCATCATATAACAGTGGAGTATCTGACAATCACCAATTTTCAGAGCGATCAACAGGTGGTGGGAATTAACACGAAGTGTCCGTGCTGGAATTGGATCATTCGAAAGAACAGAATACTTGGAGCGGGAACGGGTTTGTATTTGGGCAACTCTGATGGTACTGCTCCCTTCGTCAACGGCGATATTGAATACAATTATATCAGCGGCACACTCGGCTACTGCATGGAAATCAAGCATCAGGTGCCGGGCGTGCGTGATGCCTTTCCGGGGACAGCGGTTGACGGGCGAACGCTGATTGCGCACAATGTGTTTACGAAGGACGCCTCCTCGTCCACCGGAACCTTGGCGCGACCGAATCTCTTGGTTGGTGGTTTCGCATCCACGGGCTGGGGTTCGCACGACTATTATGAAATCGTCGGAAACTTCTTCTACGAGAATAGTACGGAAGCACTGTTCCAGGGTTCGGGTTCTATGGTGATGTATAATAATGTGTTCATCAATCATTCGGATGGCGACGGAGCACGCGCCGTGTACATCACGCAGCAAAACAACATTCCGCCGCAGAATGTTCTCATCTTCCACAATACCATCGTAGCCAATAATAGTAACGGTGGAATTCGGATGTACAATGCCGACGCCAACTTCCAACAACTCTGTTTTGCAAATGCGGTCTATGCCGCGAATGCCATTAGCAACGTTGCTATGAGTTTTGATAATGTGACGGACAACTATGCTAAGGCTGCGTCGGTGTTCTTGGGCTGGTCTGCAGCGATCAGTCAGATTGACCTCATTCCCCAAAACGCTGTGCTGTTTGCAGGACTGCTTGACGACAGCGTCACGAAACGTTTTCCGATGGCGGCTGTGGATTTCAACGGTAGTGCGTACGACTGGCATTATCGCGGCGCATATGCAGGGTGTTGTAGCCATAGCGGATGGACGTACAGCCTCGACACTATGACTCAATTGCCGGAAATCGGAAGCGGGGTCTTTGATCGCAACGTTTCACCGGAGCAGAAGGGTTTCATCGTGCATAGCACGGATGTGCTGATGGCTCGATGGAGCGGGCAAACACAGTGGCGAGTGTACGAAACGGATGGACGCTGTGCGATGAGCACGGTGACGGATGACGCAGCCGGTATGCAATTGCATGGTTTGAATGCCGGAATGTACTTTGTGAAGCAGCAAAACCGGAGCGGAAGCGTGGTGCAACGAATTGTCATTATAGAGTGAGGACGCACCACAAATCCTTAACCGAAATTCGCGACGTGGTTGATGAGTGATGCGTGGCAAGGAGTGAGAATGAGTGAACAACGAGACCCCATATACATGTAGCACGTCATGAACACACTTCGTACTCTGAGTTCGACAGACATCGCGGCCATGCGCGAGCTATGCATTGCGAGTTGGGCTCAGTATGAGTCTTTACTGGACGTGGAAGGGGCGAAAGCTTTACGTGAGAATATCCACAGGCTGAAAACGTACGAGGAGCTCGTGTCGACAAGTCGCGGCTTCGGGATGTACGGTGATGACGACTCCCTTCAGGCAATTTCATTCGTCACTCCGAGTGGTGAGGCTGACGAGGTGTATCAGAGTAACTGGTCGAGACTGCGTTTCGTGACCGTACATCCGGATGCTCGAGGCAAGGGTGTGGGACGTCAACTCGTACAACACTGCATCGAAGATGCACGAGCGCATGGAGAAGAGTGGATGGCTCTGCACACTTCAGAACACATGAAAGCGGCGCGGAGTATTTACGAGTCGCTGGGTTTCGTTCTGCAGCGTGAAATCCCCAGTCGTTACGGTATGCGCTACTGGCTGTACACCATGCAGTTGTAGCGGAGGTGCTTCACAAGAAATATTCGTTCACGAGGATCTATGAATCGTCTCATCAAAACATGCTTCTCTAGTATCGCGTTGCTCGTCGTGGTTTTTGTGATTGGCGCTTGTGATCGATGGGTGGTGGTGCATTATGTGGTGTTCAACGACAGTGACAGCACCATTCGGCTTAGCTATCGGGTGTTGGATTCGAATTACAATCATCCAAGTCCGAGACAGGATTCGATCAAGCCGAATACATCGCTGGAACTCACGTCGCGAGAGATCATTTCAAATCGTGTGTTTGATCCGGATGTGGGGAACGACTCGTTACTGTACATACCGTTGCTAGTCGTCCAAAGTCCTGATGGTACACCAATCAACAAGCGTTGCGTTGCTACCACGCTTTGGTCGTACACCGAGGAGTCGTCTTCCAGTGCCCGCAAGGAGTTGCATATATTCCCCTCAGATCTCAGTCACTAATTCGGCGCTGAGTGTCTCCATCGAATCAAGTAAAAATCACTCTATTGTAACCACGCATGAAAGCACTGAAGCTTAGTCCTGTCCTCTACACCACCGAACTCCGGGAAACGGTGGATTTCTATTGCACCAAGCTCGATTTTAATGTCATCAACCTCGACGAACAGCAGCAGTGGGCTTTATTGCAAAACGGGGATGTGCAGATTATGATGTCGTACCCCAATGAACATCTCGACTACCGCGGCGCCGAATTCAGCGGATCGTTCTATATCGAAGTCGATGACATACATGCCTTGTGGCAGCGGATTGCAACGGAAGCAGAAGTGGTGTACGAGCCGGAAGACTTCGAATGGGGAATGCGTGAGTTTGCCATTCGCGATAACAATGGCTATATCCTACAGTTCGGACAAGAACTCTAAGCCCCCCAAGGCATACCAGCACGACCGGCTGAGGATAGTCTTGGCGTTCATCACGCCGAAGGCGCTAAGAATAATGAGGGCCTGAAGATGCTCTCTCCGTAGTAATACCGTAGCTCAGAATTGAGCAAAAAGTGCGGAATTGCAGGGTCTAACACTAACCCAGCGCCTGCATAACCATGCCCTTTGAGTACACACATGAACGTGATTTGCCGTCCGACCCTGATGGGCAGGATGCAGCAAACGTTTGGGGTCGACTCCACACCATTCGCTCGCTGTGTGTGCGTGCATTGGATCTTCTTGAGAATTTGGAAAAGGAGTGTCAGCGCCTGCAAGCGACGCCACTGGATGAGGACTTCTGGCAGCACCCCTCAGTTCAACAGTACAGCGAGGCATTACACACCCTATATTGGCGCTGTCGACAGGATGAAATACAGGTGTTGCTCATGCAGCGCTTGCATTGCACGCAAGGGGAAATACGGCAATTCGTGGGAAGAACGGGAAAGAGTTACGAGGATTATCTGCGTGCCTTAGAGTATAAAATCGCTGTGCACCATTTATCATCTCCCACATCTACAAGCACCTGATGTATGGACACCCTAAGCGCACACATCGAGGAGTTGAAAACTGAGCTGCAGAGAACACGAGCTCGGCAGCGTCGACGTGATCTCAACATGCAAATCGCCGAAGCTCTGCTTAATGTTCGCCCTGCTCAGGCAGTTCCCTATGCCGAAGCCGCTCAGCGCATGGCAACGGAAGATCTGCGCGGAATCCGTGTTTCGTCCGATCAACGCAGGGCCGCCGAGATTACCGTTGCCCGTGCTCAGGTAGCGTTGTTCTTCTGCTTTTACACCTCGGAAAAGTCGGCGCAGTATCTCAAAACCATGCCCGACGCGATCGCAACGTTTGAACAGCACGGAGACCTGCTGCGGGTGGCCACCGCGCGACAAAAACTTGCCTTTTACTGGCTGCGCAACTACGATATGCCAACAGCTCGTCAGCTCTTCGAACAAGATCTGGTGTGGTTAGAAGAGCATGAAGAAGCGCGAGCGCTCATCGCTGCGTACAACGGATTGGGACAACTGGCTTTGCGCGAGGGTCGACACCAAGATGCTGAGGAGATGTTTCGTCAAGGACTGCACTGGGCAGAACGCTATGGCGAAGACCGCTTCCTGATTGCCTTCCAAGTTGGTTTGGGATCAGTGCATGAAGATCAAGCACGGTTTGACAAAGCGCGGGAGCACTATGAAGCAGCTTTGGCGCTGAGTAAAGCCGAGAGCATGCAACAGCAAACGGCCTCCATACACATGGGCTTGGCCGGGTTGGATACGATGGAGGGACGTTTCGCTGAGTGCATACAGCACTGCAGTATTGCACAGGATCTGTACCAACACGCTAACGACGGCTTCGGACAGAGTGCGGCACTGGAGGTTGCGTCCGGTGCGTACATGACCATCGGCGATTACACCCGAGCCCTCGAATTGCTGCAGCGCCTTCAGCGCGTTGCCGAAGGAATTGGCTCAGTGCTGCGCATGGCAGGCGCTCACAATCTTATGGCCACGATATACACCAAGCAAAAAGAGCACAGGAAGGCGTTGGAAAACTTTCAGGAGTCACATCGACTCTTCGAGCTCGTCGGCGACCATCGTGGTCGATGCTACACAAAGGCTAACATCGCACAAAGCCTCGTCGATCTTGGTAGAACCACAGAAGCCGTCGCCTACGTCGATGCAGCACTGGAGATTTCACGCAGCTATAGTTTTCCCGATTTGGAGATTGAAATTCTTCCAATTCTGTGTCAGGCTCACGGAGACGATGTCTCCACCGCGTTTGTGAAGACGCAGATTGAACATGGCCTGAACTTGTGCGCACAGCTTCGACACACCCGAGGAACCGCACTGTTGACGAAGTGTTTGGCGGATGCTGCGCTGAAAGACCATCGCACTCAACAAGCATTGGAGATGTACCGTTCGGTGTATGCACAGGCTATGGACATTCAAGACACAGAACTCGCCGCGAGCTGTGCTGAAAAGATGTCTGTCACACTGGAAGGTATAGGAGACTATCGAGCGGCGCTGGAGTGGAGCGGACGTTTCCGGGAGGCGGAGCGACGCCATATCAACCAAGAAGCGGAGCGCTCCGTGCGGAACATGACAGTGTTGCTGGAGACAGAGCGTCTTCAAAGCGAGCGCAATGCATTGGCTCAACAAAACGCGTTGCTGCAAAAGGAGAGTGAGTTTAAACAGAAGGAACTCTCCGCCATGGCCTTGCATTTAGTGCACAAGAACGAAATGCTGGAAGACGTCAAGCGTCGCGCAGAGCAGATCACCAAAGACTACGGTCGTGAGTCACGTCAACTCATCACCGACATGCTGCACCAAATCGATTCGGCGTTGCGGGATGATACCTCGTGGCACAGCTTTCAACATCAATTCCAATCGGTGCATACGGAATTTGTGCACACGCTCAGCGAACGCTTTCCTAAACTGACACCGATGGAGTTGAAAATCTGCTCGCTGCTGAAACTGCAACTCAGCACGAAGGACATCGCCTCGGCGCTCGTGCTCTCGCCCCGCACCGTGGAAGACCATCGCAATCGCCTGCGCAAGAAGTTTGGTCTGACAAAAGACGAAAACCTCAGCACTTTTTTGTCCGGCTTGGGATAGAGGCTCAAGTGACTTTTCTTCAACCGTTCTGCAGCTTCGCTGCAGCGTCTTGATCTGCGCGGACTACAAAAAAACGGGAAGCCTGATTCAGACTTCCCGTGCCAATGACAATGGCGGAACGATAACGTCGTACACGGTCGCGCGAGTACTCCTATTTCAATCTCATTCGAACCGCGGCCATACTGACAGTCATGATCGTGAATATCGGGACGTTGAGACAGATGTCCGTCATGAACATCGACGTCGTCATACAACTAAAACTGCCGAACATCCAGAGGTCAAACCAACACATGAGTGCGAGGCCAACTAACAATCCCACTTTAAGTCCCGACATCCAAGAGTTGATGGACAGCTTCTCGAGCAGCAATGCCATCATGAACGCTTGGATGGCCTCTGTGGAAATGATGATTCCGAAATTCGGTTCAGCAATGGCAATCGACCCAAATGCCTTTGTGAATTCATCCATGGAAGATTTGAAGAGCACGGCATAGAACAGTGCCCCAACAGCAAATGCCACCACCATCCCGACCAATCCGCTTATTGCAATCCGTTTCATATGAGTATATGATTAATGAGGAAAATGCCTGCGTAGCAGGCAAGAATTACATCTCTCTAAGAGACCGCTATCATGGTCAAAGGACCTTGATGATAGCTGACGCAACTCGCCCGAGCAAAGCCGCGACTTCCCAACGTCCGCTCTAGGCGGCATGTGAGAAGGATTGGTGTTTCGTGGTAACGCTGTGTCCACGCCAGTTGTACGGGTATTGTATTCACAATCGTTCGTACATGCTGCGTGAAGGATGAGCATACGGAACGACACTATGGGGTCTGCTGAGCCCGAATCGTGGTGCTCGAAAGGTCCGAGCGCAGACCACCGAAGGCATGTTCGTTCAGTACGACCTCAGTTCTTCACAACCAACATCAGCCAATTCATTTCGTCGTTTTCCAATGCGGTTTCCCATGGTGAGGAGCAGCTGTCCCAATATCTTTCATGGTGGGTTTTTCCGTTCGCACTACCGTGCTGACGTCGTAGTGCTGTGGGCAAGGAGGCAGATTGATGGTGGGTCAACATGGGCGACAGACCTCCGGGCCGCTGACAAGTTACGATTGCTAAGTCAATACAGAAGGATTAGTTAGAATACTTTTTGCTGAGAGGTCAAAATTGATCGAATTTCTCAGCTTACACTGCCGACCTGCTCTTTACCCGTGCCATAGTCATTCTATTCCGTACCCAGACCATGGCAAATGTTGCAACTGCCGTTTGAATGGTGTGAGCCGTGATCGTTGCGATCGCATAAGTGGAACTCATACAATTAAAGCTTACAATGAACCAAAACGCCACGTACACACTGAGCAGAAATCCAATCGGAACAGAGTAAAGCAACGAGCTACGAAGAGTTCGGATGTCTTGCTTTATGATGATGAGGGTCATGAGTAGCGAGGCAATTCCGTGATTTATAAATATCAACATCAGATCCGGATTGTGATTGGCTAGTGAGCCGAAAGGACGCAAGCCTTCTGCAAAAGCAGAGGCAAAGAGAATTTGATAGAACAAGCCGCTTACTAAAAACGTTGTAGCGGTGCCCACAAGTAAGATGTTAACAAAGAGTTTCATGCGATGAATTCCTGGTTTGTTTGACACAAGTAAACGGAGTTGACACAAAAAGGGGGAGTCTGTTTATTTCGCGCGTGCGTCGACATCAATTGCCTTCACAGAGTGTAGGTATGTCCAGATGGCCATGAGATCCGAATCGCTGATGCTGACAATCCTGGGCATGGCTAAACTGAGGTTGGAGCCCGTAGGACTTTGTCCACCGCGAACGGCGTGCGAGAATTGCTCGAATGTCCAAGAGCCAATTCCGTACTGCATACTTGGACTGATGTTCGCCGTGCGTATCAGGTTCATGTCACGATCTTGAACTTCATTTCCTCCACCCATATATCCCGGAGAGTCTTCCGGTTTGAGGGGATTGTAAGTCTCGAAACTTTTCGAGTGACAATTAGAGCACTCATATCGTGCCTGAACGAGGTACTTGCCATAGACTACTGTATCGGCGGGATTGATGCTCGGACGTGGCTTGCCATCGTATTCAAGGGGCGCGAACACTCCAAACTTCTGCAAGGCTTTTTCAAGGAAGCGCGGAGAGCGAGTGGGAGTGCTGAACTCCGATGCTTTCACGAGCTCATGATTGGAGCGCAGAAATGAAATGATACAGTTTATGTCTTCATCAGATGCCAGAGGGGAACTCATGTACGGACCCGCAAAGTAGCCATCGTGCTTGATGCCGGTGCGAAGCAGCCATGCCAGCTCACCGTCGGTATAGCTGCCGATGCCGTGAGCACTGCTTTGGGTAATATTTTTTGTCCACATTTCTCCAAAGGGACTGGAGACCGGTGTAAAAAGTCGACCACTCAAACGACCGTCCTCGCCCAGGTGACAATACGCGCAGCGGGTGCTGACGATGTGTTCACCCAAGGCCAAGTGCGTTGAGTCGGTGTAATGGATGGTACTGAGCGACTTCTTTTCAAACCTTGGAAGGTCACCCAAACCGATCCACTGCACTAAAACCATAACGATGATCAGTAGGATCAAAAGTGCCACTCCCAGCGCTTTTATAAGTCTTTTCAACATGCTTCGCTCCTGTGTTCGTTTCAGATTGCACTGTTGTTCTCGTGCAAAATCTTGTTGCTCATCGCGCTACGCTCTACGGTATTGCTACGGTATTGCCGGAAGATGTATGGTTTAAAGTGTCGATCAGGGAGTGATTTCAGTTCGAGCGCTGCTGCGCAGCACGGTCGGCGGGAGAGAGGGATTGGGAAGGGACATGTGGCAGTGATCGAGAGTGCGTGAACCACTTATTCACACCCTCACATTTGTCAGTTTCGCAACCCATCTGTGATCACACTCATACGTAAGTTGAGTCAACGAAGGATGTCTCATTAATCACTCAACCACAATGGCACGCACTAGCACCTACCTCAACTTTGAACGGAATACCGAAGAAGCGTTTCTGTTCTATCAAACTGTCTTCGGCGGCGAATTTCACGAACCCGGCATCGTCCGCATGGGCTCCGGTCCCGGACCCGAAGCCGGTGGTCCTGAACTCTCGGAGGCGGACAAGCAACTCGTCATGCACATCGAACTCAGCATCACCGGTGGTCACGTGTTGATGGGTACGGATGCACCGGAATCCATGGGCTTCAGTCTCAACAAGGGAAACAACGTACACCTCAACCTCGAACCTGATACCTTAGCAGAAGCCGAGCGGTTATTCAACGCACTCTCTACCGGCGGAACAGTTTCCATGCCCCTGATGAAAATGTTCTGGGGAGCACACTTTGCCTCATGGACCGACAAGTTCGGCGTTCAGTGGATGCTGAATTGTGTGGGTGAGTAGAGAGACGAGCATTTCAGTCTACTCGAGTTCTCTTGAGTAGGTTCACGCAGAGACGCAGGGGACGCTCAGATCCTGAGGGAGCCGCTGAGCAATACCAGCTCTGCGTCTCCTACACATCCCAAACGACTCCGCGGCTCTGCGAGACATGGTCTCTCAAAAGTAGGCTCAAGCAGAGGCGCAGAGTATGCCTGGTTCCTACATAGTGCGAACGACTCCGCGGCTCTGCGAGACCCATATCTTTGCTAAGCCTCAATAGTACTGTCGATGAATCAACCGGCAACACATACCTTTCAACGATGATCTATTCTTACGACGAACTCGGAACTCAATATTCGGTGGCCCGCAAAAGCGATGCACGCATTCACCGTCAGATTCAGCAAGCACTGGGTTCTTCACGGACGGTGTTGAACGTAGGCGCGGGGACCGGTTCGTACGAGCAATGCGATCGCTATGTGGTTGCTGTCGAACCATCGGCAACCATGCGCGCGCAGCGTCCTGCAGGGCGACCGGCTATTGCTGCCGTTGCAGCGGCTCTTCCCTTTGATGACAAGAGTTTCGATGCAAGCATGACTATACTCAGCGTGCACCACTGGCCTGACAAAGAGGCCGGACTAGTCGAGATGAAGCGCGTGAGTCGCGAACGCATCGTCATCATGAGCTACGACCCCGACGAACTCGAGCGATTCTGGCTCTTTCGGTACCTGCCCGAGCTGGCAGATATTGAGCGACAACGCTTTCCAAGCTACGAGCGAATCCGGAACACTCTCAATCTCGACATCGAAACCACGGAAGTGGTTGTTCCCCTCGACTGTGAAGACGCTTTCAACGAGGCCTTTTATGGTCGTCCGGAACACTTCCTCAACCCCACCATCCGCGCATGTCAATCAGCGTGGTCACTACTCGGTTCCCACATCGAGCAACGCTTTGTTACTCAACTACAAGCCGACCTGGCTTCGGGAAAGTGGGATCAGGACTTAGGTCATCTGCGCACTCAAGCTGAGTTTCGAGGTGCTATTCGCTTGTGGGTTGGGAAAGTGTGAGGAGGCGCAATCCATGCTCCGCGCCTCCTGCCCGCCCAAACGACCCGGCGGCTCTGCGAGATATAGTCTCTGAAGAGTGGGCTCACGCAGAGGCGCAGAGACTCTTTATTCCTGAGAGAGCCGCTGAGCAATTCCTGCTCGGCGTCTCCTACGCATCCCAAACGACTCCGCGGCACTGCTTGACATGGTCCTCAAGATCTTTCAAGAGTAGGTTCACGCAGAGGCGCAGAGACTCTTAATTTCTGAGGGAGTCGCTGAGCAATTTGTGCTCCGCTTCTCCTGCATAGTGCGAACGACTCCGCGGCTCTGCGAGACATGATCTCGACGATCTCTCAAAAGTGGGTTCACGCAAAGGCCTCCAGGATGCCAAGCGTGGTGCGTATCACACTGACGCCTTTAAATTGTAATCAATTGACTCGGACATGGAATAGTGAGTACGACATTTATCGACATATTTGCCGCAAATAATGTAGGACTTAACGATGTCATTCCAAGCATACCTCGACAATATCAAAGCTAAAACCGGCAGAACACCCGAGGATTTCAAGAAGGAAATGCAAAAGGACGGTACCCTTCAAAAAGAGATAAAGGCTACCGAACTGGTGCTTTGGCTTAAAGAGCATTATGATCTGGGGCATGGCCACTCCATGGCTGTTTGGGCTGTGTTCAAATCCAAAGGCTGGGTAACGGATCCTAAAAAGAAATCTTGATACTGATCGTAGCTATCACTAGCCCTGTGTGGCAAATCAAGTGCTTCCATCATACGCTCCCAATTGAACTTGATACCGACCTTCTCTGCACAACACATGATTGGGTTTTTCGCGGAGAACGATTGCTACCGAAACAAGCAGCAAACTCAAAATTGCTCTGCGCCTCCTTCCCGTCCCGAGTGACTCAGCGGCTCTGCGCGACATGGTCTTCGAAAGGTCAACATTGATTCGTGGGAGTCATCGTGCACCTTCTAAAAAATACGTCCTCATCATCCCCTTGCCTTTGACCTCAATTTCGCCGCGCCGCTCAAAAACAAAGCTTTCATCACGGTTTTGCAGGTGGTGACAGAACTCTGCGCTACAGTGAATGCAGCCTGGCTCACCGGTGGACTGCATACGCGCGGCCAGGTTGACGGCGTCGGAGTAGACGTCGTACACAAAACGCTTCTCACCAATAATGCCGGCAAAAGCTGAGCCTGTGTGCAAGCCGATGCGCAAGTGAAAGATCGCGTCCGGAGGCAGATGCTTTCGGATGTCGGCCGGCAGTTCGATATCGTTCATCATTTCCTGTGCAACACGAGCAATGCGCTCGGCGTGGTCAGGACACTCTATGGGCGCTCCAGCGATAGCCATATAGCCGTCGCCAATGGTTTTAATCTTCTCGCAGCCATGCTGCTCGACGATGCGATCGAATTCGGCAAAGACGTGATTTAGCAAAGCCAAAACAGCACGAGCCGGCATCTGTGCGGCAATAGGAGTAAAACCGACGATGTCGGCGAAGAGAATGGAGACCTGCGGGAAATAGTCGGCAACTTTCTCACCTCGCATAAGACGATCGGCAATGCTCTGAGGCAACACACGATGCAACAAGAGTTGAGTACTGCGGAGTTCGGCTTCTGCTTCAGCCTTTGCAATCTGTCGAGCTTTTTCGCGTTCGGCTTCTTTACGTTCGAAGTCCATTTTTTCTGCTCTGTTCTTCGCTTCGATGCTGCCAATATGTTCCTTCAACTCATGATATGTCTCGAGGTGAGTGGCACACTCCTGCCAGCGGGATTGGGCTTTGCATATCTGCGCCAGTATTTTATGACAATCCGAGCGACCACCCATGATTTCCAATTCATCAAACAATGCCAAAGCTCTCGAGATATACTCTTCTGCCTTCGCTAGATCATAGCCTTCAAAATTGCTGTTGCTGTAGAATATGCCAATGTCACGCAAACACTCGGCAGCGCCGGATTTGCTCCCGAGTTCCTCAAAAAGTTGTAAGGACTTGTGAACATACTCCAAGGCAAGAGAATAG
Organism: Chlorobiota bacterium; assembly: GCA_039810585.1. Classification (GTDB taxonomy): domain Bacteria; phylum Bacteroidota; class Ignavibacteria; order Kapaibacteriales; family NICIL-2; genus JBBATK01. The sequence continues at coordinate 31,801 of JBDHXF010000026.1, forward strand.
TTTGAGAGATCTGCATGTGCGGATCCAATGTTACACAGAGCACGAGCGGCGCTGTTTCTGTTTCCAATTTCCTCGAAGACGCCCAATGCTGTTTCGAGATTTTCCAATGCACGCACCGGATCTGAGAGCAGCCCGTAGACGCTCCCAAGATTGGCGGTCACAACGGCAATGTTATTCTTGTTGTTATGCTCCTCAAGGATGCTAAGAGCTTTATGGTAGTACTCAATGGCGCCTGTATAATTTGCGAGATTCACATGGACATTAGCAATGGTCGTCAATGTGGATGTAATCGAGTAGAAATCACTAAGCTTTTCTTGCAGTTTGACTGCTCGGTCAAGGTATTCGAGAGCACGACTTAGGTTTGAGTAATTAAAATAGATCTGGCCGATTCTATTGCAGACATTAGCTATGCCGGACTCGAAACCCAGCTCTTCATAAATGAGAAGAGCGTCGTTAAACAATTCAAGTGACTTAGAATAGTTCGTAAGCTGTTCGTGTACTGATCCTGAGTTGCTCAACACACTTGCAACATTAATCATACTTCCACAGTCCTGAAAAAGCTGTAATGCCTTATCATAGTTCCGAAGTGCAGCTTCATGCTCCGAGCACATCCTTAGCGCTGTTCCGATCGTCGCTAAGGCCTTTGCAATTCCAAAATTGTCGTTCAACCCCTCAAACAACGAGAGTGATCTGTAGCCGTATTCAAGAGCGCGAGCATTGTCAGAAATGATCCTATAGATAATCGCAAGGCTCAAACAACTCTGTGCTTCCAACGTGTGTGACTTGTTTTGAACTGAGATTTCAAGTGCCTGTAGGGCATACGGTAAACTGTCGGATGCACGTCCATGCTGGTACTGAGACTTTGCCATGGCACGCAAACACCGCACGTGAAGGGCAATGTCATTCTTCGTGTCGGGTTCATCGAGCATGGCTCGAACCTGCAGCTCGGCAGCTTGAAAGTTGCTACCGGTCGTTAGCTCTTTCTCAATGCTTTCGATTGCTTCGAGCTGTGCGCTTGTCATGACATGCTCTCCAAGAAATAGGTTCTCATCGTCCCCTTGCCTTTGACTTCAATCTCGCCGCGTTCTGTCAACACAAAGGAATCATCTCGGTTTTGCAAGTGCATCGCGAAGTCTGTACTGCAATGAATCTTGCCGGCCTGGCCATGACTCTCCATACGCGCAGCCAGATTGACTGCGTCGGAGTAGATATCGTAGGTAAAACCTTCTTCACCGACCACGCCGGCAAAAGCGGAACCGGTGTGTAAGCCGATACGGAGATGAAAGACGGAATCCGCAGGTAGGAACTTTCGAATGTCATCCGGCAATTCGATTCCACTCTTGAGCTCGAGCGCTGCTCGAGAGAGTCGTTCGGCGTGGTCGGGACACTCGATGGGTGCGCCACAGACAGCCATATAGCCGTCGCCAATGGTCTTAATCTTTTGACAACCATGCGCTTTCATAATGCGGTCGAACTCACCGAAGACGTAGTTCAGGAATGCCAGTACAGCCTTTGCGGGCATGCGTGCGGCAATTGGAGTAAAGCCGACGATGTCGGCGAAGAGAATGGAGACCTGAGGGAAATAGTCGGCAACCCTTTCGCCTCTCAAGAGTCGTTCCGCAATACTTTGTGGCAAGACTCTGTGGAGTAGGTTCTGTGTACCGCGCAATTCCGCGTCAGCTTCTGCCTTTGCTACCATTCGCTTCATCTCCTCTTCCCTTTGCCGACGCTCATAGTCCAGTTGCGAAGCTTTATTCTTGGCGTCCTCGTTCAGGACCTCTTTTTCCGTTTCATAAAATTTCTGGAAAAACTCTGCAAAGTCTTCCCATCTTCGCTCTCGTTTATACACATCTGCTAGTGTCTTATAACTGGTGATGAGCTGCGCCTTTGCTCCTATTTCTCGGAATATTGCGATGGCACGTAGCAGGTACTCTTCTGCCTGCATTGGATCAAAGCCCTCGAAGTTTTCTTTAGCGTACAGAACTCCGATATCGGCTGTTGCGTTGGCGATGCCGCTTTTGTCACCCAGTTCTTCGAACAACTGTAACGACTCCCTGAGGCATTCAAGTGCCTTAGCATAGTTGGTGCTATGCTGAAGAAGAACCACACCGATGTTTCCGGTATCCTTTGCAATGCCAAACTTATTCCCTAATTGTTTATGCAAATCAAGGGCTTTGCTCGTGTATTCGAGTGCACGTTCGCCGTCCAGCAATGTATTGTACACGGTGCCCATGTTGCCACTAACCATTGCGATACTCGAGACATCGTCCAGTTCTTCGTATAGCTGCACAGCCTTGCCCATGTACGCAAGTGCCCGGTTGTAGTCTTGCAAGTTCCAATACACGACGCCAATGTTACTTGTCACATTTGCCATTCCGCGCTTTTGTTCCGCTTCCTCATACGCTTTCAGTGCTCTCGCATAATATTCAAGCGCCTTTGCAAAGTCTGAGAGATTCCAATAATTACTTCCGAGACTCATGTGCACAACGGCGAGGTCAATATTTGAGTCGAGCTCCTCATACAGAGCTTGAGCCCTTTCATAGTATGAGCGAGCGGCTACATATTCAGAAAGACTCGTATGCACGTTGCCGATGTTGACTGCAACATCTGCTATACTGTGGCGAGCGTCAAGCTTCTCGAATGCATGTAAAGATGATTCGAAATACTCGAGAGAAGTACGATACTTGAATTGCGAAAAGAATGCGAGACCAATAAGGTTTAAGAGTCTTGCACACTCCTTGTCATCTTGGAGATCCTCGTACAGTCGAATCGCTTTCTCGTATATCTCAATTGCCTCGTCGAACTCAGAACGGAACTGATGCGCAGCTCCAAGGCATGCCAAAGCTCGGGCCCTCAAATGCTGGGATCCTTCTTGTGTTGCGAGTTCGAGTGCGGTTTCTGCGATTGACAAGCCTTCTTGTGTCTGTCCAAGATTACGAAGTGCTTTGGATAGGGCGCAAAGAACTCGGACATGATATTCAGCATCAAGCGTTGCGCTCTCTTCACAAAGCATCGCACGTGCTTGTGTTTCTGCCAAAGTGTAGTCCAGACGGGTATCAAGAAGGTGCTCGATCTGTTCAATTAATTCTTGATGCAATGATGTCATTATGACTTCTCCAAGAAATAGGTTCTCATCGTCCCCTTGCCTTTGACCTCAATCTCGCCGCGTTCAATCAAGCGCACACTATCGGTGTTGTGCCGGATCTGCGTCGCGAAATCTGCACTGCAGTGGACGCGACCCGGCAGACCGTGACTTTCCATACGACTTGCTGTATTGACCGCATCGCCCCACAAGTCGTAAAGAAACTTCGTTTCTCCGACAACCCCCGCTGCGGCTGGTCCGCAATGTAGGCCGATGCGGACTTGCAGACCGGCGATTGATGGATTCAGGTCGCGATCACCCGAATTGAGCGATGGAGTAGTTCGCACGCGTGTGATCACATCCAGCAGGTCAAGAGCGGCGAATGCCGCGCGCGTAGCATGATCATCCTGAGCGACCGGCACGCCGGCAACGGCCATGTAGGCATCGCCGATGGTTTTGATTTTCTCCAGACCGTGCACGCGCATGATGAGGTCGGCTTGCGTAAAGATGGAATTCAGGAGTGCAACCAATTGTTGAGCGCTCACGCTGCCGGAGAGGGGAGTGAAGCCGACGATGTCCATAAAGAGCACCGACACGCATTCAAAGTGATCTGCAATGGGATTTTCGCCTTTGATGAGTCTGGTGGTTATCTCTTCCGGCAGGATATTGTTCAGGATGCTTTCTCGTTCCTGAAAACGTGTTCTCTCCACCTCCGCGCGTTTTTCACGCTCGGCAGTGATGCGCTCGAACTCCAAGCGCTCGGCGAACTTCTTCACATCCTCGTTGTACACGGATCGCTGCAGTGTGTGAAAGTGTTCGAGCATGTCAATGGCTTCCCAGCGCTGTTGTTTTTTGTAGAGAGCGGCGATGGCTTCGAGGACCGGAATGTTTTGTCCTTTCGTGCCCAAATCATCGTTCATCTGCTTTGCCCGCACAAGGTATTGTTCGGCTAGGGCATCATCGTGTCCCTCGAACTCTGACTGTGCATAGATAATCCCCATCGCGGCAATGTCGCCTGCCATTCCACTCGTATTCGAAATCTCTTCGTGCTCACGAAGCGCTTCGCGAAAGTGCTGTAGAGCCAGATCGTACTCTCCTAATTCCTGATAGATACTGGCGATGCTCGATGTGGCAACGGCAAGACCCATCTTGTTGCCAAGTTCTAGGTGCAGAAGTCGCGCTTTGTGACAGTACTCCAGGGCCCGAGGAAAATCGCGCAGATCTCTGTAGACCGAGCCGATGTTCCCAATGCGTGTGGCAACGCCACTTTTAATACCCAATTCATCGCTCAACGAGAGCGCCTTCTGTAAATACTCGAGAGCCTGTTGGTACTCTCCAAGCGATTGATACACCAGACCAATGTTTCCGGTGCAGGCTGCCAGATTGTCAGCGCTTCCAATCTCCTCGAACAGCGCGCGTGCCTTCGTCATGTTTTCGAGCGCTCGCGCATAGTCGGCAACGCTCAAGTACACGTTACCAATGCTGCCGTAGCACGAGGCGACGCCAAAGGTGTTGGCGGCTTCCTGATATAACTCTAAAGCGAGCTGATATTGCTCAATGGCCGAGGGAAAGTCCGACAGCTCTTCGTACACATTGCCAATCGTCACAGCGCAGGCTGCGGATCCGCTGCGGTCGTTGAGTTCAGTAAACAAGTGCAATGCGGAACGCGAGTACTCCAGGGCAGCACGGTGGTCCGACAAGAGCGAGTAGACGAGGCCCATGTTGCGCGTGTGCTGTGCCATTCCGCGTCGGTCTCCAAGCTTCCGACAGATCTCGTTGGCGCGCTCGAAACACTCGAGAGCCTTGTGGTAGTCGGACTGGTTTCCATACACCGCACCGAGGTTTCCAATCACTTGTGCGGCTGCCTTTTTGTCTCCTTCTTGTTCGTACAGCGCAAGCGCTGTACGTAGCGAGATCAGGGCTTGATCGTACTGACAAAGGCTCGTCAACACAATCCCGATGTTGCCATGAGCTTTGGCGCGGAGGGAAGCAGAGAGTTGTGGCGCGTCGAGAAGAAGAGCGCGTTCAGCCGATTGCAAGGCAAGATCAAACATTGAGCGACGCCAGCAGGAATCGCTGTGCGCCAATAATACGCGGCACTGCAAGTCGATGTGTTCAGCGAGCTCCGTGTATGCAAGGATCAACTCCGCCGAGCGCTGCGCATCTGCATATTTGGCAGCCTGGATCTCGGCTTCGAGATGCTCGATGGCAACAGTGAGCTCGGTTTCGGTCATGAGTGCTGCAAGAAGTGCTTTCGTGTATGAAATTGTTTTCTGTGCATAAGCTCTGTAAGTAGGGACGCAGAGCTTGGAACGCTACGAGAATTCCATGGTTAAGTCTGCTGACGCTCATTGTCAGCTGTTTTCCACACTCACAACCAACTTTCGTGACAACGTTGTCAGTCGTTTCGCCAACCGCCCATCATTCTCAAAATAGCCGACAATGTTCTCTTAATGAAATCCGGGTCAGACCTAACGATTATGATACACCTGTGGGAAGAACTTTGTTGTAAGTGTTTATTTTATTAGTGTCTTAGACTCTGATTTCAATCGTCTCCAAGAACTTTTAGGGCACGGTGATCGTTGTATCGACTAAGGCATAGCGCATATTGTACCATGAAAAACACCAAACGGAGTTTCGATTTTTCATGGTTGCATGTCACGTGATTTCAGCGTTATCTGCGAAATTGGCGCGTTTGATCAAGAAAAGCGATTACTGCGCAGTCATGATAGCAAATGGTTGCTCCAACCAATAGGTCCTCATCATCCCCTTGCCTTTGATATCAATTTCACCGCGTTCTGCCAAGACAAAGGTCTCATCTCTATTCTGCAAGTGCATCGCGAAGTCTGCACTGCAGTGAATCTTGCCAGCCTCACCCTGACTCTCCATACGCGCTGCCAGATTGACAGCGTCGGAATAGATGTCGTAGACAAATCCCTTTCACCCACAGTTCCGGTTGCAGTCAGTTGCTAGAACGACCATACAGGCATCATTTTACCAGACTTCTTGTTCGCCCCCTGCAACTCAACCGCCGCCTGCGCCACAACCCGGTTGGCTCCGCGCCTTGCACTCTTTGTTCTTCCTCACATTAATTTCAGATTGTTATCAGTATGGAATAGAAAAGCTCGACTGTGTGCCGTCGGTCGCCACGTGAGTGACAACGCAGTTGGCACGAATAGAAGATCTCTCGAAAAACTGGTCACCGCAGCATGAAAAGGAGCTAAGGTGACGGAATAGTGCGAGTTGCCGTTTCTCAACCAATCAGTCTGCAAGAGGCAAACATACGCAGCGAGCTGTCCGGAAATCTCTCGTGTTTTGATTGTCCGCATCATCTCGTTAGCGGTGCTTGCTCATAGCATGACTTGGCGATTCCTTCATTGCAAACAATCCTAAGAGCGTTGAGGCAGTGAAGGTTGTTGAAGGGCATATTTCGTTAATTTCTGTCTTCAATCCGGCTTTCATGATAGAACGGTGTCTGCCATCACTTCTGCTGAAGTGACTTTCTGCTTTTGTCAATTCACTATGTGGACGAAGCAATGACTCAGGACGCACGTACTCTGACCCAACTCAGTGAGCTCTTGAAGCAGGCGGATGCTTTGATCCGGACGTGTGACTTTGCCAAAGCCCACGAGATTGCTCAAATCGTTGTTGCCGATGCCGTCTGCTCAAGAGATGATGACTTCCATGCCCGAGCTCTCAATACACTGTCAATCTCCTATTGGAAACGTGGAATTTCCTCACCTGCATTAGAGCAGGCGCAGAAAGCCTTGGTCTTAGCACAAAAAGCGTCTAACAAGAAACTCGAGGCAAGAATCCTCAGCAACATTGCGACGATCTACGTCAAGCAAGCCAAATACGGTCAGGCTATCGATTATTTCACTCAGACCCTTGTTCTTGATGAAGCACTCCACGATCGTCAGGGTGAGTCCATCACGAATAATGGGCTGGGTGTGGTGTACAGGCTTCTCGGCGATTACCAGCGAGCGCTCGGTTATTTTCATAAGAGTCTGTCCATTGAAGAAGAGCTCGACAATAAAAAGGGAATTTCTCTCGCGTTGGGAAATATTGGTTTAGTGTATTCTCATCTTGAGGAGAGAGAGAGAGCACTTCACTACTTTAACAACTCGCTTGCTTTAGCAGAGGAGATCGGTGATAAAGATGGCGTGGTCCATGCCTATGGGAACATTGGAAATGTTCACCATGTTCTGGCCGAGTACGATCGTGCGCTTCAATATTTCCGTTTGGCTTTGGCAATCAGTGAGGACATGGACAACCAACAGAGCTCTGCCGCACTTCAGGGAAATATTGCCAATGTGTATTTAGATGTTGGGGAGTACGATAAAGGATTGGAGTACCTGCAACAAGCCATGCAGACGAATCAGAGATTAGGTAATAGACGTTCGTACTCTCTAAACGTGGCAAACCTTGCCAGTATCTACTCCGAGGAATCGTATAGTGGCTATGATCCGGCTCGATCGGAAGAGTTGCTTCTTCAAGCCATAGAATTGAGTAAGGAGATTGAGAGCAAGGAACTCGAGTATGGACACTATCAACAATTATCCGCTCTCTATAAAAAACTACAACGCTGGGAAGAGTGTCAGAATGCCTTCGAAACGTTCTATGAACTTGAACGGGAAGTGATAAACGATGAAGTGAAAACCAAAGTGGAGTCACTCCACTACGAGCGCGACCGCGCTGAACGTGAGAAGAAGTTGGCCGTCGAACGGGCACGCCATGAAGCGACGCAACAATTACTCTACAACGTCCTCCCACCCGAAATAGCTCGCCGAATGATTTCCGGTGAACAACTCATCGCGGAATCGCTGCCCTCGGTGACCGTGCTCTTTGCCGATATCGTTCGCTTTACTCAACTGGCTGAACGCGTCTCCGCACAAGAAATCGTCTCCGGCCTCGATCGCATCTTCAGCGCCTTTGATGAGCTTGCGGATGTCTACGATCTGGAAAAAATTAAGACCATCGGTGACTCCTATATGGTCGTTGCCGGGGCACCCATACAACGCGACGATCATGCCGCCATCATGGCTCGAATGGCTTTGGATATGCAAGAAGTTATCAAGTCCGTGCCCGCTATTTCCACAGACTCGACAGTTCAAATTCGTATTGGCATTCACACCGGTTCTGTGGTTGCCGGTGTAATAGGACGAAAGAAGTACGCCTACGATCTCTGGGGTGACGCCGTCAATACCGCCAGCCGCATGGAATCGCACGGCGAAGCCGGTAAAATCCACTGCAGTGAAGCCTTTGTGAAGGCAGCCGGAAATGAATTCGTGTTTCGTCTGCGCGGAGAAATCGACGTCAAAGGAAAAGGGAAGATGAAGACCTTCTTTTTAGAGTATGAATGAAGTCTTTGAGATCGTAGGTGTGGGTTCACGCAGAGGCGCAGAGACTCTTCATTTCTGAGGGAGCCGCTGAGCTTCATTTGCTCTGCGTCTCCTACCCATCCCGAACGACTCCGCGGCTCTGCGTGACATGATCTCTGAAGTGTAGGTTCACGCAGAGGCGCAGTGGACGCTCAATACATGAGAGAGCCGCTGAGCAATTCCTACCCCGCGCCTCCTACATATCCCGAACAACTCCGCGGCTCTGCGTGACCTAATCTCGACGTCCGGCTGCAACACATTTCCCAAACCCTCACCTCAAAATCCTCGAAAATTCGATTTCTCGTCGCAAATTGGCATAGAAATGCAGGGATGGTGGAGGCTGAGCTGCGTCGAGTGACGAGCTATGGCGTTTTCAACCCGTTCAACGGAGCAATCTCATGGATGAGAAGTTGTTAGAAGTTATCAATACGGTTCTCCAAAATCGTGGTCGTGCCACGGTGGCGGAACTCAACGATAACCACGATCTGCGCAAAGACTTAGGAATGGACTCCCTGGATTTGGCGGAGTTAACCGTGCGTGTGGAAGCCGAGTGTGATGTGGACATCTTTGCCGATGGCCTCGTCAATACCGTCGCCGAGATTCGCGCGAAATTGAGCTAAATCCCTTTTCAGGCTATGGAATCCTTCTTTATCGATAGCCTGCGCGATGTGTGCATTTCCTGGCAGACATTGCTCGAGCGTCTGGCTACGCCACGACGCTATTCCTCGTTGTGCCAAAGCGACGACGCCTATACTATCGTCGAGCACATCATCGTTTCGATGCTCGCTGCGGAGCCCATAGTGTTGATGGACTATGACATGAGTCCTGAGGAACAACGTGCTGTCCTTGAAACCAGTGGTTTGTCGATCGTCGAGAAAGACATACAGCTCACGCGCTTTGACTCCAAAGACAATTTGCTTGCCGCGCTGCGAGAAGCCTCACCCGAGTGGTCCATTACTCTCTTTACGTCAGGTACTACCGGCAGACCCAAGCGCGTCAGTCATTCCTTTGCATCTATTACACGCGCGGTGCGCCGCGGCGAAAAGCATTGTGATGACGTATGGGGATTAGCCTACAACACCACCCACATGGCCGGCATCCAGGTGATTATGCAAGCCTTGGTCAACGGCAACAGCATGGTGCGCTTGTTTGGTCTTAGTCCGGAACAGGTGCTTTCTGGTATCAACCGCTATGAGGTGACGAATCTCTCGGCTACGCCGACCTTTTACCGACTGTTGTTGGGACAAAGCGCGGTGTGCCCAACGGTGAATCGTCTCACATCGGGTGGTGAAGCTTTTGATGCGGCGACCTTACAGCGACTGCAGACTATCTTTCCCAATGCCAAGATTACCAACGTCTACGCCAGCACGGAGTTTGGGGCTTTGTTTGCGTCGGAGGGACGAGACTTTGTCGTCAAAAACGGTCTTCAACACCTCATCCGCGTCGACGACTCTGAGTTGCTCGTGCACAAGTCTCTACTCGGTGAATCGATGGTCGTGGACGGCGAATGGTATCGCACCGGCGATGTGGTGGAAGTCCTTCGCGAAGAGCCGATGACGTTGAGGTTTGTGTCGCGTAAGACCGACATGATCAACGTTGGCGGATACAAGGTCAATCCCGCCGAAGTGGAAGACGTGTTCCGTCAGCACGACTCCGTGCGCGACGTTCGGGTCTATGCCAAGGCTAATTCCGTGGTCGGACATATCGTCTGTGCAGAGGTCGTGCGAAGCACGCACGAATTAAACGAATCCCTGTTACGCTCATTTCTCAGCGAGCGCTTGCAAGAGTTCAAGGTGCCACGCATGATTCGCTTTGTGGATGCACTCAGCACCACACGCAGCGGAAAAGTGAAAAGGAGTTGATATGAATGTGTTAGTAAGCGGTGTCTCCAAAGGTTTAGGCTTGGCCCTGTGCCGAGCGCTGCTGCGCGAAGGACACACCGTGTATGGTCTGAGTCGTACACAGAGTGACGAGCTCGCAAAGCTCATGACCGAGCATGAAGGACGAGTGCATTGGATGAGCTATGATTTGGCTGACGCGTCGAATGTGAACGAGCAGATTTTCAAGAAGTGGATCGGGAAGGACACGGCCATTCACGCTTTTGTCAACAATGCTGCACAAGCCTACGACGACATCGTTACCAACCTCCGTCTCGAACCGCTCGAGCACATGTACCGCGTCAACGTGTTTACGCCCATGATGATGACCAAGTCGGTGATTCGCAACATGCTGCTGCACAATGTGAGCGGAAGCATCGTTCACGTGTCGTCCATCAGCGTGCACACCGGCTATAAAGGACTTGCCATGTACGCTAGCACTAAAGGTGCGCTCGAAGCATTCTCCAAAAACACGGCTCGGGAGTGGGGCGAAAAGGGAATTCGTTCCAACGCCGTCGTTGCCGGGTTTATGGATACGGAGATGAGTTCGAGCTTGAACACAGACCAACGTTCGCGCATCTACAATCGCACCTCACTCAAGAAGGCAGTGTCGATTGAGTCATGCGCTGAGACCATTTGTTTCTTACTCAGCAGCTCCGCTGCTTCGATAACAGGACAAAACATTCACGTCGACAACGGAACGATCTAATTCACCACAGCGTCTGCGCACAACATCAACAACCCGTCGACCATGAGCACGCATTCCATACCCACTCTTCTCATCTTTGGTTCGCGAAGCACAGCGCTTGAAATGTATGATTTGGTGCAACTGGCTTATCAACAGCACTTCGTGGAGGTGATGTTCGTTGTGGGAAATGACGAGCAAGTTGAAACACCGGCGCCGCAGGTTCGGGATGAGGAGCTGGAGGCTTTGGTGTTGACCGGACCACATAATTTTCGCTACATCCTGTCGTTCGCCAACCAAAAACTTCGCGCTTCGTGTGTCAAGCACATGACGGATCTGGGAGTGCAACCCTATAGTCTGCTCCATCCTCAGGCACTGATTTCACCGAGCGCGCAGATCGCCGAGGGGTGCTATATCGCCGCGAATGTGGTTGTGAGTTCCAATGCTCAGATTGCCGAGCATTGTGTCGTGAATTTTAACTGCACGGTAGGACACGACACCGACATCGCCGAGCACGTGATGATGAACCCCGGAGCGCGCATTAGCGGTAATGTGCACATCGGCGCACGAACGATGATTGGCGCAAATTCCTTTGTTTTTCAGGGAAAAACAGTGGGTGCGGACTGCATTGTGGATGCCATGACCTATGTGGATCGCGACATCGCCGACAAGCAGATTTGCAGCTCCAAGCAACTTCAGGTGTTTCGTCGCGTGGTGTTCTGATCCACCACTATTCCACACCCCGCGCAATTTCCTTCCCGCATTCTCCGCCTGCCGTATATTGGAATTCTGAACGGCAACCCTTCATCTTCTACACATGAATACCACTTTTAGTCCCGGTCGGAAGTCATTCCACGCACCCGGTCCTTTTCCCGCTATGGGATCGAACGAAGAACACGATGCCTACAACCGCGTGCAGCAAACCCTGGCGCCGCAGTTTGCGCGCATCTTTCCCGATCCCTTGGAAGAACGAACGGTGGTCATTCTGCCGTCACTCAGCTTAGACACCGAAATTCTCGCCAGCATCAAAGGCGCCTTGCATTACGAGGAACGTCTGCTGTGCTTACTCATGATGCTGCGCATGCCGCGAACGAAGGTGGTGTACATTACCAGCTTGCCGGTTGCGCCTGAGATTGTGGACTATTACGTGCACCTCTTACAGGGCGTTACCGGACATCACGCACGCCAGCGATTGACCATGTTGAGTTGTCACGACTCGTCCACCAAGCCGCTCACGCAGAAGATCATGGATCGTCCGCGACTCATCGAGCGCATTAAAGAGTGCATTGACGACCCGGCATCGACACACCTGACCTGCTATAACATCACCGAACTCGAGAAATCCTTGGCGGTGCGTTTGGGTATCCCGCTCTTCGGTACCGATCCACAGATGTTTTACGAAGGCTCCAAGTCGGGCGCGCGGAAGACCTTCCGTGAGTGCGGATTGCATCTTCCCGATGGCTTTGAAGACTTGCACAGCAAGGAGGAGATTGTGAAAGCACTGGCAGAGTTGAAACGTCGTTATCCTGCCATGCCGAAAGCAGTGGTGAAGATGAACGACGGCTTCAGCGGTGATGGCAACGCCATGTATCGCTATCCCGTGTTGGGAGCAGAGTCAGGGTATGAACAGACAATAGCTGAGACCCTTGATGAGTGTCTCACACCGGTCGCCTCAGCGGTCAGCCGCGAATTATTCTACCGCAAGTTTGCCGAGATGGGTGGCATCGTGGAGGAGTTTTTGGACGGAGAAGAAAAGACCTCGCCGTCGGTACAATGCGTCATTTCCCCATCGGGTGAGGTGGAGGTTGCCTCGACACACGACCAGTTGCTTGGCGGGGTGGACGGACAAGTCTTTCTTGGAGCCGTCTTTCCGGCGGACACCGCGTACGGTCCCGCCCTGGCTGAGGACGGAAGAGCGGTGGCGCGAGCGCTGGCAAAGAAGGGTGCCATGGGACGTTTCGCGATCGACTTCATGTCGATCAAGCAGAGCGATGGTTCGTGGAAAAACTACGCCATCGAAATCAACTTGCGCAAAGGCGGTACGACACATCCCTTTCTCATGCTGCAGTTTTTGACGGATGGGAAGTATCTGGCTGATGAGGGACGCTACGTTACCGCCTCAAACAACCAGCGCTTTTACTTTGCCTCCGATAACGTTTCCAACGAAGCGTATAAGGGTCTCACTCCTTCCGACCTCATCGATATCGCCATGTTCCATGGCTTGATGTACGATGGTGCGGCACAAGAAGGCGTGATGTTCCACATCATCGGCGCGTTGTCGGAATTCGGCAAGCTGGGTCTTGTCTGTATAGGCAGCTCACCCGAACGTGCAAAGGCATTGTATGATAAAACGATTGCCGTGTTGGATTACGAATCTGCATAAACGCGACAGTCCATGTTCCAATCGGTGTTGAATTCTCTATGAAGCATTATCGTCTGGCCATTGTATGTGGCGTTGGTTTGGTGTTGTACCATTTGGCGCTGGAGCAGGCCATGGGTGACATCAACAGCTTGTCGTACGAGCAGTGGCAACGCTTTGAATTGTACGGCGCGCTGCGCTATGTGGTCATCATCGTCTGCGTCTTACTGAGCGTCTGGATGTACAGCAGAAGCTACAACGCCAACACGAGTTTTAAACGTCTGTTTGTTGTGGGAACGGTAGCTGCCACCATCCTCGCGCATTGCATCGGGATTTACGAGTTCATCTACATGTACTGGCATCCCGGATTTGTGGATGCCTACATGAAGGCACAACAAGCGCACGCATCTGGGTTGTCTGAGGGTGGGATTGTGCTGCAACAGACAGCGCCGAAAAATGAAATGGTGGAGTTCATGAAGAATCCTCTGATCAACGGCATTTTTTACTTTGTAGAGACACTGCTGCTCGGACTCATCACTGCAGCACTCAGTGCGCTGACGCTGAAACGACGAGGTGTTGCGCCGGCGGAGAGTGACACATGACGGAGCTGCTAAGCAATGTCTGCTCTGCGTCTCCTACACAACTCGATCGACTCAGCGGCTCTGCGTGAAACAGTTATAGCAGGTTTCCGGGAGTAGGTTCTCGCAGAGGCGCGGAGGATGTTCAATGCCGGGAGGAGTCGCTGGGCAAGGATTGCTCTGCGTCTCCTGCACAGCTCGATCGACACAGCGACTCTGCGTGAAACTGTTATAGCAGGTTTCCGGGAGTAGGTTCTCGCAGAGGCGCGGAGGATGTTCGGTTCATCCATGAGTCGCTGAGCACTCCCTGCTCTGCGTCCCCTTCACAACTCGATCGACTCAGCGACTCTGCGTGAAACTGTGTCAGCAGATCTCCGGGAGTAGGTTCTCGCAGAGGCGCGGAGGATGTTCAATGCCGGGAGGAGTCGCGGGGCAAGGATTGCTTCGTGATACCGTTGAAGGACGCTTTTGACCACGTACAACATTTATGGAAAGAACACCCATGCAAATTTTCGATCTCGAACACGACATCTCCGTCATCGCAGTGCGCGCCAAGAGTTTTCCGGATGGCATCATGGATGCCTTTGAAGCGTTGAATCCATTATTGGCAAATCGCGAGGGACCGCGGACGCTGTACGGTTTATCACGCATGCAAGCCGATGGAGGCATTGAGTATGTTGCGGCCGCAGGCTGCAACGGGCCGGGCGAGGCAGCAGAAATCGGCGCTGAGTACATTGTCATTCCAAAGGGAAAGTACGCCTCTGTCATTCTCGAAGACTGGGCAAAGAACATCCCGATGATCGGACAGACCTTCGACCAACTCTGCAGCAACCCTGGATTGGATCCCGTAGCGTACTGCGTGGAATGGTACTTTAGTCCCAAGGACCTACGCTGCATGGTCAAACTCGTCGATTAATCCTCGGAGCAGCATGACAAGCTGAGACGAAGCGCAGGCGAACCCAGTGCGAACCCAACATCGAACACAACTCGCACACAACATCAAACCCAACATCGAACACAACATCGAACCCAATATCACACCATCACTTTGCATTCAACCTTATGGCAACACGCATATCAGTTTCTGTCGAGCTTAGTATTTCACCGGAGAAGGCATGGGACTATTGGACCAAGCCGGAACACATCACAAACTGGAATTTCGCATCGGACGACTGGTGTTGTCCCCGCGCCGCAAACGACCTGCGTGTGGGCGGTATTTTGTCATCGCGGATGGAGGCAAAGGACGGCAGCTTTGGCTTCGACTTCGCCGGTACCTATACCGTTGTCGAGCCGCTGCAGCGTTTAGTCTTTACATTGGGAGAAGAACGCGTAGTGGATGTAACATTCAGCGCAACCGCAAACGGAACCCGCATCGAAGAGAGCTTCGACAGTGAACCAACGCATAGCGAAGAACAACAGCGCGAAGGTTGGCAAAGCATCCTCAACAACTACAAACGCTACGCAGAATCCTTGGGATAGTTCAAGCAACACAAGCACTCACGGCGCGTCGCGATTCAACACACCAACACCTAAACATGGCAAACTCCATCACCTCGGTCACACCCGAAATCGCTTCCTACATCATCGAACGTTTTGGCGAGGAGGACGAGTTCTTGTACCGTCTGCGCGAGGAAGCGGTAGAGCAGGACATCCCGGAAATTCATATCAGTCCGGAGCAAGGACGTTTCCTGCAGTTTCAACTACGCGCCATCGGCGCAAGGACGGTGGTGGAGATTGGGTCGTTAGCCGGCTACTCGGCCATTCAAATGGCTCGCGCACTCCCCGACGGCGGCGTGATTCATTGTCTCGAGCTTAACGAAGACTACTGCGACTTCATCCGTCGCAAAGCCCACCAAGCCGGTCTGTCCGATCGCGTGCGAGTTCATGCAGGTCCCGCTCTTCTTACGCTCGCTGCGTTGCAGCTCGCTTCGCCCATAGATTTTGTGTTCATCGACGCCGACAAACCGAATTACCTCAACTATTTTAACGCCGTCCTACCACTCGTTCGAAGCGGCGGCATCATCTGCGCCGACAACACCCTCGCCTGGGGCGAAATCGCCAACCCCGAAACGGAGTACGAACCCCATAACGTCCGCGCCCTCCAAGAATACAACCGCGTTGTGTCCTCTCACCCCGACGTGCTCTGCACCCTCGTTCCGCTGGGTGACGGGATGACGCTCGCGCTGAAGCGCGAGGTCTGAACGTTGTCTTTTATGCGTAGTTAAAGAAACGGTCGCTGCGAGCGAAGCAATCTTGTCAATGCCGTGACGCTCGCGAACGGGATTGCTTCGCTCGTTGTGACGAGTACTCGTAACTCAATCGCTGCTGTGGTCAATGCTTCGTCGTTTCGCTGCTTGCAATGCCAGCGAAGTGTGCAAAATCCTATAAGTGTCATTGTATAACGAACTGCATCGAGCTCCACGCTTGCGGTCACCTCACGCATGCCGTCACCCCGCGCTTGCCGTCACCCCGCGCTTGCCGTCACCCCAAGCTGAAGCTTGGGGTTATGATACCGGTGCCACCAACCAGTCGGCGGCTGCTGCAGCTGAAGCTGCGCCTGCCTTATGTTCAGGTAGTCTGTATCTCAAAAGCCGCCGCAGCTTTGGCTGCGGTCGGCGGTTGAACCTGCGGTCATCGGAATGATAACTCCATGCTTTAGCATGGAGAGGTGCAGCGCTAAAGGGAAGTTTGCAAAATCCCATCAGTATCGTTGCATGACGAACTGCATCGTGCGTCACGCTAGCGGTCAGCTCACGCTAGCGGTCAGCTCACGCTAGCGGTCAGCTCACGCTAGCGGTTACGCCGCGCTTGCCGTCACCCCAAGCTGAAGCTTGGGGTTATGATACCGGTGCCACCAACCCGTCGGCTGCTGCTGCAGCTGAAGCTGCGCCTGCTTTATGTTCAGGTAGTCTGTATCTCAAAAGCAGCCGCAGCTTTAGCTGCGGTCGGCGGTTGAACCTGCGGTCATCGGAATGATAACTCCATGCTTTAGCATGGAGAGGCGCAGCGCTAAATGATGTACAGTTATGCAGGTGTGAGACAGATGACGATTCACAGATGTGCCGACCTTCGGGCGACGGACAAATGAATATTCGTCCCTACCGGTAATGGTTGCATCGCTGTGTACGGCTACATCGTCTATGCGAGGAGAACAACGACAAGGCAATCTCGTTTTTGCCGTAGCCTTCGCGAAGGGGATTGCTTTGCTCGTGATAACCAGGAATGACTAACCGCGTTTAAGTATTGGTAGCCGTATGAATGGGAGCACCGGAGTACATTGTTACGAAGCCTTACGTTTTGGCACAGCAATACGAACATCTTTGAGCAGCATATTCATTCCGGTTGAGGCATCGCCGTAGAAAAGAAGTGCGGTGATAGCCGACGGGAGAGCCGGCGACGCCATCACGTAGTGATGGTTGCAATACACAGTAAGCACATTG
Organism: Chlorobiota bacterium; assembly: GCA_039810585.1. GTDB lineage: Bacteria > Bacteroidota > Ignavibacteria > Kapaibacteriales > NICIL-2 > JBBATK01. Next base: position 49,203 of record JBDHXF010000026.1, read on the forward strand.
TTGGAAAAGCTAAGTTCAAGGTGCAACCAACGATTGTAGTAAAGATCGTGGGAAATGTCGTCCGGAGTAGCGGCGGTCTCGCGAGTTGACGAGAGCTGCATGCTAAAATCATCTCGATTGGGAACCAGTCGGAGAACTTCGCCCTTGCCTTCCAGTCCTATTTGAACTCCGGGATTTCCATCGTACGCAGCATCAAGCCACATATCAAGTTCGAGCGTCCATCGACTGCCAAGGGTACTCTTGGCCTTGAGAATGGGACTGAACTTTGTGTAATATTGATCTATAGATAGGCAACGGGAGCTATCCTTTTGCTGGACCGAAATTTTACCGCCAACACGCTTCCAACCGTTAGGTGTGGAACTCGGTTTTACATTAAGTTGGTTGTCCTGAAAAATTGTACTGTCGCAAGCGACAAAATCGTAAGTCGGCGCTTGAGCCAGAGCAGGGGGACTGACTATTCGCCCCATAAATACCATACTACTGAGTGCTAGCATAACAATTCTAATGTGTATCATAATGCAGTGTGGGTATTGATTGACTTCGGTCAAGTTATCTATTTTTGGTTCTAAGGCGAAGGACAAATCACGGGTCTGCTTTCCGATTCTCCATCTAGGGTATGATCACCGAACTCATCGAGGCGCTTACGGAGGTTGAGCGTCGTAGTCTGCATCAGCGTATTGAATCGCAGCCAACGCAGTTGCATCAATTCATTGCGGAGTTGTTGCGAGATCCGCATCAGACGTCGAAGGATCTTCAAAAGAGACTCAAGCTGGCACCAAATACCGTATTCAAGAATCTCAGTTTAGCGCGAGAGGTGATCTATGAAATCATCAAGCAAAACTTGTCGAATCCCTACGATGACTTGCTTTTGCCCAATGTGCTCTACAAGCGTGGTCTCGGAACACACGCCTCCAAAGTCCGTCTGAAACTCGAGCAGCAATACGAAGAGCAAGGTTGGTGGAATGTGCTTCAGGACTTATACGGCATGGAGATGATTGTCGCCTATGCCGCGTGCGATCCGGATTGGATAGAATCGGTACGCGATAAGGCTGCTGCTAACATCGAACGGGTGCGAGCGCTCTCGCTTGTCGGCAACGATATCATTGCACTGATGGCTCGGGTAGAGAAAGGCGACGTCAAAGAGCGCGAAGTTCCTGCTCTGCATAAGCAACTGCGTGCAGCGTTGCAGCGCGCCAAAAAGATCGACCACCCTGTTCCCATCTTCAACGCGTTGCATTCGATGTTCGTGTTGAGCACGCGCTATGCCATCGACATTGCCAAGGCAAAGACCATCATCGACGAAATTCACGCGATGGTCCGGCACTATGACGCACGCGTGATTCCCTACGCACAGCAGGTGGCCTGGCTAAATACTATGGGTTTCTACGCAGAGTTCGACGTGGGCATCACGCCCGATGAATTCCTCAGCAAAATTGAGTCCGGGATCACGAATCGCAGTCTGCTCTACGATGCGCAGGCATTGATGAGCATGTGTTCAACAGCATTCTTGCAAAACGACTCAAAGCGTTTTCAGGACTATTATACTCGTTTCGAAGCACTGCCACACGAGCAGAGTTTCGGGTATAAACACGCCTACCTTGGATGCATGAAGGCGTACATGCAGCACGACAATCTCGCCTTTCAAGCAGCACGAACTGCCTTTTACACCCAACCCGTAAACCGCGCCTACACGGATTTTGATCTGGTGATACGCTATCTGGAAATATTAATGCTCATGCGTGCCGAGGAGTGGTCGCTGACGGAAGACAAACTCAGCGCGACGCGCAAATTTGTCTCCCGAAACTTCAGCGAAAGTCGCGTCAACGCAGAGAAACACAATCTGGCACTCCTGAGTGCCGTGGTGAACAGGCGACTCAAAGTCCCGGTTGGCAATGACGTGTTTCGTCTGAGTGCTTTTTTACGTTCAGAGTGCGCAGCACTTCGGGGCTGAAGTTCCCATATTTTTAGGGTAACGTGCTTAGTTTGTTGCAGGTACCGGTCTGAAGTCACAGGCTCGTGGATTTAGAAATCAACAGTGTTTCAAGAACATAGTCTACCTCCTTTATGCTGATCTGGGTCTTTATCCCAGAAGAGATGTTGGGAGCTTAGCCACATGATTTGAAGTAAATCCTACATAAAAGCAATGCTTATTGTTCATAATTGTCACGTTTCCATTCTAAAGATATTAATAGAGTCGTCTTGGTGTTTTTGACGCAATAATAGAATTTAACTTATTCTCTATTCTTAATTTAGCAGTATCAGACATAGAACTTTGTCTATTAAGGCAACGTGATATTTCAAGAAATTCTGGCAGGTTATCAGAATTGACTTTAAATCGGAAGTAATCGCTTTTTCCAGACGAGTTTATATACTGGATAAAACCGGCATTAATTGCTCCTCGTGCTGCCCGTGAATTTGTATGAAACAAGCTGAACTCATAAGTGTGATATTTTATCGCGGTTACAACCACCTTCGACAGTCGTGTTTTTGAGCAAACAATAAATGTTTCGTGTATATCATCACACTCAATACTATTAACATACCAATGTCGAGAGCGTAATGCATAAAATGCGAAAAAACAAAGCCAAAGGCCGATTATCAAGAGTAGTCTGTTACTATGTTCTACTCCACCGCTAAACACGACGGCTAATACTGCTACAGATGCTATTGGTAGCATATCTGTAAACATCATAATAAAGTACTTGCCGTCAGAACAAACGTATTTGGTACTCATATATGACAATGGCTAAATTAAACATTGACAGAATATCTGTGCGCCGAACTGTTACAATATAAGTGCCGGAACATCCACGAGCCTTAAGTACCTTTTTACGCGAAATTTAAATAATCATGTCCGTCTGGATGGTCAACATAGATCCTCACAGTAACATACATCGCAATCAGAACCGCAAGAGTTGCCGTATGAAACTGCTACCAGGCAAATGCTGGATCAATCCGCGGCGTAATTGGTGGGGTAAAATGAGCAGATTTTCCAGTTCCCTAGCAGTACTTCACCGCTTAAATGACAACAACGATATGGTTCTATTCACGCCGGGAAATCCACTAAACTCCGCGATGGACATTCTTAATATACCCACGTTTTCATTAAATATTACTTCTTCTGCAAGTGAATAGTTAGGACCGATTGACGTTCGTTTGATAGTAAAAGCATCATATATACTGTCCCCTACCGATAATTGTGTGTTGTACGATACAATCTTGATAGAATCACCAAGCGTCATATCCGTCCAAGTATCCCCAACCCTTAAAGGGAGGTTCATATAAAATTCCCCAAACACGCTTGCAGGGCTGCTACTGCTCCATGAATAATGTCCTGATGTTTTGTGAAATACAACCGTATCAATATTCTTGCTTTCATTTCCAGAAAATAAATAACAGTTATATCCTAAGGAACCTCTGAACAAGTTCACTAACACAGCTGCAAAGATACTCTTGTCGTAACCGAGTCAACTCCTAACT
>JBDHXF010000027.1:0-51605 GCA_039810585.1 Chlorobiota bacterium
TTCCCCCACCCGCCTGTACGTTGTTGATCGCGTTGCCATTGGAAGTTAGCTGTACCGGTCACTGTAACCGTTAAGGTTACCATTTGACCAACGTTATACGGCGTGCTCGGCCAAGAAGGTTGTCCTGTAATAGTAAACGGTGTCTGAACCGTCACCTTGGCGGCAGCCGACACAACAGGAATTGCACTGCAATTACCTGTCACCTTCACATGATACATTCCGGAATCAGCGTTCGATACGTTTGTCTTTGTGTAGGTCGAGTTTGTCGCGCCACTGATGGCCACCCATGTTCCAGAATTTGTTTGATCCTGCTCCCACTGATAGCCAAGTACTGTACCGATTGTCGATACGCTCAGATTGATAGCACCACCCGCACACACTGTTTGTGGCTGCGGGTCTGTGCTCACTTGGACGTTTTGCTGAACGCTGAGCACTGCTTGGTTCGATGTGGTGGTTGCACTACACGGACCATTTAGAACCATGCGATACGAGCCCGCATCACTCAGTGCTAACGGCGAGATCGTATAGATATTCGAAGTAGCACCGGCAACGGGTACCCAAATACTGCCGTTAAACTTCTGCCACTGATAGCTCGTTACGGTACCACCGGCTGTCATACTTAACGTGGTGGACTCACCTGTGCAAGCATTTGGAGAACTGAAGGCAGGTTGCGTAAGAATAGTAATCGGTGAATTCACGACAAGCACACAGGTATCGGACGTTACAGGACCACATGTTCCGCTAACAATCACACGATAGGTGCCTGCGTTCGACGGAACGACAGAAGCTATGGAGTAGCTTGAACTCGTCGCACCACTGATGGCATTCCATGTTGCGCCACTTTCCTTCTGCCATTGGTACGTCAGATTTGAACCCGTAGCACCTACAGACACATTGAAGGCAGTGCCCTCGCAGATCGTCACACTTGGCGTGGGTTGTGTACCAATTGCTGTTGGAGGAATTTGAATGATCGTTACCGGACCCGAGGTTAATGAACCACATGTGCCTGTTACCACCACATCATAGCTGGCAAAGTCGCTTGCCGTTGCGGCAGCAACCGTGTAAGAAGAAGCCGTCGCCGAAGCAATATTAGTGCCTCCCTTACGCCATTGATATTGCAGATTAGCACCCGTAGCCGATACAGAGATTGTGAAGGGTTGTCCTAAACAGACCTGTGGTGTAGTTGTAGACGCGGCTGCCGTGATAACTGTCGGTGCGATTTGTGATACGATCACATTGTTAGAAATAACAACACCGCAATCGCCAGAAACTGCTACAGAATAGGTCGCAAAATCGGTTGGCTGTGCGTTGGTAATCGTCAGGCTTGAGTTCGTAGCACCGGTAATGGAATTTCCATTACGACGCCATTGGTAGCCGATATTCGAAGCTTGAGCTGTGACATTCAGCGTGAAGTTTGCACCAAGACAAATAGAAGATGGTGTTGCTGTTGGTTGAACCGAAATTGACGTTGGTGTCAATTGTGTCAAGCTCGCCGATGCTGACGTATCCGGAGGTGTACACGCGCCGGTCACGATAAAACGATAGCTGGTATAATCACCTGCCACTAAGCTGGCAATCGTATAGTTCGCCGACGTTGCGCCGCTAATATCCGTCCAGGTCGCTCCGACAAGTTTTTGCCATTGGTAGCCGATGTTCGTGCCTGTTGCCGTACCGCTAAATACCATATTCGCGCCTAAACAACGATTGGCACTAGCCGGATCCTGTGTGATAGTTGGGAGCGTGTTGACAGTCAGAGCCGCGACACTCGTAATGATGGAATCAATGGACGAACTAAAGATATGGCAGGTATAATTCGCTGCATCTGCTGTTGTAACCGAATTCAAAGTCAAAGTGTTGGAGGTTGCGCCACTTATCGGTGAGCTACCCTTATACCATTGATAGCTAATACTTGTAGACCTTGAAACTCCATCATTGAACTGAACAGGCGTGGTAAGACTTGTTGTGAACGAAGTGGATTGACCTACACACGCTGTGGCCGGCGACGGTTGCTGCGAAATATTCATAACCGGTGTCACTTCATCAGCACCAATAAGGTAATTGCTGCGAGCAAATCCATCGAAATCAACGGGAACTAAAGAGCTAACAGAATTGGTTCCACGGAACGAAGGCTCTTGCTGCAAAAGGTGAAGATCTGACGTTGCGCTAGAATCGACATACATGACCGGTGTAGACAACGAATGCATATCTGTCCCAGCCGCTGCGGCATACGCTGCCAAATTCGAGTAGTCAGATCCGGCATAATATGCGGTTACCCCCTGCGTAGTACCAAGCGACACATCGTAGATGTTGTAATCAGAAGCTGACAATTCGCCGGCGGCTGCTACATATACAGCATAAGACTTGTCTGCAGACGCGCCATACATACGGTTAGAAAAGATGTTGTTCACCAATTCAATATTCGAGCACCCGGAAAGAATAACAGCATCATAACTGTACGCGGTTGAGGTCGTGTTAAAGTACGGCCCTCTCATCAAGATGCTATTGTTATAAACTTTGATCCCCCCGCACGAAGTGATTTTTAAACCAATACACACATAGGTTGTAGAGGTTCCATAATCGTTAGCGACATTCGAGATGACATTGTTTGCAATCAATAGATTTGAATTTTGTGTACCAGTATTGACATAAATACCATACGCCCACCAATTACCAGTACTTTGATATTGAATCTTATTAAACTTGTTCCGAGTAACGCGACTATTGGTAACATTTGAACCGAGCCACAACGCTTGGAAATCGTAGCCGGATGAAGTTGGCGAAATGATGTCATCAATGACATTGTTGTTAAACAGCAAGCTATCAGCATTATCAATATTGATGCAGTTGCTTCCGGTTGACCCCATGGACCAATCTTTAAATAGATTATTTGTCACGGTAGGAGTCTGACAGCTAGAAAGTTGTAATCCGCATAATTTAATGGTGTCACCAGCGGGTAGACCTGAACCAAGCGATCCAATGTAGTTGTTATCAAACAGTACATTGTCATGTTTGCCTGCGCCAGTTCCAATAATTCGTACGCCATAGTAGGTTCTGTAAACGAAGTTGTTTGTGAAGGCAAAGTTGTCATTATCATCTCCGCCAGTACCAATCGTGGCCGAACCGGAAAAGACGGCAGTAGCCGTAGTATTCGTATTTGAGCCCGTAGCAACGTTACAGTACCGAATTGTGTCGTTCATGCATCCGGCGCCGGTACCAAGGCTTACGAGTTGAATAGCACAGAGCGTGCCAGACGTCGTATTATTAATAAACGTCAAGTTGCGTCCACTCGTTGAACCAATAGGTCGCCCATCTATTGTTACCCGATCAGCACCACTGAGACGAACCAGTCCACCGGTATAGGAGCCACCAATTGTATCGTTCGTAGAGGCAGCCGGACGTACACTGATGGTATAATTGCCCGTACCATATTCAGATGTCTGGTTAAGCGCTACTGTACCGGACTCCGATGTCAAGTTACCGGTCACAACAATATTTAAATTACCTGTCACAACCCGATTGTTGATGACATCAAACAACCCACCAGTATTCGTCAGAGACGTTATCGATTCCGTTGGACCAACATTGATAGTACCACTAATCGTCGATGACAAGGTATATGTGCCATAATTAGCTGACGGGAAGCTAGAATTTTGAATTGAAACACTCGACGGAAAACTCGTAAAAGCACAGACACTTGCCCCGACATTTGGCGTGGATACGAGGTCCTGAGCGATAACAAAATAGTCAATCACGTCACCAACCGACATACTAGACTGCAATTTTGAATAGTCAATAGAGAAGGCAAACGGAGACGACGCGTTTGTAGCTTCCGTCCACTTCCAACCGTTATCAGTGCTTGTATTTCCGACATACTGATCTGCGTCTGTGCTCTTCTTGTAGTAAATACGTGGTTTAGTGCCGCTCGAGGAATTAACACCGGTGTAATCTGTAATAACAACGTTGTTTACAGTTCGTGCACTTTCCACGATGCCATTCGTGAGGGCCGTATATGATATTGTCGGAGCGAAAATGTCGTTAGAACTACATGAATTGCATTGATCTGCTCCTATGTCTGGGAAAGAACTCGGGCGTGACTCCCCGTCGTAGTCATCACTGACTCCAGCGATAGCCACTCCACCACCGTGAGCGGCTGTCGTTCCTGTCACATGAAGATTGACTGTTGAAGACGAACCTGCAGGATAGGCAAAGCCGGTTGCGGCGTAACCCGATGAAGCATCCTGACCTGAAGCTCCGCTCCACGACGTCATGGTCGAATACACATAAATGGTTGAACCGGGTGTGTATAATATTCCGCCAATATTTCCACCGCCACCGGAATGATAGTAGAGGTTATTATTCAAAGTCAGTAAAGAGCATGCAGCTGCTGCATTAGCAGCAGAGGAGTTCCCAAGCATGACACAAATATGCGCTCCTGTTCCACTACCATTCGATCGCGCATTTTGGAATATATTGTTTCGGATATTATCGATACCCGACGATGGCAATGCATTTCTCCATAGACAGAAAGTATTGCTGCCACTTACTCCACTGCCACCAACGTACACACTATTGTCTGCAATTAAAGCAGCATATGTACCAGCCTTGTAGATTCCATAGATGGCCATAGATCCGGTTATGCTGCTGCCGCTCGCATCAATGCCAAGTCGAAGCATATTATTGTACATTCGGATCGGCGTACCAAAGCTAAGGAAGCCTACACCGACAGAAGTTGTCGAGCTTTGGCTATTCAAACTATGGATAAAATTCTTCGAGACCGTGTTGTAACCGGCAGAAGTCGAGGCATTTAAACTGATCCCTACAGTCCAGATGTTTGCAGTTGTTGAATTCGTGTTGACAAGATTATACACTTTGTTTCCACTGATCGTATGACCATTTGGACCCGCGGGTGTTGTCGTCGAACCTTCAAGTATGCCCACGAGTGCCATTGTTGTATTCGTAGAGCTTGAGTTTGGAGCAGCACACGTAAGATTATACACTTGATTATTTGCTATCGTGTGAATACCAGAACTCCCATAAATGCCGTGCAAATAGGAACTCCCACTCGATACATAGGCACTCAAGTTCGTAAGATTTGCCACTGTATTGTTCGAAACGTCAAGGGAAACGTTGCCAATACTTGAGGCCAGATAAATGCCTCGCAACGTTTGTGCAACGGTGGTCGATGTAGACGTGATGTAAATGGAGTTACTCACCGTCGTACTACCAACAAGATTATTGTTCATGGTAGAATTTGCGGTAGTAAACGAACCGTTCCAGTAGAGCCCAATAAACGAGAACCCTCCGGTAGAAGTGGCGTTCATTGTAATACCCCCGACAACATTGCCGGTAAGTACCTCATCCTCGCCAATTGTGGCGTAGGGATAGCTGTACAAGCCATACACTGTTGCTGTACTTGTTCCTGAGTAATTCACGACTAAGGATCCGTTCGAGGTTGCGCTACCAATCACGTTATTCGTTATTGTGTTGTCACCGTAGTACGTATAACAGAAATACACACTCGTCGTACTTGTATTTACTACGATGTTAGCTATCGTATTACCACTGACATTTTTCGTACCATAAGTAGCTGAGGAAACATAAGCTAAGATCCCGTAAAATGTACTCCCGGTATTTATTATCATGGCCGAACCACCACATTGCGGAGCCGACCCACCAATATAGTTGTTAACAATATTCACTCCATTACCGGCCCCAGTACCAGACTCTGCTAAGTAAATCGCGGCAAAGGTGGATGCAACAGTTCGTGCTGATGTCTGATAAAAACTATTGCCACTTATCGTCCAGCTCTTATAATAGGCTGACGAGCAATAGAAGCCGTACGCGGTTCCACTCGAGGGCCCCCAATTGTAAATGTTGTTATTGGCCAGGACATTGTCATGTTGAATCAAAGTTGACGAACCGGCACAATAAATTGCATTACTCGGAAATCCACCAGCAGTTGCTTCTCGGATGTCATTATTGCGAAGGGTATCGTAATTATTCCCCTGAGATGAGCCTGCGGCGAAAACAACAGTTCCACTGGATGTCGAATTCTCCGCACCTCGAATCGTACAATATCGAAAGCAGTTGTATTGAGCGTCACCGCCGAACTTGATACTCGAGGTACTCCCAACGTATGTGTTCTCGATTGTCAATTGACTTGTCGTACCGGAACCTCCTGGACGGCCATCAAAATGGATATATTTCGCTCCATTGAAGTAAATGATGCCACCCGTTTGATTAGAGCTAATACTACAACCTGTCACGCCCGTTGCAGGACGGAAGGTGATTTGGTTCGTGTTCGATGCTCCCTGCACACTCACAAAAGTCAATGGCCAGCTCGGTTCATTGCTGCTGTTATAAGATGAAGACAGCTCGAAAGTCAACGCGCCATTAACGCCATAGGCAGCCATACTGTCGATTGCAGTTTTGATCGTAGGATAGTTAGCCGACGGTATCGTACGGGTTCCAGAAAGAGGAATTGTTGGCGTAGTCTGAGACCCACTCAACGGGTCACTGGTTCCGCTCGTGTTAATAGCATAAATGCGGAATAGATAGTTCACACCAGATGTTAATCCACTAATTGCCTTCGAGTATGATCCAGTTCCACTCATGGTCTGATAGGCCACTTGTGAATAGGTGGATCCACCATTGGACGACATAAAGATGGCGGCCGCATAGGCGCCGGACGCATTGTTTGTCCAGTTCAATGTCATACCTGAAGGCGTAACATTGGTAGCGCTAAATGCAGTAGGAGCAGTGAGCGTCGAGGACATCGGTATAAAGCTCACACAGGTGTTGCTCGCCGGACGCGATGACGAAACATATGCCGTCGTCGAACTCACCGTCGTGTAGGTGTCGTCAACAACAGTAATGAACGATCCACTTCCTGTCGAGGCGTTCGAAATGCCAACCTGAATGTCTTGAGTGTCCGTTTGACTTCCGATTTGCTGATAGATATACTGAATGGCTCCCGAATTCTCGTAGAGCTTCATCTGAATCGAGATACACTGCACTCCGGTGTTCCATGGCCATTCCGCATTGCTCCATTCCAACGTGAAAACGCGATTCGGAGCGCTTCCGGTTGTGACGTACCCTAAATACGAAAAATTAGATCCGTAATCAGTACCGTGGAGAATCATATCACTCCAAAAGGGTGCTATGATTGGTCGACCATCGCTACCATAGGATCCTGAAATATCCGGAGTCCACGAATCCCCGGTTACATAATCACCACCAAGTAATACAAAGCCATTTGCACATGCGGTCAACGTCGTGTAACCGGTTCCCAAGTAGTTGAAACTGAAATTTATGGGAATGCCGGTAATGTAACCATCGTCGTTCGTTGTTTCGTTCGCGCCGTCAAAGGCAAGGTTGGTGCCCCCTTGTCCAATGATACTCGTAAACGTCGCTGTAGTGTTTGAAAAGGTCATGTTGCTCAGAGACTGTGCCGTGGCTACAGTCATCATGCAAACGAGACTCGCTGCTATCGCTGATGCAAATGCAAAGCGCTTCATACTATCCCCTGAATTGTGAATAATGTACTCTTGTTTCGAATCCATTGTCGGTCTCCGCCTCGTGTCCCACGTCTACGCTAGAGGATAAGTGACCATTCGTCAAGCCACTTCGGAGTTGGTGATTGGCGTAAATTACAGACCAAAAAGTCTAAAAGCAAACCGGAAAATGGTAGGGACTTAGGCTTGTGAATAAGTATTTTGTGGCTCTGAAGCGTGCGCACATACACCAAGAAAGTGCAACATCCGTCAGATCAAATGGTGGTGAATGAAACACTAATAACCACCAAGAATTCTCCAATCTGTATATATCCATGAGCCAAAAGAATAGTTCTCAACGCCCTCCTGTTAATAACGACGATGATACCCAAGTCGGTAAGGTCGTCAGATCCGTTTTGATCTGGGTTGTCATCATTGTTGCTGTCGCCCTGGGCTACATGCTCTTCAGTCACAGTGCCAAACAAGTGTACCCGGTGAGCTATACCGATTATGTTCGCCTGCTCAATCAAGACGCCATCGAAAGTGCCCTCATTACGAAAAGCAACCTCAACGATTTTGAGTTTCAAGGCAAACTCAAAACGCAGGAAATGCTTACGATTGACGGGAAAACGCACGCTGTGTCTTACTTCGTCACAAAACTTGGTGTTTTAGACTCGAAGACTGAGGAAACCTGGGCGGCACATGGCATTACCTGGCAGTATGAGCAAAGTGACAACAACTGGGTCGGTACCGCCCTCTCCATTCTCATGTGGATCAGCATCCCCGTGATCTTTTTCATCATGATGCGTCGTATGCAGGGTGGTAACAATGGTCCGCGCAACATCTTCTCGTTCGGTAAGGCCAGAACCCGTATGTCCACAGATCAGACGAAGCGTACCACCTTCATTGACGTAGCCGGCGCAGAAGAAGCAAAATTTGAATTGCAAGAAGTGGTCGATTTCTTACGCGAACCCCAAAAGTTCCAACGCCTGGGCGGTAAAATTCCGAAGGGAGTTCTGTTGCTCGGACCTCCGGGTACCGGTAAGACTTTGTTGGCACGCGCCGTTTCCGGCGAGGCCAATGTACCGTTCTTCTCAATCTCCGGCGCTGATTTTGTCGAAATGTTCGTTGGTGTTGGTGCAAGTCGCGTGCGCGACCTCTTTGACCAGGCCAAGCGCAATTCTCCGTGCATCGTGTTCATCGACGAAATCGATGCCGTGGGTCGTCACCGTGGTGCCGGCCTTGGCGGTGGCCACGATGAGCGCGAACAAACCCTGAACCAGCTCTTAGTCGAAATGGATGGCTTTGAAGTCAATAACGGCGTCATCGTTATTGCCGCCACCAATCGCGCCGATGTCCTCGATCCGGCTTTACTCCGTCCCGGTCGCTTCGATCGCCATATCGTAGTCGATCCGCCCGATGTAAAAGGTCGCGAGGGCATCCTTCGAGTCCATACACGGAACATTCCTCTCGGACCCGACGTCGACCTCAATATCATTGCCCGCGGCACGCCGGGCGCAAGTGGCGCTGATCTGGCGAACCTCGTCAATGAGGCTGCTCTCTTTGCCGCCCGTCGCAACTCGAACTTCGTGAACATGTATGATTTCGAGCAAGCCAAGGACAAAATGCTCATGGGTATTGAGCGCAAGAGTATGGTGCTGAGTGAGCAGGAAAAGAAGACCACCGCCTATCACGAGATGGGACATGCCCTAGCAGGCAAACTCCTGCCCTTGAGCGATCCTGTTCATAAGGTGAGCATCATTCCCCGCGGTCCGGCACTTGGCGTGACGTCCTATCTTCCCAAAGAAGACGCCCATACGATGTCCAAGGAGTACCTAGAAACTCGAATCAAGTGCCTGCTCGGCGGACGTGCGGCAGAGAAAATCGTCTTCAACCAATACACCACCGGTGCATCAAACGACCTGGAGCGTGCAACGCAGTTGACGCGTAAGATGATCCGTGAATGGGGTATGAACGATCGCATCGGCCCCGTTAACTACGCCCCGTCCGGAAGTCAGGAAGTGTTCTTGGGTCGTGACTACGGTCACACCCGCGAATACAGCGAGCAAACAGCTCAGATCATTGACGAAGAAGTCTCGCGTTCTCTGCACAACTTAGCCGACGAAACCGAACAACTCCTTCGTGATCACCTGGATCTCTTACATCGCCTGTCTCTAAAGCTCGTCGAGAAGGAAACTCTAGACTCAGAACAACTGGATACTCTTATTCGAGGTGATGAGCTCAGCGCGGGCGACACTCAGGAAAATCCTCCATTGAATAAACCCAGCTCCTTTGAATCTGAAATCTCCCGTGCCGGAATCGATCCGGCTCGCGAGAAAGAATAGGAATGTATATCGTCAAGTGATTTTCAATACGCGTGGCCTTCGGCCGCGCGTATTCATTTTATACTGACGGCAGTCCGTTAAACTGTTTCGTGATGCGCATGGAGTGAGGGCACTAATTTCCTTCAGGTGCAGAAAAACAAAAGAGCAGCTCGCACATGCAGGCTGCTCTTTTTATATCTGTTCAATGTGTCCGCTAACTGCTCGGCTTGAGGCTGCCAACGCTCAGTGCGAAGATGTTTGATTTGTATAGCTCGTTCGGCCTGGTTGCCAATAGCTATGCGCACCTTTGTCTCTCAGTACTCACGCGAGAGTTTACGTTGCAAGTGTTCGACAGATTGCGAAACGGTTTTGTCGGTATCGAAGTAATTCTCGATCATCTGAATGGAGTGCAACACCGTGGTGTGGTCACGTCCGCCAAAGAAGGAACCAATCGACTTTAATGACAGATTCGTGAGCTGCTTGGCCAAGTACATGGCCACTTGTCGAGCCAATACGATTTCATGTTTGCGGGTTTTACCGGCCAAAAGGTCCACAGGAAGGTTGTAGTACGACGATACAACGTTCTTGATATCTTCCATCGACAAGGGTCGTTGGCGGGACTCGCCGATTACCGAGTGCACAACTTCCTTAACCAACTCCATTCCGATTTCGCGACCATCCAGAGATACTTTCGCGAACAGACTGATGAGGCAGCCCTCGATGTGTCTGATGCTCGAACTTACGTGACGAGCGATGTAATCGGCAATGTCAGGCGGCAGGGTCATCCCCTCATCGGCACTCTTCTTGTTAACAATGGCCAGACGCATCTCGTAGTCCGGCGCTTGAATATCGGCTGTCAATCCCCATTGGAACCGAGAAATGAGACGAGCATCGATATCCTTGAGCTCCTTCGGTGGCACATCACTTGTTAGAATGATCTGCTTACCTGCTTGGTGCAACGCGTTAAAGGTATGGAAGAAATTGTCCTGCGTTTTTTCCTTACCGGAGAAAAACTGAATGTCATCCACAATCAATACATCCACACTTCGATAATAGGCTGTGAATTCGGAGAACTTGTTTGATTGCAAGGCACTCACGTATTCCATCGTGAAGCGCTCACTCGTGGTATAGAGTACACGAGCTCGCTTATTTTTCTCGACAATGCGGTTTCCGATAGCTTGGATCAAGTGGGTTTTACCCAGACCTGTATTTCCGTAGATAACCAAAGGGTTGAACCTGGTCTTGCCCGGATTTTCCGTAACAGCCAGCGATGCAGAAAATGCAAGTTGATTGCTGTCACCATTGATAAAGGTATCAAAGGTGTAGCGGGGATTTAGATAGGTAGCAAAACTTCCGTTCAATGGCGAGGCGGGAACAAAAGGAAGCTTGGATTGGATGGGAGTGTGTCCCGTATTTCTCATTCCGGGCAACGTGATGGTTCTCTGCTCGAGCGACTCCTTGGTGTTGTCGATAACCACTCTGTACTTCAACCCAACGTTCGGGCCGAAGACTTGATACACACTTCTCTGGATGAGAGTGTTGTAGTACTCCTCAAGCCATTCGTAGTAGAATTGACTCGGAACTTGTATCGTTACTTCGTCGTCTTCGAAGTTCAGGACACGAATTGGTTCGAACCATGTCTTGAAGACTTGGGTCGAAACGTTATCTCGAATGATATCCAAACAACGCTTCCACAACACTTCAAGCTCGCTTTGCTCGCCCATACCTTCTTTCCGTGTTGATGTTCGTTTTTGTGTTGCTTCGTTAGGCTGCGTTTGGGGAAACAAATGCAGCTCATCAGCTTTCTTAGCCAACGTTCACCTCGTTCACATTAGTGTTTTTTCGTGAGAAGCGGGTATTCCCGAGTTGAAGGATGGATCAACAAATGTCCCCTGACTAACACACAAGCTGAACTCATCCATAAGAAATACTCACTGTAGCAGGTCGCACGTGATGCGCGCACAAATTTCACTCTTGTGGATAATTATGCAAAGAAGAAAATTTTCATTTTGTGAAATATTCCCCTTGCACAATTCGCAGGTAGGTTTCACATCCAGGTTGCAGTCGGACGAAATGCTTTTGGGACTCACGCTGCATCGTGTCTCGCCCATCGCGAATGCCTACACCCTAGTGTTCATGCGCCTTTCAAGCCATGTTTGTTGCATGGTCTATGATCTGTCGTTCCGAGCGACTTCGCTTCAACGATGAGTCTCAACTCGTTCGAGTCAATGCATTGAAACTCTCGATTGGATGGTTAAACACCTATCTTTATGAACGAACTATACGCGCGACTCACCAATATCAGACAATGGACAACTCTATTCGCGAATCCTCCTCACTCATGGTCGCGGTCACGAGTCGGAGCTCTTGCCCGCGTTATGGATGACGCTATTCTTGTCGCTACTAATCAAGCTCTTGGAGCTCTCTCTTGTCACAAGAATCTACCGAGCGAGTGATCGTTCCCGTGTACCGATTACATGTTGTACCCATTCGCCGAAAACAGCCGCCTTCTGTACACCTGGCGTGATACTGCGTTTTATTGTTAGAACATTGCGCCACCTGGAGGCAGACACGAGTCGGTGAATCAATCTGTTGAAGACACGTACTTGAAAATGCGGGAAAGTAACGGAGCTAGTCAATGGGCATACGAAGCGTCTCGGGAGACAATCGTATCATCCGCAATATATCAGTTCATCTCGCTGCGACATGCAAGCTAGTGCCCATCAATTCTGTGAAGTAGTACCCTACATTCAACGAGCAGCTACGTTGAAGTTGACACATATCAGGGCAACCAACTGACACGAAGTACGTCCTTGCTGCGGGTCAACTCAATGGTCGGCATTGAAACGGTACCGGAGAGAAAGAGAGACGACGTAGCCCTTGCTGACCTTCGGATCGATAACGAGGGATCGCATACGGCGCGGACTTCAATTCGAAGCAAGGTAGAGGATATCGAGTTCTATCTACGCTGAGCGATAGCCATCAGGTCCATGGGAAAACACGGGGCGCAAATGCACTTTTGCTAAGCGGCTGAAGTCTCTGTGAGCAGCACCCTTCATAGTCCTGCCCCTCACTCGAACGACAAGCCTACCAATGGAGTGCTCCTCGCAAGGCGCTTCACTCTCTAGAACAAGAAAAGCCGTCCTAAGAAACTCTTGGGACGGCTTTTGAATGTACAGAAGGAGGTGTGTTACTTGGTATCCTGAGCCACAAAAGGAATCAAGGCCAAGTGACGAGCATACTTCACGGCGCGAGCAATTTCACGCTGTTGGAATGCCGTCAAACCGGTAATACGACGAGGCAGCACCTTGCCTTGATCGTTGATGAAGCGTGACAAGAACTTGTGATCCAAATAATCCACTATGCGGGATTCTTTCATTGGACTGGTCTTGCGACGAACCACTTGCTGACGATTGCGGAATGGTGACGACGCAGCTGCCATTGGCGGCTGAAGAATGTCGTTCGTGTTCTTTTGCATTGCCATTATTTCGCTTCTCCTTTTTCTTTGATTGCTTTCGAGCGCTCAGCGCGTTTCTTAAAGCGGTCAACCCGACCTGCGGTGTCAACCAACATTTGTTTTCCGGTAAAGAAGGGATGGGACTTGGAATCGATTTCGAGCACCATCTTGTCACCCTTGTAACAAGAACGGGTCACAAATGTCGATCCGTCCGTCATGACGACGTTCACTTCTTTGTATGCCGGATGAATACCTTTTTTCATGACTTCGAGTGTAAATCTGTAGTAGTTGCTTAGCGAGAAATGTCGATTTTTTCAATCTGATTTGCATCTTCGACACGAACAAAACGCTCCATGAATTTCACGGTTCCTTTGTCGCCACGATAGGCCTTGATCACCCGAACGTTCACACGGGTATCAGATTTTGATTTTTTCAGCTTATCCTGAAATGTTTGCTGCTTAGCCATAGGAGCTGCGTAATTGTGTGTTCAATAAACGGATTACAAAGATACAAAGGGAATTTCAATGCGCAAATGAAAAACGACGGCGATTTGCCGTCGTTTCTACCGTTTGGTCCGTTCGAAAAGTCGACGAGAGATCAGCTAATGCTGTCAACCACGCCGTCCACGATTCCGTAGGCAACGCTTTCGTCAGCGTCCATCCAGTAATCACGCTCAAAATCCTTCAAAATGCGATCCAGGGGTTGTCCGCAGTTCTCACTGAGAATTTTGGCTCCAATCTCCTTTGTCTTCAAGATTTCTCGCATCTGAATCTCTATGTCGGTGCTACTACCCTGCGCGCCCCCGCTCGGCTGGTGGATCATGACCTTACCGTGGCGGAAGATAAAGCGACGTCCTTTGGTTCCGGCGCTCAGCAAAATGGAGCCCATAGATGCAGCCAGACCCATGCAAACGGTCGAGATAGGCGAGCTAATAGTCTTCATCACATCGTACATCGCCATACCCGAGGTTACGTATCCACCCGGAGAATTGATGTAAAAGGTAATTTCCTTTCCCGGTTCCTTGAACTCCAGGTACAGTAGTCGGTCAATCACGTGGCGTGCTGACTGGTCGTCCACCTGCCCCCACAAGAAAATCTTTCGCTGTTCGAGCAGAGTTTTCGCGATCATAATGGGAGCTCCGCGCTCCTCCGATTTTTCTTGGTTTTCGTTTTCTGGTTTTTCGGCGAATGTCATTGTATTCCTAATAATGTGTGGTTCTCTGTACGGTCGATCGTTTGGTTGAGAGGAGGTATGGTTCTATGAATTGTCGGCAGTCGGCGCACATACACTGAGCGTGAACGCTATATCCTCTTCATTTCCTAGCTAAGAAATCCCATCTCTCCACTCTCGTAATCTCGTATTGCCTGCTGAATCTCTTCAAATGTGTTCATAACAAAGGGTCCATGCGCAAACACAGGTTCTCCAATCGCAACGCCGCTTAGGCATAGAACGGATGCGCTTTGCGCAGACGAATTGCGAAGTGTTGTCGTGTTCAGCTCCGACGGAATAGCAAGTAGCTCTCCACCACGAATCTCCTCTCCTGCGTCTCCATATCCAACGTTGCCACCAATGATGTAACAGCAGCACCCATGTCCGTGCTCATGTTCCCACATCCACTCCGCTCCGGATTCCAGACGAAGGTGCAGAATCTGCACCGGAGTTCTGGTGCGAAGCGGTGAGACTGCATCACCATACACTCCTGCAATGACGCCCAAGCTCCAGCCTTCGCCGCTCAAGTGCGGCAAACGCTCGGAAGCAATATGTTGAATCTCCGGTGGCTCAAGTTTGTGCTTAGCAGGCAGATTGACCCACAGCTGAATACCTTCGATGGTGCTTCCGCTATCACCATTCAAAACCGGCTGCTCCGCATGCTGAAGACCATAAGCGGCACTCATCCAATTAATATCTCCGGCGCGAACCAGGATGTCGTTCCCAATCGTATCCCGGTGATGCATCGACCCTTGGATCATGTACGTCATCGCTACGAAACCACGGTGAGGATGCACTCCGACACCCGCGTCGTTTGGCTGCAGTTCAACAGGACCAAAGTGATCGAGAAGCAAGAAGGGATCGACGCCTCGAAAGCCGCGTACGGGCATGGCGCGCTTCACTCGAAAACCGGGAGCGGCTTCAACAGTGTCGGAACGGACGATTCGGTACTGCGGTTGGGGGGTCATTCCTAATTCAGTGACATCACCGGAAACTGGATACTGAGGTTCTCATGGAACATCAACAAATGGATAGTCGGAGTCA
The DNA here is from genome assembly GCA_039810585.1 of Chlorobiota bacterium. Taxonomy (GTDB): domain Bacteria; phylum Bacteroidota; class Ignavibacteria; order Kapaibacteriales; family NICIL-2; genus JBBATK01. The sequence goes on from JBDHXF010000027.1 coordinate 15,528, forward strand.
TCTGGTCAATCAGCGGAAACTCGTTAATTAAATCCACGACTTCCCGCTCGGTTGAGGCAAGAAAAAACACCCAGAGTTTCAGGCGATCCATCGACAATGCATAGTTCGTGATTTTTCCCGAACGCATGAGTTGATTCACCTTCGCCCGTTGATGAGGAATCAACGAAATAAAGCTTTCGGTGAAGCTCTCGGGAAGATCGAATTCTACAAGGAACTGATTCATGGTAGAGGCATCATGCCTGGTCTGGTGGAACGGTCATCTAGGGTGCGTAAATACGTAATATTTTCTTACGTGACAAAGGGGGACGGGTGAAAAGACGGCTTAGTGTGATCGCTTCTTCTTCGCAGAATCGTCTTCCAACTCAACCTCCGGGATATGGTGAAATGCGATGCGCATCGGTGCTGCTCCTTTACTAACTGCCAGGTGAGCACCGGCAAAGTAGACCGAGCTACGACCATACTTCTCGTTGATCGTATCCATGGCCTTGTTCAGCGCTTTGTTTTCTTCAAACTCCGCAAACAACGGCAGCGTGGCTCCTTGCTCAGCCACGAGTTCACAGAGTGATACGGATACTTTGAATGGTGTGTCGGCGCGATGCGGATTCTCGGCCCACAGTTGAGCGAGTGCCGAAACAAACAATCGCGAGTCGTTCGTTGCCTGTACACTCATGATTGACTTCCACGATTCCTTACCCAGATACTTCACCTTCACAAACATGGCGGCTGACAAGTAGCCATAGTTCCTGAGCCGCGTTGCGGCTTTTTGCACCAATTTTTGCAACACTGCGTACGCGCCTTCATGTGTTCTGAATTCCGGTGCTAAGACGTGACTGTGACCTACCTGACTTTTGTGCGTCTCCCCTACTCTCACTTCTTCTCCGCGAATCTTGGCGAACATTCGGTCCCCCTCGATGCCGCCCCACACCTTGCGTAACTTTTTCTGGTCTGCCTCATAGAGATCGCGAAGCGAATAGATACCGTTCTTCTGAAGCCGCTGAAACATAGCCGATCCTATGCCGCATAAATCTCGCAAGCCCATTTTGAGTTCAAAGAGTTTGCCCGGTACGTCGGATCGATGAAGAACCACCAAGCCGTCCGGCTTCTGCATGTCGCTCGCTGTTTTAGCTAAAAACACATTGGGTGCAATACCGATCGAACACCGCATTTCGCTCCCTACCTCGCGGTAGATCGTTTGCTTAATGTGCTTCGCAAGCGCAATCGCAGCCTCATCGCTGCGTTGAGACTTACTGAGCGTGCAGTACATCTCGTCGATCGACATCACACTCTCCACATGGATACAGTTCTCCACCACCTGCACGAGTCTATTGTGATAGGCAATGTACTGCTGGTGGTGACCACGGACCAGTTGCAGACCGGGACACATGCGCTTCGCATCACCAACTCTTGTCCCCGTCTTCACCCCAAAGCGCTTTGCTTCGTAGCTGGCTGCTATCACAAAGGTCGTGTCCACCTCCATCGGTACCACTGCGATTGGTTTGCCCCGCAACTCCGGATGCTCCTGCTGCTCCACGGAGGCGAAGTACGAATTGAAGTCGATGAAGAGATACCGAAGCATAGCACTGTATCGAGATGGCCAACGTTGATGATGAGCTCCGTGCGAACACGCGCGATGATGTTCCGGTGCCCGCAGAATGACTGACTACAGTATCCAAACACTAGCGTCAAAACGAAGGTCTTGTCTGGATTTCTAATTCTTCCAAATACACCATCGCCTCCTCCCGTCCGCTACCACACATGCGTTCACTGGGTTGCAACGAGGTGCAAAAGCCTGGACGAAGCGGCGATCCGAAGAGCAAACATCGGTTGTCGTCGCTCAACTGAATGCAGCGCTCGCCGGCCTTCTTCCCCTGCGGCATGCCGGGAATGGGACTGGTAATGGATGGTGCTATGCAACAGGCTCCACAGCCCTGACGACATTCCATGAAACACTCCGGTGAAGAATCGTGCGGTGGTGATGTGACGTTGAAAATTAGGACATTTCACCCACAGAAGTTATCAACACTCTGAGGACATCGCAGCGTCACGAGCGAGTGACTCGCATACTACCCATTCTTGGTATGCGCGATGTGGAAGCGCGCAGCGCTTACGAATTATCAACAGGCGGCGAGCGCCAGTAAGAGACCGTGTGCACGAGCATGCTACAATTCCGTTTCGGCTGTACTTTTGCCCATCATCCATGAGGCACACATGATTGAACGGATCGCGGGTTTTGGAAATTCAGTCTTCTCCGAAATCACGGCGCTGGCCCGAGAGTATGGGGCGATAAACTTGGGACAAGGGTTCCCCGATTTTGACACACCCGATATTGTCAAGGAAGCGGCACAGAAGGCAATTCGGGACGGACATAATCAGTATGCAATGTCACATGGCGAACCGGTTTTGCGCGAAGCCATTTCCCGACATGCCTTTCGATTCTACGGTCAACATCTTGACCCACACACTCAGATTTGCGTGACCAGTGGAGCTAGCGAGGCTCTTTGGTGCGCTGCCTTTGCCTTTATCGAACCGGGCGACGAAGTGATCGTGTTCGAACCGGCTTTTGACGTGTACCTGCCTAATATTCACATGGCAGGCGGTGTGGTAAAAGCGGTGACCTTGCATGGTCCGGATTTTCGTTTTCGCTCGGACGAACTCAGGCAAGCGTTTTCCCACAAGACGCGCGTCATCCTTGTCAACACACCACACAACCCCTGCGGAACTGTGTTCAACCGCGAAGAACTGTCGCTCATCCGTGATCTCTGCTGTGAGTATAACGTCATTGCCATCTGCGATGAAGTGTATGAACACATCGTCTTCGATGGTCTCCAGCACCTTCGCCTGGCTTGTTTCGATGGTATGCAAGACCGATGCCTCACTATTTCCAGCGGTGGAAAAACATTTTCATGCACTGGTTGGAAATGTGGATGGGCAATGGGTTCGGAGCACATGATAAACTCTCTGCGACGTGTTCATCAGTTTACGGTCTTTGCCGGAGCCACCCCATTTCACTATGCCATTGCTTCAGCCTTGGATCAGCCGGATTCCTATTACGTGGACTTAGGTGAAGCCTATTCGCGCCGGCGACAGATTCTCGCCGACGCACTCGAACGGACCGATCTTCGCTTTCAAGTTCCGGAAGGAGCATACTTTATTACCGCGGATACAAGCGCCTTCGGTGATGAGGACGGCGTGGAGCTCTCACGCCGCTGGATTCGGGAGATTGGAGTGGCAGTCATCCCTTCGCAGAAGTTCTATGTCCATGAGCAACGTGGACGGCACTTCGTTCGCTTCACCTTTTGTAAGCAAGACAACACCTTAAACGCCGCTGCAGAGCGTTTGGCAGCATTGAGAGTGTAACTGTGCATAAGTCGCCGTAGGAGCTAAGTGTCCGTCGTTCCATATTGCAGTCTCGCCGCCCGCACTTCCCAAGAACCGCCCTCATCTCACCGTTGATCAATGGTGAGGAGTGGTCACCTTTGTGCATACCTATCATGATACCTCCGAGCACCTGGTCACTTTGCGATCGCCTTGCCCTTCAATCTTTACGTGTGCTCAGTATCGAGCAAATGCTGCTCGCAACGGCGAGCACGGAGAATCTTGAAAGTTGTCTTTATCATCCGCCTGCGGCGTTGCTTCGAATCCTCCAGCCAGGTCTTTTCCATCGTTGGAATGTGACCGAGCTTCGTGATTCGGCACAAGTCCAACTGGAGCTTTGTCGGCGCAATAACGTGCGTGTTGTTGCGCAAGATGACCACGAGTACCCGGCACTTCTGCGGACGATTCCCTATGCGCCTTTTCTGCTTTTTGTTCAGGGTACGCTTCCGGATGCAACGACGCCGACTGTGGCCATCGTCGGTACGAGACGCTGCACCTCGTATGGAGCCATGGTCACCCGTGAATTCGCTCAAACCTTGAGTCATGCCGGTGCTTGTGTGGTTAGCGGCTTGGCAAATGGGATCGACACCATTGCACACGAGGAAGCATTGAAAGGAAAAGGAAACACTGTGGCTGTGATTGCCAGCGGCTGCGACAAGGTCTCGCCCGGTCAGGCGGAGCATCTGGCTGCTCGCATTGTTGATGCCGGCGGGGCCATTGTGTCGGAATATCGGTGCGGCACGAGAGCCTTGCCACCGTATTTTCCGCAACGCAATCGCATTATTAGCGGACTTTCCACTTCCGTCGTTGTAGTTGAGAGCGGACTTCGCGGAGGCTCGTTGATTACAGCGGATTTCGCCCGTGAACATCAACGTCGGCTCCTCTCTGTGCCGGGCAACATAACAAGCGAACGAAGCGCCGGCACCAATAGATTGATTCAAGAGGGACTGGCATTGGCTGTCCTTGACGCACGACATTTGCTTGACATCTGTGCACTCCACGCACCGGCACACTCAAGCGGACCGCTGCCTGAATTCTCCTCGCATGAGGAGGAACAGATTTACCACAGCCTGTCTCGCGAGGCGCTTCACGTCGATGCCATTGCCGAAGGACTCGATCAATCGGTGTCCGCCTTGCTCGTTCATTTACTGAGTTTGGAGTTTAAAGGACTCGTACAACAACTCCCGGGCAAATTCTTTGTGCAAGCGCGTCCATAGGGGTGATCTATTGTAAGACCATCCGTCCTCGTGAATTTCACGAACGTCTGCTAGCGACACCTGCACCTAACGTACAGCGCAGGGCAGACATAAAAGAAGCGACTACACCGTAGTGGGGTAGCCGCTTCAAAACAGCGCGAGGAGCACGAGGCTCCTCGAACATGTGTGGTGATTATTTCGTACGCTTGAACTCGATACGACGGTTCTTTGCCTTGTTTTCGGCATTGTCGTTCGGTGCAACCGGTACATCCGGACCGTAGCCCTTGGTGGTCATTCGTGCTGCCGAAATACCATGAGCCACAAGCCATGCTTTCACGGCATCAGCGCGATCTTGCGAGAGCTTCATGTTGCGATCGTGACGGCCATCACTGTCTGTGTGTCCACCGATTTCAACATTCTGGTCTGCGTAGGCACGCAAGTACTCAAGAGCTTCGTTGAGGATTGTTTCGGATTCAGGTTTAATAACCGACTTGTTCACTTCGAACTGAATTCCTTGCAGACTGAGTGTCTTACCTACTTCAAGGTTATTGAGTTTCGGAGCTTCCTTCTTCACATCATCCTTTGGATCGAGTGGGTTGGTGTGAGCATCGAGTACTTCCACGCCATCTTGAACGCTGCCCTTATCGGTATCAGCATCCAAAGGATTGGTCTTGTACTTCAACACTTCATCACCATCCGAGAGACGATCGTTGTCGGTGTCGCGATTTGTCGGATCGGTCTTATACTTCAACACTTCATCACCGTCGTTTAGGCCATCGCCGTCGGTATCGACCTTTGTAGGATTGGTCTTGTACTTCAGAACCTCATCACCATCCTGCAAACCATCACCGTCGGTGTCCACTTTCAAAGGATCAGTACTGTACTTCAACACTTCGTCGCCATCGTGTAAACCGTCACCATCCGTATCAACCTTGGTAGGATCGCACTTGTACTTCAGTACCTCGTCGCCATCCATCAAGCCGTCGCCATCGGTGTCTTTTTTCGTCGGATCCGTGCTGTATGTCTTCACTTCATCGCCGTCTTTCAAACCATCACCATCGGTATCCGGATTTTTCGGATTCGTGTTGTAGCTGTGAATTTCAGCGCCATCAAGTAAGCCGTCTCCATCGGTGTCCGGGTTGTTCGGATCGGTACCGAGTGTGGCTTCTTCAGCATCCGTCAAACCATCGTTGTCACTATCGGGATTTTCATCCTTGAAGTTGTACACCAGTTTCACGTGACCATTCCAATACACGTCTTTCTTTCCGTCGATAGCCGGATTGAGATTGTCACCAAAGGTAGGATTGAAGCCCAAGTTGATGTCGAGGCCGAGCTGAGGGGTCAGCGGTGCATAGGCCCCAACGCCAAGCGGCACATAGAAATCGCTGCCCTTGTAGCTCTCTGCGTCGGAACTGAATTCCTTGCTTGCGGCAATACTTGTGGAATCGAAGTAGTTGTTCGAGTAATTGACTAAGCCGGCGCCTAAAAAGGCGTATGGACGGAACGACCCTTTGTTCTCGTTAAAGAAGTAACGAAGACGCAGACTGAAGGTCGTAAAGCTTGTCGAGTAAAAATTATAGTTCGAGCCGTAGTTCGAATACGCGCTCACTGTATTGTCATCCGTGCTTTTTGATGTTCCCCCTTCCACGTTGAGCTCCAGACCCATCATGGAATTCAATCCGTACCACCCCATTGCTCCCCATCCGAGCGATACCGCGCGATTGCGAGTCTCACTCACAGTGTACGAGGCGCCAAGTCCGGCACCTACTGCTACTGAACCGACATTTTGTGCCACGGAACCTACGCTCATTGCACAAAACAAAAGGATTAAACCAACACGCTTCATAAAAAACCTATGAATGAATAAAAATGAACTGCACTTTCGATAGAATTGTCAGTTGGAGTCTGTCGCTACCCTCACTGACAGCTTTTTCTTAGCTACATGAACGAATACAAAAATACGCAGGAAACTGAAAACGTTTCCGCAGTTTCTTTGATTCTTTGCATTAGGGTCTTATACTCTTGATAGTACTCACGGGTTCCACTGAAGTGTGGATATACTTAACTCATTGAAATAGCAGAACTAACACATCTGTTCCGAACAATTTTAAAGCTCGACGATTGTCACGCCGGCATCCCCTTCACCAAGAGTCCCAAGTCGGAAATTTCGAACGGCAGGTTGTTCTTTCAGAAAATCATGCACTACCTGACGAAGTGCTCCCGTGCCCTTTCCGTGAATAATGGTCAGCCACGGTATGTTATTAAGAATTGCATTGTTAAGGGCGGTATCAACAGCCATCACGGCCTCACCTGCTCGCATACCTCGAATATCGGCTGTAGACGACGCATCAGCCTGCACTACCACAGTGGAAGCCTGCCGACGCGCAGGTTTTGCCGGGTCGCTGCTGGGACGCAGCTCAGATAGATCCACGTGAAAATGAATGCCATTGAAATCCACCACCGCCTTAGAGTTTTCAACGGACAGTATCTTACCCTTTTGCTCCGAGTCTTTCATTCGAACCGTATCCCCGGGTGCCAGTACATGTGCTCCAGCTGCAGAGGCTGCCGGTTTGAGCAGATCGATGTTTCGGGAAATCTCTGTTCTGAGTGAATCGAGCTCTTTCTGAATTTCTGCAGGAGATTTTTGATTCTCGCGCGCTTCGCGCAGCGCCTTTTCAATCCCGGATTTGGCCGATTTCAGAAGATCTTCGGCTTCCCTGTTGGCGGCGAGCATCAGCTTTTGATACTTGGCCTTGAAATCGGCAAAGCGTTGATCGTAGTCACGATGTTTTTGCTCCGCCTTGTGCAATTCCAAGCGAGCCTTCTCGGCATTCTGTTCTGCTTCTTGCTTGAATCGTTGAAGTGCGACGATCGATTGTTCAAGTTCGTCATGACGGTCGCCCAAATACTGTTTGGCACGATCGAGGACTTCTTTCTGCAATTGAACGGAGTGCGACAACTCAAAAGCATAGGAGTTGCCCGGTACACCGTTCAGAAAATGATAGGTTGGCACCAGTTTATCGAGATCGAACTCCAGCGATGCATTGGCAATGTGTTGACGACTGAGTGCATAGCTCTTTAAACTCGAATGGTGCGTTGTGACCACAAAGTGAGCGTGACGCTCTATAAAGGAATCCAGAATACCCGCAGCCAACGCGCTGCCTTCTGTCGGATCCGTTCCGCTACAAATCTCGTCCACGAGGATTAAGGAATCGGAGGCGCAATGAGAGAGGATTTGTCGTAAACGAAGAATCTGCGACGAGAAGGTCGACAAATTTGATTCGATGCTTTGGTGGTCGCCAATTGCCACAAAGAGTTGTCGTACGGAACTGACGCACTCCCCTAACGGAAATATGCCCGACAGGGCCATCGCAATATTCAATCCAATACTTTTCAGCGCCACCGATTTCCCACCGGCGTTTGGTCCACTGATGAGATGACCGCGCTGCTCCGCATCAAAACGAATGCTCAGCGGCACCACCTTGTGACGTCCCAAACTGTGCACCAGCAACGGATGGAAGGCCATGCGAAGCTCGCATTCGTGGTCATCCACAATACGCGGCTTAAATCCACCGTGTTCTACTGCGTAGCGTGCTTTGGCATGTAGGATGTCCAGGTACTCAAGAATATGCAGCGATCGAAAGAGCTCCGACGACACCGCTCCCACTTCCGCGGTAAGTGTGGTCAGGATGCGTACAAGTTCACGCTGCTCATCATTCATCAAGAGCGACAACTCGTTATTCATCTCAAAAACTTCCGCGGGCTCCATAAAGACCGTCGAACCACTGGCGGAGACGCCGTGGATAACACCGGGAATAACGCGTTTGTTGTTGGTCTTGAGAGGAATGACAAAGCGACCATCTCGCTGTGTGACGTATTCTTCCTGAAGCGCTTCGTCGTCACTCAGCTTGGAGACGATTTTATTCAGACGACTGCGCAGTCTGGACGAGCATTGAAATATTTCATGACGAATGGACTGTAGCTCCTTGGTGGCGTTGTCGCGAACTGCTCCGGAACGATCGATAGCGTCGTTGATGTGTCGCTCTAATATGCGATGATCTTGTATCTCGGCACAAAACGAGTCTAAGAGCGGAACCACCTCGCTGCGCTGATGGAAAAAGGCTCTCATTCGTCGCGCACTCTGCAAGACATCGCACACATCCAGCAATTGCGTGGCCATTAGGTATGATCCCTGCACTGCTGACTTCTGCAGAGCAGCCGAAATATCTTCCACACGTTCCAAAGGAACACCATCAGGATCTAGCACCAAGCGATGCATTTCGGCCAGACGATCGTGCTCATCGCGCAATGCCTCGGCATCCTGCATGGGATGCAGGCCGAGAATACCCTCCGCGCCTCGTTCGCTCATGGCATACGTTGCAACGAGATCCAATACCTTTGGAAACTCTATTTCGTCGAGGGATATGCGACGAATCTGATCGAATTCAATGTGTGGGTCTGACACTAGTCCAAAACCTTTCCTGTGTTTATCGTGATGAGATCACCCGTTGCATCCGGGGATAGTGCTGAACTTCTCGGCTAAGCGCACGCAGCACTAGCTGCCACACCTCAAACAATGCTGCAACGATAATGAAACTCAAGAAAATAATGCTGAACGAGCGAGGAGTTGTCAGTGCCGTAAAGAGTGACTGCAGTACCATCCCCGGTTGCGAAAGAAGATCCCAACTATTCCAGCGATCAAAACGACCTAAATACACGCCGATGGCGCATAATGCATGAACCAGCCCCTGAATAGTACGACGGGAAACTCGCGGTACGAATCGTTGAAGATCCGCACTCATTAATGTAAGAGCCAACACGTAAGCGCTCCATCCACAGACTACGTACGCCGTGTACATCGGCACCACACTCAAAAGCATCACCGTCATCGACGGCTGCACACGTGCGGTCTCCACGAAGTGTAACACATCGGTCAGCACGTAAGGCGCATTGGGTAAAAACACCATGAACACCAGTGTTCCCACGGTGTATAACACTGTTGACCTCCACTGCGGTTTGAACAGCACCACGGCCAGGAGCACTCCAAATACTCCTACCATTCCTAGAACGAATTCCGTCGGAATGTTGGCAGCCAACACACGGAGTCCTCGAATCACCGAAGGTGCTTTGAAAACCAAGCATGCCCCACAGAGCACACCGAGCACCAACGCCGTTTGCGGGCGTCGCGCGTAGAGAGCCAAGGCAAGTACCAAGGGCACGAAGGCAAGAAAGCTATTCCACACCATGAAGTCTGCAGCGGCTTGGTGCGCGAAGCTCAGACCTGAGGTTACAGCAGTGGGTATCCACCAGAGAAATGAATGCAGAGCAAGAACCGGATGAATGAGAAAATCGATGTTAAAAGTCGGAGCCAATGGTCAGCACTTTCTTCAGTACTAGGCACAAAACGTTTTCACGGCCGCCTGAATGGCCGCGCCGTCCGCCTTGCCTTTCAGTTCCTTCATCACGGCAGGCATTAAGGATTTAAACTCCTTGGCTGACGCGGTGTCCATTGTGGACGCAATGCGCGTAACCTCGGCAAACACCTCTTCGGTGCTCAATTGCTTGGGCATGAATTCCACGAGGATATCCAGCTCCTTCTGCTCTTTGTCCATTAACTCCGTACGCCCGGCATTGCGGAACTGTTCGATAGCATCCTTCCGCTTCTTCACGTTGGTCGAAACGATCTTTAAGAAATCCTCGGTGCCCAAAGCTCTGTCCGCACCGCTTTTTTCAAACTCAATGATGCCGGCACGAAGCGAGCGAAGCGTTTCGAGACGAAGCTTATCGCCTCCAATCATTGCTGCTTTAATTTGATCGTTTACCAGCTGTACGAGGTCCATAAATGCGTCCGAGGGTTGGAAAAGAAACAAATTTACAACATGGACGGAGACGTAGCAGGGAGCATCAAGATTGTGCCGCCCAGACTTGCAAGCCTCAGTAATTCCTCGTAGAAGTGGGATCGGCTTCAGGTCCTCGTCCTCGCATGACCATCATTGCGAAGCGAGAGCAACTAAACCGGCCCATTCCTTTGCCATGAAAGCTCTCGTTGTATATTCGTACCTCATCGTTCGAATTGAGCTCGAATTAATGGACCTGAAGAAAACGCAGTCGTCTTCGGTGAACGTGGATGTTCTCAAACAACAATTCACGGATTTTCTGAAGAAAAAGATGTACAGGAACACGCAAGAACGCTACTGCGTTTTGGAGCGTATTGCTGTACTGGATCGCCATTTCAGTGCCGACGAGCTGTATTTGCATATGAACACACTGGGTGACAAAGTCTCGCGTGCCACCATCTACTCCACGCTGGATTTACTCACGCGCTGTGCCATTCTTGTGAAGCACCGCTTTCAAGGCGAAAGCGCCACCTACGAGCTGGCGAGCCGTATGCCGCATCATGACCACTTGATCTGTCGAGATTGCGGTCACATTACGGAGTTCAATGCAAAGGAGATTGAATCCTTACAGCAACAGATCGCCGGCAGCTTTGGTTTCCGTTCTGAAGATCACTCTCTGCAGATTTTTGCGCGTTGCCAAAATCCTGACAGTTGCGAGTTCAACACGGGTAACAGGCAGGAACCGCTTCTGGCAGACTTGGGCTAAAGGTGGCACGACGATTGACGACGATGAGTTTTTGAGTTGATTGGGTGGGCTTCCACCATGGCATTGTAGCCCATACCGCTCCGGAAAGGGAAAAGATCCGCGATCCGGGGGCAGAATCTATAACGAAGGTAAGACGTTGAAAAATTTAGTTATTGTGGAGTCGCCGGCAAAGGCAAAGACAATTGAAAAGTATCTGGGCAAGGACTTCATCGTCCGCTCCTGTCAGGGTCACATTCGTGACCTGATCAAGGGTGATGGAGCCATCGACATCGAAAACGGCTTTTTGCCTCACTACGAGATTTCCAGCGAGAAAGAGCGCATCGTCAGCGATTTACGCAAACTGGCCAAAGACGCAGAAGTTGTCTGGCTGGCAAGCGACGAAGACCGTGAAGGAGAAGCAATTTCCTGGCACCTATTTGAAGCTCTTAAGCTCAGAAAAGAAAACACCAAGCGCATTGTCTTTAACGAAATCACGAAGACAGCAATCCTAAAGGCCATTGAGCATCCCCGCAACATCGACGAGCATTTAGTGGACGCCCAGCAAGCGCGTCGTGTGCTGGATCGCATCGTTGGCTACGAGGTCTCCCCCATTCTCTGGCGTAAAGTAAAACCATCTCTCTCTGCGGGACGCGTGCAATCCGTTGCCGTGCGCCTGATCGTGGAGAGAGAAAAGGAAATCCGCGCCTTCGATTCGCAGTCGACCTTTAAAATCACAGCCGACTTCGATGCGGGAAACGCTAAGACGTTGCAAGCGGAGTTGCCGTCGAAATTCGACTCCGAAGCCGACGCCCAAGCCTTCCTCGAACGCTGTCGCACAGCGGAATTCAACATCGAAGGTATCGAAACGCGTCCGGCTAAGAAATCTCCCAGCGCTCCTTTTACAACGAGCACATTGCAGCAAGAAGCTTCCCGCAAACTTGGCTTCTCCATTCTGCAGACAATGACGGTTGCACAGAAACTGTACGAAGCCGGTTTCATTACCTATATGCGTACGGATTCGGTCAACCTAAGTGCGGAAGCCATCGATGGAGCCAAGCGAAACATCGAGTCGATGTTCGGACCGAACTACTCGAACTCAAAACAGTACACAACAAAGTCCTTCAACGCCCAAGAAGCACACGAAGCTATTCGTCCTACCGATTTTGGTTTGACAGAGATTCAGGGTGATAACGGACAACGTCGTTTATACGATCTCATCTGGAAGCGTGCTATCGCCTCGCAAATGAGCGATGCTCAACTCGAAAAGACAACCGCATCCATCGGAATCTCGACCACGCCGGAACGTCTGACGGCAACCGGTGAGGTGCTCAAATTCGACGGCTTCTTGAAGGTGTATATGGAGTCCGGTGATGAGGATAGTGAGTCGGAAGACGCCAAGATGCTGCCTCCACTCACCGTCGGTCAAAAGCTTCCGCTCAAGCAGATGCTGGCCTCTCAGAAATTCTCTCGTCCTCCCGCACGCTACACCGAAGCAACCCTGGTGAAACGCTTGGAGGAACTGGGGATCGGACGTCCCTCCACCTACGCACCTACCATCTCCACCATTCAACGTCGCGGTTACGTGGTGAAAGAAGATCGTGAAGGAAAGCTGCGCGAGGTTGTCTATATCACGCTCGCATCTCAGGCTATCGACCGAGTGGTTAAAACGGAAACCTATGCGTCGGAGAAATCAAAACTCTTCCCTACCGATATTGGTGTGATCGTTACCGACTTTCTGTTGCAGCACTTTGATCAGATTATGGACTACAAGTTCACGGCCAATGTGGAGGAGAAGTTCGACGAAATCGCACGCGGTGAAATGCAATGGAATTCGATGCTGGCAGAGTTCTACACGCCATTCCACAGCGTGGTGACGAAGACCATGGAAGGCGCCAACCGACAAACCGGTGAGCGTTTGCTGGGAGTTGACCCGCAAAGCGGACGCAATATCTGGGCACGAATGGGACGCTATGGCGCTTATGTGCAGATTGGTGAGAACACGGACGAGGACAAGAAGTACGCCAACATCAGAGCCGGTCTATCGCTCGAAACCATCAGCCTTCCTGAAGCACTGGATTGCTTCAAGATGCCCCGCATCGTCGGCGAGTATGAAGGCCAACCGTTGAAAGTAGCCATTGGTCGCTTTGGACCCTATGTTCAGCTCGGATCGCTCTTCGCCTCGCTCGCCAAGGAAGACGATCCCTACACCATTGATGAAGCACGAGCCATTGAGCTTGTACACATTAAGCGACAAAAAGACATCGACCGCACGATCAAGACTTTTGAAGAAAACGACGACGTGAAAATATTGAAAGGTCGATGGGGACCCTTCCTCGCTGTCGGTAAAGACAACTACCGCATTCCCAAAGGCACCGATCCTGCGGCAATGAGCCTGGAAGACTGCCTACAGATCGCCTCGCAGGGTGCTCCCGCGGCGTCTAAGAAAACAGCGAAGGCTGCGGTGAAGAAAGCTCCGGCAAAAAAGGCCGCCGCAAAGAAAACGGCAGCGAAGTCTGCCGCTAAGAAAACAGCAGCAAAAAAGACAACAGTCGCAAAGAAGGCGAGCGCGAAGAGAAGAGATGACTCGGAATCCTAGTCACATCCCCACCCTCCTCACACTCACATTGTAACCTTCAGAGTTCTTCTTATTCTTGCGGGGCATTGCCCCGCAAGAATAAATATCTCCTCCTACGACACCCACGAGAACAGTCATGAAGAGCTTTCGCCATGAGCTTTGGATGCATACGCCAACCCGACGAGCATACGTGAACATCACTGAACAAGTGCAGCAATGTGTGCGTGAAAGCGGAGTACTGGAGGGACTGGTGTTGTGCAACGCCATGCACATCAGTGCCAGCGTGTTCATCAACGATGATGAAGCTGGATTGCATCGCGACTTTGAACGGTGGCTCGAACGACTTGCGCCGGAGAAACCGCACAGTCAGTACGACCACAACGGCTTTGAAGACAATGCCGATGCTCACTTAAAGAGGCAGGTTATGGGACGCGAAGTGGTGGTTGCCATAAGCGGCGGAATGCTTGATTTTGGTCCATGGGAGCAGATTTTCTACGGCGAATTTGACGGAATGCGGGATAAGCGGGTCCTGGTAAAGATCATCGGTGAATAATCCTCCCTATTGTACACTCCTTTTGTAATTTGCCGCGTGTTTGACCCATTTCAGCGTTTGTTATGGCATTCAGTTTTACGACAGCAGACATCGAGACGATCCGGCAGACTTTGCAGGCGGAGCTTCGTGACGACGGTTCTTCGTGGCAATTTCGTGTCGGCACACAATTGTCCGGTGCCCCTCTGGTGTTGAACGTGCACAATAACGTTGCGCTGGACGATCAAACCACCGGTTCCTTGGTGACAGCTCAAACGCAGCACGGCTACTTTGAACTTCACGATTGTAGTGGCTTCGTGAGCATTGAGCCGGATGAGATCATTTTTGTTGGTGGGAGTGGAGAGTTTCTGTCCAGTCTTGTCATCGGATCGCAACGTACCTGCTCGTTGTTTGCCAATATTCGGCGCAGCATCATCAACGCAGACTTTGCGAAGCTTGATGCGACCATGTTGATGGCAGCCATGCAACTGTCGCTAGCAGAGCAAATCATGGCATCGTAATACCGAGTCGCCATGCCTGCACCAACGATTGCATCTACGTCGCGTACAAGAAACAACTCAAAGCCACAGTCGGTTACGCTGACCTTGGAATGCAACAACAGCTCATCGCTACAACGAATTCCTCGACAGCGAATACAGAGAGCTCTGGAGTTGTGTTTAGCGTATCACAAAAGAGCGGAAGGCACTGTCTCCATCGTATTTCTTGATGATACCGCCATGCGGCGTTTGAACAAGAAGTTCTTAGGACACGATTACACGACGGATGTCATCACCTTTGCTCTTGACGAAGACACGGTGGACGGGGAGTTATATATCGGAGCGCAAACTGCGAAGCGCCAAGCTGGGGAGTACGGCGTTTCCACGGAAAACGAAATTGTCAGACTCGCCATTCACGGCCTGCTTCACTTGCTTGGATTTGACGACGCTACGCCGGCACTCAGGCAGCGAATGCACGAGGAAGAAAATCGCATTTTAACAATGCTCTATGGCAACAACGCACTTCACTGATGCTCGCATCCTTCAAATTTTGAAGGTGGTGTTTAGTCAACTGCAACTTCAAGAAGATGTGTCCGCTTTGGATACCGCCGCCCTTTTGGACAGCGGTTTCACCAAGAGCGAAATATCACGAGCCCTTAGCTGGTGGTGGGACAATCGAAGCACAACGACCACGCTTCGCAGCCCCTATCAACAATCCGCGCAACCGCGCTTTCGGAGTTTTCATCCGGCTGAGCAGCGTTTGTTTAGCGTCGAAGCACGTGGAGAACTCATTCAACTGCAATCGCTCGGAATGTTGGACGTCGTCCACATAGAACATGTAATCGAGCGATGCGTGCGTAGCGAACAACAAAACATCTCACTTGAAACATTGTACGCACTGCTTGCCGAAATTTTCTTTCGACGCGACAACAACGCCGAAATGCACGCTATGTTGTCGTCCATCAGCGCAACCATTCACTAAGAGAAGTCAACTGCTGTCCCCGTAGTTCAGCTGGATAGAACACAAGTTTCCTAAACTTGGAGTCGGAGGTTCGAGCCCTCTCGGGGATACACAAAGGCCGATTGAACGCTGTTCAATCGGCCTTTGTGTTAACGACGAATGGCGATGGCGTGCTCGGACTACAATGTCACGACGTTGCAATTCTCTGTTGTTCCGGTTGAGCAACGCCAGTCTGTGCGTCATGGCTGAGCGAAACACCGAAAATGACAGAGAAGCCGTGCACGTGGTCGAGTGCCACGTTGCGAGTGATGTACCAGTGGTAATCGTCGAGCAGACGGTCGATATAGAGACGTGTCGTCACTTCGCAGGCTTGCCATTCGATGCCAAACATGGTCAGGACGCGCTTGAGGTTGTCGGCAATACCTTGCATGGCGCTATTCCAACCACGGATAAGTTCGGCCACTTCCCCGTCGCGAATTTGCTTCTTCATTGCTCGCTCCACTAGGAGTCTCATCTCCTCCAATTTGCCTCGGAGGGCAAAGGAGATGCGTAGGTTATCAACCACCACGTCGTAACGAATAGTGCTGCTGAGTTCTTTAGCTGTTGTATCAGCATCGTGAACCGAGCTAATATGATCTAAAGGATCTTCTGCAACGTGAATGCCCATTTCGCGACGAAGGAGTGCGCAGTAGACGTCTACCAAATTCTCCTTCAGGAATTCCATGGCATTGTACTCAAAACTTCCGGTGAAGCCTAGAACAAGACGCATAATGGCTTTCAGCGACGCCGGTAGCGGATCGCTCTTGTTTATGACCACTTGGAAGGGAGCCTTTTCGCGGGTCTCGTCGCCATCACGGAAGAATACCGTTCTCACCTGATGCACGAGAAGCAATTGGATAAGATTTCGAGCCTCATAGGTTGGAGGTTCAACATCGTACAACAGTATACAGGGATGATCCTGCATTGTAGCTACTTCGAGCTCCTCCCAGGAGTCGAAGTGGCGGACGGTAAATCGCGGTTGCAGAAAATTGCAGTAATTCTGGATGTACTGCTTATCCTGCATTAGTGCGAAGATGAGGCGCGCCGTTTTTTTTTTACTGTCTTGCCCGGAACGATCAAGGATTGGAAGGCACTGATAAGGGTTTTCTGCAGAACATCGAGATCGATGGGTCGACTCACAAACCACCGAATGTTCAGACCCGGCAGATGATGTTGCGGAGTAGGCTTGTCGGAACTGATGATCATCAATACCGGCAAGTCTTTCGTCGCTTCATTGGCGCGCAGTCTCTGTACGGCACGGATGCCATAGCGTTCAGGACCGCCTTCGTCAACAATGGCGAGCGAGAATTTTTCTTGTTCTAGGTGTGTCGCTAGGTCATCGAGGTTGGCAACAGTAACGATTTCTGCGTCGGGACTTGAAAAGGCAACAGCCTGTTCCACAAAGCGCATCACGATTTGATTGTCTTTGAATACCAACACACGGGGCACACCGTTCTCTTCTGCCGGACCGTCTTCCGATTCCTCTTCGTCCTTGAGGTGTTTTTTGAGACGCACAGACACAGCATCAAGTATCTCAGAATCGGAGAATGGCTTTGTAATGTAATCGTCTGCGCCTAGGGTCATACCATGGCGAAAGTCCTGACGACTCGAGCGCGCCGTGAGAAAGAGAAAGGGAGTGGCGTTGATGTCGGGTTCGGCGCGCAGCGCCTCAAGAACCTGAAATCCGTCCATCTTTGGCATGGC
Organism: Chlorobiota bacterium; assembly: GCA_039810585.1. GTDB lineage: Bacteria > Bacteroidota > Ignavibacteria > Kapaibacteriales > NICIL-2 > JBBATK01. The sequence continues at coordinate 32,986 of JBDHXF010000027.1, forward strand.
GACGTCACAAATCACCAAATCCGGTCTGTTTCGTACTGCCATTTCCAGCCCTTCATCGCCATCGGAGGCACCGTCTGCCTGGTAGCCCTCAAAGTTCAGAAGTTGAATGAGATTCGTTCGAATAGTGGTGTCGTCTTCGATCACCAATACACTGTGTTGCATATATACCTCAGCATCAATTACTGCGGAAGACGGATGGTAACCGTCGTTCCTTGTCCTTCATCACTGTCAACATTTATTGTGCCACGATGCAGGGAAACATATTCCTGCACGATGGCCATTCCAAGACCTGTTCCTTGCACCGTACCGACGTTGTCGGCGCGGTGAAAGGGTTCAAAGAGTCGTACGATATCCTTCTTCGGAATTCCGATGCCATGATCTTTGACTTCAATTTCAAATTCGCCATCACGGTCTCGCAGACTCACATCGATCTCCGATTGTGGCGCTGAATACTTTATGGCATTGCCAAGAACGTTCATCATGACTTGACTCATCAAGTTCTCATCAAAACGCACATTGTCCCTACCCCAGGTATTCTTGAAAGCGATTGCGTGGTGACCTTGGTCGACAGCCTTCACCTTCATTTCTAGTTCCGTAAGAAATCCATCTATCGGAATTAATTCTATCTTCGTGTGCAGGCGTACGGAGCCACTTCGACCCAGTGTCATGACGTCGTTCAACATGGTGACAAGGTGTGCGATTTCCCGCTGCACTGTTGCGTAGTGATCGCCGCGTTGTGCGTCTGTCATCCGTGCTGAATAGCGTTGCAATAACTGAGTGGATGAAAGAATCACCGTTAGCGGTGTGCGGAATTCATGCGATACCATCGACATAAATCGTGTCTTCAATTCGCTGAGTTCCTTTTCCTTCGCCAGTGCGTCGTTTAACTCCTTTGTTCGCTCGTCTACTTTTACTTCCAGCTCACGCGTGAACTCGCGAAGACGCTTCTCGGTTTGCTTGCGGTCGGTGATGTCGTGCACGCTACACATCAAACCGCTGATTTCTTCCGCATCGTTGTAAATGGCGGACATACTGACTTCCGCCGGAAAGGTAGAGTCGTCTGCACGGCAGAAGTTCAACTCGGTAACGCAGCTACCGTTAGAAAATGCAAACGCGTAGGCTTGTTCGAGCAGTAACTGATGATCTTGTTCCACCATGATATGCAGGGTCTCGCCCAGGAAGTGCGATCTGCTGTGCTTCAGATTCGTACACGCCGAGTCGTTCGCATACACGATTGTTCTGTTCACGCTGCACAAAAAGATGAGGTCTGCCGATTGTTCGACCGCACGGGAGAACAAACGGATTTGTTCCTCCGAAGCCAGTCGTGCCGTGACGTCGCGAGTGACGGTAACGAACTTCGATTCCCCTCTACTGAAGCTGGATACAGGACGAAACTTCGTTTCACACCAGATGTAATCTCCGCTTTTCTGGCGGACACGGTAGGTAATCGATCGATCGAAATTGTTCCGACGAATCATCATGTCGATCTGGTACTCAACTTCCTTGACCTCACTCGGATGCACAATTTGCGTCCACTTCACCCCAATGAGTTCAGATGTTTCAAACCCCAGGAATCGAGTAACTGCTTGGCTGACGTAGGTGAATTGTCCGTCCAGGTCATGCAAGCCGATAACGTCGCTCGCAAACTCAGACACAAGCTGCAATATTTCTTCGTGTTCTAAGAGTCGGTCGCTAATTCCCTTTTGATCCGTGATGTCCTGCGATATCCCCACGAGGACCACATGATCGGTCACTTCATCACGCATGGCTCGTGCACGGGTTTGGATCCAGCGAATGGAACCATCTTCACGTTGCAAGCGGTACTGCAGGGAAAAGGGCTGCATGTCGTCAACTGCCGACTCCACCGTCGCCATTATCATGGTCCGATCATCCGGATGACAACTGGCAAAGAGATCGTTGGACGTTACATTCTCCTTGTCCTGCGGGATACCAAATATCTGTTTTGTTTCCCGGGAACAGGTCATTCTGTTGGAGCCGAATAATTCCACACTCCAATTTCCAATTTTGGCCGCTTCTTGAGCAGCTTCGAGGAGTTCTTTCGATTCTACAAGCTGTTGGTTACTCTCGCGTAACTCATTGAGGATTTGCGTCCGTTCAATCGAGAAGCGTATGGTGCGTTCTAAAACCGCACTGGTGAGGTCTGACTTCACTAAATAGGTTTGCACTCCAAGGCGAAGTGCTTGAAGAGCCAAGTTATGATCGCTCATCCCAGTGAGGACAACGAGGGCTGCATTTGGAACGAGGTTGCGGACGTATTGAATAGAACTTAAGCCTGATGAGTCCGGCAGGTTTAAATCGAGGAAAACGAGAACGATGTTTTGGTTGGATCGAACGAGTGCACTTGCCTGTTCAAGACATTCCGCTTCAAGGATGATGGCGTCGCTATACGACGTGTCGCGAAGCTCTTCCAGAACCAGACGACGGTCTCCCGGATTGTCCTCAATCAATAATATCTGAATGTTCTCTTGTAAGCCTGGCATGTGTTCTCGACCTGTGAGATGTCCGTATCTCTATGTATCGGACAAATAGGTCGATTTCAGTAGCCTCGCTTAAAATTTTTCAACATGTGTTGAAGGAGGAAGCTGCACCAAATTGAACCAAAACCGCTCAATTTCCCGCACGACTCCGATGAAGTCGCTATAATTAACAGGTTTCGTGAGGTAACAATTGGCATGCAGTCCATAACAGTTTGCAATATCCTCCTCGGCGTTGGAGGTACTGAGCACAATAACCGGTGTGGATTTCAACTGCGGATGTTGTTTGATTTCCTTCAACACCTCTCTTCCGTTTCGCTTGGGAAGGTTGAGATCGAGCAAGATCAATTGTGGGGAAGGCAGTTCTCGGTAGTTGTTTTTCTTAAACAACATTTCCAGTGCCATCTCGCCATCGTAGGCTACAGACAAACGGTATTGTAGTGCGCATTCAGCGAATGCTTCTTGGGTGAGCCGTATGTCACCAGGATTATCTTCAACGAGTAGCAGATCGACAGAAGCCATTACTCATCTCCAGGTAGGGTAAAGAAAAATGTAGTGCCGCTGCCATACACGGATTCGAACCAAATCGTTCCATGATACCGTTCGACAATGCGTTTGGCAACGGCCAGGCCTATACCTGTGCCTTCGTAACGCGACTTGTCATGAAGTTGTCGAAATATAACAAACACTTTGTCAGCATATTTCTTCTCTATTCCTATCCCATTATCCTCTATTTCAAATTGCCAACGACCGTCCTTAGCCCTTGCGGAAATATGAATCTGTGGGTCAACTCCGTCTCGACGAAATTTGATGGCGTTCGCAATCAGATTCTGGAACAATTGCACCATCTGCGTTTCGTCGGCCATTACAACGGGCAGAGAGTCAACTACAATGTTAGCACCGCTTTCGTCGATGCGTGCTTTTAACGTTCGGAGCACACGCTCTACTACTACTCCACAATCCACAGGCGACGCTTCAGATGCCCGATTAATTCGAGAATACTGCAGCAAGTCATTTACAAGCTGCTTCATACGAGAAGCACCGTCTACCGCGAAGTCGACAAATTCTCGCGCGTCTTTATCCAGCGAAGGACCATAGCGTCGGCGTAGCAAGTCCATATAACTTCCCACCATTCGCAGCGGTTCCTGCAAATCGTGAGAAGCGATGTAGGCAAACTGCTCCAGCTCTTGATTGGACCGTTCGAGCTCAAGCATGTACTGATGAATTCGTGCCTCAGCCTTCTTTCTCTCGCTGATATCTGCACGTATCGCCAGATACTCGTATGGTTTCCCAACTTCATCCAAAAATGGAACGATGGTAGTGTCGACCCAATAATACTCACCATTCTTAGCTTTATTACGGATTTCGCCGTGCCACACCTTTCCGTGAGATATCGTACGCCACATTTCGCGGAAGAACTCCTTGGGATGATAGCTTGAATTCACCACTCGGTGATCTTTTCCTATTAACTCTTGAGCGCTGTATCCGGAGATCTTGCAGAAATTCTCGTTGACATGAATAATCACGCCTTGTCGGTTAGTGATGGCTACAATACTGGACTCATCTAGCGCAACCTTGTAGTCGTGCACTTCATTTATGGATCGAGCCAAGCGATTCTCTATTCGTGTGCGCTCAGTTACATCCTGCATGGTACCAAAAACATCGAAGCAGTCAGATCCGGTAGGTACGCCAACACCTAAAATCCGTACTCGCTTTTCATTCCCCTTTGCGCTGATGAATGGCAATTCGAAATCGAAGCCCGTCCCTGTGCGCCTGCAATTTTCAACAGCAGCTTGCAGCTGTTCTCGAGCTTCTTCGGCTATAAATTGTGTAGCCGACTGTTGTGTCGGAATTTCATTAATAGGAACTTCATAGATACGGTACACCTCGTCGGTCCACTCCACCCGTCGCTCGGAACCCCGCAGCGACCACCCTCCAACGTGAGCCGTCTTTTCCATTCGATCCATCATGTCGAGCTTCTGCCGAAGCTGCTCTTCTATGGCACGTTCGCGTGTAATGTCATGAAAATTGGCAACTATGTTGACGGTTCCATCGAAAGCCTTAAATGCCGTAAGAGTTCCGGTTACCCAGCGAATCTGCTTGTCTTTGGTCAATAGTCGGTGGTCAACGCGGATCCCGTTATACAACGTGGTTTTTGCCTGAACGACTGCACTCTTTACTAACTCCTTGTCGTCGTCATGCACAATATCAAGCCGAGGCTTGTTGATTCTATCTTCCAGCTCATAGTCACCTACACGAAGACCAGCCTTATTAACAAATCGGACGATTCCTTGGTCATCAATCAATGCCAGTGCTTCATTCGAATGCTCAATGATCACACTGAGTTGTTGTTGCACCGCGCTTAATTCCGCCGTCCTCTTTACGACCCGACTTTCCAACTCTTCATTAAGTTTTCTCAAGGCCCATTCCGATTCCACACGGGCTTTATCAACACGATCTAACCTTCCTCCAACAAAACGAACAAAAGAAGTCAAGGTTGTAATCATCGCGCCGTTAAACAACAGCAACACAAAGGTTGTACTGAGTGACCAGATGTCCGCAACAAGAAGCGCAGCATAGCCGAGAACCATCGTGGTGATAACTGCCACGGGGATAAGCCAACGCGCAGCCTGTCCGCCATTATAAGCCGAGAAAAACACCACTCCAAAGCCCACGTCGGAGTTGAGCCCGAATATGCACGCACTAAAGAGGAGCATTGAGGTGCCCAGACCTGGCGACAAATATCCCAAGCTAAACGGTCCGGAAAACTCCTGTGCATGGAATGAACATGCTACCAAGTATGTAATCGATGCTACTCCAATCACATGATTGACCACATCGGCAATTAGTCGTAGTGCTCGACTGCGCGCTCGAAAGAGCGCGAGTATTAGCGATCCCAAAAGAAGGAGTATCCCTAGTACTTTTCCAAGGTGAAAGCGAAATCCGGAAGTAACAATCGGAACAGGCAGCCCGTAGCGTCTGAATTCAGATGGGTCTAACTCAGCGTGAGTGAAAACAAAGATTCCCACCACCAGGAGTAAAACGCTAAGAATAAAGCTAATGACGAGCTCAAATGCTCGCTGGTATCGCTGCTGATGGACAAAGAGTATGAGCGCTAAGCCGACATCAACCACCATCATCGATAGCGCCACCAGACTATGAACGTCTGTGTAGTGCATGGAGATAGAGGTTGGTTCTATTACCCCTTGTCGTGGATTGATAAGAAGAATTAGGTTGGCCAGTAGCGAGCCCGCAAGCGCACCACGGATGAGCCAGTAGTGCACAAGCTCCGCCGTCGACTTATTTCCGCGTATACTCTTTAAAAGTGTTTGCATTATTATCGGAATATTCCGATCGATACCATGTCGCTACCGCCTTGCCTCGTCATGTGCGAGGGGTCTACAACACCAGCTATAATCCGTGACCACAGCCAAAGATCGTGTTGTATTGTTTCATTTTGTGTTTTTCGACCGTATATCGGCTTATCTAAACGTTCAGGGGATCGCGTGCAGACCGTCACCCTCTTGCCTCGACTTATGACCTACCGCACCGTCTTAGCATCGTTAACACCATCAAATCCAGGAGCCGAAAAGGAAGCACAAACATATCTCTAACATCTTCAAGCTCTTAGCAAAATATTTCGGAGAGACTCAGCGAGCTGAAAAATGACGATTGCCTTCGCCTTCCTGATGGAAACACTGTAATTTGTAGGCTCAAACGAAGGGAATCTCTCCACTACTTGTTAACCTTATGCTTTCACACCGGATTGTGCCGAGCTCAGCAATACAGTTCTTCGCCTTCATGACAGCCCTCTTCAGCTTCGGCTGTTCAATTCTGTCCGCTCAACATTTGGGCACCATCCAAGGCGGCGTGATAGACGCCCAGACGCACATGGCGCTTCCCGGTGTTACCGTCAGGATTATAGGACAAAAATTGGGGGCGGTGAGTTCCAAAACAGGGTTCTTCACCATCCACCAAGTCCCTGCCGGCGTGTACTCCTTGCAGTTTAGTTTTATCGGTTACTCAAGCTTTGTGCAACCCGACATCGTTGTCCATAACGCCCGCATTAGCACCGTCAATGTGGAACTGCATGCTACAAGCGTGAGCACCGAAGGGGTCACCGTTCAAGCGTCGTACTTCAACGCCGACGAAGCCACACCTCTGAGTGCAACGCACTTTTCAACCGAAGAAATACGAAGGGCGCCCGGCTCTGCCGGTGATATCAACCGTGTGTTAAGCTCGTCTGCCTCGGTAGGACGCATTGACGATTCTCGTGCCGACCTCACCATTCGCGGCGGCAGTCCGGCCGAGAACGCATTTTACCTCAACAACATTCCGGTTATTAACATTAACTACTTCCCCAAGCAAGGAGCAAGTGGCGGTCCCATTAGTTTTCTCAACATCGATCGTGTCCGCTCGATGACCTTCTATGCCGGCGGCTTCGACGCCTCGCATGAAGCGTTGTCCGGTGTTGTTGATATCCGTATGCTTGATGATCATCCGGAAAGTCATCACATACAAGCCGACTTCAATATGATCGGAGTAGGGATCAGCGCGGAAGGCCCACTGTCGAACGACAACTCCTACTACCTCTCGGCTACCCGCGGTTACCTTGATGCGCTGAAGGGATTGCTTGATCAAACAGGAACTCCTCGCTGGGCCAACGTTCAAGCGCAAATCAGCTCGCGCCTGGGCCCTGACGACCACGTGAGTTTCCTTGCGTACTCTGTGCTGAGCGATATGCTTCGTGAGAAAGACGAGGCGCTGCAAACTTTCACGTCGGATAATCACAATCAACAATGGCAAAACATTCTCGGTGCTGAATGGAAACACCAATTCGGAAGCGACGGCTACATGAGCACCGCAGTGGCATACAATAGTCTTCATTCATTCGAGATTTCCCGATTTCCACAAAACGATTCTGTGTTTTTCGACAACGAAACTCTCGTGCAGATCGCAGAACTTCGCAATACCACACATTGGATTATACATCCCAAAGTGGCTCTGGATTTTGGCACAGACCTGCGTTTTGAACACCAGAATCTTCGATCCTTTATCCCGGCTCAACGGACAGATTCTGTGCCGAACCCTGCACTAACAGAGTATCATGCTGTGGATGCCGTGCATAGCGATCTGTTCTTGTCTGCTCTTATAGATCTCACCACCGATCTCCACCTCAACGCGGGTGTACGGGTAGATCACAGTTCCTATACTATTGCCCCGACCTTTGCAACCGTTGCACTGCCTCGCCTCTCGTTGTTGTGGACAATCAATCCGGATTGGCAAGTATCGGCCGCTTATGGCATGTACGCACAATGTTTGCCCTTGGGCCTGTTGCAATACTCGCTGCAAAACGGATTCCCCACAGCGCCGGTTGAGGCGCGCCATCTCATAGCATCCATCGCATGGTTGGCAAACGCCGATACACGAATCAGTGTTGAAGGCTATTCCAAAAACTATGCGAACATGCCGATTGACCTTCAAGCATTATATCGATGTCCCCTCGACGCCGCCATTGCTGATTTTGATTACGAGCAAACGCGACAGTTTCGCTTTGACGGTACGGCTAGAGCCTATGGCGTAGAAGCATCACTCCAGCGTAAAATGTCGTCCTCCGTCTACCTCATGATCGGCACGTCGTATAATCGAAGTTTCTATACGGACGGTATGGGAGTGGAACGCAATCGCGTGTTTGACAATCAGTATCTGGTCAACGCTACCGGCGGATGGCGCATCAACGATGAATGGGAATGCAGTGCACAAGCTACGGTCTGCGGTGGCAACGCAACCACCCCCCTCGATGCTGCGGCGTCTGAAACGAAGGGTGAAGAGGTCTGGGCAGGTGCTTACTTAAGCGACCATTTGCCACTGTACAAAGTCATTAACCTTCGAGCCGATAAACGCTTCAACTTGAGCTCATCCTCCATCACCGTGTACCTTACCATCCTCAATGCCTTCAATTTTCAAAACGTAAAAACCATTGAGTGGAACCCATACGAAAAGAAGGTGGTGCAAACCTATCACATTGGCATCCTTCCCATCCTCGGAGTGGAATGGAAACTCTGAGAGTACTCGTTGATCACCCCACAAGTCGTACTTGCTTGCCGGATGGAAAGATTCTACATGCGGAATATTTCATTGCATTGCATTCCATTCCTTCAAACACCGCCACGACACGTCGCGACGGTAATGTATTTCAACTTCTCGTTGGTAACGCAGCGATGATCGCAGACTTCGTCATCCAGGGAATTCGTTGCAGGAACATCAGCGAGAGATTTTTCTTCAACGCTGGGCTTCGCCCCCGCTAGCGTTCGAGAACTGACGTCATGGCTGCGCAATCGGCACCCTACATATCTCAACGCCTTCCGCGCGACGTCTCACTCCTCGCTGGTCGAAACCGTGTCGCAGCCGTACGTACAAATTCACCTGCTCGTTAAAGGAACCATCGCTTCCTCGCCTTTCAGGACTTGTGCGCCTAGCATAAAGAGTCCTACAATCGATTCATGATTGCCTTCCTCAATTTTTACTTCACGAACTTTCCGGTGTGTCGGATAACGCTGTGCTTTGATGTGCAACTCCGCACGGGACGTGAATTCACACGAGTACAGGCATGGAATTGCACTCACGCATTGTAACCGCAGAATAACGGGTTGCACACATGTAGTGTGCAAACACAAAATAGCGGTGCTTAGAGCCTAAGGATTGTGCTACCAACTCCTACCCGTCTCGCATACCAACGATTGGTCAACTCGTCATGTGGGTGTGAAGAACGTTTCGGGTTAACGCACACGAAATTCCTGCGCTGCCACAGTGATCGACGTCGCGCATTGTCCAAGGACACCGATGAATACTGAAGCATACTATGGATGAACGGTCAACGAAAGCAACAGTATACTCCCCCACACATTCATCGCATACCCATTCCCCATTCTTAATCGTCCTCTTCGTCCCTCCGGCCATTCACATCAGTCAATATCGTCCAATACTGAAGCTGTTATTCAAGGTGTGCGGCGTAGCTGGCGCCATAAGTGCCGACACTACATGTCAGGGACAATCGTAAGGCTACGAGCGAATTGAGAAGAGATGCGGTGTTGACCCCAGGGGGCATCTTTATGAAAGGCACGTCAGATGAACACCCATGATGAAAGATCGAGAGGCAGACTGAGCCATCACTATCTGCCATCACTCCCGTTTATTTCATATGATGTCCTCGAGTCGCACCGAGGTGTATGTGGCTGAAGTTGAGGTCTGGACATGACGTTACTACGTTGTGGCGACGGTGCAGCGGAACGCTGCGCCGTTGCCCTGAGAATTGAAAATCTTCGGACGTCACGATAGAGGGATCGACGCAAAAAAAAACCGCTTCACCTGAAGATGAAGCGGCTTGAATGGAGAGCGTTGGAGTATTAGTTAATCTTGACGAGGCGAACAACCTTCTGCTTCGAGCCTTGCAAGAAGTGCAGGAAGTACACACCATTGGTGAGGCCTTGGCCAAGACGAACTTCAGTGTTGCGTTCAACATTATCGAGGGTTTCGACTACGCGACCTGCCAAATCGACAACGCGAATGGTTGCGGTTTCATGCGAGGTTGCAGCATAGGTGAAGCTGAACTCGTTGGTGAACGGATTCGGCGATACGTAAAGTTGAACGTCTTCGCCAGCGGTCATTTCCGATTCGTCTAAACCTTCGTCGATTGTCTTCGCTGCTGTACAACCTTGGTTGGACTGACCGAGGTAATCACCGTAGTGACCCGGGCAGTGCGTTGCAACCTGAGAAGCATAGCATGAGGTGGAGATACCACCGTGACAAATCCAGATCTTGCCACCGTTGCAACGGATATCCTTCACACAGACAGTTGTACTGCATTGTGTGACGCATCCATTGTTATTGGTGACTGTTACCACGAAGGTATAGCTACCGGCACTCGTTGGAGTAAAGACCGGCTTCGATGACGTGGTGCTGCTCAACATACTGGTTTGACCGCTCCATGAGTAGGTGTACCCGGTTCCGCCGGTCACTGTAGTTTTCAGTGTATCGGCAGATGCACCGTAGCCAATGTATAGACAGGAGTTATTTCCGCCGGTGTACACATTGCTATTCGGGCACAAGGTAATGGAGCAGCTTGACGTTGCATTGATGGTCACCACACTGTTGCAAGTAGCGGTATTGCCGTAGCTATCGGTAACCGTAAACTTCACGGTCTTCGATGGAGCGTCTGCGCAGGTAAAGCTTGTCTTCGACAAGGTCATTGATGCAATCGAGCCACAGGCCGCGCTACTACCGTTATTCACCGCCGAGGCGCTGAGTGTGGCGCTACCGTTGGTGAGGTTAAGAGTAACGTTCTTGCAGATAGCCGTTGGCGGATTGGTGTTCACCACATTAACAACAGCGGTTGCGCTTGAGGTGTTGCCATGAACATCGGTAACAGTCAGCACAACTGTGTTGTTGCCAATGTTTGCGCAGTTGAAGGAGCACGGTGTTACGGTCTTCGATTGAATACCACAGTTATCGGTACTACCATTGTCCACTTGTGATGCTTGAATGGTAACGCTGCCGTTGGAGTTCAACGACACGGTGATATTCTTGGTGTGTACAACCGGAGCTGTATTGTCCGTTACCGTAACCGTTATCGTTGCGGTTGCGGTATTTCCACCCGCATCGACGGCCGTGACAACCACGGTGTTGACACCAACATCAGAACAATCGAAGGTTGTTTGTGACAAGCATTCCGAAACGATGCTACAGTTGTCTGTACTACCGTTTTCGTATTGGGCTTGTGTTACCGTAACGCTACCATTGCTTCCAAGGTTCACGCTTACGTTCTTCACGTGCAACGTCGGAGGCGTCACGTCCTTCACCGTCACCACTGCTGATGCAGTTGATGTATTTCCTGAAGCGTCCGTCACCTTGAGGATAACGGTGTTCGGACCGATGTCGGAACAGTCGAAGGTACACGGCGTCACTGTCTTCGTTGAGATTGTACAATCATCCGTTGAGCCATTATCGACTTGGTCGGCGGTGATGGAAGCACTTCCGGACGAATTCAGGTTAACCGTAATGCACTTCGCACGTGCAATCGGAGCTGTATTGTCCTTCACTGTAACAGTGAATTGGCAAGTTGCCGTGTTACCACTCGCATCCGTTGCCTTGGCCGTTACTGTTGTGGTTCCAATTGGGAATCGGAACGTTCCGTAGCTCGGACAGGTCCGTGAACTGCAGTAGTCATCGTAATCCAGACCACAGTGGTTGTTACCACTGGAGTATTTAACCGTTACTGCCGAACAACAGTTGTCACTAGCCGTCACGTGCAACGTTACGCTCTTGGCGCATCCGCTTGAACCACCGCAGGAGGTGCTTGCGCCGCTCACGGTGATGTTCGACGAACAGGTCATGACCGGAGGTGTGTTGTCCTTCACCGTCACAACAGCGCTGCAGGTTGCTGCATTACCCTTTGAATCGTACACAGTGAGAACAACTGTGTTACAACCCAATTGTGAGCAGTGGAAGGTGTTCGGACATACGGTTCTTGAAACGATACCGCAGTTGTCGTAGCTGCCGTTATCGATGTCGGACGGATTGAGTGTGGCATTGCCATTTCCATCCAAGTAGATTGTCGCTGCCTTGCAGATCGCAACCGGAGGCGTGCAATCGCTTACCGTTACAATTGCGGAACAGCTCGCTGTATTACCACCAACATCGGTGACGATCAGCTTCACGGTGTTCGCACCGAGGTTAGAGCACGTGAAGGTATTCGGTGTTACCGTCATGTTTGCAATACCGCAAGCGTCTGTCGAGCAGTTGTTGACCTGAGCAGGTGTAACCGTTACTGAACCGTTGGATCCTAGGCAAACGCTGACATTCTTGGTGTGAACCACCGGAGGAACAACGTCCTTCACGGTTACTGTAAACATGCAAGAAGCAGAGTTTCCGGAAGCATCGGTTGCAATAGCGTACACTTGCGTTGTACCTGCCGAGAAGTGGAAGGTATTGGTATGGCGCCAGTAGCACTGCTGTAGGTTGCAGTTATAGTGATCGTCATCCCAATCGTCACCGCAATGATGATCGCCACTCACGTTGGTGTACTTCATCGTCACTTGGCTACAGTTATCTACACCGGAGCCACAGAAGGTGATGTTAGCACCGCAGGTCGAGCTCGAGGAGGTAACCGTTACGTTGGATGGACAGTTCACCGTTGGAGGTGTATTGTCCTTGATGGTGACTGTTGTGCAACAGGTAGCCGTATTACCGCTAGCGTCCGTTACCTTCAGTACCACGCTCTTGGTACCAATATCACAGCAGCTAAAGCTACTCGGTTTTACACTCAAGGTAAACGAGCAGTTGTCGCTAGATCCGTTATCCACTTGTGAGGCATTTAAGGTAACGTGACCATCCTGATCGAGGTAAATCGTTGCGGTCTTACACACGGCTGTCGGAGGTGTATTATCGCGAACGGTGATCACCGTGGAGCAAGTTGCACTGTTACCGCATGCGTCGGTCAGTTTCCAAGTAACGGTTGTTGTACCGAGTTGGAAGACAGCGCCGGCAAGTGTATTGGTATTGGTATAATCATTAACAAGCGTCTTGGTACCGCTACAGTTATCCGTGTAGGTCGGGTTAAGACCTGTGCCGGACACTACATAGGTGCATCCGCTGTTTGTATTAGCACAGATTGGACCAACACAGTCGATACATGGAGCCGTGTGCGGAATGGTCACCTTGAAGGTTACGGTATTAGTATTACCGCATGCATCGGTAGCCTTCCACTCTACATTGGTCACTCCTTCGTTGAAATACTTACCAACGAGCGAGTTATTGCCTGTACCGGTCGTTGCCCCGCTCAACGTGTATTTGAGCGTGTAGGAGTTACAATCTGATACGGAGGTATTGAATGTTGAGTTGGCCGGAGTGGTCTTTGTCCAGTTCTTGTCAGATACCGGCGACATGGTCGGACCTTCAGTGTCAACAACGGAGAACACAGCGGAGCTTGTTGCCCAGTTGCCGCAACCGTCAGTTGCCTTGAAGACCACTGTCATGTGTTTTGCAACACCGCAGTCTGTGGTCCAGCACCCTTCTGTTACTGTCCAACAAATCGAGCCGCAGGCATCCGACGCCGTTGCGCCACCGTGGGCAGCTTCCCATGAACCCAGCAAGCAATTGATCGCATAGCTACCGGAGGAACACTCGATTGTTGTGTCGGAAGCCGGCACGCTAAAGATTGGAGCCTTCGTGTCGCGTACCGTAATCGTTTGCATAGTAGTGGCTGTGTTTCCACAAGCATCTGTTGCTTTCCACTTTCTGCTGATTGTGTAATTGTTTGCACAGCTACCGGCACAGTAGGAATCTGTGTAGCTCAGTGTTGGTTCTTCAACACAATTGTCATCTGCCCAAGCGCTACCGGTTGAATTTGGCGTCAGATCGTCGTCGCAGTTCATCGACACATTCGCCGGAGCTACCACTGTTGGTGCCACGTTGTCACGAACGGTAATGATTTGCTGACATGATGCTGTGTTTCCACAGATATCCGTTGCCTTGTACGTACGGTAAATCTTGTACTTATTGGTACAGGTTTGGTTTGCAATCACATCACAGACATGCACAACATCAATTGTTGTTGAGCAATTGTCACTGGTCGTGACGGCGTCAACATCCGGTGCCGGGACATCGCCACTGCAGGTTACCGTTACGTTGTTCGGCGGCGTCATGTTTGGCGGTGTGATATCACGAACCGTGATGAGCTGATTTGCCGAGCTTGTATTGCCGCAGCCGTCCATAACGGTCCACGTGCGATAGAATGAGTAGCTATTGGTGCATCCACCGGCATTGGGCTGATTATCAAACCACTCAATGCTCGAGATTGAACTGCAGTTGTCGGTTGCCGTAGCCTTGCACAACGTTGCATTGGTAGTAGGATTAATATCTGCTGTACAATCCAACGTAATGTTTTGCGGCACAGTCATCGACGGCGGTGTAATATCTCGCACCGTGATTGTCTGGATGGTGGTTGCTGTATTGGAACACTGATCTGTTGCCTTCCAGGTACGGATGAGTGTATAGTTACCTACACATCCGCCGGCTACGGTAGAATCGGAGTAACTAAGGGTGGTTGTACCGCAGTTGTCGGTTGCGGTAGCTGAGCCGCCGCACACCGACGGGGTTAGACTTGTTGTGCAAGCCACGGTAACATCGGCCGGAGCAGTGATACTCGGAGCGACATCATCGTACACCGTAATGTGTTGTACACAAGTTGCCGTGTTTCCGCAGGCATCCGATGCACGATAGGTGCGGTTAATGGAGTACTTGTTGGCACAGGTACTGGAGCTCACCACATCGCAGACAAAGGTGACGGTAGTCGTGTTGCCGCTACAGTTGTCGTGCGCAGACACTGCATTGATGTCCGGCGTCGGAACAGCGTTTGCACATGCAACGGTGATTGCATCCGGTGGCGTGATGGACGGTGGTACGTTATCGTTCACAACAATGGTTTGAGCCTTTGTTGCAACGTTGCTGCAAGCATCGGTTGCCTTGAACACGCGTGTGATAACATACTTGTTTGCGCATGTTTGGTTGGAGATTTGATCCGACACAAAACTGATCGACACCGGCAATTGACAATTATCCGTGGCGCTCACTCCGCTCGTAGTACACGGCGGAACGTTGGCGGCACAGGTAACGGTAATGTTTGCCGGCACGGTCATACTTGGCGCTTGATTGTCGTTCACCACGATGGTTTGTACACAGGTAGCGCTGTTTCCACAGGCGTCCACCGCAGAGTACTTACGCTGCACCGTGAACTTATTGGAGCAGGTAACGGATGTTGTAACATCGCATACATAGCTCACGGTCACTGTACCACCGCAATTGTCGGCTGCGCTAACGTCATCAGTGTTTTGATCCGGAATCGAACCGGCACAGCTAACTGTCACGTTGCTTGGACAAGTAATCGATGGAGCGATATTGTCGTACACCGTAATGATCTGAGCACAAGTCGTTTCGTTCGAACACGGATCTGACGCCATGTAGGTACGAGTGATCTTGTACTTGTTCTCACATTGAATATCAGAGGTAACCTCCGAAACGAAGCTGATGCTCACGCTACCGCTACAGTTGTCGGCAGCGCTAATTGAATTTGGCGCCGGATCCGGGACCAGCGAGGAACATGCAACAGTAATGTTGCTCGGGCAGTTCATCGTTGGAGGCGTTACATCGTTCACCACGATAATCTGATCGCACTCTGTGGTGTTGCCGCAGAGATCGGTAGCTACGTAGGAGCGAGTAACAGTGTATTGATTGGCGCAGATATACACAGTTGTTTCGTCGCCGGCAAAGCTTACTGTCGGCGTACCTGAGCAATTATCAGCCGCGGTTACCGCGTTGGTATTCGGAGCCGGAATTGCGGAAGCACACGTAACTGTAACCGAAGCCGGGCAATTGATTGTTGGCGGAATGGTGTCATTCACGACAATGAATTGCTGACACGTATTCGTATTACCACACACATCCGCTGCACGGTAGGTGCGAGCGATCGTGTAATGATTGGCGCATACTGATGACGTTGTTTGATCGCCAACAACGGTAATGGTAACATTTCCATTACAATTATCCGTAGCGCTCACTGCGGAAATGGAGCATGCCGGAACGTTGGACGAGCAAGAGACGGTAAGGGACGCAGGGCAGGTCATTTGTGGCGGTACATTGTCATACACCGTGATGATCTGTGCACAGGTAGAAGCATTGCTGCAAATATCTGTTGCCTTGTACGTTCTCTTGATTGTATAGCGATTAGCACAGGTTGACGATGTCGTCACATCCCCTACCCAACTGATATTCACCGTACCGGAACAGTTGTCGACTGCGCTGACGCTACCGCAGTTATTTGACGGTACCGCTCCGCTGCAGCTTACAGTGATGTTAGCAGGACACGTGATGGACGGTGCGATGTTATCAAACACTGTAATGGTCTGTGAACATGTGCTGGTATTAGCGCAAACGTCTGCTGCCTTGTAGATACGAGTGATCTGGTACTTGTTCGCACAGATAACATTGCAGGTTTGATCGGCAACCCAAGTCACCGTCACCTGACCGGAACAATTGTCCGTCGTAGTGACAGCGCCCGTGTTCACAACCGGAACAGAACCGGCACAGCTAACGGTCACTGCTGCCGGGCATGTCATAGCCGGAGCAACATTGTCGTTCACCGTTATGATTTGTGTACAGGTTGTTGTATTTCCACAAACATCCGTTGCCTTATACGTGCGCTTCACGCTGTACTTGTTGGCACAGGTAGAGCTTGTGGTTTGATCGCCTTCCCAACTAATGTTCACGGTACCGGCGCAGTTATCCGTAGCCGTTACTGTACCGCAGTTATAGGACGGAACAGCAGATGAGCAGGACACGGTAAGGGCGGCCGGGCAGGTCATTTGAGGTGCGATGTTATCGTTCACCGTGATGACTTGTACACAGGTTGCGGTATTGCTACACAAATCTGTGGCCATATAGGTGCGCTTCAACGAGTACTTGTTCGCACAGGTGCTATTGATCGTTTGATCTGCTACCCAGGTCACTGTCGGCGTACCGGAACAATTGTCCGCTGCCGTGACCAATGATGTATTTGGAGCAGGAACGTCGCCGGCACAGGTAACGGTCGTCGAACTTGGACAACTCAGTGTCGGAGGAATGGAATCCTTCACGACAATGATTTGAGCACAGGTACTCCAGTTGGAACACAGGTCAACTGCTTTGTAGGTACGTGTGATGGTGTACTTGTTCACACATTGAACAGACGAGGTCACATCGCACACGAAGCTAATGGTAGGCGTTCCACTACAGTCATCTGCAGCACTTACACTGGCGGTGTTCTGAGCCGGAACGGCGGAAGAACAAGCCACCGTCACCGGACTCGGGCACACGATAGTCGGAGCCTGGTTGTCATTAACGGTAATCGTTTGTGTACAGGTGGTTGTGTTGTTACACAGATCGGTTGCGCGGTAGGTACGTGTGATCACGTACTTATTCACGCACTGCACGTTGCTCGTTTGATCGCAGACGAAGCTGATTGTCGGCGAACCGGCGCAGTTGTCAGCCGCATTCACACTGCTCGTGTTTGGTGCCGGAACGGCAGATGCACAAGAAACGGTGAGTGCAGACGGACATGCCATTGTCGGCGCAATGCTATCGTTCACAATAATGGTTTGAGCACACGTTGTTGTATTACTGCACAGATCGCTTGCGCGGTAGGTGCGAGTAATGGTGTACTTGTTGACGCAGATAACGTTGCAGGTTTGGTCGGACACAAAGCTGATAGTAGGCGTAGCTGCACAGTTGTCAGCAGCGCTGACCAAGCTCGTGTTCGGAGCCGGAACATCAGATGCACAAGCAACACGAACGGTTGCCGGACAGGTCATGGTCGGTGCCACATTATCATTAACCGTAATCTTCTGAGTACAGGTTGCGTAATTATTACAACCGTCCGTTGCCTTGTAGGTGCGAGTAATAACGTAAGTGTTCGGGCATTGAACACTTCCGGTCACGTCACCTACAAAGGTGATGCTAATTCCACCACTGCAGTTATCCGTTGCCGTCACCAAGCTTGTGTTCGGAGCAGGAACGCTCATTGCACAGGTGACGGTAATAGCCGCCGGACAGGTCAAGCTTGGAGGTGTTACGTCGCGAACGGTAATCAATTGGTTGCAGGTACTGAAGTTACCACAGCCATCTGTTGCAACGAAGGTACGTTGGAAGTGATAGCTGTTTGCGCAGCCATCGCTAACCGTCGAACCGGCACACAAGCCGTTTGTAATACTCGAAACGCCGCTACAGTTATCGGTAGCCGTTGCATTTCCGGTGTGCGCGATATCCTGCGGATCTTGACAGTTAATGGTCACATTAGCCGGACAAACAATTGTCGGGGCGGTGTGATCGCGAACGGTAATCAGTTGATTACAGGTTGTGAAGTTACCGCATGAATCGGTAGCCGTCCACGTACGCTGGAAGTGATAGTTACCGGCACAACCGTCGTTGGTAGACGGACAGTCGAACCACGTAATGGTTTGTACACCGGAGCAATCGTCGGTCGCTGTTGCCTTGCCGAGTGCCACATTTGTTGTCGGGTTCTGCTGAGCCTGGCAG
>JBDHXF010000028.1:0-50556 GCA_039810585.1 Chlorobiota bacterium
ATGAGCTGGAAGAACTACGCTTACAACTTCCTAGGTTGAAAATTTCATTTGGTGTTTAACATAAAAGACTCTCAGTCTTTTGAATTTCGATGTGGAAATGTGGATAACCCGAGTCAGTTTTTGACGCTGACAAGTTTGCGAGCGTCCGGTCGTAGGTACCAAGAGAGCACTGTTAGTACGAACAACAATAGTGCGGGACCGAGGTGTTGAACTGCATCGCCAACGGCGAGATGTGAAATGATGGCGCCGCTCATGCAGAAGAAGAAACCGGCGTAGGCCCATTCCTTAAGGAGAGCTGTTTTGGGGAGAAGCACTGCTACCGATCCAAGGAGTTTCCAGACACCGAGCAGCGTGAGGAGATAGAGTGGGTAGCCTAAGTGGATCATGCCTTCCGTGCCGGGAGGGGAAACCGAGCCTTTGGATTCCTGATGCAGGAGTTGGACGATGCCGGTGGAGACCATTCCAAGACACAGCCACAGGGTTGCTACCCAATAACTGATCGTTCGAATTTTAGATGCTGATGCAGTGCTCATGAGTGTTTTGATTGTTGGCTAAAGATGTTCTGGATACGATCATGCGCCATGCCGATTCCCATGCGATAGCCCATGCTGAGTACGCGGTCTCGCTGCTCTACTGTTTCGTAGAGTACGTGCATGTGCAGACGGGACTGTTCAGGACTAAATTCCTCGAAACGATAGAATTCGAGTTGGACGCCGAGACCGGTGTTGTGCATCTCGAAGGTGCGTACCATGCGCTCATTCGTGATGAGATCGTGGATCACTCCGCTTGCTTCAAACGCAAGATTTCCCTTAGGATCATGCGTTTGTATGCGGTAATGTCCCATCTGTCGAGCCTCCCATTCGAGCACCTTTGTGCCCATCCATTGCTCGATGAGTTCGGCTTCTACATAGGCACTGAATAATTCTTCGCACGTCAGGTCGAAATCGCGCGTGATCATGATGTCCAATTCACCGTCGTTGGCGGTGACGATTGTCGTGCGTTCCATAAGGGTATTATTTCTTGGTTCTTCGTTGCTTCATGATGCGCTCGAGTGTTGCAAAACGCTCTTCCCAGAGCTGACGAAAAGGTTCTATGAAATCAGCAATCTCGCGCATCTTCATGGGGTTGACGAGGTAGTACATTTCGCGTCCACGCTGCTCTTGTTCCAGCAGCTGACACTCCGTGAGTATCTGCAAATGCTTCGAGACTGTTGGCCGCGCACTGTCGAACTGTGCGGCGATACTCCCGGCTGTCATTGCCTGCGTGGCGACCAACAACAGAATTGCCCGCCGCGTTGGGTCGGCAATGGCTTGAAAGACATCACGTCGCAGGTTCATGGTTGAAGGCGCACCTTTGTGAATTCATCGTGTAGCTATTTGGCTACAAATATATGCGTAGTCATTTGGCTACGCAAGAGAAATGTTTCAGAGTACAATAAATACAGGTGTGGAAGAACGTCGACAGTGGTGTTTACACCATTCTTATGCTTTGTTATAGCGTCGCACCAGCTCTGCAACGGAGGCTGCATCAGAGCTGCCGAGCGCATCCAGTTTCGCAAGCACGCGTTGTCGTTGTTCTGCTGTTCGGTTCTGACTCATCTTCGCCTTGGCGTCAATTCTGCTGACCTTGATTTCCACGCCCACGATGGCTTTTAAGAGGTTGCTACGTTTTGTGCTATCCATCGACCGAATCTGAGCACGAGCCTGCTCGCCATCGACAAAGACACTGAGGTCTTCAACTATGGACAACAGTTCATCGGCGTCGTGGATGAGTCGCGCGTGACCGTACACATGGGCGACGACATAATTCCACGTCCCCACTTGATCGGGATCGTCATACCATGAAGCCGCGATAGCATGATGCGCACCTTGCACGATCATGACAACTTCTTGTGCTAGACTCTCAAGTACCTTCCACTGTTGATTAGCCCGCGCCATGTGTGTCCGGACGACCGTCAGGTCGTCCGTAACAAGAATCGGCAAATGAGAAATACTCATCGCGTTCTGCTCGTCACGGCAGACCAGCGCGCCAAAACTCTGCTGACGCAGGACTGAGAGAATTTCTGACGTGTCGCGAAGGGCGAAGGATGCAGGCGTGTACATCATGATCGTAAACTTCAGGTTATGTGTGCAGACAAGCAAACAGACGCGATCCCAATTTACACCTTGCCCCAAAAAGCCATGTGCGTTCCGCTGCCGGATCAATACTCACACTATGGCCAGATAAGTACACCGCTGTGTCAAGGAAACGGCAAGGGAGTCCTTCATACGAGCGCGGCTACGCCGCTGGTGACATCAGAATGGAACCGTTGGTTGAGGCAAGGCGTGACTCTCGTTAGATTGATAACCGTGCCCGATGAGACTAATCACGAACCGGTGTGTCTTTACGACGATAGCACACCTAATTTTCCGTACCACCTGACTTCGGAGACCACGCGATGCGAACTCTTATCCTGATGAGCTTGTGCTCTCTCTGCATGTTTTTTGGATCACTTGTGAAGGCCCAACAATTTTCCACCCGTGGTCCGGGCGGTGGTGGAGCATTGTTCTCTCCCTCATTCCAACCGGCACACCCCGGCGAGATCTCATTAGCATGCGACATGGGGGAGAGCTTCGTTACTCGGGATTATGGCAAGCATTGGTCAAGCCGACACTTTCGTCAACTGCAGTGCAACAATAATCATGGTACTGTGCAGTACACCAAAGACACGTCGCTCTGCTACAGCATCGATGCCACCAGCATTGGTGGATACGATACCTACCGACCCACCAAATCAACCGATGGCGGGAGGACGTGGCAGGTACTGAAGAACGATCCCACGGTAGCCGGAGCCTACTATCTCTTTGCTTCGTACGCCTTCCCAACACACCTCCTAGTTGCAGATTACTATAATGTGTTTTGGAGTACTGATGGTGGAGATAGTTGGACAAAGATCTATTCCACAAGCTATGGATCGGGACTGGTTGTAGCCGGTGCAGCATTTCTTGAACCGGATATCTTTATCGGACTCGACAAGGGAGTTCTCTACTCATCGGATGCGGGCAGCACGTTTCAAATGCGAACCGATATAGGCGGCCTGGACACAACGTCTCAAGCCATCTTCAGCTTCTGTGCAGGCCGTACAGAAGGAATTCGCACAACCTATACTCTGTATGCGTCGGTGCAAGCACGCGGAGATGTGTGGGGAGGCGTCACCGCGCTCGATCGTCCGGCATTCGATGGCATTTACACCACTACGTGGGATGCGAAAAAGTGGGTAAAAAGCACGTCGAGTTTACCGAGTTCCTATCAACCATTCTTCGTTGCCTGCGCAAGCGACAAGCAGTTTGTATGTTACGCCGCGGGAGCGAGTACGAACTCCGTACCTATTGTGCTCAAAACCACCGACGCCGGCGGAACGTGGAACTCCGTCTTTCAAACCAGTACCAATCAGAATATAGCGACCGGCTGGAGCGGTGATGGCGGCGATCGTGCGTGGTCGTACGGAGAATTAGTGCTCGGCCTGGCCGTTAACCCCGCCGATGACAACGAAGTGGTGATCAGCGATTTGGGATTTGCGCATTGCAGTCGTGATGGAGGTCAAAGCTGGCACCAATGCTATTGTGCGCAAAGCAACGAACATCCGGCAGGTTCCACTACACCAAAAGGAGCGGCATACTCGAGCATCGGCCTTGAGAATACTTCGTGCTGGCAATTAGTTTGGCTCGACTCACTCAATGTGTATGGTTGTTACTCAGACATACAAGGTACACGGTCAACCGACGGCGGGAAGACATGGGGATTTCATTACACCGGTCACAACGACAACTCCTTGTACTACGTGGTGAAAGATGTTGCGAGCGGCAATTGCTATGGCGCCACGTCAAGTGTCCACGACATGTATCAAAGCACGTACCTGCAGGATGCACGCATTGATGCCGGTCGTGGCAAGGTGCTCTTTAGTACGAACAATGGAGCAGATTGGCAGACCATGCACGATTTCACGCACCCGGTTATTTGGCTTGCCCTCGATCCGGCTCATCCCAACCGCATGTACGCGAGTGTGATTCATTCTACTCAGGGTGGGGTGTATGAGTGTGATAATATTCAGGCTGGAGCAGCATCAACCTGGCAAAAGCTTCCCACACCGACGCGCACCGAAGGACATCCCTTCTGTCTGCGCGTGTTGAACGACGGCACTCTTATCGCAACCTACTCCGGTCGTCGAAATGCCAGTGGCTTCACCCAAAGTTCAGGGGTGTTTGTATGGAATGGAACAGCGTGGGCCGATCGCAGCGACGAGGGTATGAAATATTGGACGAAGGACATTGTTGTCGATCCAAACGACGCATCGCAAAACACATGGTACACTTGCGTCTTTAGCGGATGGGGCGGCGCGCCAAATGGCAAAGGCGGATTGTACCGGACAACGAACAGAGGACAGTCCTGGACAAAGATCAACACCCAAGACCGTGTTACTTCGTTGAGCTTTAACCCACAGAATCCGCATCAAGCATACATGACAACAGAAACCGAAGGCCTGTGGGTGTTCGATGATATCACCGTTCTGAGTCCAACAGCGACACAAGTGAACGCTTACGATTTTCGTCAGCCCGAACGCGTCTTCTTCAATCCCTACATACCGTCAGAAATGTGGGTGAGTAGTTTTGGTCATGGATTGGTCTGCTCATCACCGGCATCAACACAACTGACACCTCCGACGCTCGTTGCCCCGCAGACCGCACAAACACTGGTGTCGCGGCGCATCGACTTCCTCTGGCAATCGGACTGGAGTCCGGTTGACTACCGTTTCCAACTCAGCGCCGACTCACTTTTCCAAAACCCGGTGGCAGACTTGCATCGTCAATCTGAGCACTACGTTCATTTCGTTCGCGACTGGGGTAATTATTACTGGCGCGTCAAAGCCTACTCAGCAACGGACTCCAGCGATTGGTCAACGTCATGGCTCGTGCGCGCCCCGCAAACCATCGATCCGGATTCAACGCTCTCACCAACTTGCATGGCAGACTCGGTTACAATTCCGGTGAACCTCAGCTGGGCTCGAAATCCGAGCGAAACCCATGCACGTCTCGTGATTGCTCGCGATGCCCAACTCAACACGATCGTCGTCGACACCCTACTTCCCAATTTTCAGCAGAACTTTGTGTGGTCCGATGCATTACCGTGGACGACATACCATTGGTGCATCTTCAACGTCGCCAAAGATCTTGGCGGTGAGTCAAGTGATACTTGCTCATTCACGACAAAGGATTTATCGCAAGGTGTAGGGGATGATCAAGCTGGTTCAATTGCGATCTATCCACAGCCCGTTCATGGTACACTGCACGTCATGTTTAACAACACAGCACGGTCGCAAACCACCATTCAACTCTTCACAATTGATGGCTCACTGCTCCTAAATCGCATAACAGAAAGTTCTGCTACAACGAACGGCATGATCATCGACTGTAGCTCCTTTGCACCGGGTGTGTACATTCTGCAGATTTCGACGACGGTTGGTGCCCGGTTTTACCGCGTGGTGATCTACTAAAAATCTACTACACCTAAGCGTCTCGCTTTGGGGGGCGGGGCGAGCCACTCGCTTTTTCATCAAGCGAGCCACTCGCTCCTGCTCGCGCATGGATTGTTGTAAAGGTGCGAATGGCTCGTTATCCACACGGCACTTTGTTTTCCACCCGGCACCCTTCGATTCCAATCAAAATTCAAGCTTTTGTGGAAAAGCTTGAAAAAAGTGAGACTCTCACCGTCGCTCAAAAATTACTTCATCAAGGTCAGAACGCTTGAGGCCACGAGGAGCATACAGATGTGATAGCCGGAATTAATGGCAAAGAGTTTCCAGCTATGGCGTTCCCACACGGTTGCGCCGAGTTCGATGGGGAAGTAAAAGCCGAGCCAGGTGAATAGTGCCGACATCAAGATGTTCGGGATTGGTGCGTTGGGGTCGATGCCCGGAACAAAGCTCCAGGCAGCGATGTTGTGCGCCAGCACGAAAGCGAAGAAGAAATTCCCGATGACCATAAAAATCATCCCCTTCATCATGGTGCCCTTTGGCGGTGGGTCGTTGGGATCCATGTGCATTTCGCGTGCCCATGCTCTGCCGAAAAGCACTGTAAACCACAGCGCGCCCAAAAGAAAGCAGGCAACTACTGCCACCAGCACTGCCACAAAATTTATGTGCATTTCCATATTCGTTGTATTCGTACACCCTACTCGTTTGGCTTTTCGGATTCGCCCCGTTTGTGCGTGGTATCTGGTCTCCACGAGGGACTGCGTTTCCACTGACACGCGGAACTCACTCCTCTGAACCGTCATGAGATTTATTATACACGAAAGCTTCGCTTCGTGTACGATCATACGCTGTGTTGAAGTGTTCTGAGATGGACGGGACGTTGCCGTTTTCCCCACTGGAAAATACACAGTCTGCATGCACTGGCAACGACATGAGTCGATTAAGGCGGCCGAAAGACGAATTCTCAAGGCAGATAGAATGGAAGCGAAAGGTACCGTCCCAATTAGTAGTTAGAGCGTGACCCTTGAGCTGTGCAGAGGGGTGTTGGCGAAGCCGACACCCCTCTGCGTGTGTATAAGAATTCAGTACTGTACGAATCCGAACTGCGATCTACTCGTTCGGACGGGTGATGGTTTTGCCTTGCAGGTGTTGCTTCCAGGGATTCCAATAGTGGTCGTGCCAGCCTTTGTCAAGTCCCGCCGCTTTTTCGTCCGGAACATTGGCGTGATGCACGTGCAGAATGGCGTCGTTGCCCTTTTGTTCAAACGACAGAACAAAGGCCGATGGCTCAGCATCTGCTGCCCAATCCGCGCCGCTCCATTGCTGCACGATAAGACTATTGGGAAGGGCAAGAAGCGTTTTTCCGAAGATGTATCCGTCGAACACGTTCAGCGCACTTCCTGCCTTTTCGGAAATTTTCACTTTGGAGTTTGTGATGTGTCCATGAAGCTTAGGATCCATGTACAGGGCGTAGAGCTGTTGGACAGTGGTGTTCTTGAAGATTACTTTTTGTGTGATCGTTGCCATGATTGTGTATTACTTATGTAGCACAAGGAGTTGACTTAAAAGTGTGACTACAATAAGTGCTCAATACGTGCGAGGTCGCGGGCAACATCGCATGGAGATCTTTCAATTGCGTTCCCTGAGGTAAGTCAAAGTCCTCATCGGCATCTCGCAGATTCTGTCGTGCTCGAACAAGAAGCTTGTGGACATTTTCTTCACTCGTCATAAACGCCCGAGCAATTTCTGCAATGTTAAACCCGGATAGAGTCTTAAGCGCGAGGGCAATCTGGGAGTCCTTGGATAGCGCCGGGTGACAACACACAAAGATCATCCGAAGTTGATCGTCGTGCAGTTCTTTATCATCCATACGACGCTCAACCTGACGGACATCAACCTCAGCTCCATACAACTCCTCGGCGATCGCGGGTTCATGTTTTTGAAGAGTGGCGTCACGTTTTACAAGATTCAGCGCTCTGTTCTTCGCCACCCGAAACAGCCAAGCCGTGGGGTTGTCCGGCATTCCCCGCATCTGCCAGTATTCCAGCGCCTCCATGAATGCTTCTTGCACGACATCCTCTGCTTTTTCAACATGAGCCGGACCAAACACACGGGTAAGCATAGATACCAGTCGACCGGATTCGTGACGAAACAGGTGTTCGAATTGATTATTGACGGATATGTTGTTTAATTCAGACATGCACAAGGCAGACGTGTTGGAACCGACGTCACTATGAAAGCAATAGCCACACGCTCGACACTAACGAAAGGTCTCCATCGCAACATAGGACAGGTGCGATGTTCAACGGCGTGAAAACGTATGTATTTGTCTCTCAGTCGAAATAAACGAACGAAGGAGCTCTTACGATCACTATTTCGCAACCACTGGAACACAAATAACCAAGCGACAGCGAGCCACTCGCTTTTTCCACAAAACAGGGGTTGCAATTCATCGAGTCGATGATTTTGAACAAATAACAGAGATTATGCACCGAAGGGGCAAGATCGTGAGACTCTCACTCGAACCTGTGAAAACACTCGTTTTGTGGAAAAGTCGGTGGAAAGCGCAAACAGCGACGTGGTCAAAATTTACCTGCATAGCTAACCGAGATTCTTCAGCTCTCGCTTTAGCAGGTGGGTACGCTACTTTTTTTACTGTTGGGCTGCCTCCGAGAGCATCCACCTTCGTTTTCGCGGCTAGGTAGTAATTCGCACAGATAGTGTCGTGCTTTGCGCTACCGACATATAGTAACTGTGGCCCGCACTCCGATACTATGAACAACACACTACATAGTGCCGAGACACATTCCTGCTCCTAGCAAGAGCGATAAAAATGCGCCGAGAATCCATTGTCCACGCCGGGATTTGTCGCCCGCGAGGCCTATAATTACGCCCGCGAGAAAGAACGCAATGCAGAACAGCGCACTAAATATAGCAGCACTAAAATCTTCTCCTTGATAACCTTGTGCTGTTCGGGTAACGACTTTAATTATAATCTGGGCCACTACCTGGATGATAATCTGCGCTATGATTCGATTTTGAAACAATGATTTCATGACAGAACTAAAAATCAAGATGGAAAAGACGACGAAGACTTCCTGCGGAAGCTTTTGAACGGCCGCGAGTGCCAGACCGCATCAGGACTTGGTACTAGTTACGGTATGTCGTTCCGATTGTAGTTGTTTCAAGTATTCACGTTTGTCGTCGCGGTAAAAGATATTCATCGTATCAAAGGGAATAATGTGTCCATCCTTATTGACGATATGCACACAAGATCGCTTGGCTGCTCGTACATCGAAGATCTCAACGTCCATGAACTGCATAATAATAATGCGAAACAGGTTGTCGTATCGCAGTTGAGGAGCCATAATCTTCGGCAGACAGCAGAGTAGTGCTTGCAGACTCTCGTGTGCTTTGTCTATTGGTGTGCCGGTACTAAATAGTCGAAAAGCCTCTTGTCGAAGCTCCTCGTTGCGTTCGAAGACAATGGTGTTGCCTGCGCTTTGCAGGAAATCGGCAGGATCGAAGAGTCGGGTAAGTGGAAATACCTTCGAATCGAGCTTCAATGCATAGGCCATACACAGCGCGTCCGGGTTACACGGAACAGGAATGAGGTCTTGCGCTGTAAAGAGATCCGACTGATCGATTATCATTTGTCGCACTTCGCTAAGACTCAATCGCTCGTTTTCTTTGTTATAGCTGTCAAGCCTGCCGGCTTGTTGTGTAGGTTGAAATGTTACGCCTCGCACACAACGTTGCTGCAAGGCATACTCGATGATAGAGCCAATTTCGTCCTCATTAATGCCGCGCTCAAGTGTCACAACTAGTGTCGTAGAAATATTGAGTGCATTGAGTTTGTCCAGTGCTTTTGTTCGAACGTCTAGCAAGTCCTTGCCGCGCAAATGTTCAAGAGCAGAAGCTTTGAAGGAGTCGAACTGTAAGTAGATTTCAAAATCCGGCATGTATTCGGCTAAGCGCTCTGCAAAGCCAGGGTCTTGAGCGATACGCACGCCATTGGTGTTGAGCATGAGATGGCGGATAGGTCTGGCCTTCGCGGCGTCCATGATCTCAAAAAACTGTGGGTGGATCGTAGGTTCACCGCCGCTTATCTGTACCACATCCGGTTCATGTTCGGAGTGAACAATCGCATCAAGCATTGCATTGATCTCTTCCATACTGCGGTGACGTCCGTAGGTCGGACTTGACAGAGCATAGCAGGTGGGACAGCTGAGATTGCATCGATCGGTGACTTCAATCAGAGTCAGACACGAATGCTGCTCGTGATCAGAGCACAAGCCGCAGTCGTAAGGGCAGCCGTAATCGACCGGCATGGAAAAATGATACGGCGTCTCGCCAGGCTTTATATACTCGCGGCAACGCTTGTAGTACTCAATGTCGGTGGCAATGCGGGTGGTTTGCCAACCGTGCTCGGGACAGTGCTTGCGCATATACACGCTCCCATCCTCGAAGAGAATTTTCGCATCGACGCGTCGCAGGCAATGATTGCAAATCGACACCGTGAAATCATAATACGTATAAGAGCGAGTGGGCATGGTAGGATGAAATAAATGTCAATACAAACAATTCTCATCGGCATTAAACAGCACGGTGAGTGACCAGATGCGTAGGTTGAAGGAAAACGCGGTAGTAATAGACTAATCCCGCAACGCACGACCACTGAATAGTTGAAAGCCCTAGTGCCATTGGTGGGTCTAGCTTAATGAATTCGATGCTTAAGCGAAACAGGAGATAAGCCGTCATAAATATTTTAAATCGCGCTCCGTCACGAAGAACGACGTGTTGCTCGATGGAACGAAGACTAAGCCAAAGCAGACCAAGAAATAAGATTTCGTAGAGCTGTGCCGGATGCCGAGGGATCCCATCGCCAAAGTCGATCGCCCAGGGCAGACTCGTTGCAATTCCGCAGGTGCCGTCACCCAGCCCTCCAAAGAAACAGCCCAGCCGGCCTATCATCATGCCGAGTAAAAGCGGGTAGACTAAGAGGTCACCGCTTGAACGACGTTCCTTCCACATACTTTTCAGCAACTCAGTACCGGCTAGCCCGCCAAGTAGCGCCCCGACAATAGTCTTGTTGCCCATAACGCTGGCAAGGATTGAAGGCTGGTGCAACGATACCTCTGGATTTTCCAGCACTCCAAGCAATCGACTCCCTACCAAGGCACCGGCTATTGTCGCAACCAGTAACCACAGTCGCTGATGCTCGCTAAATGGGTCGTTTGCAGTACGACGCAATGCTCTATAGTACTGATAGCCAACAGCATATGCTATGGCTTCCAACACTAAATGCAAAGTCGACCCCAGCTCCGGTGATACCATGACGCCAAATTGCAACCCGCTAAGGAATTTATCCACAGCAACTTTTTCGCGGCAAAGCGAGTGGCTCGTTTTGTGATAGCGAGTGGCTCGCAGTGTCAGGCAAATCATGCACAAAACCCTGATTTCGTCTCGAAGACACGTATACGTGCACAAAACGAGTGGCTCGCTTGCGTATGCTGCTGGCGTCATTTTGTGCAAAACATTGTTGACAGAACGATGTCCATCTGGCCGATCACTCTGCCTTGCGTCATCACAAAGAGATCATCAAAGTCAGTGCTGCCCCGACTCATATCCCTGTCTATGTATGAGTACATGTTGGAGTTGATTGTGGGCAAGAGAGATACAGACCAGCTCTCGCTGTCATTTAGATGTTGGCCTTTGTGGTGTAATGATGAAGGCGATGCTCGGTTGTCGCAACCAGTGAGATGTGTGTCATCGGTGTTTGACAACTTGCATTCACGGCGATGTTATGAGGATAGGATTCGGCTCTAGAGAGCGGTGCTCATCGAGTGCAAAGGATTGTAAACCGATCTTACTTCGTATGCTTATGATTTGCGCTAAGCTCCACTCAGATGCCTATAAACACGAGGCGAAGTCTAAGAAAAGTCGAGTGCCAAAAATTCCCTGCGCGACTTAACAATATTTACAGCTTCGGCGGAGTAGGGGAGATGTAGTTTTGCCGACATTTTTTCTACGACTACATGCTGTGCAATTCACGCGTCGCCTTTGCTTGGTGTATTCTGATCTTAATATCTCTTTATTATCCGTGTCGTGCTCAACAGCGCGAGGTGCACGGTTTTATAATTGACGATTCAACAAGAAAGCCGATTGCCGGCGTGATGGTGCTCATGAGGAAGGGTAGTGATACGAGTGCTCCGGTACTTAAAGGACGACGCACAGATCGGCATGGAGCATTTACGCTTACTGTTTCTGCTCTCGATACATTACTTCTTCAAACCCAACGTATTGGGTACAGCTCTTACGAAAAGACTATCGACCCTTCGACTCGTCCGGAAATTATTGACACGATAGCATTGCACGCTGTTGATGTCATTACTTCAGATGTTCAAGTCACAGCTTGGCGTTATTATGAAGAGATTAAAGCTGATAAAAAGTCATACCAAGTAAAAAACAATCCGAACATTAACGGTAACAGTGTCAGTGAAGTCTTAGATCAGATTCCGGCCGTCCAAGTCGATGAAAATGGTTTGGTACTGTTGCGCGGAGATGCTAATGTTCAAATCATGATTGACGATCGTCCGGTGAATATGGATGCCGATCAATTGGGGAAATTCTTGCAGCAACTTCCTGCCAACAGCATTGAGAAGGTAGAAGTGAGGACAACGCCAGGTGCTCGGTATGATGCAGGATCGACTGCCGGAATTATCAATATCGTGACTCGGCACACGCTCAGCGACGTCCTAGGACTAAATGGGACCTTGTATGCCAGCACGAACGGCAGACGGGGGACGTCGCTCAATGGATTATACTCGGATTCCGTCTTGAGCATTTCGCTCAACGTAGGGTGGCGACGTTGGTATGACTCCACCCATGCCGTTTACGAGCGTCTGACGCCGGAGGATCCGACAGTGGGGAGTCTGCATAAAACGGTCGAGTACTCCAATCTCAATAGCTCGTACTTTCTTAAGCCGCAGATCGATGTACGCCTAGGGTCAGACGACTACCTTTCTCTCAATGCGACAATTAATTCATCCCATTCAGACAACAGTGGACTTGGGATTGGAGATAGGCTTGGTGTGCAGTCGGAGCTTCTGCAAACTATACACGATACCTCGACAGCATTTGAGCAGGCCACTTGGCTCGATGTTTCGCTTGTGCAGAAACACAGCTTTAATGATGTGTCAAAGCTGCGAACTGAGCTCAGCTTCTCTCAGTTTTCGCCGCAGCACCAAGACGCCAACTTCAGCATCATGAGCGATACGCTGGCTGCAGTGTCGCCTGAACTCTCACTTCGACAGAAGATTCAGAGTACAGAAACGCATCCGGAGGTTCGCGCCAAAGTGGATTTCAATACGAAAATATTACGTGAAGTCGAGCTCGAGAGCGGACTTCAATACAACTCAGAAAAACACCATAATTCGTACACGGCACAGAACTATAACTTTGAGAACGAGCAGTTTGAGGATGATAGCGCTTCTATACTCACAACCAACACTTATGTCAAGGTTAGCGCAGCGTACCTAAGTTTGGGTTACGAATTCAGTCCTCGCTGGTCTGCGAAATCCGGTCTTCGTTTTGAATACGCATCCATCGGTTCTGAAGATGTTATCTCTCCCATTCAACGCAACTACGCGAACTTCTTTCCGGACTTCTCGCTCGAGTGGCAGTGTTCAGAAGATGTGCACCTGACCGCCGCGATGAACCGAAGAGTGGAACTGCCTGATGTGGACGATTTAAACCCCTTGCTATATCACAACAGCTCGACATATGTGATAGTTGGAAATCCGGCACTACGTCCGTCGTTCACCAATTCCTTTGAGCTTGGTGTAGACGCGAACACCGGACCCTTCGAGTTTAACGTGAGTCCTTTCTTAAGACGTAGCACAGACGTCATGCGAAACAGTGGCTATCTGGATGGTCCGCTCATCGTTAATTCCACCAAAAACTTCAACGCTGAAACCAGCACAGGAGTCGACGCCCAGGTTGCGTATCGAATCCCCAAGTCGTTATCAGCTCGCCTTAATCTCAGCGCCTTTCATTATCACAATGATGGCAGTGATATCCCCGGCGACGCGCTGACTAATTCCACAAATACAAACGCGAACTTGAGTGTGTCGTACCGGTGGTCAGATGCACTGAGTTTTAGCTCCACGCTTCGCTACAGCCCTGCATTTAAAAAGGCAAACGAAAGCGTCGGTTCGTATTTCTCCTCGTCATTCAACGCTGTTGCATCGTTTTGGAATAAAGCACTGACTCTCAATCTCCTCATCGCAGATCCCTTCAACCTCCAACGTCGAGTTCGGGTGACCTACGGTGAAGGCTATTCTCTGAGCTCCGATTCCAAATCGCTCTCTCAATACGCACTGCTCACTTTGAGCTATAGCCTGGGTCGCAAGGGCGACAATTTCGAAGAGCATGGTACGTCGCAACCCGGTGGATAATCGAGCTGCGCTTCAGCGTCTTCGTCGCTCAGACAATTGCATCACTCCTGACATAGTAATCATCAAAGAGTTGCATTGCACTGGTTTGCTAACGACTATTGAAACCGCACACGGTACATTACAGCTGACTTAACACAGAGTGATTTTTATACGTAGAAGCTTCGCTTCTCCTCTTCAAGAGTGGCCTGGTAGCCATCCTAGGTCAGAGATGTCATCTTTACAGAAAGAGCGCGCTGCAAGTTGCTGTCGATGCGTTCTCGCGCTTATTCTTTAGTTCAGTCGTAGAAATCGTGTTTCACAATACGACTCTTCATTAACTCTTTATCCGTCTTGCGGAATAACTGCTCCTATGTGTGCACGCAGACGGTTCATGCCCCATATTTGTAGCACACGATTAACTCGAACGCGGACCTACCTACGTACCGATAGGAAACAGCGGATGACGACTTCAACAGGATATCTCAACAGATCGAGAAGGAGCTATGCTCTTTCGTAAGGGAGATGTCCGTGCATCATGATGCGGTCGACACGCCATGGGACCGCCTGCGTGCCTTGTGCACTGAAAGCATCGGTTGAATATTGTGTACACTGTTTGTGGATCGGTTATCCATAGTTTGTAGATCCAACGATTCTATACCGAGTTTTAAACAATGAAAAGTACTCAAACACACGACGACAAAATTGCCTGCATGAGCTTCGCCTCCGTGTACCCATTGTATCTGCAAAAGGTGCAGAAGAAGGGACGAAGCGCCGAGGAATTGGATCAGGTGATTGAGTGGCTTACCGGCTTCGACAAGGCTGAGCAGATACGTCACATCGAAGCCAAGCACAGCTTCGAGCAATTCTTTGCTGAGGCCACTCTCAACCCTTTGTCATCCTTGATTAGCGGCGTGATCTGTGGGTACAGAGTGGAGGAAATCACCAACCCTCTCACGCAACAAGTACGCTACCTCGATAAACTCGTGGACGAATTGGCAAAAGGCAGAGCAATGGATAAAATTCTGCGCAAAGCCAAAGGCAATTAAAACAGTGTAGTTGCTGTACCTGAAGTTGAGTAGAATGTTTAGTGCTGCTTGCGCAGCCTTCTGCCTTTTACAAGAGAAAGTGTGAAATGACGATGAAGCTGACATCACTCCTGACAATAGTTATCTGCCTCATTGCAAGTGAAAGTGCACGTGCTCAGGATATGCACGAGACATTCCTGTTTAGCGATTCGCTCTGGAGAACCCGTGCTCAGGTGTATGATGTCGTGGTCGAACAGAGTGGAAGGTGGCGCTATAGCCGTAATGACTCGACGACCGGAACATGTTATATCCGAAGTGATAGCACGACATTCGGACCATTTAAAGAAGCCTATGGACTTGGCTTCGGTGAGGGCAGCGCAATGTTCTACAGAAAGGATTCAGCACGCGGCCGACGTGACCTGCCGTTCTACTATGCCGCTCCTCGAGCTGCGCGGATATTTGGACCTCTGGAAGGTGAGGTGAAGAACATCATATGCGATCCAGATCAAGAACATGTCGCAATGCGGGTAGAGCGCGGCGATAGCGTGGAATTCTGGATGGATGGTCAGTTGCTGAGCAGGCAGAGCAAGACGCGGAAGCTTGGTGTACAAGATTCACGTTGGTGCGCCTTGACCGGTTCGCAGCGACTCTATTTTCTCTTGCGAGGAGATCAATTCTTTCTTTATCTCAATGGTCGTTGCATTGATAGCTCGGCTGATGAATTTCTCTCGCTCTCCATCGGCAAGTCCGGTGACTACAGTTATGAGAAACGATACACGGAACAAAGCACGGAACAAAGCACGGACGATACAGGTGTAGTCAGCTATGTCCTTTGTACCGCCGACACGACGATTGGACCGTTCCCGTACCATCTGTTCTTAACCAGGAACCGAGACGGACAATTCGCGTACGCCAACTATCAGGCCGAGCATCCTTCGCTTGTCGTGAACGCCAAGCTGTATCCGGACTTCCGTCCGTCAGGTCTGGTGCACTTCGCGGGAGCATCGCATTGGCTTTGTGTTAGCAGAGGCGTTGACAGCACGCTGCTGTGTGTTGACGGAAGGGTTATGCGCTGTCCCGTGACCGCAGTAGCGTTGTCATCTATCGACACCAACGGACACTATGCCGTAGTCGGAACGCGCGACTCTGGATTATGGAGAATTCGAGACGGACACATGGATGAAGAGCCCTTGGGCCGATTGAGTGGTCATGCTCGCGTCTTGTCACTCGGTGCCGATGGCAACACCATTTGGGTTTCGGCGTCTGGTGACTCTGTTTCCATCTACGAGAATCGCCGAAGGCGGTACGTATTGAAAAAGGCATTGAGCGATGTCCTGACATTAAACGCCAAGAGTCTGGAGTCATATCGTGCGCAACCTCGATTCGACGAGCGCGCTGAATGCTTGTATGTAGCAGGCGGGGACAGCGCATTTTTTCTGTTCGAGGGTCGGTTGTCACCGCCTCTTCCCTTGTTGTTTCTCCCAACCGATTCTTCGAGTTGGCACTCTCGATACAAGGTATGTGTCGATGCGCATGATGATTGCTTCGCGGCCATCATCGGGATGGGAGATCGTGTCCAACGTCTTATCGTTAACAACCAGATTGTTCGTGATCTTAATGGGATACACGATGTGATGCAGGGATCAGTCCATTTTGATGGGCATCATTTGAGTTTTGTCGGAAGAACGGACAGCAGATATTCGGTGTATGAACTTGACCTTCCCTAGTTCATGAGCTGTGTTCGAAGCGTTGCCTCTCATTCGCCGTCGAACACCATTGAAGAAAGGCGAAACAAAGTCTTATACAATGCGTCAGCCTAGTTTCTCTATCACTAGCGTCTGTCGCAAAACTCAATGCCATCTGCCAGCACCCGGCACGTCCGCGCTAAGTTGGTCATGAATGCGCGATGCACGGTGGTGCGAAACCATTTCCACAGCAACCAATTCCTTTTCCGATGAAACGACTCGTCTCGATGTTTATCCTGTTTCTCTTCTGCGGTGTTGCTGCACGGGCACAAACGCCCAGGTCACAGGATCTGACGGCACAGATTCTTCGCTGCGACAGTCTCCTGTTCAATGTCGGTTTCAACCACTGCGATCTGCAGCAGTTTGAAAAACTCTTGAGTACAGACTTTGAGTTTTACCACGACGAAGCTGGCGTTATCCATTCGAAACAGGAGTTCATTGAGTCAGTGCGGAAGCACATTTGCATGAACCCGTCGCACTCGCGTCGAGAATTAGTTCCGGGATCTCTACGCGTGTATCCCATGAAGCAGGGAGATAGTTTGTATGGCGCGTTAGAATGCGGTGTGCATCGCTTCTTCGAGCATGACTCTCTTGGACACGAGCACCTCAGTTCTACGGCGCAGTTTAGTCACCTCTGGATACGAGGCACAACAGGCTGGCTGTTGCAGCGCGTGTTTTCATACGATCACCAATCGAGCGATGTGACGGGGTCGGGTCAGAGGGATATTGATACTACATTGCTATTTCACGACCGAGCTACGACCGAGCAATGGTTGCAATCGCTGCATATTCCTGCGTTGGGCATCGGGTATATCGACGGCGATACCATTCAGCGAATTACGGTGTATGGTCGGCTGACGAAGGAGGGTGCTGTGGCTCCGCCGAACACGTTGTTCAATGTTGCTTCACTCACCAAGCCGGTTAGCGCATTGGTAGTCTTGAAGCTCATTGATCAGGGAAAACTTGGCTTGGATGAGCCGTTGTATCGATATTGGACTGATCCGGATGTGGCGAGTGACGAACGAGTGAAGAAGCTGACTCCGCGACTGATCCTCAGTCATCGATCCGGTTTTCCAAATTGGCGACACGACAAGCTGTCCTTCGACTATGAGCCGGGAACTCACTATCAATACTCGGGTGAGGGATTTGAATTCTTGCGACGTGCCGTCGAAGCTAAATTTCACCGAACGCTACCATCCCTCGCTAACGAACTGCTCTTCACCCCACTCGGGATGCACGACACGCACTTCACCTGGGATTCGACAATGGACGAGTCGCGATTCGCGCGATGGCACCATGCAAACGGCGAGCTGTATCACACGCCAAAGAACAACAAAGCCAGTAGCGCCGACGATCTCATGACGACGGTGGAAGATTACTCGCGTTTTGTAACTGCAATTCTCAAAGGAGATCTGCTTTCCGACACGCTCTATCGAGAGGTGATTGCGAAACAAACGGTCATTAAAAAGGACAAGTATTTCGGACTCGGATGGGCCGTCGACGAGAATATTGGCAACGGTGAATTTGCCATTAACCATGGTGGTGACGACATTGGTGTTCACACCATAGTTTTTATCCTTCCGAAATCTCACAGAGCCCTTGTCATCTTCACCAACAGCGACACCGGAACCGACTGCTACATCACGGTTCTTCGTTCGTTCCTCGGCGACGTTGCCGACGGAATCATTCGCGTAGAGACGAGCTCGGCAAAGTAGGGCCGACGCATTGCTCGAATAGTTGTATTGTTAGCGATTCGCGTTTTGTCGATCCCTTGTTCTCCATGCGCACAATGAGAGAACGCTCTTGACCAACCTCCAGTCCATACATCCTGACAATGGATGCGCTCATCCTGGTAGTATATCCTGACATCACGCGCCTGCCGGACGATGTCGCTGACTACACCCGCTGAGGATCTGCTTCACAACCTTCTACCGTAGTAATACCGTAGTCCTGATGCTCAAGCAAGACAATAGTTTGTATCACGCGCCGGTCGGTAGGAGCTGTCATGCT
The DNA here is from genome assembly GCA_039810585.1 of Chlorobiota bacterium. Lineage (GTDB taxonomy): Bacteria > Bacteroidota > Ignavibacteria > Kapaibacteriales > NICIL-2 > JBBATK01. The sequence continues at coordinate 18,728 of JBDHXF010000028.1, forward strand.
GCAGTCAGGGACGACAGTTCCTTACTGCAATAGCTTTCAATGACATTCCGGTCGTGATCGGTCTGTCATACAACCACGACGCAGCGACAATGCTACGACGATTCTGCGTTCATTCGTAACCGAACCTGGAGTTCAACCATGATTACACGCTTTTCGCTTCCGGAAAAGATTCTGCTTGCTAACAACGTCATTCCACATCCCTTTGCCGATGCCGCGGTGCATGTGTGCATGTCTCGCGCCATGGCGACAGCGGTGCGGGTGGGTTTGTGTAATGCTCTGACGGGTGACGATCAATCGTCTGCTGCCTTGGCGCGTCAGACACAGTGTAGCGAGCGTGGTGTGGAGTTGGTTTTGAATTGTCTGTGTGCTATTGGCTACTGTCAGCACAGCAGCAGCGGCTACCGCTACACCAAGCGCGGGCTAAAGTTCTTGTCAGCAGATTCAGACTACTGCATGCAGAACTTCATCAAGTTCAGTGATTGGTCGAACAATCGTCTGGAGAATTTAGACGATACCGTGCGCGATGGCACGACACCGACAATTAATCTCGACAACTTCACTGCAGACGAGTGGGAGCTCTTCTCACGTGCCATGATCGACATCGCTCGCACCAACGTGGCGGAAGTAACGCGCGCTATTACGCTAGGCTCGAATGCACGAACTCTTCTCGACTGCGCTGGCTCACACGGTTTGTATAGCATAGCGCTCTGCGAAAAATATCCGCAGCTCAACGCAACAGTGATGGACTTCGAGGCGGTACGACCCTACGCCGACGAGTGCATCACCAAGCATGCCATGCAATCGAAAGTCCGCTTTCTCGCCGGAGACATGCTAAAAGATCCTCTACCGGAGCAAAACGATGTCGCTCTGTTATTCAACATCATCCACGGCTTCAGCCTGGAACGCAACGCAGAACTTATCGCCCGCATCTACGCTTCCTTGAAAGACGGCGGACAACTCTACATACTGGATCAGATCAAGGGTATGGGCGGCGCGTCGCAACTCTCGCAAGCAACCGTTTCGTTTATGGCCATCAACCTCTTTCATCAGGCAAACGGCAACACCTACAGCGTGTCCGAGATTGAGCACATTGCAACAAAAGCCGGCTTCAAGCTGATCCGCGTTAGCAAACTCCACGCCCCGGGATTTGGTCTCTGTCTGCTCCAAAAGTGACTTCCACAAGCCACTTCAACCCTTGAGTTTTCCACCGACTTATCCACAAATCGTCCGTTTTTGGTGACTGAGTGAGAGTCTCACGCCTGCTCGAAAATGTGGATAACCACCTCAATTTGCCTAAAAACGCTTAAAACATCAGGTAAGCGAGTGGCTCGCTTCTGCTCAGACGCTTCTCAAATCGAGGGCCATAAGGTCTTCGTCGCGGTACTCGTTGTTCCAGTACACGGCTGCCGGCTCGGTGCCGTAGCGCACGAAGCCGAAGGCGCAGTAGAGGGCTTGTGCGGTGCTGTTGTGCGTCATGACGGTGAGTTGGATAAAGTCCAAACCCGGGAGCGATTTAGCACGCTGCAGAACTTCGCTAATGAGTGCTCGGCCGACACCCTGGCCTCGAAAGGATGGATCCACGTACATACGGAAGAGACGTCCCTTGTGCCTGGCTTTGACGCGCGTTGTTCCATCGCGTTCAAAGCTGACGATGCCAACGAGTACCTGACCCGTGAAAGCACCCAGACTAAAGCTGTCTTCATTACCCAGAGTCGGTAGGGAAACGTCTGTCAGGTCCTGAACGGCAATTCGAAAGTTCTTCTCGTCAAGTGTCAGAGCGCGTACTAGCATCGCGTGATATTGATCTGTATCATCGTCTTCCAATAACCGAATGCTCACGTTGACCATGGTATAACCTTCTCGGAAAGAAGTAGTTGATAGCTCAATAACTCAGGTGTTGCGCACCCTTCTTTTGCATGCGAGTTCCAATAATCACTCTCCCGCAGTACCACAGATAACTTCGCCACTGCGAAGGTAGTTCGCGAAGATGACACCTGAGGGACTTATCGTGTGTTCGAATAACTCAAACGACGCCGGAACTGCCGAGTGGTCAAATAAGCGTTTTCCTTTACCTAAAACAACAGGTGTAATTTTAAGCCACATCTCGTCGACGAGTCCGTGCTCAAGCAGCAGATGCACAAGTTGCGAGCTGCCCCACACTTGGATGTCTCTTCCTTCGCTCGACCGCAGTGCTTTTATCTCGTCCACGGTGCGAAGGAATGTCGTATTGCTCCACGGGGAGTCTGTGCGAGTAGACGACAACACGTATTTCATTCCCGAGGTAATCTCCGGCCAAAATTCCTGATGGCGCGGCCAGTACGGTTCCCAGATCTCGAAGGTTAATCGACCCAGTAGATAATCTGCCGCCTGCATTTGTTTGCGCATAATACTGGCCGACACCTCATCTTGAAATGGGGCAGACCAGCCGCCAAGCGTGAAGTCACCCGACGTATCCTCAAGCGGTCCGCCCGGAGCTTGCATCACGCCGTCTAAGGAAATAAATTCGCTGACAATAAGTTTTCTCATAGGGATTATTATTCTTGAGCACTTCGTGCTCCCATGATGTAATGAATGAGCGATGTACTCTAACCGCGCTCGACTATAACGGCAATTCCAAACACTAATGTATCGCCCGCAACACTCCCGATACATTCTTATTGCTTCGCAGATCAATGGCCCGAAGGGCGTTGAAGAAAAATCAACGCGCACGACGGCTATCGTACAACACCTTATTTAATAAAATAGGTTCGAAGAGTGCCCTTACCTTTTACTTCAATTTCGCCGCGTTCGGAGATGAGAAAATCATGTTCGAATGCCGATAAATTCTCAACGAATTCTTCGGTGCAATGGATTTTACCTTCAATACCATGACTCTCCATGCGTGAGGCGGTATTTACGGCGTCGGAATAGACATCGTACACAAAACGATCGCGGCCGACGACGCCGGCAACGACAGGACCGCATTGCAGGCCAATGCGAATATTAAAAGCATCGTCTTCGCGGATGTACTCCTTCGCGGATTCCGGAATACGAAAGCTCGATAACATTTCTCGTGCAGCGTTTGCTAGCCGCAGCGCATGATCGTCGCAGGGAATCGGTGCGCCGGCAACAGCCATGTATCCATCGCCGATCGTTTTAATTTTCTCACAACCGTGATGTTTCATGATGCGGTCGAATTCGGAGAATAATTCGGCCAGCATGCGCACCACGATTTGAGCCGGCATACGCGCGCTGAGGTTGGTGAAGCCCTTGATATCGGCAAAGAGGATGGAAACGCGCGGGAAGAAGTCCGCTATTTCCGGATCACCGTCCATAATACGGTCGGCAATAGTTTCAGGAAGCACACGGTGCAGTAGTGCGCGGGTGGTAGCGCTGCGTTCTTTTTGAAGTTCAATTTCTTTCTCGCGTTGAGCAGCTTGACGTTCATAGCCAAACTTCTCGACCATCTGCTTTACTTCGAGCGAGTTTGTTTCCTGCATTAAGTCGTGAAAACGTTCGAAGTGTTGATAGGCGGTCTTCCAATCTTCGATTTGACTGTACAGGGAAGCAAGTGATTTATGGCAAAACGCTTCATTGCTGAGCGACTTCATATCAACGCTCATCTCCAGTGCCTTCTTCAAGCAGCTCTCGGCTTTCTCAAGATTGAATTCAGCATACTCAACTGTGCGATAGATTTGACCAAGACTATCCAGGACGAGGATGATCGTGTTTTTGTCGTCGATCGATTCGGCGATTTCCATCGCTTGCGTGTACAGCGGAACGCTACTGCTATAGTCGTCTCTCATCGAGTAGCATGAAGCCATGTTGCAAAGAACAAGCGCCTGTCCGTTTGCGTCGCTTAGAGACGAATACAGGTCGAGTGACTCTTGAAATAGCGCCAGTGCTTCGGCGTACAGTTCGCGATCCAAAGAGTAGCCGGCAAGGTTACACAAGATATTCGCCTGATACAGCGTCAGGCCTTCATGCCGTGCCTGAACCAGCGCTTGCTCTTGAAATTCTGCCGCGTGTTTGCGATCTCCAAGATTGTCGTACACGTTACCGATGTTACACAGGCAAGCAACGCAGAGTTTAGCGTGCTGATGTTTCTCGGCGAAGGCAAGAGCCTGACTATACCAGTCCAAAGCTTCGGCGTGTTGTCCGCGCACACAGGAAATATTGGCAAGCTGGTTATAGATGCGCGCTCTGAGGAGTTGCGCCTCACTTTCGGTCGGCGCATCATCGGACGTTTCAAGAGCATGTAAAAGCACGAGCGAATGGTCGCACAGTTGCTTCGATTCATCCAAGTCGCCTCGCTGTTGCGCCGCGAAAGCGTCAGAAACAGCAACCTTGATTTCTTGAGCTGTAGCCATTGATGAAAGGGAATTGAGATACGTATGCGACGTGCGTTGTGTCGTCAAAGTAAGGAGCAATGCGGGATTGTGGTGCAGTGGCACGGCGACATTTTCAAATGGATAATCGGACAAGAATATTAGGCGCTCCGCAATTGCACGCCACATTGTGTAGCGCTTGCGTGGCTCCTTGTCTAGGGGTGGTGTGGTCCGCTGAGACAATCTTGAGGAGTCCGCTCATACATGAATTCTGGCGCGCAGCGCCGCACGTATCATCATCCACTCTGAGTCGATAATCGAGTAATACGCCGAGTTGCGGCATGTGCCGTTGTCGCGGATCATGTCGTTGCGCAGAATACCTTCGAACTGCGCTCCAATTTTCTCAATGGCTTTGCGTGAGCGCGTGTTACGCTCGTCGGTCTTGAGCAGGACGCGCACGACGTGAAGTTCCTCAAAGCAGAGTTGAAGAAGGAGGAGTTTAGCCTCAAGGTTTAGCACGCTGCCCCAAGTGTCGGGATGCATCCAGGTCCATCCGATCTCCACTTTACGGTGCGCCGGCTGAATATCGAGCAGACGCGTCGAACCCACGATGTCGTCGGTGTCGCGTTGCTTGATAACAAAGGGGAAGTGATGTCCGAGCTCTCGTTGCACGAAAGCATTTTCCATCTCGCGGTGGAATACATCAGGTTGGGAACAATCATAGAGATAGTGCTCCCAGATGCGTTGATCGGCAGCGATGCTCTGCAGGGCTGGGAGATGGGTTCGTTCGAGGGGGACCAAGCGAACGTAGTCACCGCGCAAGTCCAGGTCAGAATGGAGAACGCTTGTGTAGTCAACCGAGGTGGACATGATCTCTATGTTTTTTGATAAATCAGTGTACTCAAACTACCGGTTGAGGCGCGATTCGTAGCGGAGTACGACAATATTTACGGACAAAACGGAGCGCCAAAGCTTCGAGTTTTCCCCAACTTTATCCACAATGACCAGAACAAGCGAGTCACTCGCTTGTTCTGGTAAACTGCCAAAACGGAAAGATTAGGTCGATTGGTAGTTGAAGAGCCTTAAATGCGAGTGGCTCGCTTTGTTGAAAAACGCTCGCCTTAAAAGCGGTAGTGCAACATCACAATGCCCGACTTGAAGACTCTGGAGTCGATAAGCAACATCTTCCGCGGCGCCGGCTGATCGTGAAATAAGCGCATGCCGTCGCCCGCTATCACGGGGTGGATGCACAGTTGTAGTTCGTCCAGGAGCTGCATTTGGATGAGGGTGTTGATGAGTCCCGGACTCCCCACACACACGGGTCGCGAATGTTGTTGTTTGAGGGCGCGTATCTCCTCCTCCAAACTCTTGGTAGCAAGGCGGGCGCTGGGCCAGTTGAGCAGTGTGAGGGTGTGCGAGAACACCACTTTCGGCACCGCTTCCATCACCACCGCAAACTCATCAATCGCCGTGTTGCCGGTGGGCGCTTGCACGATGGCCGGCCACGCGGCTTCCATAAGTTGGTAGGTCTTGCGACCATACGCCACCGCATCGACCGTGCGCAGGAGCTGGCTAAAATGCTCGTGTAATTCCTCATCCGGAACCCCCGCTGTGTGATCGCAGTTGCCGTCCAGTGTCATATTCATCGCGCCAAGTATCGTCGCCATGCTGTTGCCTTCTTCGTAATGTGTGTTGCCGTTGCACGCAATTTCCGAGCTCGGGGACGATTGACCAAGCACTGTCGCCTGGTTCGTCGCGAATGCACTCCATTCGTGGAGTTGATTCAGAGAGTAGGCAGGAGATTCATTATTCGTGCCGCCTTGCGGCGTCACTGTTCTTGCGACTTCGAAGCAATGCATCATCCCAGGTAAGGGCAAAAAAAAACGGTTGCGCGAAGCGCAACCGTAAGAAAAATATCCTGACGATGTAGGCGTACTCTATCAACTGTACTCGAAGGGGTGTCGGGCGACGACATCAATTTTCGTTTTCACGAGTTGATCGATGCTGCGCATGTAGGGCAGTTCGTCGAGTGTGCAGAAGGAGAGTGCGCGACCTTCGCTGCCGGCGCGGCCGGTACGACCGATTCGGTGGACGTAGGTCTCGGGTGTCTCCGGGATTTCGTAGTTGATCACGTGACTGAGCTTATCGATATCGATACCGCGCGAGGCGATATCGGTGGCGACGAGGACGCGGAGTGATTTCTCCTTGAAGCGCCGCAAGGCTTGATCGCGTGCGGCTTGCGACTTATCGCCGTGAATAGCTTCGGCACGAATACCGCCACGATTTAAGTCGCGCACCACGCGGTCGGCGCCGCGTTTGGTGCGGGTAAAGACGAGCACGTGATCGATGTTCTCTTCGTCCAACACGTGCTTGAGGAGGTGTCGCTTATTCTGCTTCTCCACATAAAACACAAACTGCTTCACCAGCTCCGGTGTACGGGCGCTGTGTTCGGGAGTGACGTCGATGTGGATTGGGTTTTTAAGAAGCTGTTGAACTAAACGACGGATCTCCGGCGGCATGGTGGCCGAGAAGAAGAGCGTTTGACGTTTTGCCGGAAGCTTAGCAATGATGGCACGCATGGGAGCAATAAAGCCCATGTCCAACATGCGATCCGCCTCGTCCAGCACAAGGGTCTGTACGTGTTTGAGGCTGACAATGCCTTGCTCCATGAGGTCGAGTAAACGACCCGGAGTGGCCACCAAAATATCCACGCCGCGGCGCAGAGCTTTTACCTGATGGAATTGCGACACGCCACCAAACACTGCGGTGGAACGAATCGGCACATACTTCGAGTACATGGCAATGGAGTCGACAATCTGCACGGCAAGCTCACGCGTTGGTGCGAGAATCAGAGCACGAATGGGTCGCTGCTCTGCCTTGCCGGGATTATCCGACAATTGCTCGACGAGCTGCTGAAGAATGGGAAGTGAAAAGGCAGCGGTCTTGCCGGTGCCTGTTTGAGCGCAACCAAAAATGTCACGACCATCCAACACTACAGGAATAGCCTGCTCCTGAATGGCAGTTGCGCGAGAATATCCGGCATCAACGAGCGCACGTAATAGGGCATCGTTGATCCCTAACTGATCAAATTTCATAGAAGAAAAACAAGTGATACAAACAGTATTCCAAGGCACGAGCATGTGGTAAAGGAGAAGTCCACATGAAACTCAGACTCTGGGTCGACATTGCCTTTGGTATCCTAACGAGCTATGGAGTTGCAAAAGGGGGCTGAAAACGTACACTGGCTGTACGATAAACTACTCCGGCAATGAGCTCAAGCAATAGTGACGAAATTCGCGGTGCAGTTGAAGGGGAATTGCGACCGAAACGCGGGACTACCGAATGGAATACAAAGCAAAGATACGATAATGTCCCGTAGTTATTGCAATTAGCTTGCCGAAAAGGAGTTATCGTTGCAATTCTTTCAAAAAACGCTGTTCTGAACTTTTCCAAACCCTCGGCGCAAAGAGCCTGTCAAACACACCGTTGTATGCCTGATTTCAATACGTTGGCACTTCGTGCTTACACGTCGAACTGGAACGCTCCGAACTCAACAATTGGTACAAAAGACACAGTCGAATGTCGCAATTGTACCGCATCTTGTCACGTATTTTCCTTGAAATAGACTCCCGTTGTAACAGAACACTGGGGCATGCTGGACACCGCGGGCCAATTTTGAATACCAACATATCAGTCCGTATTCCTTTGCGTTGTATGCCTGAAATAAACCATCACAAGTTTGTGCAACGCTGAGAATGTACATTAGAGAATCGATACATGTACGTCGTGATCTCGTAAGACGAAAACTATGGCAACACACCACATCAAGCGCATGGACAACGTTGGCATCGTTGTTGAAAATCTCGACAACGCCGTCAGCTTCTTTCAAGAGTTGGGTCTCAGTCTGATGGGACGAGCAGACATTGCGGGGGAGTGGGCAGGGCGAGTGACCGGCCTCGGCAACCAGCATGTAGAAATTGCCATGATGCAAACACCGGACGGACGCAGTCGTCTCGAGCTTTCGCAGTTTCACGATCCTGAAGTTGTTGCCGATCACCGCAAAGCAGCTGTCAATAGTCTGGGCTATCTTCGCGTGATGTTTACGGTCGAAAACTTAGACGAGACTCTTTCGCGCATCATCAAACACGGCGCTGAACTTGTCGGCGAGGTTGTTCAATTCGAACAGGCGTATCGCCTTTGCTACATTCGTGGCGTGGAAGGTTTGCTTATTGGTTTGGCGGAAGAGTTGTAGAGCGTGGAATCATATACATGTAGCTTTGCGCAACGCTGTCATCCACTCGCTTCGATAGGGCACGTAGCCCATGTCTCTTTCAATGATACGTCAACCACTGCGGAATACCCATGAACGTTAAAACACAAATCAAAGAGTTCATTGCTTCCCTAGAAGAACCAAAGCGAGCTGAAATTGTAAGGCTCCATGAACTCATCCAAGCGCAGCAACCGAAGTGTCAGCTCTGGTTTGAAACCGGCATTGATAGCAGCGGCAAAGCCGTCACGAATCCAAACATCGGATATGGTCATCAAACCATGCGTTACGCAAATGGGAGCACCAGAGAGTTCTATCGCGTAGGCGTCAGCGCCACAAAAAGCGGTATCTCCATCTATATCCTCGGTCTCGCCGATAGGAACGCTCTCAAGAAGCTGTTCGCTGCCCGTCTGGGCAAAGTGAGCGTAACCGGCTACTGCATCAAATTCAAGAAACTTACAGATGTGGATCTAGAGGTTTTGGCGGAAGCAGTGAAGTATGGGTTGGAGCAGGAGGGGTAGGACGCGCTTGGTTCAGCTGTAGGAACGTACGTCAATTCACCCTCTATGCTATTACCTGTACTTCAATACGGTTCCGCTCTAATCCACTTTAACAGCGGATTTATTTTTGCACATTGGGCTTCGACATTTTGGTGTATGTGCAAAAAACAGTGCACTGTATTGTGAAGATTGTTCTCACTCGAAGATTGAGCATCCGTAATTTGTCCGCAGAGAATTAGTCCCAAATAGTGGATTCGTTGATGGAAAATCAGTCATTCATTTCCGACAATTATATGGAGTCTGACAAGGACAATCAGACAGTTATTTTGGATGAAATCCGATCGAAAGTAGCTGACGATGTGTATGATCGCATTCATCAAGCATTAGAATTTTCGAAGAAAAACTCTCCCCCGCAGCCAGAGACCCGACGAATTATTATTTCGTACGAAGGTGTTAGTCATGCCGGCAAAGCTTGAAATTATTAGAGCAATTCGGCTTCGCCAGTCACAGGGTCAGCGGTCTTATGATTATGTACGAAAGAAATACATACGTGCCCTGTCTGCTGCAACCGGTCACGATGTGATTCTTTACGCTAGTGCGTTTACGTCATCCAGGACGGATGTTCATCCGTCACTTCTGACAATTGTGCCTGAGGATATACAGGCCTTCATGACCTGCCTACATGGATTGAAGTCTACAAAGCTTGATCTCATTTTGCACAGTCCAGGTGGCTCACCAGAAGCGGCAGAACAAATTATACGCTACCTTCGTTCAAAATACGATTACATTCGGGCCATCGTACCGCAAAACGCGATGTCAGCCGCGACGATGATCTCCTGCGGATGCGATGAAGTTATGATGGGTAAGCATTCCGCCATTGGACCAATCGATCCGCAAATGATAATTCCCACCAGAAATGGCTGGGTGTCAACACCTGCAAAAGCAATCCAAATAGAATTCGAGCTTGCTAAGAAAGAAGTCTCCGATAATCCAAATACAGCACCACTATGGGTTACGAAAATTGAAAGCTATCCGCCGGGGATTTTAGCTCAATGTGCCCAGGTAATTGAATACTCTGAATCGTTTGTGCGAGACTTGCTCGCCCAATTCATGTTTGGCAGCGATCCCAACAGAGAGACGAAAGCCGACTTCGTGGCTCATTGGTTAGCGGAAGCGGATAATCATAAGACGCACGGCAAACCAATTATGCGAGATGCAGCACGTGCCAGTGGGCTCGTCGTATCCAATATGGAAAATGAGCAGACGATTCAAGAAATTGTTCTTTCCATATTTCATGCAACCATGCTTTCCTTTGAACAAACTCCCGTCGCTAAAATTGTCGAGAATAATTTAGGAAGAGGTGCATACTATGGATCACAATAAGTCCAAGTGCGGTATGCGTTGACACCTCGCTCATGCCGTTATTTCCCGACAATGTCGGGACTGGTATGGGTCGGGCCTTCAGCCCTCTTTTTCTTTTTGCTGTCGCTGATTTGTATGTCGTTTTACCCAGGGCGATGCCCTGGGCTGGTATGGGGTCGGGCCTTCAGCCCGTTTCGTCAATTTGAAGATCGCCAACGGCCCCGACGAAGTCGGGAATAGTATGAAGCGGGCCTTGTGCGCTTTTTTTCTTCTCGTCACCGTCCCTCTTAGCCTTGTGAGGCCATGGTTAGTGCAGTACCGGCCTTGCTTATCCAGCCGAGGCTATACACCATTACACGGCGCAGATCTCCAACGCATCGTCTGGTTATACCCCAGCTAACATCCGGTCGACTTGCCCTTCCACTACGAGGCAAATGCCTGAATATCGAGCATTCGTGTATGATATATCAAACATATTTCAAGATATTGTCTTCTATGCATGAGTTATCATACGTAGTATTCTTCGGCAGTCGCGTTGTATTTTGCAAATCCGCAAAGCATGCGTACTATTGCATGATAATTCACTCGTTAACGTAATATTATGTACTAACGTCCGATATATCATACATGAATTGGTATTCAATGAGCGATCAGGCTTTGGCCTTGCATATTGGTTCTTATGTGCAGCGGGTGAGGCTTATGCAGAACAAAACGCAACAGAGTGTGGCGCGAGAAGCCGGCATAAGTCGTTCGACCTTGAGTTTGTTGGAGCGCGGGGAAACGGTGACGTTGGCGACTTTGATTCAGGTGTTGAGGGCGCTCGGACAATTGCAGGTCATGGACACCTTTGTTGTGGAAGAATCGATAAGTCCGTTGAAGCTTGCCAAAGCAGAGCACAGGCGTCGCAAACGTGCGAGTGGGCCAGGGTCTGACGCGAAGAAGGAGGATTGGTAAATCATGAACGCAGCGTACGTCAAAATATGGGATCAAGTAGTAGGCGCGGTTGCATGGGACGAAGCGGCTGGAATAGCATCATTTGAATACGAGCCTGCCTTTGCCGCACGCGGGATTGAGTTGGCACCCTTTAGCATGCCGATAGCTCAGAGCCCACGTGTCTTCAGCTTTCGTGAATTGCGAAAGAAGCCGAGCGGCGAACTCGACACATTTAAAGGTCTTCCGGGATTGCTGGCCGACTCACTTCCGGATCGTTATGGCACGAGTGTGATCGATGCATGGCTAGCGCAACAGGGACGTCTCCCACACAGCATGAACCCCGTCGAGCTGCTGTGCTTTATTGGCACCCGCGGCATGGGCGCGTTAGAATTTGAGCCCACCATCGTAGGCGAATACAAGAGAAGCGTTGCCATTGAGCTCGACTCGCTTGTCGACGTTGCGCGCAGCATGCTTAGGTCGAAGCAAGACTTTGTGCGCAACCTGCAGTCGGAGGAAGAAAAGACCATGCGCGAACTCGTGCGCATCGGAACCTCAGCCGGCGGAGCACGACCCAAAGCGGTGATCGCCTTTAACGAACGCACGGGAGAAGTTCGATCGGGACAAACCAAGGTCCCTCAGGGCTTTGCACACTGGCTCATCAAACTGGACGGTGTGAGTGATGCGCAGTTTGGTCGCACACGCGACTACGGACGTGTCGAAATGGCTTACTACCACATGGCATGCGACTGCGGTATTCACATGATGCCTTCCCGCTTGCTTGAAGAGAATGGTCGCGCACACTTCATGACCAAGCGCTTCGACCGCGAGGGAGCATCAACCAAACACCACGTGCAGACCTTTTGTGCTCTCAAGCATTTCGATTTCAATCTTGTCAACAGTTTCAGCTATGAGCAACTCTTTCAAACCATGCGGGAGTTGATGCTGCCCTACCCTGAGGCAGAGCAACTGTACCGTCGCATGGTCTTCAACGTCCTCGCCCGCAATTGCGATGACCACACGAAGAACTTTGCCTTCCGTCTCAAACAACGCTCGCGATGGGAACTAGCGCCTGCCTACGATCTCTGTCACGCCTATCAACCCAATCACCGATGGGTCAGCCGGCACGCACTCAGCATCAACGGAAAACGCGATCAAATAACAAAAGAGGATTTGTTGGCCACTGCAAAGTCGGTCGGAATTAAGAAGGCTGCGGAGCTCATTGACGAGGTCAATAGCGTCGTTGCTCGCTGGAAAGATTTCGCAGATGCCGTCAACGTCGCACCAAGCCTGCGTGATGAGATAGAGGCGACGCTTGTGTGCATGTGATCGCACAAGCGGTAGTATATTGATTGCGACAGAGGAGGTCGCCTGTTGGGACAGAAAATTTTCTGACCTTACCAGAGAACCATCGTTCTGGTTCATTAGTTCCGAACATATCCAATCTCAACCCAACTCCACACTCTATGCGTAACCTGGTCTTCTTCATGCACATCTCTCTGGATGCCTTTGTAGGCGGTCCCAACGGCGAACTTAATTGGATTAAAATTGATCAGGAGATGTTTGACTTTGTGGCGGAAATGACCGCCAATGCTGATACCGCTCTCTATGGTCGCAACACCTACGCCATGATGCAAAGCTACTGGCCCACAGCCGGGGATGCACCTAATGCCAGCAAGCACGACATCGAGCACTCGCGATGGTATAATAGTGTTGCCAAAGTGGTGCTCTCAACCACCCTCGATGGGAGCGAGCTGCTGAATACGACGGTGATCAAGGACAATCTTGAAGATCACATCAATGCGATTAAAAACCAACCCGGAAAGAACATCCTCATCTTCGGAAGTCCGCGTGCTTCGTTGTCGCTCCTTAATCACGGCTTGGTCGATGAATTCTGGTTCTTTGTGAACCCCATCATCGTCGGCAGCGGCATCCCCATGTTTACGGAAGTGCATCACACCATAAAGCTCGAACTCGTGGAAAGCAAGACCTTCACCTGCGGGGTGATTGCCTTGCATTATAAAACAAAGCGTGGTGCGTAGAGAATCGTTGTTTAGCTACCGTCTTATCGCTCAATAATTCAACGTCACTATGTTTTTAATACGTGCCAACTTCGTTGTCACGTCGGCAGTGGCGTGCGCAGTAATTCTGTAAATTAACGCACAATCATTGGGCACAGCGCATGAAAGCGATTACATCTTCCGCATTGACGGTGTTCTTATTCTGCACGATGATGATGTCATCAACGCTTGCAAAAAATGTACTCTGGAAAGGCGGCACCGGATATTGCATTGGCGGCCCCGCATCAGCACTAAGTCCAGACGGCAAGTACGTTGTATTAAGCGGTGATTATGCTTTTGGCGTCTATGACGCGTCCTATCCCATGAAACTTCTTAAACAGTTTGATACCAATGGAATCAATTTTGGCGGCAAGCTTCCCTGCTTTGACGATAATGGAAAATGGCTGTACATCCTTGGACCGAACGTGGAGGTGTACTCTGTACCGGATTTCAAGCTAACGGCTACATATAAAATATTAAGAGGATCTGGATGGCCGAGTGACAACCTTATTGCTGTTGACAAATTAGTGTACGACGCAGCAGACAGTTCTATTATAGTTCGTACTCGTTATAGTCCTGGTGCTACTCAGATCCGATCGAAGGTCTATATCCGTGCCGCCGGCTGCACTGCGGAGCGTTTGGATTCAGCGCAATATGATTTCGATTGTGGTTCCGGCAATTTCGTTTGTAAGGTAAATCAACTCGGTGGCACCATTACAGTGTACGACCTCATCAATTCCAGAGTGGTTGATTCAATAGCGTCACCGCAGCCTGTATGGACGGCTGCGGCAAATGAACGTTACATTTTTTACTACAGTACCTTAGATACGATTGTAGTATTTGATCGTACCGGGAGAACTACTCGAGCGATCGATACCCACTACCCGCATGCAGGTTATTGGCCTTACAGTTATTTGATCCCTCCGCAAATAGACGTGATTAACGACAGTATTCTTCTTGTCTCTCTGTACTATTATACAGCGTTGTTTAATCTGAATTCCTGCGAGTATTTGAATTCCTTGCCCTTTCCCTGTTCTAACTGGCTACTCTTTCCAACTAAGCAGCAGATCATGCTGCAACCTCCGCATCCCTTTTTGTCGCTGTGTGAAAAGGACGAAATGCCGCCCGTTGGTTATCCTGAACATGACGCCTGGTACACAATTGTAGATTTTAGCGGAAACGTAGTTGCCACTAATACGGACGATGAGCTCAGCCCACGACCGGACGCTGTGGAATATTCTCGTGACTCAAAGCTCATCGCAGTCCGGCAAAATCCCAACCTGACGAGAATTGCCTCAGTTGCAAATGGGTGTGTCCTGTGTCACATATCTGCGTCTGGTATATTGTGTGCTGATGCATCGCAGTTGATCTGTTACGATAAAGACACGATCAAGCTATACTCAACTACTGATGGAAAATTTGAACGAAGCTTTGCTATTTCTCCAATCGATCAAATGAAATCAATGAAATGTACAAGTGATGGTCGATTTCTCTTTATCGCTTCAACTTCCAGTATCCGTGGCTATGCTATCGCAACCGGCAGTACTGTCTACAGTATGCTGCTGCCTTCTGGAGTCTCCTGTAGAGATATTCATTTGGCGGATTATGATAGTACACTGCTCATTCTTAGCAATGACACTCAGCTCTTTCGATGGCAGTATAATGTTGCCTCATCAAACCTCTATAAAATAACAATCGGTGACAGCATTTTACCAACGAATGACCAATACTCATTTTCGGGTGATGGTTCGAGTTTGGCATTACAATATAAAGATGAACAGAGTTCCTCAGTCTTTGCATGTGTATATTCCACACGAAGTGGTACTCGTATCAATAGATATCTCACCGATTTTAACAATGTCCGTCAACTGGAACTACATTTAAGCTACCATGCAAAGTATCTATTTGTTGATTTCTCAGTCGGATCTTCAGGTCACTATGCGGCGCAATATAGCGTCTACAATGCAGCAAGGGAATACTCAGATACCGATTCAACACTTGATGCTGCAAATTGGGACAGTGCTATTGGTGTTGCGCTCTTTCACCGATCACTTGCCCCCGACGAGCACTCTATGATTGTCTGGCAAGACTGCGATTCTCCCATTCAATGCATAGCTCAAACTATCTCTGCTGTCGACGATGAAACGCCCGTCTTGACAAATCATCCAACATGCACGTATCAAAATGGCTACTTGCGGTTGTTTGGTGTTGATGCCCGTTACAAAACAGTCTCGGTGAGGAACCTCCTCGGACAACCAGTTTATACGCAGACTCTTGATGGCGCACAAAACCAAACGATACCCATCACATCATTGGTACGTGGGGTGTATTGCGTGACCTTGCTCGGTGAGCGTGACCAGGTTTGGCAGGGGTTGGTACTGGTGGATTAATAGTCCAAGAGAAACTCGTGCAAGATTGATCGTTCGGATTTTGTTGTTGCATTTACACTTCCAGTACACACCTTGCAAGCAGATTATTCACTTGTGAATAGCTACGAGGGTCGTTTTTGCGGCCGTTCACAATATGTGAACTCGTGGACAGGTGTACTTCAAATCGAACAAGGACAAAACGGTGATACCCTGCGAGTTTCGATCTATTATTAACGGATGAACATCCAATAAAAAGCGAATGCAGTGAATTGCCTCGAGACACAGCGTGTTCTTGGAAACAACTTCCAGCACTACGCGTACATTTTACGATGGCACAATTTCAGAGTCGATATTCGGTTAAGCGGGCAATAGTGATACTTATCCTGCTGTGTGGTCACCAAGCTCGAGGTCAGTGGCAAGCGCTTAATAATGGTCTGAATAGCTGTTCCATCGATTACCTTACAAGCAATTCGTCGACAGTTTTTGCCCGCACGAGTTATGGTGAAATATTCCGCAGCACGGATTCAGTTGAAACTTGGAGCTTGTGCTTGCAGCTCACCGACCCTTTCAATCCTCGCAGTTATCCGTATATCCTCTTAGCGTGTACTGAGCGGAATATCGTGGCATACGTTACGAACTCACGCTATGACGGAATCTGGTTATCTAGTGACAATGGGGAGAGCTGGGAGAAAGTTTATCAATCTATACGCTATATAAGGTGCTTGGTTGTTCGCGGTGACTCGGTGCTGGCCTTAGGTAGTGGTGGTAGCTTTACCTCGACAGATCAGGGTTTAAGCTGGAACAGAACTCATCAGTCTACTCCATCTGGCTATGGAGTCCAAACCATGGCATCAATAGGCTATGAGTTAATTGGATTTACTGACAGAAGCATTTATCGATCGACAAACTTTGGCGAAAGTTGGCTGCAAATTGACAATGCGGGAATTGATTCGATTGGGTATAGCACGCTGACAGCGAAGGGTGATACATTGTTTGTCGTTTCTGGTAGTGGCTCTGTGTATTACTCGATTGATACAGCACGCTCGTGGGTTCACCTTCCCACAGGTGTCCACTGCAGCTCAATACTTTGTCATGAGCACAAGCTGATTTGCTGTGCTTACAATCAAATACTGGTTTCAACAGATTTTGGAAAGAGCTGGACTAGTCGTGTAGCCGGATGTCGAACTGCCGGTAAATGTGTTGCCTCGTACGATCGTAATGTGCTCATCGTGGGAAACGAATGCGGAGTGTATCGTTCTACGGATGACGGTTTGACCTGGACTGAGAAGTCTGCGGGGATGCATCACATGACGGTGTTGTCGTTGTGCAAAGACAGAGAAACATTGTACGTGGGGACGTCAAATCATGGTGTGTATAAGTCCACAGACGAAGGTCTTCATTGGATGCCGACCGCCGATACCACCGGCTTCGATGGTGGTGTGATTAGCATTCTCGCATTTAATGACACAGTGTTTGTTGGCACAAAATTACACGGGATGTTCGCCTCTAGTAATGGTGGTAAGACTTGGACAATGAGCTATGCAGGCTTTAACAGTTACGGTCGACGGGTTAGTAGTATCGTTCGATGTGATCATACTCTCTATGAAACCAACATTGACCTTGGCATTGGTGTGTACACTTCCAATAATAATGGATCTTCTTGGACTCAACACTTTGAAGGTTTGCCCATCATGAGGAGTGGCTATGAAATTGCCGCTCAAGCTGCCTGTGCTGTGCTGGCGGATCAAACCGGACCATACATTTCGCTAGACAATGGTTCCACGTGGCGATCCTTCGACGGAGACGTTAAAAATGAACCTTCCCGAAGCGTTTGGATGAAAGACTCGAGCGTGTGGTTGGCTACTAGATCAAGGGGTGTCTTCCACTCATCCGATTTGGGGACTTCATGGGTGCATGTCGATAGCACGATGAGAAATCCTAACTTACTTCGAGTCCGCGCGGACAATCAGAACGTAGTAGTATTTGCCCATGATAGCACACATGTAATTGATGACGATAACTCAACAACTTGGTTGCGTGACATCTATGCTTCTGTAGACGGAGGAGTATCGTGGCAAAGCATCTTCTCCAATCTACCCGATGCTGACCTCGTTTTAGGGGAGTACATGGACGGAGTTCTCTACGCCGGACTCCCAATCTTTGGCTTATACACAGCACGTCTATCTGACTTTTTGATACACTCTGACGTTCTGCTACCATCCGCCAATATTCTGCCGCTTAGTTCTAGAGCCGTTCACGGCAAGATAGCACTACAACTTGTAAGCGTTTCGGCATGTAGCGAGCCACTTGTGATCTACGACATGCTGGGACGTGAAGTGCAACACTTTGCATCAGATCAACTCGCAGCGATGGCAGAGCTTGATGTTTCTGCTTATACCCCCGGAGTATATTTTCTTTATCGCGGTAATTCGCGATGCACTGTGCTTGTCTATTAAAGCCGTCGTTGATCGACGCCCGATGAGTAGCGTCTTTCCGCGATCTAAACCTAGACGAATGTTCAACAGGGTGCGTTGCGCATGTCGGCGAGGACCCACCTCTTCACCTATCAGCGCGAAGCGCGCACGAATTGAAAGACATTTGAACGACGTATTGCCGTGTCTGTATCTGAGCTGCAACCTGACGCTGCCGTTTCCGTAGGGTGAAGCATGCCAAGTACGGAGGATAAATGCGATGTGCCTTGATGCTGCTTGTTGCGGCGATCTACGTGTGGAGCTTGAGCGGATGTGCAACGCCTACGCCGCGACCGAATGGGAGTCTTGAAGGTCGTTGGCTTGTCGAGCTGAGCGCGCGCGATATTGGCAGGGCGCGCTGCATCATGGAATTTGAGACAGACACAACAGCCTTCACCGCGCACACGCGCAAGGGTGCCGATCGCGAGTTGCTTGGGTGGTGGACATCGTTTTTGGGACGGACTTTTACGAGCAATTTTCCGAAGGGATATCTGCTACGTGTTGAGCAGGGCAAAACGGAACTCGTTCGCGACACGCTCAAGCTCAGCGGCATCTTTCGTTCTTCACTCGGCAATTACTACTTCAATGGTTTTGTATTACACGACAGTCTGCAGGCCGTGCTCACGGCGCGGAATGGCTCGGTGTATGGTCGTATCACTGCCGCTCGCTATGCAGGGAGCGGTCCACTGGAAAATTACCCCGCCATAGTGAGCGCTGCTGATTCCGTTGCGAGAACTCTTCTGTACAATCCAACTTTGACGAGTACTACGCAGTGGACTGACTTTGAGCGAAATATGCATGAGGTGTCGCAGCGTTGCATGGACGATGTCGAGATGGTCTTCGCATGGTATTATTATTCGCGAAAACTGTCGTTTTCGCACTTCGCACTGTTGAAGCCGGAACCGCAAACATCAAGCGCAGTGAAGAACTCACTCAGTCTCGAGGCGCTGACGAAGAAGACAGCATTGATGCGCATTCCGTCGTTCGCCGGTTCAGCGCGCGAGGTAGATAGTCTGTTTGATAATGTTTCTTCACACAGTTACGACACTCTCATCGTCGACCTGCGCGACAATCCCGGCGGCTCGATTGCAGCCGGAATGGCCTTTGCAAAGAACGTCGCAGACACGACTTTTTACGGCGGTGTGTTCCTCACGCGTTCCTGGTTTGCTACCCACACGGGACTACCAAGCGTTGACGAGCTACAGCATTTTGCAATCATCGATTCCTCAAGTTACCCGCTACTCATTGCCGGTATCCATCGATACGAGGGACTATGTTTGAAGGTTGTTCCCTGTGCACATCCTTTTCGTGGACAATTAATTATTCTCACCAACCACAATACAGCCAGCACCTGCGAGCCCATTGTGTATGGTCTCAAGCACCGTCACCGTGCCACCATCATCGGCGAAAAAAGCGCCGGCGCCATGCTCAATGCCGAGTACCTTGACATCCGTAATGGCTTCCAACTCGTCCTCCCCACCGCCGACTACTATGCCGTCGACGGCTATCACATCGACCAACACGGCGTAGAACCCGACATACCGGTCGCGGGCGAACAAGCATTGGACGTTGCGATGAAACACTCTGTGCGCTAAGCAACGGATATTGTCGTGAATGTAGTGTGGGAGAGGATTCGTAATACCGTGTGAGAAGACCACAACACACGTTGAACGTCCGCCCAATTCCTGCCAACGACGTGGAAATGCGAATCGGGCACAACGGAAACTCAGGTCAAGAGCCAACGGCCCGCACCATACCAGCATAGGGCTGAGCCCTATGTTTGCCCGCAAGTAGGGTTCATGAGGGCCAAAGGCCTGATCTATTTCGCGTTCGCCAACGATTAACACGACCTATAGGTCGGGCCTTTGGCCCTTGGACGCATTTGAAAACGCGGTTTCCATTTCCCAGGGCTTCACCCTGGGCTGGTATGGGGCGGGCCTTCAGCCCTTGATGATCATACGATTGACAAACGGACGAATCGATTGCCTGACGATCGAGTGCTTATCAACGAATCGACTGTTGCAGATGCGATGCATGAAAAGGCCGCGCCGAGTACGGTTCCGTAGGTGACTGAATATCGCCTAAGTTTTGGATATCGAGTGGAGATAAAGTGCAGAAAACTATCAGATCTAACGATTATTCATTGTAGTGGCACATTGAGACAATAGTATTTTCGGTTACGTATGTTTGCTCGATTTCGAAGTGGAAGTACGCTGCCGAATGGCTGAATTACTTTGCTTCGATCGCGGCCCATCCGAGTCAATGTGGTTGTTGTCTATTCTGTGTATTGAGACCTTAATTCAATGGTGAGACACTCTTCGCGCTTGATTGTTGCCGTATTCATTGTTGTGAGCATTATTAACGGCACACATAGTGTAATGTGCGCAGTATCGGGGCCCGTGTGGACGTGCCCGACGGGTTACGTGGATTGTCTGCGCAGTTATCTATCCGGTGACGGCAAGAAGTACATTGTAGAGTTTCGAGAAAGTCAAGATAAGCGCAGAGTATTGCTTTTTGATGCACAGAATGGCGATTCATTGGCACAAAGAATTTTTACTCTGGGCACAGTGACTGACGAAATGCCGCTGCTTTGGAATTACGATGCAACTGTTTTTTGGTATTATTCTTCGAGTACATTGTATAAGCAAGAGTTCGCACGAGATATTCCCGACTCTGTCGCTGCAGCCGATATACGTCCATTTACGCAGCCCTTGTTGTTGCCTTTTGAGAACGGACAAGGTGAATATCTCAGCTACAATGACTCATGGTCGGACACCCTCTTTATTCGACACCACTCACTTGTTCGGAATGGTATAGTCAGTACGGATACAATCGTACACGGACTCAGAAACCAAGCGGCCAGTCCCGCAATTGCCGCTTCTCCTGAGGGAACTATGATTGCCGTTGCGTGGGACACGTGTGTAGTGGTGCGACGTCTCAACACAGGCAACTCTATCATTATACCGGTTCCATCATCCGCACGACTTCAGGTTCTTGCTATCTGTCGCGGTGATTCACTCCTTGCCACCCTCATTGACTCTAACATCTGTGTCTTTCGACTTGAACAAGACAGGACGGACTTGATATATCGCGCTTTGATCACGGATAGTACGGGCATTCGCGATCGTGCCACGTATGCATGTTTCAGTCCGGATGGACAGTATCTTCTCGTCAATCCTGACTCATACAGTAAAGGTGCGTACGCAATTGAGCTAGCTAGCGGTGACCGAAAGTATATGGAACAAGCCCTTCTTTCGGATGTGGCGGGTCTCAAGACTTTTCAGTCGTGGATAAGCAGGACTAACATTCTGTGGCATGCAAATCAGCATTTCGATTACTGTTCGGACGCGATGATTGCGGAGCGTGATTTGTCGCTCACTCTCTTTGATGTCGTGCACGGCAATGTTCGCCGAGAGTGGCCCCGCAGCGCTCCACTGCGTCCATTGCGCGAAGTCGCGTTTTCCGCAGATGGGACAAGCCTGTTTACGAGTGACACTGCGGGTTCTGTAATGCTTTGGCAGACGAGCGATGGCTCGCTTGTACATGCAGTACATCGGACAACGTCGAGTTCGTACGATATGCAACCGCGCTTGTTCCTCCTACTACCGGATGGAAAGGGGTTCATTCAGTTGGATAGTCAGGGTGTGACTGTACTTGATTTCAACAGCAATGCCCTCGGTTCTATCCTCTACAACTTTGGTCCGATCAAACAAGCCCGATTAAGTCCCGATGGACAGTTTTTAGCAGTTGTAGATTCGTCAGCGCAGGTAATAACAATATTCGATGTTGCACATACGCATGTCGTGACCAGCATTCCGGCAACGGCAACGAGTGTCATAGCCGTCGATGATGAAAGTCGGCTTGTTGTTGTCAACACAGAGACCTACAGCGTAGCCACATACGCAGTGTCGAATGGATCACTCCTTCACATGTCCGATATCGACCCACGAGTTGAGAGAAATTTGAATGTATCATTTGAGATCTCTTTTCTTCGCCACGAACTCATACTCTGTCACCACTCGAATAGTGTTCTGCCATTGTCATGGCATATTGACAAATGTTCGATCATTAATTATGACGATGGAAGTCTTGTACGAGAGGACAGCATTCCTGGCTTCCACACCGAAGCACATCGTTGTTACAACCCCGATGATCTTGTCCTCCTCAGTATGGATGACGATTCCATTCCTGCCCGGATAAAACAATACGACCTCGTGCAGAACAGAATCAGGTGTACGCAAGACATCAAAACCTATCGACGCGAGCCAGGCAATCTGAATCGATCGAACGTCAAGTGCATGGTCACCCCTGACGGACGTTCGGCCGTTGTATATTTCCCCTGCAACGAGTCGCTGTCATTATTTAGCCTCTGCGATGATCTTAATTCGGTCGCGCCTGACGGCGCCACCACGGCAGCCGCGGTTGGTACACCGTTCCCCAATCCTGCCTCGGAGACTCTGACCGTTCCGGCGCTTTTTCACAACGGTCGCGTGAGCATTCGCTCACTCCTTGGTGATATGCTCTATACCCAAGAATGTTCTGCCTATACCCCAAGCACAATGTCTGTTGCTGCACTAAACTCTGGGTGGTACATCGTCGAGAGTACCGAAGGCGCCGCCGAATCAAAACACTGGAAGGTGTTGGTAGTGCATTGATGGTTGATCTGCTATACAAAGGAAGTCAGGTCAAGCATATGCTGAACGCATTAATTCGACCGAGAAATTGGTTGTCATGTGCCATTCTATCGGCTCCTCGGGGAGTCTCGCCAAAGACGATACCAGAGGTCAACCGGCCGATCAATCCAACCTATAACAACGTTTAACACGACCTATGTGCCGGGCCTTTGGCCCTTTTAATGTTTGGCAATTGGGTTGTCCTACGGCTCCGCCGTAGGCTGGTATAAGACGGGCCTTTGGCCCTTGACGATTGTGCGACTCGAAAATCGTGGGGCATAGCAATTCTGGAGAACACAAAGGACAGACGCAATATTGGGATATTCGTGCATGATAGCACAGCACGTCAAGGGCTGAAGGCCCGCCCGATACCAGCCCAGGGCAACGCCCTGGGGTAATGACGCAAATAAAGATCACGAGGGCCAAAGGCCCGACCTATCAAGCGTGCGCAAACGTTTAACACAACCTATGGAGCGGGTCTTTGACCCTTATTTGTTTTGTGCATGACCATGTTCCCGACGATGTCGGGACTGGTATAAGGCGGGCCTTTGGCTCTTGACGATTGTGCGACTCGAAAATCCCGGGGCATAGCAGATCGGGAGCAGACAAAGGACAGACGCAATATTGGGATATTCGTGCATGACAGCACAGCACGTCAAGGGCTGAAGGCTCGCCCGATACCAGCCCAGGGCAACGCCCTGGGTGCAATCAGACAAACAATGATCATGAGGGCCAAAGGCCCAACCTATTGAACCTGCTTCGACGATTAACACGACCTATGTGCCGAACCTTTGGCCCTCGCGGTTTTGTGCATGACCATTTTCCCGACGATGTCGGGACTGGTATGGGGCGGGCCTTCAGCCCATGATGATTATTCGACTCGAATATTCCGGTGCAAAGCAGTTTGGGATTGCACGAATGACAGACGTACGACGCGATCGAGATCGTCTTGCCGTTATACGCTGAGTGGAGTATTGTGATCGGTGCCGCGGATAGAGCGTTATGAACTATTGTGTGTAAATGTGAAGGGAGTATATTCCGCGATAGATACAGACGTTACGCCATCACTCGATGTAGCCTGCATTACAGATCGATACCAACCATGTAAAAATTATGAAATGCTTATCCCTTCGCGTCATTCTATGGTGCTGTGTAATTGTGTTTTCACTGTGCACGCTTCGCGCACAAGACTTCCAAGCGCTGTTTGTGCCGGCAGACATTACGTGTCATGCGGGTGACACCATTCTCACAAAGTTGTCAATAATTCCTAAGAACGGTTTTGCCGGAACGTTGACGCTGAAAGCGTTGAGGGATACAACGCACGTGTTGAACGTTGACAAACAACTGCTGAGTCCGCCCTATGCGATGGTTGATTGTTCGGTAACGATGCGTGCCATCGACAGTGGTTCATACTCTGTTAGTGTCGCGGTGATTTATGAGAATCAGGCGGACACTGCAACATTGACATTTCACGTTGTTCCGATTTGGTCAGAGTATTTCCAACTGATGGAGTCATTCCCGGATAGTCACTCTGGATATGCCGAGGGTATTTACCGTATGGCAAACGGAGATATGATGACGCGCGGACAAGGCTGGAAGACCTTTCGCTATGACTATGCGAACTGGACAGGGCACGACTGGGATGCAAATCCGTCGTATTGGGGTGCAGGCGAGGATGACTGTCTTACGGATTCCAAAAACGGCATATGGATGATGTCGTCAGGAGATGAGGGGATTTATCATTTCGACGGCAAGTATTGGATTTTCATGAGCCCGACAGATTTTCCGGCCGCCACTCGCAGCACTACGCCTTTTTTAACCAACATCGGAATCGACTCCAATGGAACACTGTGGAAAGCGAGTCTGGAGGGCAATCTCTTTCATTATAATAATGGCTCTTGGACGACGTACAATCATCAGCTGAGCATTGACAACACAAAAGACAGTGTGTGGTATAGGACCTCACTTTCGGCATACCGATCGTTACTTCATCACGACAAAGCCGGCAGAATCTATCAGTTTTTTAAGCAGAGAATTCTGATGTTCGATGGAAATACCTGGACTGTCTTCTCCAAAGAGAATGGCGGTTTATCCGGTTATAATTTTAGTTGTTTCAAAGAAGATCATAGAGGCAACATCTGGTGTTCTCAACTCCTGGATTCAAGCACTTGCGCTTTATTGAAGTATGACGGAAGTTCCTGGACGAACATTTCTGTTCCGCAGGAATTTCAAAAACTGTTTGACAAAAAGTACATCACATTTATTCTCGACTCCAACAACGCATTATGGTTTGGTTTAAAAGATGGAGTTCTGTATTACGACGGATTGAATACGTGGAAACATTATGGTAAAGCAGAACTAGGAATGACAGTTCCGACCTATCACCTGGAAGCCGACAAGTACAATAACATCTGGATGCTGACCCAATACAAGATGTATATCTTCAACCCTCTGGGTATTTCGCACCTTTTTGGTCAGATACCAGACAGAGTAAGCGATGATTCTCACAGTGTTTCGGACGCTGCCGTCCGGGTGTTTCCCAATCCCACAAGCGGACCTTGCACGGTGGTCTTGCAATGTCCTGCATCCCATGACGGCCATGAAGTTGTGGTTCGCGATGTCTTTGGAAACATCGTCATGCGCTCTCCACTCGGCTCGGATCAGATAGGCACGCTATCCTTAGAGAACTGCAGCGCAGGCGTGTATTATTGCTCTGTCGCAGGTAGGCATTTCATTGTTGTGCGTTCGGAATAGGATGTACGTGCAAGGGGAAACAGGTGACGTTCGTTTTGATCAAGTCAAGAACGATAATCAATTCACAGCATTCAAGTATAGGTGCCGATCTAGGCAAGGGTGCAAGGCGTGCAGAATAAAAGTTCGATGCGAAGTCATCTGTTAGTATGTTCCGAATACTTGTGGACTCAAACAAGAGCAACATCACGTACATTCGGGCCACGAATTCAGGTCACTACGGAGCAGAGCGAGGGAGATCGATATGCTGGAAGAGCTTCGAGCAGCATTGGACAGCGTTGGCGAATACACGCGACAGTCTCTCTTCGAAGAGGCGGAGCGGATCATTCGCGGCGTTCTGACTTCGCTTGAAGACTTGGCGAAACAGGACGCCGAGTCGAACGAGGCTGTGTTGTTTCTACGTATTGAGGCCTTGAACGATCTCGGAGCGGTGCAACGCGATACGAGACGATATGAAGAAAGTCTTCGCACTCACGAACAAGCCGTTGCTCTTGCCGCCGAGAGTGGCAATGACGATTTGCATTCGCAATCGCTTCACTGCATAGCGATCGTGCATCTCTATTTGCAGCACTTCGATGAAGCCTTGAGTTTTTTCAAGCCGGCTTTGTCATTAAGTCGAAGTTGCGACACCCATCGGCGCACCGCAAACATTTTGTCCAATATAGGTGTGCTCTACTACGAAGCCGGACACTACCAAATCGCGATCGACTACTTTTCCGAATCACTGCCACTACACGAACGAGAAAACAATACCATAAGTATTGGCATTACTTGTCTGCAAATCGGGATGATTTATGACGATTTGTTGCAACACGAAAAGTCGCTCGAATATAATCTACGCTCCCTCTCCATCTTTGAAAACTTAGGAGAGCTTTACAAGGTCGGATTAGTGCTCAATAATGCCGGGTTTAATTATGCAAATCTTGGCCAGTACGATCGGTCCTATGAGTTTTATGTCCGGGCAATCGAAATTCAAGAGCAACTAGGAAATACGATAGATTTATGTTACCCATACACCAATGCCGGTGATGTGCTGCGCCGCATGGGTCGCTATGAAGAATCGCTCGAACGCTTGAATGTCGGTTTGGATCTGACACGCAGCGTTGGCGAGCACTTGCAAGAAGGGCGCACTCTGGCCTATTTAGCCCGACTCTATACTGCCGAGGGATTTACCGGTGCCGATCCGGAAATAGCAATACGCTATACACTCGAAGCTCTTGCGGTATTCGAAGGCATTCAGGCTGGTTCTGCACGGGCAACTGCGGAAATTGTCAAACAGCACGCGATGTTGGCAGAGTTATACAAACAGCTTGGGCAAGCGGAGGAAGCGTTGCATCACTTTGAAGAGTTTTACAAGCTAGACAAGGCAGTGCGAAGCGAAGCAGTGTTATCAAGGACCGCACAATTCGAACAGCAAATCAGCTATGCTGCAGAGCGCGCGCGTCACGACGCGACGCGCGAGTTGTTGCACAAAACACTGCCCAGGTCTATTGCCGAGCGCATCATGCAAGGAGAGCAGCGTATCGCCGATCATTTCGATGCAGTGTCAATCCTTTTTGCCGACGTCGTGGGCTTCACAAAACTCTCATCCAGTCTGAGCCCGGATGTCGTGCTGGCCTTTATGAATACTATCATCGAACGTTTTGATGCCCTGGCTGAGCGTCATGGCTGTGAACGTATCAAAACCATTGGTGACGGCTACATGGCCATGTGCGGCGCACCGGAGAAGATGGCCGATCATGCCGAACGAACAGCGTCTCTGGCGCTGGACATGATGGAAGACATTATTCTCCCGGATGATATTCGCGACAACTTGCCGCCAGGAACTGTGTTTCACTTGCGCATTGGTTTACATTGCGGAGAAATAACCGCCGGACTCATCGGCACAGGCAAGCTTGCTTACGATGTGTACGGTGATGCGGTGAACACCGCTAGCAGAATGGAGAGTCATGGCATTGCAGGGCGTATTCATGTGTCGGACGAATTCCAACAAGCTGTCCGGAATTCACCCAACTCAACGTCATCCTTCCATTTTGTTGAACGTGGCGAGGTGGAGATAAAAGGGAAAGGGAGGATGTGTACGTATTTCCTGGAGAAAGCGTAACAGGAAGAATGTTGAAGCTAGCATGGGTGAAAGATAATAGAGTGGGGATTCCATGAGAGTCTTTATTCGCGATCAAGAACGAGATCTGCATACGCACCTCGAAGGTCTGAAGAAGGTTCCGGTCATGAACTATGACATCAACCATTTGCGCGCGACGTCGTCGACCGTTACCATTGGAAGCTCGACGGAACCTGCCAAATTGCTTCGATCATTCTTGAATGACTACGACATATTCCCGCCTTCGATTATGATCTCACTCTCCGAATGGAATGTGGAACAACGGGAAATGCGCGTCGGCGACACTATCGTGCAGCAGGTCTACCTTCCACCCACACCTCGCTCCTCCCTGAAAGTCGTGTTTGGTGTGCGAATCGTAGAGATCATCGATGAGCCACAGCGAAAAGGCTTCAGCTACGAAACGTTGGAAGGGCATGTTGAAAAGGGAAAATCGACCTTTGTGTTGGAAGAGACGATTCGTGGTCTTGAATTCAAGATTCACACGCACTCCACCCCAGGGACGCTCGTGGCGAAATTTTTGGGACCAGTGTTTTCCGTTCCATATCAGGCGTATTGCACGCGTCGGGCATTGCAATATGTGAAAGGGAGGATTGAACGCGAGGTTGGATGCGCAGGCACCGTGATTGCACCATAGCTCATGCTGCACCCTTGATCTCCTGCCAAAAAGTTATACTTTCGAGCGAGGGACATGAGTGGGATTCATCATCCATCTACCCTCGTGCCCCACATTGAATATCGCGAGCACAACACACTTTACAAGGCAAAGTAAAACTATGAATTTTAGCGATCTACATTCCCGTCTCGCCCACGCTGAAGCTTTGATCTTGAAAGGGGAATTTCAGGAAGCGGAAAGCAGCGTGTTGGCGGTGATGGAGGAGATTTCAGGGCTCGATGGGAGCGACGAAGCAATTCGCGTCCAAGTAGAGGAGCTTCGTGCTGCGGCACTCATTTCACAGAGCAGACTCGCGTATCGACGTGGTGAGTATGAAGAGGCACTACGTCAATCCCGTGCGGCACTTGTCGTTGCTGAGTCGAATAACCTGGCTCTGCTCAAGGCTCAGGCTTTGAACGCGACAGGGGCAGCCTATTTACGCTTGTCGGACCTGGAGCTCGCATTTTCATTCCTCAAACAGGCACTTGAAATCAACGAAGACTTGGGTATTGAAGAGGAAGTGGCGCGAAATCTTGTCAACATAGGCAACATTCATTATCATACTTCTGACTACCCTGCAGCTCTGGAATATTATAAAAATTCCTTGTTTCACTATGAAAAATGCAATGCGAAAGACGGCTTAGCGACGTGCATTACGAATATCGGACTCGTCTACTACAATCTTTCCGATCTTAGTCTAGGACTGGAGTATTTACTGAAAGCCATGGCTCTGTACGAAGAACTTGGCAGTAATAATGGAATGGCAGGCTCCTACCACAACATAGGTCTGGTGTACTCGGATTTAAAAGACAATCAGAAAGCCATGGAGTATTTCCGAAAAGCGGAGAACATTAATCTGCAGACCGGAAATAAAGCATGGCTGGCAATTAATTACGACTCGCTTGGCAGTGTGCAGACTGATCCTGGTGAGGCATTGGAGTACTATAAGAAGTCTCTCAAAATCAATGAGGAAATTGGCAGCAAGGAGAATGCTGCCTGCAATCTGACGAACATTGGGTGGGACCTGTATAAGAACTATTCGGACTATGAGAACTCGATTAAGTATTCGCTGAGGGCGTTGCAATTGTACGAGAAGACCGGTGTCAAGGAAGGTGTGGGACGCAGCATGTGTAACATCGGCGTGATCTACTCGCTCAAGGATTTTAAGGGTTACGATGCGAAAAAAGCTGAGCATTATCTCTATGAGTCACTGAAGATTAGTCGCGAGTTGGGAAGTAAAAAGGAAGAACACGAATCGTGCAAATGGATTGCAAATTTCTTCAAAAGGCACGAACGCTGGCGCGAGGCGTTTGAGTACCTGGAGCTTGCGCTATCCTTAGAAAAGGAACTTCAAGGCGTCGAGACCAAGAAGCAGCTAGTGCAGCTAGATCTGCAGCGGCAGGCCGCTGAGAGTGAAAAGAAGATTGCCGTCGAGAGCGCAAAGGCGCAAGTCAGTATGGAACTCCTCCATCGAACATTGCCGAACTCAATTGCCGATCGACTCATGCAAGGCGAGGAGAGCATTGCCGATCATTTTCACAGTGCCTCAATACTGTTTGCCGACGTCGTAGGCTTCACTCAATTGTCGGTGAAGCTTTCTCCCTCAACTGTCCTGGGCTTCATGAACTTTATCTTCGAACGTTTCGACAGCATCGCATCTAAATACGAATGCGAGAGAATCAAAACGATTGGCGATGGATACATGGCCGTGTGCGGTGCACCGGTGGCGAATCCCCATCATGTCGAACTGATTGCACGTATGGCGCTGGAGATGATGCACGATATTCGGCTACCAGAGGACTTGGCTAAGAGTCTGCCAGCGGGAACCCGATTCCGTTTACGCATTGGCCTGCATTGCGGTGAAGTCACTGCCGGTCTCATCGGAACTGGTAAACTAGCTTACGATATCTATGGCGACGCTGTCAACACCGCAAGCCGTATGGAGAGTCATGGCGAAGCTGGAAGAATACAAGTCAGCTCAGACTTTGTAAGCGCAGCAGAAGGCACGTCTCTCATTTTTACTCCACGAGGCGAAATGGAGATTAAAGGCAAGGGTATGATGAAGACCTACTTTTTGGAGGGGTGAGATGGGAGTGGGTCTGGTGGGGGAGGGTCGGAGAAACTCCGCTGAAGTTGTAGCTAAGAAGTAATTGCTATAGTTGAATGGAAACGTGGATGAGAATGTTGCCTATTGGCCGGCGCAGAGCAATGAAACAATAGTCGGCATGAGCTGCTTTGAAGTAATGCTACTGCGGCGCGTTGCATGACACTTACTGATGATATATTCAAAAGGGTACAAAAGACAGCCATTCACACATATGTATACCCCATAAGGTACTCTTCTTGGCTGATTCTTAATTCGTGCACCCTATAGGGTGCACGAACAAGAAATCTATTGCACCATCACATCCAAAATGGTCACGATGAATCTCGCAGGGTTTGTCAAATAGCGGCGGAAGCAGATCAAGCTCACACCTCTGGAACCGGAGCAAAAGACTGGTGTGGGACTGCGTTTCCTACGTGAGTTGGAGCAGGGGAAGAAGAGCGTCAGGTTGGACAAGGTCAATCAAGTGCTGCAGCTCTTTGGTCATGAGGTGGAAGCGGTTCCGGTGCCAGCGCCGAGTGATATCGTGGTTGACTGTACCGGCCAGTTTGGAGACGCCAACTCGGATAGCACGCCGTCGCCGGACCGATATAGTTGAATTCAAATCAGAATGTGATAATTTGGCATTTCGCCGCTGAGCCGGATTGAGAAGTTGCAACAAATAATACCTACAACACTATGATAAGGCTTGCAAAAATGTACCTGCTTCGCCAGCTACTTTATTGTCTCTTCACATTCATAGCATTTGGTGCTAGCGCAATTGCACAGGACGTAATCGAACCTCTATGGTCAACGACACGCGGATTCTTGGCAACAGTTAATTCGGCCTGCTTTAATACATATGGTGACCGTATTGTCACTGCGTGCACTGACCATACAACTAAAATCTGGAATGCAAATACAGGAACTTGCCTGCAAACTTTTGAAGGGCATTCAAATGCTGTAATAAACGCTATATATGATCAGCAAGGTGATCGCATTGTAACGTACAGCTATGATAGTATCGCCATTGTTTGGACAGCAGATGGTGAGATGATCAATTTATTGGCAGGTCACAAAGGAGCCGTTCTTAACGCAAGCTTTAATCCGACTGGCGACAGAGTGGTAACAGCAAGTGCGGACAGTACGGCAATTGTATGGAATACAATAACTGGTGCGCCAGTGTTTACTTTGCGAGGGCACAAAGGGAAGGTCTGAACAAGCTCATCTTTTGTTTCGCACAAAGATGAACTTTGTGCGTGACACTTTTAATAGACCATTT
>JBDHXF010000029.1:0-47317 GCA_039810585.1 Chlorobiota bacterium
GCACTCGAAACTCCACTAAATTGGTAAACGGAAATTAGTAGAATTTCAGTCCAGTCAAATAGGGGGCTGGAACAGTAGCATTTACTCAGGTGTAAATGGCGGCTATGTCAACGTAACGATTCCTTCAGGCGGTTCAGGATACATTACCTACCGCATCTTAGGCCCGCTTCCAAGTCTCAACGCTGTGTACACAGGTCTCAATCCTGCAAACCCGACAGATACAACCATTCCTTGCAACTCAAGTGGAAGCTACAATCAGTACATTACAAGTGCTAAGGGACCGTATGCTGGCGCAGGTGGTGCTATTGATTTAACAGGGGCTAATGTTGTTCCTGGAGCTTATAAGTTGGAAGCATCGTTTGTGAAGTCTAGTGGTTGTAGCTCTTTTGTAGCTACGAATTTCTACATTCCACTACCGTGGGACTTGTCAATTTCTAAGATCATCACTCCTGCCACAAACGGATCACCACAATACTACAAGTATCCTCGTGGCGTGCCCATCTCGATTTCGTGTAAGGTTCAGAATGTTGGTCAAAACACCGTTACTGCATTCCGCGTCATCGATCAGATCAAGGATCCGAACGGAAATGTGATTCGCACGGACACATTGAACTACTCCAACAGCAACGGCTTGCACACTGGTGACGAAATTGGTTCAGATGCCATCAATGGTGGATTCCCGAACTACACAACAAACAATACCGGTGTCTACTCGGTTTCGTTCAAAACGGAGCTTATTGGCGCTACCGATCAGCAACTGTCGAACAACGTTGCTCCGCAAACGGGTTTGTACAACTTTGAAGTACAATACGACATTGAGCTTGGTGCGGATGCCTTTATTCAACCAAACAATGGCGTTCCGCCTCTGTTTGTTGGCCGTCCTGTTCAACCGATTGTCCGCATTAAAAACAACGGCTTAGCCGATGCTTCGGACATCCCGGCGACAATGGTCATTAAGAACTCAAATGGTCAGGTTGTCTATACCAATTTGATTACGATTCCTGA
Organism: Chlorobiota bacterium; assembly: GCA_039810585.1. Classification (GTDB taxonomy): domain Bacteria; phylum Bacteroidota; class Ignavibacteria; order Kapaibacteriales; family NICIL-2; genus JBBATK01. The sequence continues at coordinate 1,006 of JBDHXF010000029.1, forward strand.
CTGTTCACGTGGACTTACCACACAGGCTGCGTTCCCATTCTGGACCCCCAATGCAATTGGAACGTATCAGATGTGCTTCTACGTTTCATTGACAGAAGATGCTGTACACAGCAATGATACCCTATGTACCTATGTAAGTGTTGGTGACGCCTTAAATGGAACCTACACGATTGGTACATCGAACTCCGGTAGCAACCGCAACTTCACAACCTTGCAAGCAGCTGTTAATGCTCTCTACGGTAGTGGTGTTTCGGGCCCGGTTGTATTCGAATTCACGGACGCCAGTTATCAGGTAGGCTCTACGTCTTCGACGCCAGGAAACTTCCCGGCTATCGATTTCACATCGCGTATCGCTGGCATTTCTAAGGTGAATACGGTCACGTTCCGTCCGTCGTTGTTAAACAGTCTCACTCGCGCTTCCGTTGCGATCCGCCTGTCAACGTCGAACGGTATTGGTATTCAGTTTGGCCAAAACTTCTTCCCGACGAACGCGAATGCAATCCAACACACACAAGCGTTGTCGCAGAATGCAAACTTTGCTGGTTACATCATCTTTGATGGTGGATCGCAAAAGTCACTTCGCTTCATGCTAGATGTTGGTAATCTGTCGCCCACATTGCTGCCGCAACGTGCAGTATTCTATTTGGGCAACGGTACATCCAACGTGAGCATCAAGAACTGTTTGGTTGAGAATTTCCCGCAATCAACAGCATCGTATGCTTCGTCGTTGCCAACTGTACACTACCTGTCGCCAAACTTTACCTTTGAAGACGACGTACGCAGTTTGTCCTCCGGTCCGGATAGCTATTCAGCCGGTATTGTATCGCGCGCTAAAGTTCCAAGCAATGGTGGAAACAATTCCCTTGGATTGGACACCTTGAGCAACAACAACAACCAGTTCATCAACAATGAAATCAGTGGATTCGGTTACGGTATCGTTTCCCTTGGTATTGGTCCGTTGTTCTATAATGACATTTCTGTTGGCGGTAATCCGCACTTCCAACGCTACTACAATGTTGGAAACGTTATCTCAGGAAACGTGATCAGCAGTGTACGTCGCGCCGGTATTTACACCGGTTACAGCGAAGACGAAACCATCAGTGGCAACCGCATCTTAAACGTGGGTATCGGTGCAACCGGTGCTAGCGGTCAAGCTGCCGGTATTATGCTGGGTGGTGAGGCTCGTACAGGCCAACTGTGCTATAACAATATTCGTACAACGGTTTCGAAGAACGAAATCTCGAACATTTCATCAGATGTTGCCGCTCAAGGTATTTATGTGGAGCAGACAACCAATTCGTTCGTTAATCCAGCGGGCGGAAACGTTAGCTTCCCGAACACCAATGAAGCTTTGCACATCGTTGGAAACATGGTGTATAGCGTCAATCGCACGAATGCTGCTGCTTCATCTGCAGGTATTCACCTGACCACCTCACGCTCTCTTACTCTGACCGGTTTGAACAAGATGATTACGCCTTTGGTGGCATCGTATAACACCCGTGGCGACTCGGTTGTTAACAACACGGTTTATATGTCCGGCGATGCAGTGACTTCAGGTGGAAGCGTTGTTGGTATTGGTATTCAACAAGCGATGGACGCTGTGTTGTTAAACAACGCCATCGCCGTTACCAATAGTCCTTCAAGCGTGAATCTGGCGGCAGGAAACGTGCTCTCCGGCATTTTCTATGAAGGATTTAACCCCAAAGCATCTGCAGCAGTACCGGGATTGTTGCCGGCAGTGAGTGGTGGTTTGACATCGAACCGCAATGCCTTCTGGGTACCGAGTGGCGATGTTGTGCGTTTCATCGAGACAGATGCAAGTAACGCCATCCTCACCCTTGGCGCTCAAGGAGATTACAATGGCCTCAACCAGTGGAAGGGATGGACGCATCAAGATGTGAACTCTGTTGTTGGCAATTTCACCAACGATTTTGTGACACTTCCAACTACACCATCTAAGCTGCGCATCAACTCCAACCCGTACCCGATTGGTTCAGTTCTGGATCGTCGTGGCGAGCGCACAGGAGCAGGACAATACGATCTGGACGGCGATCCACGCGGTTTGAATGGCGCTCGTTTCAGCATTGGTGCTGACGAGTTCACCGGTCGTCTTTATGTGAATGATGTTGAAGCTATCGAAATCCTCAGCCCTGTTGCTTATCGCTCCGGTACTGGTACATTCTCGGATGCTGAGTACATCATGACCAAATCACCGATAAACGTTTCAGCTCGCATGCGTAACAACGGTTCGGCACTGCAATCAGGTGTTACGATCCAAGCAAACATTGAATTCGGCGGAAACATCGTTGCCACGAGTCAGAAGATGGTTAGCATCTCTCCAGGTGAGAGCGTTGATATCAACTTTGACTTGAACTATGCACCGATGACCTACTCAGATCTTGGTCAACAAGCTCCGGCTCCGTTTAGCGCAATGTCAAATAACGTCACACCGATCTACACCTTACGCGTGTTTACGCCGGCTGACGAGAACATCTCTAACAACACGGCAACGAAACCTGTTCGCTTCTATTTGCAGCGCTCACCAATTCGTATGCTCGGAAGTGTTTCCGCAATTACGGCTAATCCAAACAGCTCTTCCACTTCATGGAACGATCTGGTTGGTCGTTTGAATTCTGATTCCATGACGAAGGCTCTTTCCTATGTTGGCTTGGCCAGCGGCGGAGCATATGATCTCTTCGATCGCGGCGGATGGGAACCACGTGCTGTAGACTATACCTTGTATCGTACACTGTTCTGGTCCGGCGATACCAATCGTCTGACCCGTTTGCAACGCAACGACATTCGTTATTTCCTCGCAGCTGGTATCGCAGCTGACAAGCGCAACTTGGTTGTGGCTTCCCAAGAAGTCCTTGGTAAGCACATTGGCCTCGATGCAACGAACGACGAGCAGTTTGTTCATAACGTTTTGCGTGCTACCAATGCATCAACCGGTGCGTTGAAGGGTGCCGCTCCGAGCGACCGCACGCCACTTACCGGCGGCTATAATAACCAAAAGGTTATTGGTATGACCCTTGCTCAGAGCATTCAAGAAACGATTGCCAAGACAAGCAATACCTACGATGTGGCTGTTCCGATGCCGAGCTTGATGAAGATCTACTCGGATGCTCAAACCAACGGTTTGGCTCGTACAGCATACTACTATGTTACTCGCAACGCAGGCGTTACCGATTCGATGATGGGTGTGGCAACAAATGCACTCAACTACAATGTTGTCTTCTTGGGAGTTGATTGGCGCCACTTGCCACGCAGCACCACGGGCAGCGGTAACGAACGCATCGTTCGCGCTATTATCGAATTTATCGAGCGTTCCAATGGCGCGGTGTTACCGGTCGATCTTGTTGGATTTACCGCACAACGTGAAGGTGCAAATGTCAATTTGAACTGGTCAACAGCCAGCGAAAAGAATTCGTCGTACTTCGACATTGAGCGTGCTCAAAGCAGCAACAATGCCGACGACTTCCGCCGAATCCTTTCGCAACCGGCTGCCGGTCAAAGTAGCATCTTGCGCGACTATCGTTCAACCGATTACAGTGTGAGCACAGCTCAAAACTGGTACTATCGCCTGAAGATGGTCGACTTGGATGGTACTGTTCGCTATTCGCCAAGCGTTCTTGTTGCTGCCGACGCATCTGCATCAAGCTTGGAACTGTCGCCGAACCCGGCTACCAACTCAACCGTGAATGCTACGGTTACACTGAACAATACTGGTGTAGCTGAAGTGACATTGGTGGACTTGAATGGTCGCACCGTTCAAACGATCGCAAACGAAGAGATGAGTGGTACGAAGACCTTCGTCATCGATACGCAAAATCTTGCCAGTGGTACGTACTCTGTTGTTGTCAAGCAACAGGGAACCGTCACCGCAAAGACCCTGCAAGTCGTGAAGTAAAATCATCTCGATTGGTTATTCAGCGGCTCTTGTGTAAAAACAGGAGCCGCTTTTTTTTTTACGGAAGGTGGGGCATTGTGGAGTATGTACCGGGATGACCCAAGGGATGCATCGCTTCGGCTAGACTTCATAGCATTGACTGTTCTTCCACTGTAATGTGCCACGCGTCGGTGGGATGATACACCGGCGCTACGCAATCGTTGTTAACAAATTGACGGAACGAGTACAGCGCCGCAGACGGATAGAATGAACATCAACCCCAAGCCATAGAGAGGGGCAAGGCCAGTGTTGTTATTTTTGTTGCTTCTCACTCTCGGTTTCAACCATGAAAGCAATTCTCAAATACTCAGTTGCTCCAACCATTCCGGAAAGTATCCAGAAGCTTCACGCGCTCGCGTACAATTTTTGGTGGAGCTGGAACCCGGACGCCAAGTTGTTGTTCGCCTCTATCGATAACGATACATGGGTGGATACGAATTACAATCCGGTGCTTCTGATTAAAAAGCTGTCGCAAGAGCAACTACAGACCATTGCCGAAGATGAAGATTTCACCGGTCGTCTGAACTCAGTCTACGATCGCTTCAAAGAATATCTGAACGATACAGCCGGTCTGCAGCAGTTACAGAATGCCAAGGGCAAGATAGCGTACTTCTGTGCTGAGTTTGGACTCAGTGAGTGCTTCCAAAACTATAGTGGAGGCCTGGGGGTACTTGCTGGTGATCACTTGAAAACTGCCTCCGACCTAAATCTTCCGCTTGTTGGCGTTGGCTTGCTGTATCAACAAGGCTACTTCCATCAGTTCCTATCTCAAAATGGATGGCAAACGGAACGGTACATTGAGTATGACTACTCCACACTTCCTCTGGAGCTCATGAAGGATGAACAGGGAGAGCCCTTACTCATCCACATCGAGCTGCCAAAGGCCAAAGCCTGGGCGCAAATTTGGAGAGTGAATGTAGGTCGAATTGCTCTCTACTTGCTCGACACCAATATTGCGCTGAATGAAGGACTCCCCGAGTACCGCGATATTACCGATCAGCTGTACGGAGGAACAACGGAAACCAGGATCATGCAGGAAATGATGCTGGGCATTGGTGGAATTCGCGCGCTGAAAGCGTTAAACATTGATGTAGGAGCTATTCACATCAACGAAGGTCATGCGGCCTTTTCCTCACTCGAATATATTCGTCAGGTAATGGACGAATACACATTAGACTTTGCCACGGCGCGCGAGTTGACACGCGTGGGTAGCTGCTTTACCACCCACACACCGGTGCCGGCCGGAAATGAAGTGTTCACGCTAGACCTCATGCGAAAGTACTTTTCGCAGTACCATCCCTTGTTGGGTTTGAAGGAGTCTGAGTTTTTAGATCTGGGTCGACAGCGAAAGGGAAGCGATGAAGACGGATTTTCGATGACAGTGTTGGGATTGCGGCACTCCACCTATCGAAACGGGGTAAGCCAACTTCATGGAGCCGTTGCAAGGACCATGTGGCGCAACCTTTGGCCTCATGTTCCGGCAGAAGAAGTTCCCATTGTGGGCATTACCAATGGCGTTCACAGCATGTCGTGGGTAGCTAAGGAGTTTGCCGACTTGTATGACGAATATTTGCCAACGGGTTGGCGCCAACACTTGTCCTCTCCCGAAACCTGGAGTACAGTCGATGCTATTCCGGACGAGGAACTCTGGCACACTCACACGCAGCGACGAGCAATGCTCGTGGATTTCGTCCGCAGTCATCTCCGCCGAAAGGAAAATCAACACATTACAGCCGAAGTTCTGGAGAGGATCAACGAATGCCTCGACCCGCGAGCCTTTACCATCGGCTTTGCGAGAAGGTTTGCCACCTACAAGCGGTCGGATCTACTATTCGGTGATATGGAACGACTGTCCAAGATATTACTCAATCCGGATCGCCCTGCTCAGATCGTGATTACAGGGAAGGCTCACCCGCGAGACACACAAGGCAAGGAAATGATGCAGCATATCGTCACTCGCATCAAACAGTATGGCTTGGAGTCCAAAGTTGTCTTCTTGGAAGATTATGACATGGGTGTAGCCAAATTCTTGGTGAAAGGAAGCGATATCTGGTTGAATACCCCTCGTCGTCCCTATGAAGCCAGCGGAACGTCCGGAATGAAAGCCGCCATCAATGGAGTGCTGCACTGCAGTATTCTGGATGGGTGGTGGGCAGAAGCATTCAGTGGTGACAACGGTTTCGCCATAGGTCGCGGCGAAGAGTACACAAGCTCAGAAGAGCAAGACCGCGTGGAAATGGAAATTCTGTATGGCATGCTCGAGAATACCATATTGCCAATGTATTATGATTGCGATGCACAAGGTCTACCACGGAAGTGGATACAACGAATGAAGAAGTCGATTCGCACAAACGCCGGTCGCTTTTCAACCGATCGGATGCTGCATGATTATGTCGACCAGTTTTATCTCCCTGCTCTCAATGCCACCGAAGTAGTGAAGCAAAACAAAGGCGCGGCTGCAAAGAGTCTGCATGAATGGAAAGAGCGCACAGTGGAGCACTGGCCCGGCGTTAAAATTCAATCGGTCGCTTTGGAGGGAACCGCGCATGTGCATGTGGGAAAGACGATGAGAGTACGGACAACGGTGGAAATTGATGGTGTTTCGCCCACGGATATCAGCGTTCAACTCTACTACGGCACTCTGGATTCGCACGACAATATTGTAGATCCTGAAATCTTGAACCTTCGCATTGACGAGCAGATAGGCTCGCAACTACGCTGCTCCGGCGAGTACACCTGCCAAGACAGCGGAATGCAGGGCGCCACGGTGCGAGTGGTGGCTCGACACACTCTCATGGCAACCAGTACCGATCTTCCGTGCTATACCTGGGCGGAACAAGCGAAGGCCGATAGCGTGCAACACGACGGCGAAGCCGGCGAGAATCATAATAAATAATGTGAACATCCGTTGCATAGCCTGAACCTGTGCCTCCTTCCGATACTACCATGACTCGACTTTTCTTTGCCGTCTGTGTTGGGGTGTTTCTTATTCTTGGCAGCTTCGCTGCTCCGGCGCAGAAGCTCCTCATCCCGATGGACGCCACAACACAAACCGACCATTTGAAAGCCTATGGAATTGTGTACTGGCAGCTGACAAAGAATCATACCGTGGATTGGCTCCTGAATTATCGCGGAGGGAGTTTCATGTGCGACTATACTGACGAGTGTGCTGCCGAATGTCGAGTGCGCGGTGTCAGCTTCGAGCAAGTGGATGGTGCGGGCGCGGCAGCTATTTACGCCGAAGTGCAAAGCGACAACAACAATATGGACGTTGTGAAGTTGGAGAAGGCTCCACGTATCGCCGTGTACCAACCACCGGGATTTCGACCCTGGGATGATGCGGTGACACTGGCTCTGGAGTACGCGGAGATCAAGTACGACAAGGTGTGGGACGAAGAGGTTTTAGCCGGCAAACTAAAGGAGTACGACTGGCTTCACTTGCATCACGAAGATTTTACCGGACAGCACGGAAAATTTTTCAATAGCTATGCGAACGCACCTTGGTATATCGCCCAAGTTCAATTGTTAGAAGCTACCGCAAAGAAGCTTGGGTTCACGAAGGTACCTGATCTCAAGAAAGCCGTCGTGGAAAAAATCCGACAGTTTGTGGCAGACGGAGGATTCATGTTTGCCATGTGTACCGCCACCGATACTTATGATATCGCCCAAGCGGCAGAGCATGCCGACATCGTGGAATCGGTACTCGATGGCGATCCTTCGGATCCCGATGCTCAAGAGAAATTGGACTTTAGTCGCACCTTTGCTTTTCAGAATTTCCACGTCATCACCAACCCCTACATCGTCGAGTACTCCGATATTGATGTGGATCCGATGTTGCTGATCCCGAACCAGGCAAACGATTACTTTACCTTGTTTGACTTCTCGGCGAAGTATGATCCGGTACCGACGATGTTAACCCAAGACCACGTAAATATGATCAAAGGCTTCCTTGGTCAAACAACGTTGTTTAAAGAGCAGTTTATCAAGAAATCGGTGACCGTTCTTGCCGAAATGGAAGGCAAGGGTTGGGCGAAATACATTCACGGCAATTTTGGTCGGGGCACGTTTACGTGGTACGGCGGACACGATCCAGAGGATTACCAACATGCCGTTGGAGATCCGCCAACCGACTTATCGCTGCATAAAAACTCGCCCGGCTACCGTCTCATCCTCAATAACGTGTTGTTTCCGGCAGCAAAGAAAAAGAAGCAGAAAACCTAGCACTCGACTACCACGTTCCCGAAAACGTGCACGATCACGTGCCTGATGCCTGTGGGTATAAAAAAAGGCGAGGGAACGTTCCTCGCCTTGTACGCTTGTCTTTCGACGTTTGTTGTTGACGTACTCGCTAGTTTTTCTGCGCAGCAACAGCATCAACCGCTGCTTTAAGATAACCTGCCATCTCGTCATCCAAAATGCCATTGGAGTTCCAGAAGTGAACCTCTTTGGTAATGAAGTCCTCTTTGCCACTGATCTCCACGGTAAGAACAACTTGAACGGTCTTATCTGGCATATCTTTGACGGCAAAATTGTACTGGGCTCTGCCGGATACCCACACGCCACCACGAATGAGCGGCACCTTGCCCCAACGCATGAGAACCTCACGCGTTGAATCTTCACCACTAATGAGCACACACGCTTCGGAACGAATGTTGCCGGAGTACATAGACGTTGCGTCGTCCATCGTCCGTTTCTGACTCTCCACAGCACATCCTTTTTGTTTGATGGCTTTCATGACAGCCTTCCACACCACCGGAAATGGCTTTTGAAAGCTAAAGGTTGTGACTTTTAATGAGTCCGGTGTGTAATCGAACTGTGCATAGCCGGGAAGAACAGCTAAACAGCTCAGCACAAATAGAAAACTGATTATTGCTTTCATGGTCAGGGAAGGGAAGTGATACTCTAGTGAACTCAGACACGAGAAAATTAGCAAAAGTAGACGGATAGGCAACAGCGGAGGGCTACAACGGCTAAACATAGCCCTCAATCTGTATTTTTGTCCATGCGAGTTTCGATTCAAACTCTCGGGTGCAAGCAGAACTATGCCGAGAGCTCACATATACGACGTCAGTTTGAGGAGCGTGGTGACCGCGTGGTATCGCTCGACGATATGGCGGACATCGTGGTGATCAACACCTGCACAGTTACCGAAAACGCCGATTCTGAATGCAGAAAGATTATTCGCCGAGCACGTCGTTCGTCACCACAGGCCCGAATAGTCGTCACCGGATGCTATGCTCAGCTTCAGCCGGAGCGTCTGGCTGCCATTGAGGGCGTGAGCGCAGTAGTCGGTGCTGCTGAAAAATTCAACATCCCACATCTGTTAGATGATGTGCACGGCTGTGAAGCCGGCAAGCAGTTCGTGTCGGATCTCGAGTCGGTTGACTTCGTGGAATCCGTTTTTGCAGAAAACGATGGTCACACCCGTGCCTTTCTAAAGATCCAGGATGGTTGTGACTATCCGTGTACGTATTGCACAATTCCTTTGGCTAGAGGAGCAAACAGAGCCATGTCTGTGGAACGGCTTATTGAACACTTGCACAGACTGGAACGTGAAGGATTTCAAGAAGTGGTACTCACCGGAATCAATCTGGGTGAATATCGCAGCGACGATGGATCGACGTTGTACGACGCCCTGTTATCTGTGGTGAAACAAGACCTTGACGTGCGAATTCGCTTAAGCTCTTTGGAGGTCAATAAAATCAGTCATGAGTTGATTGACCTTATCGCTGACTCAGCCGTGATGTGCAAGCACTTTCATGTGCCGTTGCAGAGTGGAAGCGATCGCATCTTGTCAGCGATGAAACGTCGCTACAACACCGACCGCTACGCCGCTGTTATTGCTCGTATTCGAAGTCGTATGCCGCAGGCTGCCATCGGTGCCGACGTGATTTGCGGATTTCCCGGTGAAACGGATGAGGACGCCCGACAAACCCTCGAGTTCATTCGAGCCTCAGGTCTTCACTATCTCCACGTGTTTCGATATAGCGAACGGGCAGGCACTCCGGCTCCACATCTGGCTGCGCCGGTTCCACTGCGCATTCGGAAGCAGAGAGTGCAAGAGCTCAGAGAGTTGAGTGATGAGTTGCGGGTACGATTTTATCGGACACAAGTGGGACGCGAGGTAGATGTGATCTGTGAGGGATTCGATGAACACACGATGACGTCCAATGGATTAAGCGATACCTATATCCGTGCCTACTATCCATCAACATCCGGATTGCGTGGTGGAAGTGCACGAGTACGACTTACGGCACCACTTGCCGATGGCATGCAAGCCGAGTTGTTGTATCACAATGAGCCGACCCGCATTCCGTCGTTCATTCCACTTCCTGTTTGTCCATAATTCGATAACCTGCCCCATGCTACGGTATTCTCCATTTCGTGTCCTTCTTCTTGCCTCCATCATTATCGGTGCAACTGTCCTCGATTCCTGCTCCGTTCCAACCTTACAAATCACCGCTCCGTACACACTTCGTGAGCGAGTGAGTTTGGGATTTCGCAAGGCATTGATGTACGAATTGTCGGACTCGTTGTCCGCCTTTGCCAAGCAACGTTACGTTCCTTTTTACCGTATCGACTTGCTCAACGAAAAAGGGGAGGTGGTTCAGCGCTACATCGGAGCGGTGCAAGAGTATATTTCCAGAGTTGCCGGTTCTCTCAGTGCCAATCAAAAGTCCATGATACAAGCATCAATCGGAAAGACCACGGCGTTGGACTCGGCAACGATGATGACGTACTGGAATTATCCGCGATACGATGGAGAAGTGTCCGACATCAGCGCATCCGGTGAAGCCATTCGAACTCGCTACTGGAGTATTGATAGTGTGGCGCTGGATTCACGAGGCAATCCCATGAGCTCGGCGAGCAACGAGTCGATGGAGCTGTACACAACGCGAGCGATATCCATTCCGTACAAGGGTACAACCATGCAACTCAACCGCACGGCTGCTGATTTTCGAGCGCTTCGATCGGAGGCAGATGAGTTTGTGTATTACGACTTTAAAAGCTTTGTTCTTAAACGCTTCGCAAACCAGTGAAAACCGTCGTTCTTCTGATAGCCTTCGATGGCACCAACTACTCGGGAATGCAGAACCAGAAATCCGCGCCGAGTGTTCAAGAGAGCATTGAGGACGCGGTGGAACAGGCGATCGGGTATCACTGTCACGTCATTGCTGCCGGACGCACCGATGCCGGTGTGCACGCACGGGGAATGGTGGCCCATCTCCGGGTGCGTGACGACTGGTCCATTCCCGAGGAGAAAATTCGCAAAGCGCTCAATGCACGACTTCCTCGTGACATCAGAATTCGCGGAGCGCAATGGCGAGACGACGATCTGTTTCATGCCCGCTTCGATGCTATTGGGCGTGAATACAGTTACACCATCATGCGCGAGGAAGATCCCTTGCGACGACTTAGCGCATGGCAAACGCGCTATTCTTTCGACGAAAGCATCCTTTTTGACTCAGCGACAGCATTCGTCGGTGTGCACAACTTCACCACATTTTCAAAACTCAATGAAGATGTCAGATCGTACATTTGCAGCGTTGACATCTGCCAGTGGTCAATCGTAGAACCCAACGTGTATCGCCTACGCATCAAGGCCAATCGCTTTGTGTACGGCATGGTTCGATCGCTTGTTGGCGCAATGATGGATACCGCTCGGGGTAAGCGAACGACCGACGAACTCCGCTCCTCATTAGCTGCTCAGAATCGTGCATTAAGTAGTCCGCTGGCGCCGGCTTGCGGCTTGGTCTTCGAACAAGCCTACTATCCGCCGGAACTCAACGTCGCTTTTCGCTAGGATAAGTCACGAACGGCTCACGATCGATTTGGATTGGCGCTGCTCTCAACCGCCTGTCTTCGCTCACTAATGCTCTGCTGTCATCAGCAGGGGGTGGCGTGAAAAGCAGAGTGAGGATCAGACAGTGAGGATTAGAGAGCGCTTAGCAGCAGGTGATGACGACAGAGCGATGATGGCTGCAGAGTACTGGCAAAAGCATGATGAAGAATTTGTGGTTCACAGTCAACGATTTTCACACTATCGGACTCATCAATGAACATACAGTGGAAGTACTTGGTACAGGCAATGCTCTTGTTGGGCATTCCATTCCTAGCGATGCTAGGCGTAGCGTGTGGCGGTTTGAACATCTACCCTGTGTCTGAAGATGTAAAACTTGGCTTAGGTATCGACAAACAAATCAAGGCGGACACCAAAACCTATCCTGTGTACACAGATGCCGGTACGCGTTCTTATGTGCAGGATATAGTGAACCAACTCAAGAACTCGCCCTTGGTTCAGTACAAAAAGGAATTTCCCTATACCGTCACCATTATCAACGATCCCAAGACGCTCAATGCTTTCTGCACTCCGGGTGGGTACATTTACGTGTACACCGGCATCCTCAAGGCGCTTGATAACGAAGCCTCACTGGCGGCGGTCCTTGGTCACGAAATGGCTCATGCAGAGCGTCGACACAGCACGCAGCGAATGACAAAGGCCTTGGGAGCACAGTTGATGCTCGAGATCGCTTTGGGGAAAAATCCTGACAAGACCACAGAGCTTGCCGCCAATCTATTCACGGGAATGGCACTGTTGAAAAACAGTCGTGACGACGAAGCGGAAGCCGATGACTACTCGTTCCGATATATGCAGTCTTCCAAATGGTATCCCGGTGCCTTAGGGTTTTTCTTTGAAAAGATCCGCAACAATTCCGGTGGCATGCTCGAGCGCTGGACCTCAACACACCCCTTGCCGCAGGATCGTCTGGATGCAAATAACGAACGTGTACGCATAGCCAATTTGCCGCCACCAACAGAAGATAATTTGTTTGCCCGACCGTATCAACAGATGAAGAATCGATTGCCCTAGAGCTTATTTCTGCGTGCCACATGACCTCAATTCTTGATAAACTCCGCTCTGTACAGACTACAACGCACACCAACCTTTGTGTAGGCTTGGATTCGACAGTGGAACGTCTACCGAATCATTATTCGCGCGACCTTCGGTCGCTGGTCGACTTCAACCAGCGCATCATAGAAGCAACGCAGGAGTACTGTTGTGCCTATAAAATCAATCTGGCGTTTTACGAGCGGTATGGTTCTAAGGGAGTGGCTGCGTTAGAGGAGACACGCGCGCTTATTCCGTCAACTCACCTGTCGGTAGCCGACGCCAAACGCGGAGATATCGGGAATACAGCCGAGAGTTATGCCTACTCACTTTTCGACACATTGAATTTTGATGCGGTAACGGTGAACCCTTACATGGGTTTCGACACCGTAGAACCTTTCCTTGCCTACGAAGGCAAACTTGTCTTCGTCCTCGCTCTGACCTCTAACCCAGGCTCGGCCGATTTTCAGTACCTGGATGTGCAGGGGCGCCCGCTCTACAGAACAGTGATGGACAGAGCTCTGCAGTGGAAAGCACAAGGCGAGTGCGGTTTTGTTATTGGTGCCACGCATCCCGCAGAGCTGAAGGCTCTGCGTACTGAATATCCCCACAGCGTTTTTCTTATTCCCGGAGTTGGAGCGCAAGGTGCATCAGCCATCGATATTCGAGACGCAAACGGGAGAGGGCCGGCCTTGATCAACTCCTCTCGCGCTATTCTGTACGCCTCGTCCCAAGAGGATTTTGCGCAACGTGCCCGCGATGTTGCCATGCTGACAGCCCGCGACTTGTCCGTCTAAATTCACAACCGTCATACCCGCTCTTCAAGAAGCCCTCGCGCAGAGGGAGATCTTGAGGTGTTTCCAATTTGATTGAGCGGAGAATGACATGAGTAGTACACTCGACACCATTTCTGAGCGACGCTTACAGCGTGCAGTCTTACAACTTCTTAGCGACCCATCGCGAGTGTGGAGGGGAGCAAAAGGGGAGCGATTACAAATTCTTGCGCCGGGACGTTTGAACGTTCATGAGGGGCCCGATTTCTTAGACGTAGCGGTTCTCATCGGTGCGGATGTGGTAGTGGGAAACGCGGAGTTTCATCGACGAGCAAGCGACTGGATTCATCATCAGCATGAGTCGGATCCATCGTACTCAATGTTGGTGTTACACATTGTGTTGGAAAACGATATCCGGCTTCCGTCAGACCATGCCACGCTGGTACTATCGGCGGACGAATTGCGACTGCATTTGAGAAGCTTGCCTGTCCAAGGCTTGGACACAACGGCGGATGAGGTGCACAGTTACGCACTGCTTCGACTACTACGCATGGCGCATGAGCTGCGATCTCTGCTGGCGCACCGAACGGTGGAGCAAAGCTACCTGCGCTCTGTAGAGACTTTTATCATGAAGTATCGACGGAAGAGACGACGTCCTGTCAACGCCGAACCCCATGTTCAATCCGTGCTAGATGCTATGAGTCATTCGGCACAGTTGCGATTCTTGCAAGACGTGTATCATGGCGTTCCGACTCCCATTGTGGACGGAATGTATGAACTGTGTAAACAGTCGATAGCAAACGAAAGTCCGCAACTGCGAATGGAGATCATCATCAACTGCTTGCTGCCAACCCTCGTAGCAGTTGCCAGAGATGCCGCTCGAATCGATATTTTTGAGTGGTATTGGAGTGCCGAGGCGATGACAATGTATGCGGTGCTGGATCGACACTTTCATCATGTGTCTCAGAAATACTTGTGGCAACAACAAGGACTTCTTGAGATCATGAGAGACCAGCGTCTGGATCCGGCAGCACACGAGCAAAGGACGAGCTATGGGTTGCTTCGCACAGTGGAACGCCTCGCAACAACCTTGTTTACATTGGAGAAGAGTTAAGCAGACGATGGCATTTGCGAAACAAGCGGAATTCGCCCTAAAGCGACTGGTATATGCCATTCTGCGCATGTTTATTCATGTGGAGCATCCGGCAATCCCGTTGGCGGAGGGACGTTTGAAGAGGGTATTGATCCTGCGTAATGACCGCCTGGGCGATATGGTCGTTTCTCAGCCTGCCATGCGATATCTGGCAGCAAAAGGCGTCCTGATCGATGTACTTGCAACCTCACGCAACGTGGCGCTGCTCGACGATGCGGATTTTGTGCAAGAACGTTTTATCATGTCCAGCACCGTGTGGGACTTTGTCAAACTTGTGCGACGTCTGCGCAGACAGCAATACGATGCCGTGTTGTGTATGGTTTTCTATCGTTCAACCTCGGCCGGTTTGCTCGCACACCTTGTAGCGCCGGGTGCGTTGGTGATTGGACGATATAACGATGCTCGCCACGAGCTCTATGCTGCGCTGTTCTCAGTGAGTGTACGAATGGAGACCACCCATTCCACTATGGTTGAATACTTGGTTCTTCTGTGCTCAGCTCTCTATGGACATGAGTTTCGCGAAGTCGATGTCGATTATCAGATAAGCGTGCGTCCGGAGCGCCATGTGGCAATGCAAACGATGCTGCGTCAATTCTGCCCCGAGCCATTCCTCCTTTTCAATATTTCTGCCGGTGCTGACAATCGGAATATTGGAATAGAGCTTGGGCATCGGTTGCTTACCGAGCTCCTTGACATCATTCCATCCCACCGCGTTGTGATTTTTTGTGTGCCACAGCATCGACCGATTGCCCAACAATTGGCATGTATTAACGCATCGAGATGTGTGGTGTTGCCGGACATCCCCCACATCCTGGATGTCTGTGCGCTGATGGCACGTTCGAGCATGTGCTTAACACCTGATACATCACTTGTGCATATAGCAGACAGTCTGTCAATTCCTTTGTTAGCCTACTATATTGGTGAGAACTTCGACTGGTTGCCAACCAAGACTATCTACGAATCTGTTCGTTGCGATCCACGCGACAATACGATCCAGAACATGAGCATAGATGAGTTTCGCACCGCCTTGACCAGACTTGCCGAAAGAGCTGGCATAAAGTAGTGTATTCATTATCTCGATTTGCTCCCATGCCGCTCATGCTCACAGCAGAATACGGGAGGTCTGGCAATCCGGGTACACCTGAGGTCTCAAGCTCAACGTTAGAGGTAGCAGCAGTTTCCTGAGGAGAGTATTTATATCGCGATATCGCCATTTCTCCCTCAATTTGGGTGCTCAAAGCAGGGAGTGGCGGCTCGCACAGGTCGCACGGAGTGGGTATATTTGTGGTCGTTTTCGAGTCGGTGTTTAGCAAGGACATTCGTTGGCGTTTTTAGCGGAATTCACACATAACAACACGGATATGGCGAGTACTTACACCTTGGTCAGCGGTGCAAACGGTGAAATCGGGCATAGTTTGCTAGAAAGACTTCATGCAGACGGACATTCCATTATTGCAACGGATTTACAACCACTCTCTGAAAAAGCACGAGCCTTTTGCGCACACAGCTTTAGTGGTGCAGAAGGCGACATCACCAATCCTGAGATGTACGCTCGGCTGGCAGAATTCCCGGTGTCGCAAGTCTACCATCTCGCCGCTCTGTTGAGCACAAGTGCAGAGAAAAATCCGGCCTTGGCGCAGACCGTCAATGTAGGAGGAACCATACGCATGTTGGACTTTGCCAGAGAGAGTGGCAAGCGTCAACAGCGACCGGTGATTTTCCTCTTCCCGAGCACCATCGCTGTCTACGGTTTCTCCACACTCGAAAAGAAGCAGGCCGCAGGCCGCGTGAATGAAGATCAGGGATTGCAGCCACGCACCATTTATGGTATCAACAAGGTGTATTGTGAGCAGCTGGGTATGTACTACGATGAACTATACATGCGCCTTGCTGCGACCAAAGAGAGTGGCTGGGTTGATTTTCGAGGCGTACGCTTTCCCGGTCTTATATCAGCATTCACAGTGCCAACAGGTGGAACAAGTGATTACGCGCCGGAAATGCTGCATTATGCCGCTCAGCGCAAGGCTTATCGGTGTTTTGTACGACCGGATGCACAGATTCCGTTTATGGCTATGCCGGACGCCGTTCAGGCTTTAGTGCAACTCAGCGCGGCTGAGAAATCGAGATTAACGAGACATATCTACAACATTGGAGCCTTTGCTCCAACAGCCGAAGAAATTCGAGCCAAAGTGACCGAAATCTTCCGTGACGCGGAAATTAGTTTTGAGCCGGATGTGAATCGACAATCTGTTGTTGATTCATGGTGTGCAGATGTTGACGACCGTGACGCACGTCAAGATTGGGATTGGAAAGCAGCCTACGATTTTGATCGCTGCTTTGATGACTATTTGGCACCGAATATCAAGGCTCTCTATAGAGACAGTGCGGTGGTAGCATGACGCAACGCGAAGCCAAATTGTCATGGTGGAACATCGACTCCTGGACTTGGCTTTTAGCACTTCCATTGGGATTTAGTACGTCTGCTTTCCAAGTATTTAACGTCGACCATGCGGGCTTCACCTTGGCGGACGTTGGCGCCATCCTCTTTGGTTGCATTGCAGTGTACAGAGCGTTGACGGGGCAGCGTATGATGATCTGGCGTTTTGATGTGGTGATGGTGCTCCTCTTCGCACTGTACGCGGTGAGCCTGATCAGTGTCATTCCGCCGCTGATGAGTGGCCTGCACGACCAAGTATTGCAATACGTGAAATCCACTGCCCACTTCAGTTACATGTGGTTCTTCACTGTGTGTTGCGCGTCGATTCCCATCGACTCCCGAGCGGTACTTCGTGCACTTCGCACCTATTGTGTGCTTGCCATAGGTGTTAACGTATTTGGCATTTATCAAGTACCTGCTAGAGCCTTTGATTGGCCACTGGCGTGGATTCAAACCACTAACGTTTCTATTGGTGGCACGGATCAATTGTCGCTCGGGTACGAAGGATTCTTTCGCGCCACATCGGTGTTTAGCGAGCCCTCTGCACTTGCTTTTTATACGTCGCTCTCAGCCATCTTTCTGCTCGTACCGTACCTGATGTTCAATGTGCGCATCCTGAACAATCGCTTTCTGTTTTTTGCCAGCCTATACAGTACCTTCATCGCGATGTTTCTGACCTTTTCGCTTACAACAGTGGCGCAGCTCTCGGCATTTGTTGTGGTACTGTTATTGATTTCTCGGCAGAGTAATATTCGCAAGCTCCTCATGATTAGCGGTACGGTAGCGGCCGTGATTGTCGCCGCGAATTGGGCAGTGGTGAGTTATTCAGGAACTGATGTGTTTGAACTCTACTTTCAGCGCATCGCTGCCAATGTGGTGGGCGGGGACAAGATGGAAACGACGGTGGGCGATTCCTTTGAAACGCGAGCCACCGATCAAAAAGCCGCATTCAGTATCTGGAAGAAAGCACCGTTGCTTGGAACAGGGTTCGGTTGTCTGGGCTTTATCAAGGCAGATGATGGACTGAGTTATGTACAAACTCATCAAACCTATTTGTACACGCTGGCAACGACGGGCATCTTGGGCTTTCTGGTTATTCTAGGTTTTATGATCAGTCTCAGTGTCCGTGCCTTTTCCTTGTTCTTTCGATATCGAGCAGTGCATTCGGATGTTGACAGTCGCTTACTGGTTATAGCAGTCGCGCCTTTCATCGCAAGCAATCAATTGGTGTATGGATTGTCGAGTGACAACCTGATCGTTTCGTACAGCTGGGTACTCATCGGTATCGTCTGTTCCGTTCTTTACCATCCGGATCTTCATCAGCATACGGAAGGAGTAAGGGTTGAGGTTGGAATTGACTCGGTACTGAGTCGAATGAGCGGTCTGTTCCCGCGCGGAACTACTTTGGAGGGAGTATGATAATCGACGGAAAAGCAACGGCGGCGGCCATTCGTGAGGAAGTGCGCGTCGCCATCGATCTACGGAAGGAAAAGCGACTACCTGTTCCGGCACTGAACTTACTGCTGGTGGGGGATGACCCGGCATCAGCCGTGTATGTGCGGGGAAAGGACATGGATAGCGCAGAAGTTGGCATGCGGTCGCTTATCGAGCGACTTCCTGCAGACACAGACGAGGCATCAGTACTGGCCATTTTGAAGCATTGGAATGCGGACCCGGACGTGCATGGGATCTTGGTGCAGTTACCGCTTCCGAAGCACATCAATGAGCAGCGCGTACTACAAGCCATTGATCCTCGAAAGGATGTAGACGGATTTCATCCCGAAAATGTGGGGCGCTTAAGTATTGGTCTGGAAGGTTTTGTTTCGTGCACGCCTGCCGGCGTTATCGAACTGCTTGTGCGTTATGGAATTGAAACGAAGGGCAAACACGTCGTTGTGATTGGTCGTTCCAATATCGTCGGCAAGCCGATGGCAAACTTGCTTCTGCGAAAGGGAAGAGGGGGAGACGCAACAGTAACGGTGTGTCATTCCGCCACGCCGAATTTAAGGGACTACACACGTCAAGCTGATATCCTTATTGCGGCTGTTGGTATCGCACATCTCATCAAAGCGGACGATGTAAAGGAAGGCGTGGTGATTATTGACGTGGGCATGAACCGTATTGCCGATGCCACGCGGGCATCCGGTCATCGACTTGTTGGCGATGTCGACTACGATGACGTGGTGTCCAAATGCGCAGCCATAACACCTGTGCCGGGTGGAGTAGGACCGATGACACGTGCCATGCTTCTTAAGAACACGTTGCTAGCAGCGGAGCGATCCGAACGCGAACGATAAACGAGCGTGGTGCCGGCCCGAAGGGCGCACGAATTAGAAACCCATTGAACGACGGAATGAAGAAAAAGCAGCTGGACATACTTTTTGAAGATGATGAGGTCGTGGTGCTCAACAAAGCACCGGGGATGCTGAGTATTCCGGATCGTTTTAAGCATCAGGAAGCCAACCTCAGATCGTTGCTAGAGCAGCGCTACGAAAAGATTTTTGTTGTCCACCGATTGGACCGCGATACAAGTGGCGTGATGGTGTTTGCCAGAAATGCAGAGGCGCATCGCTCCTTATCGATACAATTTGAAGAACACAGTGTAGAAAAACTGTACCGCGCAGTACTCTCGGGTATTATGCCGCAGGACGATCTCGATGTTGACATCCCGTTGATGCCAAATCCTCGAGTGCCGGGAACGATGATGCCGTCGGCCCGGGGTAAGGCTTCATTCACACACATCCATGTGTTGGAACGGTACCGGGTGGCAACCTTGGTTGAGTGTACGCTGAAGACTGGCCGTCAACATCAATTGCGGGTACATTGTGCGTCCATAGGATATCCCTTGCTGGTGGACACGGTATATGGACGAGCCGACTCGTTTCGGGTGTCGGATGTGAAACGACGGTATCGCTTGCAGAAGGATGAAACCGAGCGTGCGCTTATCGAGCGAACCACACTCCATGCCTATAAACTGAGTTTTTCGCATCCTAAATCCAATGAGCGGCTTAGTTTTGTAGCTGAACCTCCAAAGGATTTCAAAGCGTTGTTAAATGTGCTTCGAAAGTACTCGGCCTCGTATTCGGCGATGCTGCCGGGTGCGGAAGAGAGGGATGAATTGTAAGGAAGTGGACGTTGACACGTGTGTCAGTCCACGCTGTAAAGAGGGAAACAGTCACATTGTCGTTTAGCGACGTTTAGGGATACAGATCATGTACATCATTCTCTTTGGCGCACCCGGTGTGGGAAAAGGAACACAGGCACAACTTCTGAGTTCACGAACAGGACTTGCTCATTTCTCAACCGGAGATGAGTTCCGAGCGCACATTCAGAACAAAACCCCGCTCGGTATCCGAGTGAAAGAAATCGTTGATTCCGGCGCTTTGGTGCCGGACAGTTTGGTGATGGAAATCGTACAATCGGCGCTCGAACGAGAGGACTTCGCAACCGGTTGTATCTTCGATGGATTCCCGCGAACTTTAACACAGGCACAAGAGCTGGATAGCATGCTGGAACGGAAACGAAACAGCATTTCCACTGTTATTAATATCGACGTCCCGGAGAGCGAAATTATCTCTCGATTAGTTAAGCGAGGTCGTGGTGCTGATGACACCGAAGATGTTATAAAACATAGGCTTAACGTGTATCAAGATCAGACGTCACCGTTGATTGCCTACTATACGCATCAACACAAGCTGCAAAGCATCAATGGTAATCAGGATATCGAGGCGGTTCACTCTGATATTTATTCCCTGATCACCAAACGCTAATACGTAGAAATTCGTCGTGTATCGCACCCGGTGGGCTGCATTCTGTCCTAAATTGTGGGCTGGATTGCAGATCCATTCAATGTGGACTATTCATTTTTACCATTGTCAAGAGATATGAAGCACTTTTCCATTGTTCTGATTGCGGTGTTGGTTTTGAGTTCAGGGCTGTCTGCACAAACGCGGTATTCTGCCACAGCGCAGTTCATGGTACCGACCAAGTCTGCGGTGCCCGGCTTAGCCTCTAATGCAGCCTCAGCCAAAGCGTTTGACTTTTCATCTGCCGGTGCAAAGAGTCTTTTCTTTTGTGATGAAAAGGCGATCGTCCTTTCAAATTTTCCGGTGAGCATGTCTGAGCAGCGAACTGTTCGTCTGCAAGAAGCACGCAGTCCATTCGGACTTGAAACTCACGTGTGGAAGCTTGGCAAGAACGGAACCCGCACGGAAGTCAAACTTCCGGAGTCGCGTTGCTTCAGTGGAAGTATCGATGGCGAAGATGGTTCAAAGGTTTTTGTCGTGATGAGCGGTGACGAAATGTACAGCTCGATAGAGCGTGCCAGTGGCTTGATGGTGCAACTGGCGCCGGCAACCACCAAGGCTCAAACAGAAGTGTTGTTGGACAACACGCACGCTCAACCTCCCACATTCTATTGTGGCAACGAGGATCTGCCTCAAGAGTACACTCCTATTGATTACGATGAGATCCTACAACGTCATGCCACGGCGAAAAAGGGTAACAAAACGCAAACGGATTTTTCCAAACTGCCAATGCTTATGGCCAAAGTGGCTATCGAAACCGACCGCTTTCTCTGGGCACGCATGGGCAAGGATGAGGCAAAAATCACGGCCTATCTCTACACCATTTGGGCTACGGTTAGCTATGTGTACGAACGAGAAGTGAGCGTTGGTTTTACGTTAGGCGACATTCTCATTCATACGGATGATGATCCGGATCCGTACACACAAAATGCTAAGGGTGATATCGGTGCATTGCTTCAAGAATTCACCAGCAACTGGATTCAAAACTATTCCAGTGTGAGCCGCTCTGTTGCCGTACTTTACACGGTGCCCGGCAAAACAAGCGTTGGAGGTATCGCGTGGCTGACCGGTTTGTGTAAACAGAACATGGGATACGCCACGTGTGGTATCCGTACCAATAGCGTGATGCCAACCCAGGGCTATCAGTGGGATGCCTTTGTAACAGCGCATGAAGTTGGTCACACATTCTGGGCAAAACACACACACGATTGCTCATGGAATCCGCCTCTCGACACCTGTGTGAGTACGGGTGGAAGCATTCCGGTTGCTGACGCGTGTTGGAGCGGAACACCGCTTCCGAACAAGGGCAGTATCATGAGTTACTGTCACCTTATTTCGGAAAACCCCGGACCACGCTACACCTTTTTGTTGCCTGTAGACAGTGTGGTTCGCTACGGCGCAGAACACGCAGGATGTTTGAAAACCCCAACCGTGCCTACGCTGATGCTTGCGGAACCCATTGGTGGTCCCGATCAGATTGTTCGTATCGATACCGGTGTAGCCGTGCAATGGTTGAGTGCCGCGGTGACCAAAGTGAATATCGAGTATTCGTTGGATGGTGGAAAGACCTTCAACACCATCGCTGATGCTGTTGGACTGCCTGCTACCGATCGTTATTTCCGTTGGTATCCACCGGCAGGTACGTCGTCGTCGCAAACCATGGTTCGTATTTATGATCCGTCCAATAAGACGATTGCCGACACCTCCTATGCCGTCTTTACATTGGGTGCAGCATCTCTGAAATTGCAGGGCTGGACAGGTGGCCGCCGTATCGGAAGAAAAACCACGGAGCAGATCGCGTGGACAAGAACCTTCATCACCTCGAACTCTGTGCAGTTCTCGGCTACCGGAACAGATCCATGGACTGACCTGGCAAAAGATACCAGTTCGACACTCATGCAGTGGCAAGTGCCAGATTTGGATGCGACAGCAGCTCGCATTCGAGTGGTTGGTGCCAATGGTACCGTGATCGACACAAGCGAACCATTCGCCATCGGTACCCCGACGATGAAGATCCTAACACCGAAGGCGGGAGATACAGCTTGTGCAACGCATAAGGTATTGATTAGCTGGGAAAGTGACTTCATTCCGTCTCTCGATATCAAGTACTCGAGAAATAACGGAACCACGTTCCCCTTAACACAAGTGGTGTCCAGTAACGCCGATGGTAGCGTCCAAAGCCTTGTATGGACAATTCCTTCGAACAAGCAAACCGATAGCGCCGTTATCCGCTTGACCAATCTTGCTGATGCATCGCAAATGGTGTTGTCCGATCGCTTTGTCATCGCAACCTGTACCACCGACGGAGTGGGTAGCGTCAATGAAAGTCCTGAACAAAATGGTCTGCGTATCACTCGGATCTACCCGACGCCTGCTTCCAATAGCTTGCAAATGTCAATCTCGAATGCACGCGCTTTGAGTGCATTTGCTCAGATCGACATCGTGTCCAACGACGGTAAGGTTGCCTTTAGTATGCCAACGGTATTACAGATAGGCGAGCAAGTTGTACAAATCCCACTGTCACAACTAGCATCCGGTCCTTATGTGGTAGTTCTTCATAGCGACGGTGCAGAACTCTCTCTGCCCTTTGTTATTGCCCGCTAAGAGTCCTTAGCAAAACGTCATGAACAGTCTGTCGTGGCTCTGACTACGACAGACTGTTTTTTTTTACGTACATGCTTCGCATGTTCATTGGTACATCATCCAATTTAGCATACAGTACAGGCATGTACCTCAAATCGTAGCTTTGTCAACGTGTTGCATAGACACGAGTGGCAAAAAAATTACCCGAACTGAGCACATCGAGGTGCATTTTCGCCTAATTTGGATAGAACCGCCGTCGTGGCGATCGCGATTGTTTAATCGAGCCAATCTGGTGCCTTATGAAAATTCTCTCCCTTGTTGTGCCTGCCCTCATGATGGCGAGCCTAAGTATTCAGGCTCAAACGCGGTATTCCACTGCAGCACAATTCATAGTTCCTACGAAGAGTTCGGTGCCGGGACTGGCCTCCAATGCAGCATCCGCCAAAGCCTTCGATTTCTCGGCAGCCGGAGCCAAGAGTCTTTTCTTTTGCTCGGAAAAGGCCATTGTTCTTTCCAATTTTCCGGTAAGTATGACCGAACAACGCACTGTGCGTCTGCAAGAATTCAGGAGTCCGTTTGGACTTGAAACCCATGTGTGGAAACTCGGAACGAACGGAACTCGAACAGAGGTTAGACTCCCGGAATCACGTTGCTTCAGCGGTAGTATTGAGAAAGAGCCTGGCTCGAATGTTTTCGTGGTAATGAGTGGAGACGATCTCTATGCCTCAATTGAACGGGCGAGTGGTTTGATGGTGCAGCTGGCTCCGGCAACCACAAAAGAGCAGACAGAAATCCTCCTCGATAACACCCACGGTCCAGCACCCACATTTTACTGTGGTAACGAGGACTTGCCACAGGAATACACGCCAATAGATTATGATGCTATCCGAGCAGAGGCTCGGAAGAATGCTATTCTGAATGATGGCGAGCCCGCCAAACGCGATATGCTTATTGCCAAAGTTGCGATTGAGACCGATCGCTTTCTGTGGGCTAAAATGGGCAAGAACGAACAAAAGATTACGGCCTATTTGTACACGATTTGGGCTACCGTTGGTTACGTGTACGAACGTGAAGTAAGTGTTGGCTTTACACTTGGGGATATCTTGATTCACACCGATGACGATCCCGATCCCTACACGCAAAACGCCAAGGGAGACATAAAAGCTCTGCTCCAGGAGTTCACCGATTACTGGATTCAAAATTATACCGGTGTGAGTCGCTCAGTTGCCGTGCTGTACACGGTGCCTGGGAAAACCGAGGTAGGAGGTATCGCCTGGCTGACCGGATTGTGCAAGAAAGACATGGGATACGCTGCGTGCGGAATTCGCACGAACAGTATCATGCCCACTCAGGGATATCAGTGGGACGCATACGTCACCGCCCACGAAGTGGGACACACCTTCTGGGCAAAGCACACACACGATTGTGTCTGGAATCCTCCTCTCGATTCGTGCGTCAGTACCACCGGTAACATACCCGTGTCTGATGCATGTTGGAACGGTACTCCCAAGCCAAACAAGGGAAGCATCATGAGCTATTGTCACCTGATTTCTGAAAACCCGGGTCCACGCTATACCTTTTTGTTTCCGGTCGACACCGTGGTGCGCTTCGGCGCCGAACATTCCGGATGTCTGGTGTCTCCCACAGCCCCAACTCTGATGCTTGCAGAACCAATTGGCGGACCGGATCAGATCATTCGCGCGGATACCGGGGTTGTGGTTCAGTGGCTCAGCGCCAATGTAAACCAGGTGAATATCGAGTACTCACTCGACGGTGGGAAGAACTTCAGTCCCATTGCTGAAGCAACGAACCTACCGGCAACAGATCGATACTACCGTTGGTATCCGGCTCCCGGGACTTCCTCCACGCAAACAATGGTGAGAATTTTTGATCCGGCGAACCCGTCAGTAGCAGATACATCCTACGTCGTATTCACGCTGGGATCGGCATCTCTCAAACTGCAAGGATGGACCGGTGGACGCCGCGTCGGAAGAAAAACGACGGAGCAAATAGCCTGGACACGGACCTTCATTACGACAAACTCGGTGCAGTTTTCGGCTACGGGTACGGAGCCATGGTCTGATGTGGCTACCGACACAAACGTCACGCAAATGCAGTGGCGCGTACCGGATATCGATGCGCCAAGTGCTCGTATTCGACTAGTTGGGGCTAACGGAACCGTGATCGAATTGAGCGAAGCATTTGCGATTGGTACTCCGACGCTTAGTATTCTGAGTCCCAAATCCGGTGACACTGCGTGCGCCGAACACAAGGTTCTCATTCGTTGGCAAAGCGATTTTATTCCGTCGCTAGACATTCGCTATTCTCGAAACGATGGTTCGACATTCCCCTTGACCCAAGTCGTGAATTCAAGTGCCGACGGTACCGCGCAGAGTATCGTGTGGAGTATACCGGCGGGTAAAACGGCCGATAGCGCGCGGGTTCGATTGTCAAATAGCGCCGACGGAACTCAGATGGTGCTGTCAGACCGCTTTGTGATTGGTGTATGCTCCTATGACGGTGTTGGGAGTGTGAATGAGAGTCCGGAGCAAAATGGTCTGCGTATCACGCGCATCTTTCCCACGCCGGCATCGAGTAGTTTGAGCGTGTCACTGTCCAACGCCCGCCCTCTGAGTGCTTATGCACAGATCGACGTTGTATCCAACGATGCGAAGGTTGTCCTCAGCATGCCTGCTGTATTGCAAAGCGGCAATCAAGTGATTCAAATACCACTCTCGACGCTGGTTGCCGGTTCCTATCTCATGGTGTTGCATAGCGATGGAGCCGAATTGTCGCTACCATTCGTGATTGCGCGATAGGAGCGTGATCGTGTGATTCCGAACAGTCTGCCGCGCTATGGTTCTCGGCAGACTGTTTTTTTTAATTTGCGACTTCACTTAGAATCACTGCATGAAGTTTTTGGAGAATACCATCGTTCGAGTTGCGCTCACGCTGCTCGTCTTCTGTGTCACGTTCGCTATCGTTCTCCATGTTGCCAATGTCGACCTCATGCAATTAGGCAGCAAACTCCTGGCGACAAATTTTGCCATCGCATCGATTTCCATCCCTTTCGTTTTGATCTCGCACTTACTACGAGCGTGGCGGTGGAAAACCATGTTGCGACCCGTAAAAGAACAGACCTCTCTGTTGAATCTCTTCTCCGCTGTCATGCTTGGCTACGCCGCCAACAATATCATTCCTCGGAGCGGCGAATTTCTTCGGCCTTTTGCGTTCAGCCGTCGCGAAAAGATTAGTCTCTCAAAAGCCATCGCCTCCGTCGTGATTGAGCGCTTTGTGGATATTCTCAATCTCTTACTCTTCATGGCTATCGCCTTGTTTTTTGTAGGGGAACGTCTGCAAAGCGTTTTGCCAAAGTACAATCTTCAGAGCATCACCAGATCCGTGGCAATAAGTGCTGTAGGCTTACTTCTGGTGCTCCTCATACTGGTCCTCACTCCTGCTGCTGAGTGGATTCTCCGTGTAGCAGTGAAGCCCTTCTCGAGAGCTTTGCACGACAAAGCGGCATCAGCATTCGGTAACTTTAAGTCGGGCCTGGAAATCTTGAAGAAACCCTCTGAGTATCCACTTCTTGCCATTCAATCCTGCCTCATCTGGTTGTTCTATATTCTCCCGGTGTACGTCATGTTTGTAGCGACGCCGGATCCATTGATTCACTCCCTAAGTTTCCTGGATGCCTGTATTGTGCTCTTGGTGATGGCTATTGCAACCACTCTCACACCGCCCTTGCCCGGCGCGTTCATTTTCATTCCCACCGTGTTAGTCACCGCCATGATTCCGCTCTTCGGCGTGTCCAAAGAAGAGGCAATGGCCTACTCGATGCTCACCTTCATGCTTAATTATATACCGGTTACCATCATTGGCGGACTCTTCATGCTACGTGAACAAGTTCGTCCTTCCCAGCATGCAGTGGATGACTCCTCCAACGAACTCCCTTCAGACAGCGGTGCCGTTAGCGGTTCCTAAGTTGCGCTTCCGCACGTTTCGATGCAGAATATCTCTCGTTTGACACGTTGACTGTTACGCTCTACGTGCGACGTCTTGTTCACCACCGCGCCTTGATGAGTGACGGCGAAGCCGGCACGTATCATAATCCCTCTTCGTTTATCGGATTTTGATACGTACGCGCTTCGCGCTATGAGGACTTCGGGTTTCATTTTCGGCTGTTTTACGGTTGTTTTGCCGCAAAGGCTTGGTCAAATGCCTTCGTGAAGACAGTGGATGGGGCTTGGCACAGGGATTGCACATGGGCATGTGAATGCCAACGCAGGAAACGCATGGCAGACCATCGAAGGCGGGGAAATCGTCAGTGATTCCGCTTCCGACGAAGTTCAACTACTCCAGAATCGTATGGATACGCAGCAGTTCCCACCAACTTCCGGTACACCGTCCTATTCGCTCAACAGGGCGCAATTGCCGGACCCGGCTCCAAGCAGAAGACACACCGAAATTGTGGATTATCTGAACATTATTGGACGCGGAAAGTGGATTATCATCGGGACATTTCTCGCGGTCGCAGCGCTGACTGTGCTCTATACCTGGACGCGGCCCTGGATCTATGAGTCGCACGCGAAGATGTTGATTTCGACCGAGAAGTCACCCAATGCCACCAGTCTCTTTCTCGGCATGATGGGTCAGGAAGAACGCAACATTAAGAACGAAGTAGAAGTGATGCGATCGAAACCGTTGATGCTTGCCACAGCGCGCTTGATTCGCTCGCAGAGAACGATTCCTGGAACGCAGACCCTGCTTCCAATACTCAGCTTTGATGACCTGCGCGAAAAGTACCGTCCGCAAACCTCAAATGACACCATAGAAGCAGTAGCGGCTCGGCTGAACGAGAATCTTCAGCTGCTGTCTATTCGTGATGCCGACGTAGTGGAAGTGCACGTGCGTTCTACTAGTGCAGATGAGGCGGCTTTGATTATCAATGACTTTGTGCAGACTTACCAGAGTGACAACGAGAATGTAAATCGCACCAATGCGCATCGCATCTGCGATTTCTTGAGCGGGCAGGTAGATCGCACGCACGATACTCTTAGCAAGGCGGAAGGCGAACTGCAAACGTACATGAGTCAAAACCGCGCGGTAGAAATGGATGAGCAGTCCAAGAACATTATTCAAAAAATGTCGGACTTCGATTCCAAGTACAACGAGTCCAAGATCATGGAGCAAACGCTCGACCGTACGCTCAAGGAATACAAGCGTCAGCTTAAAGAAGTTGAACCCGAGTTTAGTGATGACTTGGCGGCATCGGCCAATCCCTATATCGAGTCCTTACAAAATGAAATAGCGCGACTGGAAGTCCGCCGCGACTTGATCATTACCAAGAATGAGAGCTATGCGTCGAAGGTGGCTTACGATAATGCCATGGGACAACTGGAGCAACAGATTAACGATCTCAAAGGCAAGCTCCGTCAGAAGACCGAAGAGCTTCGTCGCTCCAAGCTCGGTAGCGTGCCGGTTACTCTTCCCCAAGGATCCAACACGAACGGGACAGTCAGCCCGACCCTTGCTTTGAACGCTCTCAAGCAACGCATCTTCGAACTGGAAATTCAAAAGCAAGCTGAAACCGCTAAAGCTGAAGCGCTTAAAAATGCCCGCAGCTTGGCGGAAGCCGACTTCCGTAATATTCCTTCACGAGTGATTGATCTGGCGCGCTTGGAGCGCACCAGCAGCTCGCTCGGCAAACTGAATGATCTCCTGTCCGAAAAGCTGAATGAAGCCACGATTGCAGAACAATCGGTATTTGGAAACGTTCGCGTTTTCGAACCAGCGGTGGCGAACACCATTCCGGTGAGTCCCAATCGGATGCTAAATCTCGCCATTGGCTGTATCATTGGGTTGTTGCTGGGAGTCGGACTCGTGATTGGACATTCCTTCATGGATGCAACTATTCGCACTCCTGAAGATCTTGAAAACCGAGGATTTACTGTCCTCGCCGCGATTCCGAAAATTCCGCGTAATCTGAGTGTGGCAGAGAGCGAAGATTTAATCAACGACGATAACCGAGCGTTCTTTGCCAATCTTAAACCGGAAACACTGGTAAGCTCTCACCTCATCACGCACCTCAACTCTAAGTCTCCCATTGCAGAAAACTATCGCAGCATTCGCACTGCCATTCAGTTTGCCGCTGTCGATAAACACATGCAAACGGTGATGGTGGCGAGCTCCGTTCCGCAAGAAGGGAAGTCGACCACGTCCGTCAACATCGCAACTACCATGGCTCAGACCGGAAACAAGACGTTATGGATCGATTGTGATTTACGACGTCCGGTTGGCCACAATGTCTTTCACACGACGAAAGAACCCGGTATTGTGGATGTACTCGTGGGTTCTCGAAGCGTTGATGATGCTATTCGCCAAAGTGGTATTCCGAATTTGGACATTATGACAAGCGGCCCTATTCCGCCCAATCCCTCAGAGCTTTTGGGTTCGCGCCGCATGAAAGAGTTACTGGAGGAACTAAAGGGTCGGTACACAACCATCATCATCGACACACCTCCGGTCGTAGCGGTCACCGATGCGGTGATATTGTCGACCATGGTTGATGCCTACATCCTCGTCGCCAGGGCAGAAAGCACCCACATGGAAATCGTGATGAAGAGTCGCGATACGCTCAATCGTGTTGGCGGTCGCTTACTTGGTATTGTTCTCAACGACTTCAACGTGAGTAACAACTACGGGTCGTACTACAAGTACTATCGCTACTACAAGTACGATGCATATTACGGTGACGATGCGCCTCTACAAGGAGTAAAGAAGCCGAGAATCATCAAGCGCAGCTCTAAGGCAGGCGGAGCGCAGTCGTCAGCCGGGACAGCTCATCCATCTGATAAAACGGCAGCGTAGGCTCATCAACATCGTCTGTTTCTGTGTTGACACTTTTGCGTTACAACGCAGTTTAGTGATTCGTGACTATTCACGGGAACTCGCTTTGAAGCAAAGCTGTATCGTCGAGTGAAGATCTATCGTATGATGTGTCGCGCTCAGCGACTCGCGGGGTGTTGATGAAGAATGATAGTTCCGTTTATTCCCGGGGGCAGCCATCGGCTATACTCGATACGGTGTATCTCTGTTAAGCCAAGCATTGGTGCTTCACCGATCACGTAGTCGTCGCCATGCACCCACCACCAGTTTTTGGATGGCTGCGCCACGTACGAGTAATCGTAATTACGGAGCGAGTTGTAACTGAAGCCGCCATCAAGGTGGTTCGCATCGGTACCAACCACCGTTTCCGCATACTCATACATCTGAACCATGGCATGCTGATGTGCCATAAAATCGTGACCATTCGCAAGTCCGCTATACATCAGCACTGCACTCAATACAAAGATCACTCGTCGCGTGCCCGGCGCCGGCCTCCATTCGTGTTTGCTCAGCGATTGAATAGTGATGAGAAATACAAATGGTAGAAGTGGAAGGTAGTAACGGTGGAGAATCCACTGGGAAGATATCAGTATCGAATAGATGAGGATGATACTAAGAAACAAGAACTTCTCCGGATTACGATGTGAGCGCAGCAGGATGATAGAAATGAGCGACGGCTTACTGCCCTCCGCCTGAGTTGATGTGGAGTGGAAAGCACAGAGAATGTGACTCACTACCACTCCTGCAGATAGACACGCCAGAACAAGCACCACGGCAATACTCCAGCTCGGCGGAGTGGGGAGTGGATCGTGTACGTATCGATAGACATTAGCCAGATCCGCGTACGGCACAAATTGGTTGAGCAGTTGATCGGATGCTTCCTGCAATGCCCTCGGGCTTATGAATAAAGCAACTGAACATAGCGACGCATAGACCAGTGCCAAAACGATCTCCGATGTTTTCCTTTGTTTGATAGACCGCACCAACACCGCTACAGCCACAGGCAACATCCACAATCCCATGTAGCATGTTGCATACAGGAAGTTACGCGAGTAGCTGTTGAGGACTAAGCTCGGATGCGTCCAGGTTTCAATCATTCGGTGTCGGCTATAATCAATGCTCGCCGGCAGACCATGCATCGTGCCTAGCCACCACCTCCAGGAGAGATATGCAACCGACATCACCACGACACTTGTCAGCGCGAGTGCAATTGAGCGTGAACTCCATCGCTCTCTCAGCACTAGCGTTAGAGCAAAGGCCGCAGCTATCACCAATGCCAGGTCACGAATGAAAAAGGCGGCTACGCACAGCACCATGCCGAGCACATAATCCAGCAATCTGGAATCTTGCACGTAACGAAGGAAAAAGTACACGGACCACATCAGGATGCCGAGAAAGGGCAGGTCAGTATCAAAACACAAACTCAGTTCAACTATCAGCGGCTGAAAGAGAAGGAGCAACGCTGCCAACACTGTCCACCACGGGTGAAGCTTCATGCGACCTGCGATGGCGCAGAACGCCAGGATGAAACTCAAGTGTGAGAGTACACTCAATAGTCGTAAGTGGTCGAACGAAAATCCCATGAGCGAACTCAGTCCGGCTCCAAGCCACACTTGAAGCACAAGAGTCATCGAGCTCCAATTCGTATAATGCATCTCACCGGTTTTAAGCATCTGTTGCACCGGTAGGGCATAGGCGAAGTCATCGCCAAATGACCAATTTGCTGTGTTCCAACTACACGCATGAAGCACAAGCCATGCAAGTGTGACGTAGACATAGATCAGCGCAGGACGACGTTCAAGAATGGTCATACTGCAAATATAGACCCTCAACTCATGTGGTTTTCTCAAAGGCCTTTCAATTCGTGCGCGCTGCGCGCCGCCACCGCGATCGCACCCTTGACTACTTCCTAATCCCATTGCTCCGCATCACAGGCCTTGAACAACCCATAGTCAACGTGTGTGGCTTGGGTGCGCACAAAGAACTTCATCGTTTTTATCTCGCCGTTGTACTTTTCGGTTTGTGTTCTGCGGGATAAGAGTTCGGAATTCACGAGCGTCCGACGGTACCCAAGAGCGAAGGCAGGAGCATGAGCGGACTCTTAACGAGCGAGCCGGTCCTTGCGTTGGTCTTGTTCGTCTGCGCCTGCTTATCTTGATAGGCGATAGCGAGATTCTAACAATGATCATCACGGTAGTGGCGAAATCATGGCTCAAAACAAGACTCAGAAAACTGCTCTTCGTGTATCCGAATACCTGCAATCCATTCCCTCAGAGCACATGCGTTCAGATTGTGAGCAACTCATCGGCATGATGGAACGCTGCACGGGTGACATTGCTCATATGTGGGGGAGTAGTATCGTAGGCGTTGGAGATTATCGATTTGTGAATGGGTCGGGTAAGCTCAGTGACTGGTTTATGCTTGGTGTGTCTGCACGCAAGAGTGCCTTGAGCCTGTACATTGGCTGCGGCCTCCAGTTTGTTCAACCGATGCTGAAGAGTCTTGGTGCACACTCAGCAGGCGTTGGTTGCTTGTACATCAAGAAACTGTCGGACGTAAATCTCACACAACTCGAAAACATCCTTCAGACGGCAACAGAATTCAGTCGGAAATTGGCAGTTGACTACACCGGCGATACATCCGATGTGCGCGCAGCTCTTGCTCATGCGACCAAAACGAAAGTACGTGCCAAAGAAGCAAGGCCAAAGAAAGCACCTCTGCCAAAGTCAAAAGAGACCGGCCAGACAGTATCCGGAAATTCACACGTCGCAAAAACTGTGGGTGGGAAGTCCTCCAAAGATTCCATGTCCGCCTCATCTCCTCATCCTTCGCAAGCCGCAAAGTCTGTGAGGTCTGTACAGTCTGCAGCCACCAGAGCCACTTCAAAAACAATCAAGGCAAGTGTTAAGGCTAATGCGAATGCAAAGTCAAAGTCAAAGACAAAGCGAAGAGCCTAGAATGCGATAGAATTTGCGACGGCTAAATGCAGCTTAATGGGTGCCTTGATTCGTCGCCTAGAATTGGCGAAGGCTCAGGTGGTACTTGAAACGCTCAGCCCGTGATGGGGCGGTGGTGAATAGCGAAGTGACGCTCTCTTTGAACAAGACACTGACATCTCAGGATTGGAGTGCTCTTGACTGCAGGGTGGGCAATGACTATTCGTCCGATGGCTCAGTTTCATTCTCATCGAACTGATGGTCGGCCGACGTTTGAATGTCAGCTGCGGATGTTTGAAGGCAGAGTGGAACGATATCGCGAATAATAGACCAGGCAAAGCCTTGGCGTTGAAGGTAGGATTGCAGTGCAGCCTTCTGTTTTTCAGGCGAGCGGTGCGAGAGACTCTTCATCTTCTTTTCCGCTGCCGCCATGGCAAGGTCACGACTTGTGTCGTGAGGGTAGAGCGTGTCGACCGTGTGTTCAGCCAATGCCGATGAAATCCCACGCTTTCGGAGTTCTTGAATCAAGCCACGCGCAGATACGCGCAAGCGGAGTAGGCGATCGCGCACAAACATCTGTGCAAAGACTTCATCGTTGAGATACTCAAATTCGCGGAGGAATGCAATGGCGTCTTCTATTTCCTCCGTACTGCATTCACGTTGTGTGAGCCGACGTCGCACTTGTTCTTCCGTGCGCATTTTATAGTTGACGTATGTGAGCGCCATGCTACGAACTTTAAAGCGCCGTTTCATATCACTGAGCTGAGTTTGAAGCTCATTCGTCCACGGCATATCCTTCTTCAGACGATATTTCAATACCGCGTCCATGGAAACCTGCAAGGCAAACTCACCGTCGACGTAGATATTAACGTACTCCGGGCGCTTTTTCGAGGCGACCAGTTGTGTGATTTTTGCGTTGAGATTCATCGTCACGTCGGTCATGGTTCTTCGTCCGTAAACAGAAACGTGATCAGTCGTTTGCAGACTGATCACGTTTGTCATCGCTTGATCGAGTGTTTATTGACTGCTGCAGTATCGATAGCGTAGCGAGCAGCCGACTTCACGCCAACCCTTTCGGATTATGTGAAGTATTCCAACATCTGAAAGTCGCTACAACAGTTCATGAGCACTGCATTCGACTCCTCAGCAATGTTTGAATGGGACTACTTCTTTTTGTCTGTTCCTTCGGCACCCGCGAAGAGTTTGTCACGGACTTCTTTTTCAAGGCGTGACAATAACGCGGCGTCGTCTTGCAACATTCGGCGCAGGCCGTCGCGACCTTGTACCCGTTCCTCCGCATAGCCAAACCATGAGCCGCTTCGGGTAACCAGACCATATTCAACCGCAAGATCGATCATGTCACCAATCTTCGAGATACCCTCGTTGTACATGATGTCGAATTCGCACTCCTTGAACGGTGGTGCCACCTTGTTCTTGACGATCTTGGCACGAACGCGATTACCAACGATATCAGTGCCATCCTTGATCACATCTTTTCGACGGATGTCGATGCGAACCGATGCGTAGTACTTCAAGGCATTGCCACCGGTTGTTGTTTCAGGATTACCATACACCACTCCGATCTTAGAGCGTAATTGATTGGTGAAAATCACCACCGCATTGGAGCGGCCGATCACGCTTTGCAGTTTGCGCATTGCTTGCGACATCAGGCGCGCTTGCGAGCCCATTTGAGCGTCGCCCATTTCGCCTTCGATTTCCACACGCGGCGTCAGTGCTGCTACCGAATCGATTACGATTACATCAATAGCGCCGCTACGTACAAGGGTCTCGACAATCTCTAGCGCTTGCTCTCCAAATTCAGGCTGCGAGAGCAGGAGATTGTCTAAATCCACGCCGAGTCGTTGGGCATAGCTCATGTCCAGCGCGTGTTCTGTGTCCACAATAGCAGCTAAGCCTCCGCGACGCTGTGCTTCCGCAATGACTTGCAAGCACACCGTGGTTTTACCGGAGGATTCGGGACCAAATATTTCGACAATACGACCGCGTGGAAATCCACCAACACCGATGGCTGCGTCCAAGGACAAACACCCTGTCGAAATGGCTTCCACTTGGATAGGATGCGCATCGCTCAAACGCAAGATGCTGCCTTTGCCATGCTGTTTTTCAATCTGCTCAATGGCACTCATCGCCGTTTTGAGCTTCTGTGGGTCGGGTTTGCCCGGTTCCGTTTTTGATCCGACTGAACCGTTGCCGGCTACTTTGTCGTTCTTGTCAAGCTTCTCTGTCTTTTCCATTTTTTTCTCGTCTGCCATGAAATACTCCGATGATCGTTTGAATTGTTACTAGTAGTTGCGTTGTTAACGGTGATGTAGCCACAGTCACCTGTGCTTCAGCTGAAGATCATGTACACAAAGTTCAGAAATCTGGTATCTGCAATCCTCAGCCAATGAATTGCGCCGGTACGGACGACGTTGCCGTTGGCTGTGATTGGCAAAAACCATTGTCTTCACAGCCGAATGTCATCGTGTTGCTAGAGCTGTGTACTGGCGAATTGCAAAATTGACGAAGGGACAACCCAGGCACAACAGGGAAGTGCGAGTGTTGAAAACATTTGAGCGAGGCGAAAAGACAGAGGAACAGAGAGTAGTGAGGGTAGGAGGAGCGAGAGCCGGGAATCGGGAGGACGTGCTTCGGATGTGCACAGCTGAACACGTATATGTGCCGCAAAAAAAAACGGTCGGGCACTAGCCCGACCGAATCAGAAGAAATCTGTACGAAAACTGAAGCGAGAAGACTCGCTTAGCTTTGGTGCAATTTTTGGCGAACCTTCTTGTCGCTCATACCACGAAGGTAATACAGCTTCGCGCGACGAACGTGACCGCTACGATCTACGCTGATGCCTTGAATGTTTGGTGAGTGCAAGGGGAAAATACGCTCAACGCCTACGCCGTTCGAGATTTTGCGAACGCGGAACGTGGCATTTGATCCGCCACCACGACGAGCGATGCACACGCCGGTAAAATTCTGAATACGTTCTTTTTCACCTTCAACAACGCGTACGGCAACCGTTAGGGTGTCGCCCGGTCCGAATGAAGGGATATCCCGCGCCAGATCACCGTCTTTGTTCTTACGAATGTCCTGCGTTTGCGCGATCGTCATCTGTTCGATGAGCTGTACTTTGGGATGCATGATAATAGGTCTCCGAATTAGCTACGTCAATAAAGCCTGCAAAAATAGTGTGTTCCGGACAATAATACAATGTGAATTTATACACCATACAGCACGCGTGGACAAGCCTACATGGCTGAGAGACGCTTGAAGCGGGTATTCAGCGTAGGGAAAAGCCCTAAAAGTTAAAAACCAGCGAGAAATGGTGTGTAATGGCGCTTGCCGAGCTGTACTCGTGCGAGGCCGCGTAGTCCAGTTGGATTTGAAAGGGCAGATCTGTAGCCAAAAAGCGGTAACTGAAGCCACCGGAATACACGCTCATGGGCAGAAATCGTGTCTCACCAAACTCGTCGGCGAGTAGACCGATGCCGGCACGCAAACTCAGCAATTCGCTTGCTGCGAGTTCTGCCGCAAAAACAATACTCGGGCATGTAGACGAACGAGCATAATCGGCTTCGAGGGCGAGCATGACATACCGGGTGGGAGGAACGTGTATCGTGTCGGACTCACCTAACGACGTACTGCGTTGCACATAGTCATCGTTAGACAGGGGGATTTCGGTACTGATGCCACCTCTTATGATCCAGGGGAGAGATTCCTTCGTGGCGGAGCTGTTGTTCCATTTTACAGACCCGATGTTCTGGACGGTGAGACCGATGTTAAGGACGTGGGCCAGAGGACTCTTAATCCCAACATCAAAGGCGAAACCATCGGCGGTGGTTGCCGGGCTGCTAAGCTTGTCACTCAGGTACTTTGCCACTGCGCCAAATCCAAAGGAACCGATATGACTTCCAATTCCTAGTCCAACCGCGTACTCTCGATAGCTTGCCGTTCCCAACGTGTTACCGGCAGCGTTGATGTGGGCAAATTCCGGATTGGTCATCGAGTTAAAGCACAGACCCACCCCTATGCCCGCTCCAACGTTTTGGGCAAGAGCCACGGTGTTTTGATAACGACCATAGCTCAAACTCGAAAGCATGGTACTGAGTTGGAGGTTGTTGCCGAGTTGACTGAGCGCACCGGCATTGCAGAACACAGCGTTGGCTTCGTTCACTCCGGAAGTGTACGCGCCCGCCAACCCTATGGTTCGAGCGCCGACAGGACGGAGAAGGTAGGAGTTGGAATAGCCCTCGGCTTCCGATTGAGCATACACGCGAAGCGTGCATGAACTGAGAAGACCAAGCAGAATTCCAATAGCTGAAAAGCGTACTCTCATCGATAGAACAACGTCCCTGTTGAATCGCATCGGCATGAAACTTTCATGCGCTTCCAAATATACAGCACACTCGCTAACCTGAGCAGCGCTTCTTGATGGACGAAGGGTGTATCGATTGTTATGAGGAGTAGCTGACGAGTGTCAAGCAACGGGCTTAGTCTTTGTCGGAGACGATAATGCGTAACGCGGAGCGAAATGAACTTCCCTGGCCGGCAACGATATACGCTCCCATGGGGACATCGCTGAGCGAATAGCTGAGTTCCTTGCGATTACATTCGGTCATATAGGAATGCTCAAACTCCTTGATTTTTTTGCCAAGGATATTGTACAACGAGATGTCGACTGATTGGTCTTCCGTGAGTGTGAGCGTTAATATGACCTTGTCGCGGTTGTTGAATTTCCATTCCAAGTGCGAATACACGGAATCCGACACGACGCGCGCCGATGCAGGGCTGAGAAATTCTTGCGGTTCAGCAGATTGAACTCTACCGGCTGTCGATCCGGCAAGCGATGTCATCGCCAAACTCCGACCAACCGCAGCTAAGGGGGTTGCCAAGGCATCGACGCCGCTGGCTACTACTGCTGAGGGCATGAAGCACCACGGTGCAGAGCTTGTGGCGGCCGACGCTGAGGGGCTTTGAGCGAAGACGGGCATGATCACTCCACATACCGAAATGCCCAGAATCCAAAGAAAACCTGCCGTATGTAATCGTATGGTCATTTGGAGCCTGTTGGTGAAAGACATGCCGAAACGCGTTGCTCAGGTGCAATATATTATTGACGAGACATTTACAGCACGGAATCTTGGTGCTTAACATAGTTTAACGGCACCCGTTACTGCTCAAATCGCTCATGAAACCAGTCTACACCTTTTGCTTCGTTACGGACTGTCTATTGCGAACTGACGACAATAACGAAGGGTCGACGCCAAGCTGCTTCGCCAGAGCTTCCAGCGACTCGGTATCTACGTCCAAGATTTGCGATCCACCCGGTGCATCAATCGGGGTCGGTTTCGCGGGAACTTGTTCGCGTGAACTGAGCTGTGGTTCTCCCGGCGTATTGTAGAGAGGACTGGCAATATCGGAGGAGCCGGACACTGAGGTAGATTCCTCTGCATCCGCGGTGCCTGCGCGCGGTCGCTCCTTGTCTCTTCGGGCATAGAACGATTCATCGAAATCAAAAAGCTCGTCTGAACTTGTTGATGCTGTCTTCGGTGTACTCCCAGCGGGCGCTTTCTGTCGTTGTTTAAGTGCAAAGGCTGCAGCATCACTTAAAGTCTGCAGGGAAGATGCCTCGTCTACACCGCGGGCATCAGATACATCGGGTTCCGGGGGATTGGATCCGTCCAGACGGGAAGACTGGGAGAGACCCGATGGCACCTCCGCCTGGCTGAAGGCGCTACGTTTATAGACATTGGCAGCTTGCTGATCTGAAACAGCCATAGCGCTCTGTAAATCGTTGCCAAAACGCCCGTTTTTCTGCGATTCGTCAGCAAGGCGTTGCAAATAAGCGAGTTGCTGTTTTTTCCATTGCAAGAAGCCGCGGACAAAAATGAAGCCTATAAATAGCAGGGCCAATCCAACACCGAGCAGTGCACTGTTTGCCCAGGAACCGAAAGACGGTGCCTGAGCTGTGCTGCGGTTTGAGGAGCTGTCGGACGCGGACTTTCCCTGTATGCTATGGAGTTGCTGCAGGTAGGATTCGGTACTGTCCTTCCGTGTTACAGACTGACTCAGTGGCGAAGTGCTCGAGTCATTCCCTCCCATGGGGCTGCTGAGTGCAGCTAGGGAGCGGGGCTCGGAAACGACCGACTGGGTGATAGGGATTTTCTCGATGCTTTGGTCGAAGTAGGGTGGACGACCGTTTCGCTCGACAAAAATGCGCTCGTAATCTCTGGCCTTCAACTCGTCGTTTTGGGCTCGGTAGACCTGAGCCAAGCCACCATACACATCTGCAATCGAACTCTTCCGTTCAACGGCTTGCAGATAGTACGATTTGGCGGCATCAAAATTTCCCTCTTTTGCGGACAAAAAACCGGCGAAGGCGGTCGCATCCGGATGCCTGGCTTCCGCAGCCGAGAACAACAATTCCTTAGCAACGGACAGCACGTTGTTTTGCAGGGCGATCAGGCCGCTTCGATACTGATCTTCGGAGCCACTGACTTTGCTCCACTCAAAGATGTCAACATCTATGGATCGTGAGTAGGGGAGAAGAACCGCGGTAAATCCGGCAGCCTTGCGGAAGTAAATGCTCACCACGACGTCGCGGCCGGATTGTTGCAGAAAGCAACTTTCGATGAGGCCACGGGGGCTATTAAACTCTCGCTGCTCGCTTCGAATGCCGGCATTGAGAACTCGTATACTGAGGTGCTGCTTGTCGTCCGACAACTGCGTGCTGTAGCGAACCTCTGTACCATTGGTGCGAATGAGCACCGTTTCACCGCCAATCATCGTGGCTCCTACCACCTGAAAATCTTCAGCATGCACGGCTGCCGAAGCCCAAAGTACACTGAGGAGTACGAGGAGGCTGGCTCGGAAAATGGTACGATGGCTGCGAAGAATCACGTCCGATGTTCGATACAAAAACACAACATCCTATCGGTCAAATTACAGAAAATGTGGCAGGGGGAGACTATTATTCACGCCGCGCTTTGCGCGTCTTATTCTTCACCTCGCTATCTCCGCACCTGCTCTCGCATCCCCTCTTTAGCTGTTGATAAACCTACCGCAAATATCCGGCCGAATTTCCTCCGCTCGCATCGTAACAATGCGGCTTTGCCCTCGCCTGGCAACGCGTACCATCACCGAGAGGAAAGCGAAAAGTGTCTGTCGCGTTTCATGAGCCTGGGACCTTCCACAGTGTATTGCTCACGATTGTGAGAAGACGAGACGTGTTCCGCGCAGAAGACCCACCATGAATCTCACTCGCTGCTGCGAGTACAAGGGGTGCTTCGGGGTGATCATGAGAGTGAACACCACCTATGTAGCCGGATGGATCGAAGCACCAAGAAACACGTGTGCAGGGTGCCGCGATGCGAATGATTTGGGATGGAGCGTAGGATGGCTGTGAAGCCATCTGAGAGATACATCACTCTTCAAAAGCATTAAAGATAAAATTGTGCGATTTATGACGGAGAAGTCATAAAACGGTCCAAAAACATCACGAAAATTTCATAGTGTAGGAATCTGTCCTACACCCTATTTTGCAGCACAGGGAAAGGGAACATAGACTCAAGGGAGAGTCTTTTCAATGCATCATTTCGCCTGATGGATCAGGGGAAAACGCTTATTTCTTGTTCGATTCGCACATTTCGTTGATGCAGGGAATTCCTACCGGAACTTTCGGAGGATGCTTCGGCTATAATCGGTAGTTCTACGTATTGTCGGTAGGGT
This sequence comes from Chlorobiota bacterium, assembly GCA_039810585.1. GTDB lineage: Bacteria > Bacteroidota > Ignavibacteria > Kapaibacteriales > NICIL-2 > JBBATK01. The sequence goes on from JBDHXF010000029.1 coordinate 42,158, forward strand.
TGGCTTATCCCAACTTTGTATTGTAATCGGCGTAGGAGAAGTGCCTACGGCCGGTATTGCACCAGGACGATGCAATACGCACTAAGCGAAGCGAAACCTAAGGCTTAGAACTGCCGGGGTAAAGCGCAAGAAAACATTAAGGATGATGGCGTGCGAAATCGGTGGAATGAGTTGAATGTAACACGGGTTCTTGATGTTTTTTTGTGACTCCACGAGCATAGCTTTTCACATGTCTGTAGCCACTGCTTGCACGCTGTTGGCTCTGGTTGTGATGATCGCGTTTGCCATGGGCAGCCGTCGATGTTGTCTCCTCGTCCGCTCAGTGCTGACGTGGTTTTTCAGCGCGTCGATCCATGCTTTTCGCTCGTTGGTTTCCTTCCTTTCCTTTGCTGTTCAGCCTTCCAAATTCCGCCTCAACTCTGATACGTTTGACCATGAAGATCATGCCGGAATGTTGCGTGAGAATTGCTCTGCAGCCCGCATGAATGCTAGCTTTTCGGAACTTCCTCGTCTTGAACATGGCGCTGCGCAGCAGCGCTCGAATAAAGAATCCTGGCACGCTCCGCCTGCCGGGCGCTCTCGTGGGGAACGTGAGCCTATCCAACTCGATAACAAAACAAACTTTTTTAAAACCACAGTGGATACTGTTATGAACAATTTTTACGCTTTCGCGCAAGCACTGAGTACACGTCGATGTTTACTCAGTGTTGTGTTTTTGGTCGCTGCCGGTACCAGCGCCTTTGCGACAACGTACACCTTCACCGGTGCTTCGAATTCAAGCTGGAGCAACAGCGCAAACTGGAGTGGTAGTGCGCTTCCTCCAAACCCATTGACCTCGGGCAACGACATCGTGATCAACGGTGCGGTTGCCGCCAACTTGGACTTGGGGACTACGTACACGGTGAATAGCGGGGCTTCGATCAGCGTGAGCAGTTCGAAGACTTTGATCATCAACAGTTCAAATGCACTGTCGGTCAATGGCACCCTCACCAACAGCGGAACTGTCACGGTAAATGGATCGTTGCTCTTTGGCTCGACCGGTACCTACGTTCACGCCGAGGATGGGGGAACAATTCCGCCGGCCAGTTGGAATGCAAATTCCACCTGCTCCATCACGGGCACGATCTCCAACGATCCGTCCGGTGAAGGTCAGAGTTTTGGAAACTTGATCATCAATTGTGCTTCGATGTCCGGTAACCGTACCATGGCTTCATCGGGCATGTCGGTCGCCGGTAACTTTACAGTTCAAAGTACCGGCTCCGCAATTCTACGGATGGCGCAGTCATCACTTACGGTAGGCAACAACTTCAGCTTCAATGCCGGAAGTTTTCGTTTGGCATCCACCTCTGCTCGTACGCTCACTGTAAACGGAAGCTTTACGCAAAGCGGTGGAACCTTCGACATGACCGATGGCTCGGCAAGCGGCACTCTGAACGTGGCGGGCAACTTCAGTTGTAGTGCCGGAACGTTCACCGCAACGGGAACGGCAAATGGGCAGATAAACTTCACCGGCTCCGGGACGCAGACCTTTACAGCGGGCGCGAGTTTCGCGAACGATTTGGACTGGGTGGTCAACTCCGGATCCACATTACAAATGGCAACTGCCGGTACCATTCTTTCGGGTGGTGCCGGTTCCTCGTTTACACTAAGCGCAGGCGCGACACTTGGAATCAAGTCGGCGTATGGCATAACCACTTCCGATACCGGAAGCACAGGAGGTCACATCCAAACCCAAAGTCGTACCTATAACAGTGGCAATCAAACCTCCTTCATTTTCAACGGAAGCGGTACCCAAAGCTGCGGCAATGCTTTCCCGTCGACAGTGAAGAACCTGAGCATTGCTAACTCCGGTAGTGTGAACATGACATCAAATCTGACTATCAGCAATGCTCTGAGTTTCGGCGGTGGACGCCTCAATACCGGCAGCTTTGCTCTTACCATGGGTTCGTCGGCTACCATCAGTGGAGCCGGTCCATCGAACGGTTGGGTGAACGGTAAATTGATTTGGCCCTTTTCTTCGTCAGCGCTCTCTCAAGTGTTTGCAGTTGGTGATGCCAGTGCATACGCTCCGGTAACCGTGTCGTTTAGCAGTATCAGTCAGTCCGGTGCATTGATGGCAACGTCGACCGATGGCACTCACCCGCAGCTACAACCAGGTTCGGGAATAGACCCTGCTCAGTGTGTGACACGGTATTGGACTCTGACCAATAATCCGAATGGCGCTGGTACGATTACGTTTTCGAACTACGATGCTACATTCGGTTATGATGCGTCGGAAATCAACGGTGGAACTCAAAGCAGCTTCTTTGTCCGCTCGTACTCATCCTCGGTGTGGAATGCACCGGCAGGGGGCAGTACCAATCCGACAGCAACGAGCTCAAAAGCATCGCAACTCACCGGCTTCGGTGATTTTGCCGTTGGAGCTCATTGTGTACCCACAATAAGCTGTGCCGGAACATATACCATCTCGGCTAATGAGGGATGTAGTGCGTCAAACGTCAGTTTGCCGCAACCCACAACCGGTTCGAGTTGCTCCGGAACAACACTAACGGTTTCCAGTAATGCTCCCTCCACCTTCCAAGTAGGAACGACAAATGTAGTGTGGACAGTGACGGACAACTTTGGAAATACTGCCACATGCGTTCAGCAGGTCGTCGTGAACGATGTAACAGCTCCGAATATCACCTGCCCCTCTAATTTGACGATTAGCTGCTCGGCGTCATCCAACCCGACAGCTACCGGTTCGGCGACAGCAACTGATAATTGTAGCGGAAATGTAACGATAAGCTACACTGATCAAAGTTCAAATGGATCGTGCGCAAACGCCTCGACCATTTCCCGGACATGGACTGCGGTCGATTCCCATGGAAACTCGGCAAGCTGCACACAGGTGATCTCGATTGTTGACCAAACGCCCCCCAGCATGACATGCCCGGCCAATGTGACAATCGATTGTTTGGCATCGCAGTTACCGGCCAATACTGGAAGTGCTACGGCTACAGATAACTGCGCCGGAACGGTAACCATCAGTCGCAACGACGGAACTCCCGTTTCGGATGGCTGTTTGGGTCGCTACCACTTTACTCGCACCTGGATGGCAACCGATGCCTGTGGCAACGTTGCAAGCTGCGATCAGCTCATCACCGTATGGGATCACAATGGACCGGTTATTACCTGTCCGGCGGATGTAACGGTTGGCTGCTCCGACTCGCAGAATCCGCAGTTCACCGGAGCCGCAACAGCCTATGATAATTGTAGTGGAGTGGTAAGTATCACCAATGCTGTCTGTCCAAACTGTACGGTAAACGACGGCTGTGCAAACGCTTATCACTTCAGCCGCACTTGGGTTGCAGCAGATGCTTGCGGAAACTTTACGACCTGTGCTCAGAGCATTTATGTACGCGACAATGTTGCACCAACGATCAGTTGTTCACCATCCATTACGGTAACGTGTGCGGGTAATATTCCGGGCAGCAATACGGAGTCGGTAACGGCAACTGATAACTGTAACGGAAATGTGACGATCAGCTATGTAGGCGACCAAACCACCGCCCAAAGCTGTGCGAATTCGTTTACGGTAAAGCGTACTTATAAGGCAACCGATGCCTGCGGTAACACTGCTACCTGCAGCCAGGTCATCAACGTGATTGATAATGTACCGCCGACTATTGTTTGTGCATCAAGTATTACCGTTAATTGTCCGGCATCTGTGCCATCGGCTACGGTTGCAGGCGTCAATGCTTCAGATAATTGCGGCGGCTCACCGACGATATCCATCGTGGGTGACCAAACAACAAACATCGTCTGTGCCGGTACCTATACCATTAATCGTACCTACAAGGCCAGTGATGCATGTGGAAATAGCTCGACTTGTAGTCAGCAGATTTCCGTTATCGATAACATTCCGCCAACCATTAGCTGCCCGGCTCCTCAAACCGTGACCTGCTCAGCTGCCGTTCCTGTACAAAACACAGCATCAGTGAGCGCTTCAGATAACTGTGGTGGCGCGGTGACCGTTAGTTTTCTTGGCGATCAAACCAGCAACTTGAGCTGCACCAATAAGTACACCCTAACTCGCTCGTATAAGGCGGTCGATGCTTGCGGCAATGCTGCCACCTGCACACAATTCATTACGGTGAACGACAACATTGCTCCGACCATAAGCTGTCCGAGCGGTGTGACCGTGGCATGCGCGTCTGCTGTCCCTGCACCAAATACAAGCCTGGTAAGTGCGGCAGATAACTGCAGCGCTGCTCCTACTGTCACTTGGGTTGGAGATCAAACATCGAATTTTACCTGCGTCAATAAGTACGTTATCACCCGCACCTATAAGGCGGTCGACATTTGTGGAAACAGTGCTGTCTGTACACAAGTGATCACGGTAAATGACAATGTTCCACCGACTATTACCTGTCCTTCCGGCGCCACCTACGCTTGCGCAGCGTCAATTCCTCAAGCAAATGTTGGTGGTGTGACAGCAGGAGATAATTGCGCCGGTAATCCGACCATTAGTGTGAGTGCAGACGTTACCAGTAACTTCGTCTGTGCCAACAAGTACACTGTGACCCGTACCTTTACGGCAACCGACCTGTGCGGCAATACAGCTACATGTGCCCAGGTATTTGTGATCAAGGATACAATCGCACCGACCATTTCCTGTCCTTCAGGAATGGTCGTCGCTTGCGCTTCTGCCGTTCCCGAGCACTCAATCCAAGGGGTGAGCGCCAACGATAACTGTGACGCTAACCCCACAATCACGTGGGTGGCAGACCAAATCTCCAATCAAAGCTGCACGAACAAGTTCACCATCAACCGCATCTTTAAGGCAAGTGACGCTTGTGGTAATTTCTCAACGTGCTCACAGCTCATCGTTGTGAACGATTCGATTCCTCCGACTATTACATGTCCGTCAACTATCACCGTCACCTGTGCCTCCAACATCCCGACGGCTACCACCTCTGGTGTGACGGCAGTGGACAATTGCTCGGGAACACCGACGATTTCCATCGTTGGCGATCAAACAACCAATCAAATCTGTGCCGGTAAATTCACCGTACTCCGCACCTACAAGGCAGCCGATGCATGCGGCAACACCGCAACCTGTGCACAAAGCATCGTAGTATTTGACAACGTTGCACCAACCATGAGCTGTCCTGCACC
>JBDHXF010000030.1:0-44868 GCA_039810585.1 Chlorobiota bacterium
GCGAGTTGAGGCGGGAGGGCTGCAGTCATGAAGATTGCCGTAAGCGGTGGAGCAGGATTTATCGCCTCACATATCGTGGATGCCTATATCGAGGCAGGGCATGAAGTGACTCTCATCGACGATTTTAGTTCCGGTTTCGATCGCAACATCAATCCAAAAGCGCGAGTGGTGCGAGCCGATATTCGGGATAATCTAGTTCACTCGCTGTTCGAATCTGAGCGATTCGACGTATTGAATCATCACGCTGCCCAGATCGACTTACGCTTTTCCGTACGGGAACCCAAGATTGATGCGATGACGAATGTCATTGGCAGTCTCAATCTTTTCGAAGCGGCGCTGCATACGGGTGTGAAGAAAGTCATATTTGCCTCTAGTGCGGGCACCGTGTACGGACATCAAACGGTAGCATCTGTAGATGAAGAACATCGTCTGGCACCGGTTGCGCCTTATGGTGTGGCCAAGTTGAGTGTCGAAAACTACCTGTATGCTTTGCAGCAGAGCTATGCGTTGGATTATGCGGTGTTGCGTTATTCAAACGTGTACGGTCCTCGGCAAAACCCTCATGGCGAAGCGGGAGTGATTGCCATTTTTCTTGAGAAGATGCTGAGTGGAAAACTGGCTGTGATCAATGGCGACGGATTGCAGACGCGAGATTACGTGTTTATCGATGATGTGGTTCGAGCCAATGTGGCGGCACTCGAAACGTCATTGCCAACGTTGTGCGTGAACATCAGTTCAGGAGTGGAGAGTAGTGTGGTGGACATCGTCAACGAGTTGCGACGCGCCGCTCAGGTGGATTTCGCGGTCAGTCACGGTCCGGCTGCCAGTGGCGAACAACGACGTGGATGCTACTCACCGCTGCTCGCTTCCAAACTTCTGGATTGGCAGCCTCGCGTGTCGTTGCGAGAAGGTATTGCACAGACCGTAGCCTATGAAACGGCGATAAGGAAGAAGTAGCCATGGAAACACCATCCGCTCGAAGCGTGATTCCTGAACAACGGTGGACGTTTTCAAACGTGCTCAGTGCGAGTCGTTTTGTTCTTGCCATACCCTTGTGCTGGAGTCTGTGGTATGGAGCGACGTGGTGGATTTTGTTTTGGGCATTGCTTTCCGCCGCTACCGACTTTTTTGATGGCTACGTGGCGCGACGACTGAGACAAGTGAGCGATTTTGGGAAAATTCTGGATCCCATAGCCGACAAGGTCATGGTAGGAAGCGCCGCGCTGACGATTTACCTCAGCGGCCGAGTGGAATGGTGGCTCTTTGCCGTGATTATTGTCCGCGATTTACTCATTCTGCTTGGCGGTATTTTTGTACAAAGGCGCTACGCTGTAGTGCTGAGTTCAAATCAAGTAGGGAAGTGGGCCGTGGGCTTCGTCTCGCTTTCCCTTATGTTATGCGCGATGAACCTTGGACCGCATGACCTCTGGATCGGCATTTCAATGGTTTCACTCGTCGTATCGTTTGCTGTCTACTGTTGGACTTTTCTCACCTTTCTACGGAAAGCATAAGGAACTCATGGGATTTTTTGATTCGATAAAGAAGAAGATCGCTGGAGCGGCATCCAGCGTAGCAGAGAGCTTTAGTCTGGACCGCCTGCGCGATGGCCTCGAAAAAACGCGATCGGCGATCAGCGTGAAACTCAACGCCGTCCTGCGCGGACGAAAGCTTGATGCCAAGTTGCTGGAGGAAGTGGAAGAGATTTTGCTCTCAGCAGATGTGGGCTTCACCACCACAGAGAAAATCCTTGAGGGTGTAAAGACGACCGCCGCTAAAAACGGTGTAACGAACGCCGAAGATCTGGTTGAATTATTGCAGGCAGAAGTAGCGCAGATATTGGTCGAATCTCCGTCGGCAACACGAGATGCTGCCTTCGACACTGATCCCCAAACTCGTCCGCATGTGATTATGGTGGTTGGGGTAAATGGTGTGGGCAAAACCACCACCATTGGCAAACTGGCACATAACTACAAGAAGGTTGGGAAGAAAGTTATCATCGGCGCGGCCGACACGTTTCGCGCCGCAGCCAACGAGCAACTCGAAGTGTGGGCAGATCGCGCAGGAGTGGAAATCGTGCAGCAGAAACAAGGTGCTGATCCTGCCGCCGTTGCCTATGACACGCTGAATGCAGCGTTGTCGCGTCAGAGCGACATCTGTATCATTGATACTGCCGGACGCCTGCACAATAAAGCGGGGCTCATGCAGGAGCTGGAAAAAATTTCTCGTGTGATGAAGAAGCTCGTACCCAATGCACCCCATGATGTGTTTTTGGTACTGGACGCGACCACCGGACAAAACGCTATCCTTCAGGCTCGTGAGTTTTCGAAAGTGAGCGACGTCTCCGGACTCGTACTCACTAAACTGGATGGCACTGCCAAGGGAGGTGTGGTGATAGCCATCGCCAACGAACTCAAACTCCCTGTACGCTATATCGGTGTTGGCGAAAAGATCGACGACCTTCAGCCATTTGACACAGTGCGTTTCGTGGAGGCATTGTTTGAACGTCCCGCTGTGGATGCGGAAGCGTCAACCTAGATTGATGTTTATTTGTGCGCGCTCCGCGCGGCACGAATAAGAACGACACAAGAAGTATTCAGGGAGAAATCATAATATGCGCTGGGGTGTAGGTAAAGGACGCTTTCGCAATCTGACCGCTACCGTACTGAGCGTATTACTGGCACTCAGCTTTATTGTCGTATGGACTTTTTTCCATCGCATCAAGCCGCTGACCATTGACACATCCGCACTCTCGCAAACAGCCAGCATTTCCGATCGCTTAATCAACAAGGAGCCGGAGGACTCGACGCAGTTGCGACAGCGCACGGTGCTGCTCTTTCATCGCATTGCCGATTCGGTAGACGCTAATTTTAGACGGACGTTTCCGCCAGGTACACATCATTCGTCAGCTTGGCTTCGCGATTCTCTACCGGAACTTCTCAGGCGAAATCAGGTACAGACGCGCAAAGAAATCGGCATGGTCTTAAACCAGAGCTTTAGTCCTATCGATGAATATCGACGCTGTGAGGCCGCTATCTTGAAAGAACTTCATCCATCTGAAAAGGAGCTGGAACGGTACCACTGGCTTCTCAGTGTCGACTATGTGCAACAAGCAATGAAATCGGTTGATGAGAACTTGGTGGCCGACACTGTGTCCGCTCCCGATCGCGAACTCATCCACGAGTTTGAATATGACCTTAGTAATCGGTTGCTACCGTTTCTTATTGGATTAAGCTCCGATCGGATTAACTACATTGAGTTGTCTAAGCTTCCTAAGCTGCACCGGAGTGCTGAGGTGCATCCATGATGAGAGCTCGCACCTTCGAATATGTACAGATGCATTGCCTCATTATTCTGTTGCTGCTGGTGGTCTGTCAGACAGGTTTCGCACAAGGATTGCGAACGGTGAAAAGCGCGGGGAACCAAGATTCCTCGTCCTCTCTAAGCGGCGATTCCCTCAAGCAGCAAGCTTCTCACATCGTCCAACCGAATCTTTACACACCACTGGAAATGCACGGGAGTATTCTTCAACGTGACGAGCGAGTTGAGCGAGTTCTCGATCGGCACGACATTCAAGAACGCTTCTACATGAGCTTTGACGACCTGTTACAGGGCACACTTCCGGCGTTCTTTCTCAATCAAGGCTACTATGGTTTGGATAATAATTTCAGCGTGCTGGGTGGAAGTGTGAGAGACAATGCGCTGTTGTACGACGGGCGACCGATGAACGATCTCGTGAGCGGATGCTACAGTCCGAACATGTATCCCGCCGAGTTCATGCAGAGAGCCGAAATTTTGTTGGGTTCAGAGGCTGTGGTTTTAGCAGATGCCGCCTCCGGGATGGCAATGAATATTCAAGAGCCACGATACAACACGAAGAATCCCTACACCCGATTGTGGTATGCGGAAGGAGCCAATGGGTACATCAGTTCAGACGGGGTGTTCTCTCAGAACATCGCTCCTAATTGGAATATGACCGTGGGCTACCGACGGGAGGCGGGCGACGGCCGCTACATCAATCAGGCAGTCGATTCTTGGAACCTCCGAGCACTTCTACGCTGGAACGTGAGTAGCCTTACCAATATTTCGATGACGGAACTCTTTACGAATCGATCTATTGGTACCAATGGGGGAGTGGATACCGCGGGGACAGCATCAATTGACAATGAGCTTACAGCGTTCGTGTTTAACCCCTTGCTCAATCAACGTACGATTCGGCACGACCTTAGCCTCAATCTCAGTTCCCTGTTTGCGTCCGACAGCAGCAGTTCGCTGCACGTGCGGGCGTACTATTCGCATGTGCTCTGGCACATGGGGCGCGATCTGATCGACCTTTTGTCATCCGCAGATTCATCACTCGGCATCGACCAACGCTCCGTTCGCACGGGCTTGAGCGCGTCGTTTGAACAAGACCTTCAGAACTTTCTGCATCTCAACGTTGGTGGCGAAGCAGAATTACAGTCAGCCGACTCGACCGAGTACAGCGCCTCCTTCTCGCACGGACACCTAGCAGGCTTTGGACGCGCACGCCTGTCTCTTGGTCAGCACCTAGATCTGAGCGGCGGTGCTCGCGTACAAATTGACGGTTCAATCGCCACTCTGTCACTTGGCGCTCGACTGGATGTGCGTCTCAACGATCGCTGGCAATTTCGTGCAGATGCATCGCAGAGCGCCCGCGCTCCGAGTGACGTAGAAGGATTTGGACTCAATCAAGAACACCACTCATTGCTGTATTCGTCTTTGACGTATGCAGACTCGAGTGTCAAGCTGGAAGGAATGGCCTTCACACGATACGTCACCAATCCGATCGTGGCGAGTCCGGTGTGGGATGCTTCCGGCACCACCATCATCACCACTCGATTCACGAACGCCGATTCGCGGTTGTGCGCCGGCATTAACCTTATCGGTTCTTGGCAGGGTGGGCCATGGAGAGCAGAGATGAACATGCAGGTGAATACAACGCAGTTGAACGGTGCGGCAGACAAATCGTTGCCCCTTCTGAACGCCGGAGTTCAACTGCTCTATGAACATCACGTGGGATCGAGCGTGCTATGGGTTGGTGCGGCAACTCAGGCACACACGCCGTTCGATGGTCAAAGCTATGTGCCTCAAACCTGGGCTTATATCCCCGCTCTGGTTAGTCAAAGCAGCGTTTTCGGCGGTTTGGACGTGTTAGCCGGACTGCACATCGGAGACGCCGTCGTCAAGCTCAACTACCGGAATATTTTGTCGAATTCCTATTCCACACTCTCAACTTTTCCTACCGTTGTCCGAAACTTATCCATAAGTCTCGCCTGGACTTTTTTCGATTGACCGACACGCCAGGTGCAGCGCCCACGAGTCGCAAACTCGAGGTTGAACTCACCGGACGAGCGTGAACCCACCAGCAGAGGTGCCCAAGGAAGTGTAACTGCACACTGTGAACAACAAGTTCACGGACACCATTGTACCATTGAACGCGCATGCAAACTCACCACAAAACCACCGCGTTGCAGCAGGCGACAGAATACTACGAACAAGCCTATCGTCTGCAAATGGACGGCCGTGTAGCCGAAGCCATCAAGTATTACCAGTTGTCCCTTGAAACCTACGAAACCTCGGAAGCTCACACTTTCCTCGGTTGGGCTTTTTCCTTCTTGGGCGACTATGAACGCGCCATCGAAGAGTGCAGCTGCGCCATCGAACTGGATCCCGAATACGGCAATCCCTACAACGACATAGCTGCATACCTGATTTACCTGAACAAAATCAACGAAGCCGAATACTGGTTGCGAAAGGCCATCATGGCTCCACGCTACAATTCGAGACACTATGCCTTTTACAATTTGGGCCGTGTCTACGAGCGTCAGGGCAAATGGTTTGAAGCCCTCGCTCAGTACCAACAAGCCGTCAGCCTCGACCCCTACTATCACTTGGCTGCACTGTCGCTCCTCAATCTTCAAGCAAAATTGAACTAATCTATCAACAGAACTTTAGTCCGCTCCGCGATACGCCGATATCTACTCGTGGAGTAAACAGTACAACAGCAGACAAAAGGAGTGTTCAACAGACACTCCTTTTTCTGTTTATAGAGCAAGTGGAGATCATGATTCGGGCGCGCTGCGCGCACACGAATCATGATCTCGTGCCGCTGTCTCTTGCCTTAAGTCGACCTACCACATTCTCCTCGTCGTGAGGTTGAACCCAACAAACGACGACTCTGCATGTCGATTTCACTGAATCGCATCCTTGCCATTGATCTGCGCCGTAGCCCGCTCGATCATGCTTAAGACTCGCAGTGTGTCACGTCGCAGCTGGTTAAGACTCAACTGCGATAGTTTTATGTTGTTGCGCGATTGTCGAATCGCGCAATAAAAACTCATTATGTTGCGCAATCTGTCTTATCGCGCAACAAAACGCTTTATATTGCGCGATCGGTATTATTGCGCAACATAAAAATGTTTATATTGCGCGATCAAAGTAATCGCGCAATAATACTATGCCAAAACGCGTTCCAGATCACGAGTTTGAGAAATTGCTGAGCGTTGTACGCCAGGCGGGAGACGGCGTTTCTGTACTAGAATTTGAGGCTCGATTGCAGGAAACTTTGCCGCGACGAACCTTGCAGCACCGCTTGGCTCATCTTGTTGCAGAGCAACGGCTTATCAGAGAGGGAAAGGGGCCGGCGAGTCGTTACCGATTACCCATTCGACCCTATTATCTGGCGGAGCCGGGACCCTATGAGCTGCAAAAAACAGTAATTGACAAGGAAGTCTACGTACCAATCAGCACACGTGCAAAGCAGATAAAGGACTCCGTTCGGCGGCCGATTCAGGCAAGGAAACCGGTGGGATATAAGCGCGATTTTCTGGGCGGATACACTCCCAATAAGAGCTTCTATCTCCCTCAGAAAGTTCGTGAGAGCTTATTAGAAATGGGAAGATTTGAGGACGTCGTCCTGCCTGCAGGAACCTATGTCAGGAAAATGTATGAGCGACTCTTGATTGATCTGTCGTACAACTCCAGTCGTTTGGAAGGAAATACCTATTCTCTTCTTGAAACGGAGCAATTGCTGGAAAAGGGTCTGAGCGCGGAAGGCAAACATATGCGCGAAGCTCAAATGATCTTGAATCACAAAGCAGCCATCGAAATGCTGGTCGATAATGCCGACGAGGCAGCGTTCGACCACTACACTATTTTGAATCTGCACGGCTTGTTATCCGAGAATTTGCTCGCCAACGCGAAAGCCAGTGGTCGGCTGCGGACTCGTCCGGTCGGCATCAATGGAACCGTGTTTCATCCGCTTGAAATTCCTCAGCTTATCGAGGAGTGTTTTGAACGTATTCTTCATACGGCAGGCGAAATCAAGGATCCTTTCGAGCAGGCCTTTTTCGTTATGGTACACCTTCCGTATCTCCAACCCTTTGAAGATGTGAACAAACGCGTCTCTCGTTTGGCGGCCAACATCCCGCTGATTCGTGAAAATCTGTGTCCTTTGTCATTCGTGGATGTTCCGCCTCAAGCCTATATCGATGGGCTGCTCGGTATTTATGAACTCCAGCGCGTCGACTTGTTGCGAGACGTCTTTGTGTGGGGCTACCGGCGCTCCTGCGAGAGATACTCATCGGTGCGCGAATCACTTGGCGAACCCGATCCCTTCCGTTTGACGCATCGTGACAAGATTATGCGCGCCGTTTCTGAGATCGTGCATTCTGGCATGAACAGAAGTTCCGCCATTCAATCGATCCGCAGGCGAGCACAAGAATTCCCGGCTGACAACGACCGGCAGCACTTTATTGAAGTGGTGGACACAGAACTCATGAGCTTGCACGAGGGTAATATTGCCCGATACCGTCTCCGTCCTTCCGAATTTCATGCATGGCAAAAAACCTGGCGATGATGTAAGGTGTGCGTAGGTTCTAAGAAAGGGTGACTGCTGTCTTGCTTGCACACTGTTCACGACCAAAGGTTTGTGTTGGGCCAATGAATCAACGCACTGCGTGCTATCGCGCCACCATAACCGTACGCGCTGTACTGCCGTGCTCATTGCGAAGCACGCAACGATAAAAGCCGGTGCTCAGGTTTGGAAGCGAGAGTGTAATGATGGATGAATTGAGACCGTCTTGATGCAGGACGGCTCGTCCAAGTGCATCGTACAAATCCACAGAAAGAATGTGCTCGTTGCTTGCCGCCTGAATGTGCAACTCCTCAGCGGCCGGTTGAGGGGATACGGTGAAACTCGATGCTGAACCGGCATCCTCTACGTCATTGGCGAGGTCTGTGCTGAACGTGCCTTGGAATGTTTGTGTGCTGTTGGCCATGCCGTAGGTGTTGTTGATATCGCAGATCGGTCCCGCAGGGTACTCCTGTTGAAAGAAGGTATAATGCACCTGCTCAAAGTGTATTGTTCCGTTCGATGTCTGCTCGGTATAGCTGCTGTAGGAACGAACGCGTATAACGTTGTCCACGCGTTGTCCGTCCGGTAAAAAGATACTGCCATATCCGTCGGTGGAAGTTCCTCTGCTGAAGTGAAGCGTTGCGCGATTACCGGCATATTCGTCGCATTCGCCGGAATCCGACTTTCCATAGTACATCGGGAATGGATACACAACATCAGCCGGTTGCATGGTGGTGATAAATCCATTTGTGGTTCCGTTCGTGCTTTTAGAAATAGCGTTCACAATTCCAAGCACGCGAAATGAGGAGGAATCAAGCTGACAATAGGTCTGAGAAAGTTGGCCGGATTGCGTTTTCACAAGCGCATAATTCGAGCCATGAAAGACGCTGCTAAATTCAAGAGAAGATGCATCAACATAATTGCCCGAGCTGTCTATGGCTCCCACGCTCGCCACACGAAAATCCCACACTCGATCAGTTCCGCCCGGACCGATCATTGCCGAGTCGATCGTGAAGCTGTGATGGATCGTATTCCGACCAAGATCGCGAAACGCTGAAGCGTCGATGGTTGGACCTTGGGCAAGAAGTGGTAGCGTTAACATCAACACGATGACAAGTGTCGTGGATGCAAGAGTTAAAGTGCTTCGCATGGTCGACTCCTTTGAATACACTGTACTATGAACGAATAAACAATACTACTAATTTGCTGCCTTTTGCATTTCATCGCCGACTTTAGAGACGAAGCTTCCGACACTGTTGACGATGGACTTGACGGCGTCTTCTACTTTGTCTTTAACATCGTTCATGCCGGAATCGTATTCAGCATACAGGGGGAAGGTGCGACAGAAGTCGCGGACGTTGGATTTGACTTCACGGTAGACGGACTCTTGTCCGTGATTTTCCACAACGCGGTTAACGAAGGCGGCAATTTGCCGCATCTCCGGTTCCTTCATTCCACGAGTCGTCATCGCCGCGGAGCCAAGACGGATGCCGGAGGTGACGAGGGGAGATTCAGTGTCGTAAGGCACAGCATTCTTGTTGCACGTAATGCCACTTGCGTCAAGAGCAATCTCCACTTGTTTGCCGGTAAGTTTCTTGTTCCGAACATCCACCAGCATGAGGTGGTTGTCGGTACCTCCGGAGACAATACTAAAGCCGTACTCGATGAGCGCTTCGGCCAGGGCTTTGGCATTGCGGATCACTTGTTTAGTGTACTCGTCGAACCCGGGTGTGAGGCACTCACCGAAGGATGCGGCCTTGGCAGCGATCACGTGCATGAGCGGACCGCCTTGGATGCCGGGCATGACCATCGAGTCGATGAGTTCACCCATGAGTTTGACGCGACCACTCTTGGGCGCGACCTGGCCAAAGGGGTTTTCCTTGTTCTTGCCTAGCATGATGAGTCCGCCGCGCGGACCGCGAAGGGTCTTATGCGTGGTTGTCGTGACGACGTCGCAATAGGGGATTGGCGACATCAGGCGTCCGCGAGCAATGAGTCCTGCGGGGTGTGCAATATCTGCCATCAAAAAGGCTCCCACCGAATCGGCAATGGCGCGGAAGGCTTTGAAATCGATCTCACGGGAGTAGGCGCTTGCGCCGACCGTAATCATCTTCGGCTTGTGTTCCAATGCCAGAGCTTGCACCTGATCGTAGTCGATGCGACCTGTTTCTTTGTTGAGGCCGTAGGGGACAAACTTGTACATGCGACCGGAGAAGTTCACCGGCGAGCCGTGGGTGAGGTGTCCGCCGTGGGACAAATCCATGCCCAACACAGTATCGCCCGGTTGCAGATAACTGAAATACACTGCCATGTTGGCACCTGATCCGCTGTGCGGTTGCACATTGGCGTACTCGGCACCAAAGAGTTTTTTGGCGCGATCGATGGCGAGGTTTTCAGCCACATCCACCCATTCGCATCCGCCATAATAGCGTCGACCCGGGTAGCCTTCAGCGTACTTATTGGTGAGTACAGATCCTTGGGCTTCCATCACGGCGAGCGAGGTAAAGTTCTCACTGGCGATCAACTCGAGTTTGTCTCGCTGGCGTTCGTATTCTCGTTCAACAGAATCGTAGAGTTCGGGATCGGAAGATTTCAGGTGCGAGTACATAGGGCGTGAAAATTGGTGACGTATGGAATGGAACGATGACAACTCATGGTTGAGGTGTGTCGAAATGTTTAGTGTTGACCGCGAATAAAAGGTATCACGACGTTGTTCGACGAGGTGCGAAGGCGTAGAAAGTACGCGCCATCCGCAAGTGAATGGATATCCTGCTGTACATCCACACCACCGCCAATGCTTGCATAGTCGGTGGTTGACACACATTGACCAAGAGCATTGAGAATTTCAACATGGCATGAACCACTGTACATTGACAGTGGAATGCGAAGGATCAACGTCGAACCGTTGGCAGGATTGGGAAAGACGGATACACCATTACTTTGAGACTCACCGTCTTGCACATCCATACCGGCAGATTCTATGCAGACGGCCGTGCCGCTGTTGTCGCCAGCCGGCACGAAGCACTGTAAGCTCGGATTCGTGACTTGGTCTCCAATCGTTGCGATCCATGCAGGGCCCGATGGTATTTGTGAGCCATCGGACATACCCAGAGCAATGGCTTGCCACTTTGCTTTGGGATGTTGGGTGATGTAGGATTTGTACACGCTGGTAGCGACGATGCGTTTGGCCATGGTGTCGCTGTCCATGTAGGTGGACGGCAGCTCTTCCGATAATGAAACCGGTAACGAGGGGATGTCAGGCAACGCTGTTTGAAAGGCTTGGAAAATGCCGACAATGCGAAGGACAACGGCGGCGGCCGTCGAGTCCTTTCCGCCAATGGATTCGTGATATCGGTAGCCCCAGAACGTGGCATTGCCGCTCGACGGGTCGAATGAAAACTGCAGCAAACCTTTGATGCCAGCCGGAATGAACGACGAGAAAAAAGTTGTGTCGCCAAGCGTGGCAATCGACGTCAGTTTCGGCGACGGCAACGCAGCTTTCACGGTTGTGGTGGAGGGTGCTTGACCTTGTGAAGCTCGAAAGCTGTTCTGAGCATTCAGTGGCAGACACAGAACCATCGCACATAGCATAGTGCCTATGGCGATTATTCGAAAAGAGGAACGTCGTGCACTCATAGCACTGACCTTTACACAGTACAACATCGATGCGGGAATCGAAAAAAGCATTTATACGGTGCATTCTTGCCGTGTATCTTGCACCGTTTCCTGTGCAATATACTCAGCAGGGGAACAGCGGACAGTGCGTTTCACAGCCTCTTACGTGTATGGAATTGACCTCTCAAGATTGGCGTTCGATTGCCAAAAGTGTACTGACATCCCGACGGATCGACGAAATTGAAGAACAAGAATTAGCTCCCGCAGGTAAAGTCACCTACCAATTCTCGGCTCGCGGTCACGAATTAGCGCAAGTAATGATGGCGCATTTCCTGCATCAGCCTCACGATGCTGCTAGCGTGTACTACCGCTCGCGTCCTTTTGTGCTGCACGCCGGAATGAGTATCCAGGAGGCCTTTAGTGGTCCGCTAGCTCGGGCGCAGAGTCGTAATGGGGGACGCGACATCGGGGTAGTCCATAACCTCACGCCACGCTCGGTCGATGGACGCAGTACCACCGTCATGCCCGCGTCCGGTGATGTTGGAGCGCAGTTTACTCCAGCTGCCGGCTGGGCTCAGGCTATTCGTTACCATGCGGAAGAGCGCAAAGATGCCGAGTGGAAGGATAGCATTGCCGTCTGTCTCTCGGGCGATGCTGCCGTTGCCACCAACGGATTTTGGTCCGCCGTCACCATGGCTACCACCCTCATGCTGCCGATCATCTTTCTGGTAGAGGATAACCAGTTCGGCATTTCGGTACGCGGCACACTGCAGACACCCGGGGGTAACATTGCCAAGAATATGGGCGCGATGCGCAACTTGATTATCATCGATGGCGACGGTGCGGATCCGGATAGCACTGCTACATCGGTTGCCAAAGCGGTAGAGTATTGTCGTAAGAAATCCAAACCCGTCCTTCTTCACCTTAGTGTGCCACGCATCTGTGGTCACAGCGGTGCCGACAGCCAGGCATACAAGAGCGCGGAGGAACGAGAGGACGAAGTACATCGCGATCCCATACCACGATTGAAGAAATATTGTCAGTCCAAGAAGTTCATCTCCAAGGAAGAATGGGCCGAGCTTGTGGACGAAGTGGAACGCGAAGTGCGCGCCGGCTGCGAGGCAGCGCTTGCGGAGGCTGAGCCTGACACCGCCACGGTGTTTGAGCATCGCTTTTACGACGGAAAGAACGTGCAAGTTGTGGGAGGACAATTCGCGTCGGGTCTTCCTGAGTTACCCTCCACTGAGACTCCTGAGTCCGGTCAGCGCATGAACCTCATCGAAGCCGTCAAGCGCACGCTCGAGAGTGAAATGCTGCAGAACCCCAAAATTCTTGTCTTCGGTGAGGACGTCGGCGTCAAGGGCGGTGTGCATGGTGCCACAATGGATTTGCAGAGCAAGTTTGGCAGTGGTCGTGTGTTCGACACCTCGCTTTCGGAGGAGGGGATTATTGGTCGCTCCATAGGAATGGCCTACGCAGGTCTTGTCCCCGTTCCCGAAATCCAATTCCGCAAGTACCTCGATCCGGCAATGGAACACATCAACGACTGTGGCACCATTCGCTGGCGTACTAACAATCAGTTTGCTGCTCCGATGGTGGTGCGCATTCCGGTGGGCTACTCCAAGCGCACGGGCGATCCCTGGCACTCGGTAAGCGGAGAGTCCATTTTTGCCCACACGATAGGCTGGCGCGTTGCTTTTCCCTCCAATGCGCGGGATGCTTCGGGCTTGTTGCGATCGGCACTGCGCGGTAACGATCCGACGTTTTTTCTTGAACACCGAAATTTGCTCGACACCTCGTCGGGACGTGGCTTGTGGCCCGGCGATCAGTTTGTAGTTCCCTTTGGCAAGGCGTCGATTATCAAGACGGGGAGCAAGGCAACGATCGTCACCTGGGGTGACATGGTCTACCGTAGTATCGAAGCCATCGATCAACTGGGCGCGGATGTTGAATTGATCGACTTACGTACCATTGTTCCGTGGGATCGTGAGTGTGTGCTTGAGTCGGTGCGTAAAACCGGACGCTGTCTCATCGTGCACGAAGACGGACTCACATGCGGCTTCGGCGCAGAGATCGGAGCGACGGTAAGTGATGAGTGCTTCCGTTACCTGGATGCACCGGTGAAGAGAGTGGCAGTGGCCGACATCCCTGTTCCGTACAGCAAGACCCTGATGGCAGCGGTGGTTCCCACAACCCACGATGTGCTCGTGGCACTCAAGACCGTGCTCGGCTGGTAACACAAAACCGAGCAGAACTATAGATCCTCTCAGGAGATTTTTATTCTTGCGTGCTTCGCACGCTTTATTCTCATGGACGGTGTTCGAGTTTGTGCGGATTCTCAACGTATGGACCGCTTGCAGTCAATCGACCAATACGGACGTCTGTCGTTACTTCACTTGCTTCGATCAAGCCTCCGGCCGCAGGCCGGGTAGGATGAGGATAAGACTATTGCACGAGTGTGCTATTTAACTGACGAGCTTTCCTGATAGAGATTGATGCGCCGCAGGTAGTTGCGGAAGTAGCGCTTGTAGTCCTCATTATTAGAAATGGACAGCGCAGCGCGATAATTATCGATCGCGGTTATTTGCAATCCCTTGTCTTCTGCAAACTGAGCCTGAATGATGTGACCAAAGGAGGGGTTGGAATTCTCTTCGTTCTGAATCATACCCAGGGTATCGCGTAGGGCTTGGGCGCGGTCTTCTGTGCAGATTTGGACACAGTACTGGGTGGAGTGAACTGAGGGCTTATCGTCGCGACGCACTGTCCAATAGTAATTCACACCCCGTTGTAACTTCTTGTCGAGCAGGTTGACACGCATCGCGGTGTCGTTTGTTAGCGTACTGAACACGATGTGATCCTGTGAGTCCACGAACTCAACACGATAGCCGGATGCAGCGTTGAGTTTGTTCCACTGGAGCATCACGTCGGGGTCGATGAGGTAACATGACCGAGGCATGATGATATTGACGAAGTCCTCAGTAAGAATGCTCTCGGCAGAATTCTTGATGGCAGGGCTAAGACTGTTGTTTCCGGTGTTCACTCCACTGGCGTGGAGCATTTCCTCAAGGGCGTCGACATTTGATTGACGGTCGCCCGTTGCTCGTTCCACCGAACCGGTGGTTTGCATGTTCTTTTTGTGCGAGTCGCTCAGTGGGGAGTCGTCGGTATCGGTAAGCTCGCCGTACACATACGACGCGAATTTCTTCGTAAGCGCGGAACCTTTCTGGGAGGCCTGAGAAATAAGCTCCGATACTTTGTAGGAACCGGCAGTCGAGAGTTCAATAACCTTTCCACCTGTGTGCAAGAGGCTTACGGAGCTCTTTGAGCTGAGCGTGATCTTGTCAGACGGAATAAGGCGCATACCGGTGCGGACGGCTGAAGAGCGGGATCCGCTTACGGTGACTTTTCCTTTCACCGAGAGTACTTTCATTTCGTCGGCATGCAGGATGTGCGCAACGCACAGGAGAAGAAGAGCGGAGAACCAAAAGATTTTCATGCTTTTTTCCTTCGAAATTTTCCGACCGCTTTCCAAAAAAGTGGTTTGATGGAATTGTGGTAAATCTCATGCAGGGTGGGCGTCAACGCCAAGGCTGCTAAACTAACGGTAATGTTCAGTTTGTAGTGAAGATTGTTGAAGACGACGATATGAAGAAAGGTTAAAGCCAACGATTGCAAGAGGAAGATGGCGATGGTGAGAGCGTCGTACCAGAAGGGGAGATGCTCCTCGATAATGTTAAAGCACGCCACCGTGCTGACGCACATTACAAAACTCAGTAGCAGTGCTAGCCAGAGGGGCATTTCGTTGATGTACTGCCGGTGCAAGATTTGAGAAACAACATTGGCGTGGATCACCACACCGTACATGTCAGGAAATGCCCTACCGGCATAATTGCTGTTTAAGGGCGTGAAGAATACATCTTCCAGAGAGTGCGGCACGGTATCGATGCGTTCGCCAATAAAGCCGATCAGGACAATCTTGTTGCGAATGAATGAGAGATCTGCGGAGCTGTCCAGCACTTGCTCCGCGTCAAGATTGTAGAAGTCCTGCGTGCCTCCGCGGAAGTAAATCTGTTCGGTGCTGTTGTTGCGAGAGAGGAGTCTCATTGTTGAAGTGGCGTCGTAGGCTTGACAAACTGCCGCCGCGAAGTTTAGCACCGTGTCAGTGTTAACCATTTCCTTGGGCGAGAAATTGCGGACCGTTCGGAACGATTTATCGTCATCGGAAATCACATTGTAGAATCCCGTCCGCTCTGCGCAACGAGCAAATACATCGCACTGTGTTTCTACGGAATCGAATGCTTGGACAGAGTCGTCATAGTCGATTTTACACCCTAACACCAAGTGGGGCACACGACGGAAAGCCTGTGCCAGAGATGAGTCGGCGTCCGGTGATTTGGGTTTGCGAAACATGGCATCAATGCCAATAACAGCCGGGCCGGCGGCGTTGAGTTTATCTACCATGTCAGCAATGCCGGCGCGATTGAGAGTAGAGAGATTAACGAGGACGATGGACGTGTCGATTGCGATAGCATCGTTGTCTCGAAAGCGAGACTGCGCCATGTCGGTGATATCAAAATCTCCGATAGCTTGTTTGATGGGATTGAGGAAATCGAAATTTGTTGGGATATAGTACAGCGCTGTTGTCGTCGCAAAAATGAGAAGACAGGTAAAGAAGGTGTCCCAATTCAAAAAAGCTCTCATATCGCCCTGGTGTAGGTGACAAATATAGCAGAGTTCCGGACGAATGACTATCGTGCCGACCCCGACCCCTGTGTTCGCTTGAGCCGAACATCTCATCATGAACCGGACACGCCGATTCACACTGAATCGTCTTATACAATCCTGTGTCATTCACTGTACCGGCGCAATGCATGATTAGTTGGCAACCGCCGGCGAGAATCGCCATGTATTCGCCGCTTAACAGAGTTTGGCTACAGTGCGCGGTTGGAATTCATGCTTTCGCTGCAGCTTCAATCGTAATTTGTCAGTCCTTTTCACTACCGCTTCAGAAATAATGCAAAAAATGCGCGTCTTCGCATGGCTTTTGGTGGTATCGACAGTCCTTCTCGTCAACGGTAGTACTGTCCTGGCTCAGAACTTTCTGGAACAGCAAGCAGCCGGTGAGAATTTCTATCGAATCTGTGAGCAATGGCATCACGACCATCCTGATATCGAGTCGGCAGCAGTTCAATCGACGACCGGCAGTGCACCGAAACATGACTATGATGCAGACGAAATAGGGGAGGAGCGAGAGGGTGAGAATTTCCTGTTTGCTCGATGGGAGGAGTATTGGAAGAACCGAGTCCATGACGACGGTAGTTTTCCAAGTTCCCAGGAGATTTGGAATGCATGGAAGAATCAGCAAGCTCGTAATGCACGATCGTTGAAGAAACGACAGAACTCCCCAATGTCTGCTGTGGCGTGGAAGTTTCTTGGTCCCACATCAAAGGTTTCTTCGGGACGGGATGCCGGAGTAGGGCGGGTTGCGTGTGTGCGGTTCAGTCCATTTAACACGGACTCCATTTGGATTGGTACTCCTGGTGGAGGATTGTGGCTTAGTCCGGATGCAGGAGAGAGTTGGATTGCGAAAACCGACAGCTTTCCATCGCTCGGCGTTGCCGATATCGCTATCAACCCTGCGAATTCTCGAGAGCTTTATTTGGCAACGGGCGATATGGACGGCGGAAACTCTATGAGTTTCGGCGTGATAAAAAGTACAGATGCGGGCACTACGTGGCGGCAGCTTTCTCTCAGTTACTTGGTTTCCCAAACAGCACAGATGAGCCGTATTCTCATCAACCCCGACAATCCGTCGATCATACTCTGTGGAACAAGTGGAGGCGTGTATTACAGTTCGGATGCCGGAGAGTCGTGGACGAAGACGGTGAGTGGAAAAGTACGCGATTTGGACTTCAAGCCGGGAAATCCGAGCATGGTCTATGCCTCGGTTGGATCGACTATTTATCGTTCCCAGAATGGCGGACTGCAGTTTGTGAAAAGTAGTCTTCCGGCTGGAACTCCGGCAGCGGCGCGCATTGCGCTCGCCGTAACGCCGGCAAACGCCGAATACATTTATGCCTTGGTTTCCAATACGAATAATGGTTTTGGAGCGCTTTGCCGTTCCACGAATTCGGGAGCTTCGTGGAGTATTCAATCCATCGGTACCCCAAGTACAAAGAACATTCTGAACTGGTCGAGCGACGGTACCTACGATCCCAATGCCACGTCGCAGGGACAAGGTTGGTACGATTTGTCCATAGCTGCATCGCCGGACGATCCGAATTTGATTCTTTGTGGTGGAGTGAATATATGGAGATCTACCAATGGAGGTGTTGACTGGATTATTTCCGCCCATTGGCAAGGAACGAATGCGCCGTTTGTCCATGCTGATTGTCACGATCTGAGCTTCCTTCCTCTTAGTGGAGTTGGAATGGTGTATGCCTGTACAGACGGAGGTATTTCAGTGAGTGAGAACTCCGGCGTTGATTGGACTGATATCAGCGCCGGATTAGGAATCCTTCAGTTCTATCGCATCGGAACGAATCCGGCGAACCCCGCCATGGTGCTTGGCGGATGCCAAGACAACGGAACGAATTTGTACAACAATGGCGCTTGGCGATATGTCAACTTTGCCGACGGGATGGAAACGTTTTTTGAGAAGAGTGGACAAGTAGCGTACAGCACCATCTACTACGGTGATCTCTACCGATCGGATAATGGCGGCACGTCATTTCGAACAACGGTTTCACCTTTAGCGTCAAACACCGGGCCCTGGATAACTGCCTACATGTTGAATCCTTTGGCTCAAGCGACTCTCTATGGTGGAACCCGTCTTGGCGTGTACAAGAGTATCGATCGAGGCAATACCTGGAATGCCATATCTACAATTACCCAAGCAAATGCGGTAAGCTTTGCGCAATCGGAAGCCGACACGTCCGCTTTCTATACCGCAACGTCAAATACGATTTACAAGACAACCAATGGCGGAGCCACGTGGACAGACGTGACCGGGGATGTGAAACACGGATTCATATCCAGGCTGGCGGCCGATCCGACGCGAGCAGGAGTGTTGGCTGCCACTATATCGGGATATGACAGTCTTCGACGAGTCTATCTTACAACAGACGCAGGTCAGAACTGGATCAATGTCACCAAAGCCGGATTACCAAACGTACCCGTGAACTGCGCTGCCTTTTACAACACCGGTTGTCTAAACATGCTGATTGTTGGAACGGATCTGGGCTGTTACTTCACCACCGATGGAAGTGATGCGTGGGAATCGCTGAACAATGGCCTGCCGACAACGATTGTCAACGACATTGACGTGGTACAAAACACACTGCACGCCGGTACTTTTGGCCGTGCGTTGTGGGAACTTTCGTTGCCGGGTACCAAGCCGATTGCCGAATTCAGTGAGTCAACACACGAAATTTGTCCGGGTGACTATGTGCAATTCAATAACGAGTCTGCCGGGGGCAATGCTGTGTTGCAGTGGACGTTTAACGGCGGCGTGCCTTCTCAATCCGGTTTGAGTAGTCCGTTGGTGCGATACGACTCGTCAGGAAGCTTCGATGTTCATTTCCGGGTTTGGAACGATTGCGCCTCGGATTCTGTCACGAAAATGGCGGATGTGCAGGTGTATGACGTTCATCCGGCTGCAATTCACCGCGTGGACAACACGCTGAGTGTCGATGCCGGACAGGAGTATCAGTGGTATCGAAACGGACTTGCGATAAGTGGCGCCACACAGTCGTCGTACACGACAGACTCCATCGGAGTGTTTCGCGTATTAGTCACTGATTTCCATGGTTGCCACGTGATGTCCGACTCACTTGTTGTCGGGGTGCTTCCGGTAGCCTGGAGTGACCAAAAACAAGCGCTGGAGTTCTACCCAAATCCGGCCGGTAATGTGCTTCACATTCGATGGAATGCTCCGGTTCTCAGAGGCTTGAATCTTCGTATTTATGATGAGCGCGGATCGCTCGTCTATCAGCATCAACCTGCAGGACAATGCGCCTCTTGGCAAGCCGATTTGGACCTTCGCGCCATCTCCTCTGCGGATTATGTCTTGGAACTTTCGGTCGATGGTACTGTGTACCGTCAGTCGTTTGTAAAGCAATAAGGACGGCAGTACGCAGTGTCGTCGCAGACTTGCTCTGAGCGGACTTCGGCAAGTCTGTGAAGCAATTACGTTCTAAGCTTGTATTTTGTGATATGGCTGGTGGCTGAGCGTGCCGCGACCAGCGCCTGAGAATCAACGGCAATGAGTAGCGTGTTGATAAAAAACTGATCACCACTTGACATCCATCTCCGGAGGAGAATTATGAAATCATTTCTTTGGACCGCTTTCATCGTGCTCTGCAGCAGTTGGCTGAGTGCCCAACAGTGGGTGTCTCTTGGTCCGGCAGTACCGCCAACCGGTCGTTCGACCATTGGCCAGATTAGCTGTGTTGCCTTCAATGCTCAGAACCCCTTGAGTATGTGGGCAGGTGCACCGTCCGGAGGTTTGTGGTCATCCTCCGACGGAGGTCAGCATTGGCTGAATGCCAATATCGACACCATGAAGGTGATTGGTATTTCTGATATCTGGGTTAATCCGGCAGACTCCATGAACATCATCCTTGCGTTGGGTGATCGCGATGAAAACAGCAGCTACGTCATGCGCGGAGGTGCGTGCTTAATGACGGTAGACGGCGGAGCAAACTGGATACGTAGTGGAGAGATTGACACGAATAATTCGATTGTCCCGATTGACAATTTTAGTACCAGTCGCGTTGTCAAGAATACGGCAACGGGAACGTGGGTAGTTGGCACCTCGGTTGGACTCTTTAGTTCAACGAATTATGGGTTGAATTGGAATAATCGACTGTACAAGGACAAAGTTTGGGATTTGAAGATCCGGAGCGGGGGAACGTATATCTATGCAGTGCTTGCCGGCCATATCTATAGATCGGCAAATGGCGGACAGAGTTTCAGCCTTGTGAGTACTGGACTTCCAAGCCTGGCTTATCCACGCATTCAATTGGCGGTGAGTCCGGCTAATCAGGCTGTTGTGTATGCACTGTTTGTAAATAACGACGGCACGTACGCCGGCTGTTACAAATCAAATGACTTCGGAACCACGTGGAGTTTGAGATCGTCAACGCCGAACATCATGGCCGCTAATACCGATGGCAGCGGTAGCAACGGGATCAATAATCTCGCGCTGTGTGTTTCGCCAACCAACGAGAATATCCTCTTTGCCGGTGGCGTGAATATTTGGAAATCGCTAGACGGGGGAGTAACCTGGACGATGTCCAGTCATTACCTGGGAACTCAAGCTCCTTTTGTAAGTGCTAATATCCACGATCTTAGTTTTGCACCAGCACCGCGATCTTCTTATCTCTATGCATCCACTGGAAGTGGTGTGTTCATGAGTAACGACACCGGCCGTACATGGCAGAACTATTCGAACGGCTTGCAAGTAGCTCAGTTCTCAATGTCGGCAAACCACCCTGTTATCGATTCCTTGTACCTGGCTTCAGGCCCAACCGGAGTGTATCGCTATGATCACGGTTCCTGGAAGGCGGTTTCAGATAGTGGGTCAAGCTATGTGCAGTTTGATCCCAATCGTAAAAACGTGGCATTTATGGGAACACGAAACGGTCGTTTATATAAATCCCAAGATACCGGCAAGAGCTTTACCGTTGATATCTCGCCAACCGGAGCGCAGAATGGAGTGGCGACAGTGCCTTTCGTGATGAACCCGCTGAACAGCGGAACGTTCTACGCAGCCCTTCGCGACATCTGGCGCACCTCAAATGGAGGAAGCACATGGATACGCACGATTAACAGCTTCAATGCAAACATCGTATCGCTCTGCGTTGCACCCTCGGATACAAACATGGTGTATATGGTCACTTCGGACACGACCCTCTATCGATCTACAAATGGAGGTGCCACGTGGGATCGGATGAGTACAATTCCGTTTCTTTTCCCCACAACACCACGTGCGGTGTATGTGCATCCCAAGGACTCGCTGCGTGTGTGTGTTATCGGTGGAAGAAACGTGTCAATGTCGACCGACGGCGGAAAGAATTGGCAGAAGTACACCCTCTCCGATTTCACGTATATCAATTGCATGTACTGGAAAGCTGACAACTGTGGCGAGGAGCTCATCCTTGGGACAAGCAACGGCATCCATAAACTGGAAGCACAATTCCAATTCGGCATCGATGAAATATTTGGGTCGGACATCCCGAATTCTCCGGTTAACCACTTGGACATTTCCGGTCGATCGCTTCGAGCAGCAACCGCCGGTCGCGGTTTGTACGCGGCACTGGTTGATGACATCGGCGTGAAGCCGGATTTCAGTCAGGACAAGACAACCATTTGTCCCGGCGAGTACGTCCAGTTTTACGACCAATCGCAGTTCGGGGGATTGTTAACCAATTGGACCTTCGACAGTGGTATTCCCAGCACCTCAACCGATGATGCGCCTCTCATTCGATTTGATAGTCCCGGAGATCACTGGGTGAAATTGGTTTCTGCCAACGGATGTGGTAGAGATTCCATTGTGCGTGTGTGTATTACAGTCGTGCCAAAGCTTCGCGCAAATGTGGTTCCACAGAAGACCACTGCCTGTGTTGGAGATACCGTGTTTGTGGCAGATCAGTCGGTAGGGAATGGAGGTCAGCGAACCTGGGATGTTGTCGGCGCGCAAATTGTGTCGCAAACCACAACGGGCATTTCTGTGCTTTCCAATACTCGAGATACAGCATCTATCACTCTTACATTGTCAAATAACTGCGGTACAAACGCGCAAACAAAAACCATTGAGTTTGTGGATCTACCCGAAAAACCAACCGTGACTGTCAATAATGATACGATGTCGGTGAATGGTATTGCAGGGATGAGCTATCAGTGGTACGTGAACAACAATCCTCTCAGCGGTGGGACAACCACTCGGTGGGTAGGACAATTTGATGCACACTATTTTGTTCGCGTCACTAGTCCAGGCGGATGCAAAGTATTTTCAGACACTGTTGACTTCAAGAAGACGATCGACACGACCGGAGGGACGTCTGTTGTAGACCTAAGTCTGGCCGGTTGCCGAATCATGCCAAATCCCGCAACGACACTGCTCTCGATAAGCACTCCTCAAAACTGGCAAGGAATGGTGCGGGTGTCGATGTTTGACCTCAATGGCGTAAAAGTGTTAGAGCAAGAGCATGATGCCAAGGGCTCGCAGTCATCCGTTCCAATCTCCATCGATGTGCTCCCTGCCGGAACGTACACCATCGAGATTCGCCAAGGTGCTCAATTTGGTGTTGGGCGATTCGTGAAAATTTCACCCTAAAAAGAGAAACGACGATACTCGAATGTAAAAAGGCCTGAGCTCTTTGCGCTCAGGCCTTTTTGGTGCTCATGATGCCGCAGCATGTGTATGAATCAAAGCGTATTCTCCGTACTCAGGACGGACGCGGTCGCGAAGTTCTCCCGGCATACTTTCGTCCACGTACCGGGCATTCCTGGCATTAGGTGGCGCCAGTCTCTACAAAGCGCACGACTAGCGAACTCTTGGGTGAGCTGATCCTGAGAAGAGTCGAGTATAGGTTGTATGACTATGCTGTTCACCTCGCTGCTCGTCCTTTTCTGTCTTAACCCACAGCTTGATATCCTGCGAGCAATGCATCACTAACGGTTTTCCATCGACGCGAGAGATAACCGTTGAACCCCAACCATTCATAACGCATCGGGTGTATACACCGATGTTCTTGGTCAGGAGCGTATGACTGGCCTGCGAGGTCTGACCAAACTGGATCGACGCACAGGGGATGTTATCAATCGTCGTATCCACGATCTTGCAATTGAAGTACTGTCGAATTCGCGGACTCGGGAAGCCATTCTCGACTAATGAATCTTCGGAGTCGATATTCCATCCTTCTCTGGCGCGTGAGTGGCAGGATGTATCGAATAAATCCAACAGTAAGGGAGGCGAGAAGGCGCCACCCGGACACAAAGCAGCGTGAATGGTATCAGCTTGCCGTGCCATTATCCGTCTGCCATTGGAGTCCAGCACGAGGAAGTTCATTCTCCGTATCCACGCTGAACCTTTATGGCTATGCACTGAGCTATCTCCCTCTTGTTGTTCTTGAGCATGAGCCGATAGCAACATGGTTCGGAGATACATTCGACCAAGCTGATCTGTAAAATCACAAACGATTGCCCATGTTTCTTCTCGGTGCTTAATGAGCCATGGTGCGTCGATGAATTGAATTGTATCGATTGCCTCCAGATTGTACACGACGGAATCGCCCGCCTCAAAGCGATAACGGATGCACGCACCCTCGGCGTTCTGTTGATCTGCACTCTTTTGTGGTTCGAGAAGTTTTTGGGCCCCGGTCTCCATCGTAACGCCGCGTGTAGCAGCCTGTAGAGTTTGAATCGAAGGGAATAGCACAAAGAATAGCAACAGACATGGATTTCTCCAATGGCAACTCTGAGCCTTGTACCATTGTAAGTACTTAACAAACATCTGGTCGTCCTACGGAATAATACTCGAAGCCTTCGGCTTGCATTACGTCTCGATCGTATATGTTCCTACCGTCGAAGATGATACGCTCCTGCATGCCGGTGGCGAGCTTAGACCAGTCCGGCTTCAGAAACTCTCTCCATTCTGTGGCAATAATCAGAGCCTGGGCTTTCTCTGTGCACTCATACATGTTGGTGCAGTAGATGATACTGTCGTGAAAAACGCGCTTGGTATTCTTCATCGCCTCAGGGTCGTACGCTCGGATGTGAGCTCCATCCTTTTGCAACGTTCGGATAATGCGAAAGGCCGGTGACTCGCGAGTATCATCGGTATTCGGCTTGAACGCAAGACCCCAAAGAGCAATATTCTTGTCTCGAAGCGTTCCGCCAAACCGAGCTCGCAGTCTCTCGATAAAGCGGTCGATCTGGTCGGCGTTGACCGCTTCAACGGCTTCCATAATTCGAAGTGGTGTGCCCGCTTCACGCGTGGAATGAATGAGCGCCTTGACATCTTTTGGAAAGCAGCTACCGCCGTAGCCAATACCGGCATAGATAAAGCGTTTGCCGATTCGGGAGTCTGAACCGATGCCTAAGCGGACATTTTCGATATCGACCCCCACTTTTTCGCAGTAGGACGACAGGTCGTTCATGAAGGAAATCTTCATAGCCAAAAAGCTGTTGGCGGCATACTTTGTTACTTCCGCACTTTTCTCATCCATGATAAAGATGGGGTTGCCGTTGGCGACGAATGGTTCATACAAGTCTTGAAGCAGAGCGCTGACTTCAGCGTCAGAACAACCGATCACTACACGTTCCGGCTTCATCGTGTCCTCAACTGCGAAGCCCTCACGAAGGAATTCCGGATTGGAAGCCACGCGGATCTCCAAATTCGGGTCGACGCTGCGAACGGCTTCGCGTACTTTTTCCGCTGTACCAACCGGCACGGTACTTCGTGTTATAATTACACGCAGGGTGTTAATCTTTTCCTCGTGAATAATCTGCGCGATATGGCGGGCAACTTCGAGGACGTAATGCAAGTCTGCCGACCCATCTTCGTTTGGAGGTGTTGGCAAGCACAAGAACAGCATCGTGCATGCACGAACCGCATCACGCAATTCGGAGGTGATAATTAAGCGTTTTTCGCGGACATTCCGCTCAAGCAAGATCTCAAGTCCCGGCTCGTAAATGGGTGATTTTCCGGCGCGAATGGTCTGTACTTTCTCGGTATCAACTTCAACGCAGTACACGGTATTTCCCACTTCGGCGAAACATGTTCCCGAAACGAGTCCTACATAACCGGTACCAACTATTCCAAGTGTATGTGGCACAGTGTGGTGATAAAAATGGAACAATGATTCCTCCGCCGTATGAGTAGCGGAGCAGACTATCGGTTCAATGCAGGAGCTTCATGATGACGATAACCATGATGGTCAATGCCGCCAGCATGAGGGCAACCTTGATGAGCTTTTTTAAAATCATAAAGAGAATCCCGACAACGAGAATCCCTATAATGATAAGGGCTGTTGATGACAGCCCACTGATACTAAACACATCCACGCGTAACTCCGTTACAATCGTTAGTTCTTATGTTCTTGCAGCGGCGATGCCAACAGCGGTGGTTTAGGGAAGTCGCCATCGAGCGGTCGGATTTCCACATCCTCAAACAGCAAATCCGGCACGCTGAGTGTGCAAGGTAGATACTGCGAGCCGCCGGTGACGTAGGGAGAGGTTACCGCGGGCGCAAGATAATTATAGACATACGGTTTTTGACCTACTGCCAATACTTCCTTGAATTGTGATGGTGCCATGCCCGCGGCTTGGGTTCCACGAACAAGTTCTTCGTGTCCGTCCGGGTACACGCGATACACATCGAGAAGATTGATGGTCGTTTCCGAAAGAGAGTATGGATAGTCGCCTTGTGTTTGCGCGTACAAACTTGTGTACAACAAATTCTGGTTTAATGCACGCCGAACTATATATCCGTACGGCAGGGAGCGCTTCTTGAGAATCTTCATCATGGTCTTCAGCATTGCTTGCCGATCGCTCTGCTTTTTTACCGGTGCGCTCAGTTCCAACACATCGATCATCGGTGCACCGCCTCGTTGACGACCATTCGTCACACGAATCTTCTTTGTGGGATTTCTGGAGCTCAGGAGTGTCTTCAAGTAGCCATCTTCGACAAGGCTAAGCGGTTGTGGGGCCACCCCGTCGTCATCCAACGAGTAGGATCCCCATACCGGTGTTTTCGCTATCGACTTGAGGAGCGGGTTTGACTGTACACTTAGAAATTCAGCCATGACTCGCGCGCCTATTTTGTTCTGCAAGCCGGTGTAGCGATCATTGTCTTGCACTCCGCGATCGCTTAAAGGTTGTCGTTGAGCACACACATAGGGTGCAAACGATTGCGCAAAAACCTCAGCCGCAGCCTGTCCTTCAAACAGAACCGGACCCGAGTATGCATCGATTGTTGGAGCATCCAATTGCGCATTAAGCGTGGAGGCCATGGCGCGGGTTGCACGAGCAAGAGAATCGTAGCTAGGCAGCTCCTCCGGAACATGAGCGTAGGCGCTGAATGTTTCGGCTAGTGGCATGCCGTCGGTGGCTTGGGTAGATGCGACGATTTCGATACCAATTTGGGAAGAGGTCTTGATATACTCCCGTCCCTCCGAATTCACGTACAGCGTTGTTTCCGGCAAATATTCCACGTTGACCGTAGAACTATTGATGCGCGGAAAATCGTTGAAAATCGAGGAGAGGCGGAGCACGAGTTCTTCGTAACGTTTCCGATCAAACGACTGCTCGGAAACTGTGTCGATCACCTTCACCGGAGCCAGGTAACTAAAGTCCGGCGTCGTGTCTACATGGGCACGGTTATTCACTGCCGACTGTTTCTTGGCGTAGAGTTCCACTGCTTGTTTGTAGCAGGCATCCGTTGCCAGCCAGAGATCGTGTCGTAATGAGCCGTAATCCAATTCCTGCGGCTCACGTCGGTTCCGGTAATTCTCTTCATCGTCGCTGGAACCGAAAAAGCTCAAGCCAACATCAAAGAAGTTTGTGTTGTCGAACGCCGGCGATCCCACGCGAATACCCACCGTGAGTCGTGGTGTGTAGGTGGTACTACGATCGAGCATTGTTCCAAGAGTTGCCTTGGCACTGGTTGCGTGGCGTAAATGCAGGGTGTACTCAACGTAGTAGGGCTTTTGAAGCGACTCAACGTGTAAGTCCTTCAACGTGCGTTGGATTTCATCGCGCATGGCCTTGCGCAAAGCATCATAATCGACAGGGGTTGCCGAGCGTGCTTGCGAAGCAAGTACGAAGCAAAAAAACGCAAGAGAGAAGAGCAGACGGTATGGCTTTGAAAAGCGCGGGAGTGAAAAGCCTGATATCATTGTCCACCTCCCGTAGCCGTCGGTGCGTCGAGGATAGGAGGCTTTGCCTGACTCTTCGCTTTTTTCTGAACTTCAATCGTGCTAACGAGTAAGCTGGGGGACGAAGCGCTCACGGGGACACCGCCGGATTCTGCTCCACACACGCCATTAAAAATGCCAACATCGTTGGCTGCTTCTGTGATGTTGTTGAAGGTTGCGAGAGGAGTGCCGATCAAGTCCACACCTCGAACAAGTTGCTTTGGTCGTCCATCGGCAAAAATCTTATACACCACGAGTGGCTGAACATTAAAAGCATTGGGAACAGTACGACCCGTGTAGGTGAATCCACCGGAGATGTCCTCGAATAACAAGCCGTACTCCTTGTTCTGTTTCTTGCATTCCGTTTGTAGTGCTCGAACGAGCGAATCGTAGCTGACGGTTTTGTGGGCTTGTACCATAAGGTTGGATTGGCGTGCTACGACTTTGTATCCTGCTTGCCGACGTCCATGACCGTTTGATTGGGGAAAGCCCTCGATAGGGGAACGGGAGAGAAGAAACGACTTAAAAATTCCGTCTTTTACGCTCACTACTTTCTGCGCAGGAACGCCTTCGTCGTCGAATTTAAAGTAGCCAACCAAATCGGTGCTGTCGCGCTGCTTCACTGTGGGATCGAAGACGACGTCGATGAAGTCCGGAAGAATCTTCTTGTCCACAAAACTCTTGAATGTCTGTGAAGAGTTGGGATCCTTTTGCCGATGGCCTTCCACGCGGTGACCAAAGATCTCATGGAAGAAGACGCCGGCGGAGCGACCGGACAATATAGCCGGGCCTGTGTAGGTTTCAGCCAGTGGCGCAGTGCGAAGCTGTCCGAGAAGCTTTAACATGTCGTCTGCGTCTTGCGTCAGCTGCGCTTCGCTTGGCAAATGTTCGTCACTAAATGCGGTATAGGAACGATACAACGGAAGTGTCATCCCGTCATCCGCCTTTGTGCTGGCCAAAATGAAAAGTTTCACGATGGGTTCGGCATTGACGACAGAGCTTCCTTCGCTGTTGACGTAGTATTTTTCGGTGAGGTCTGTTTGAATAAACACACGAGCCTGATAGATTTTTGAATCCGCAAGGAATCGTGCGCTGACACGACGAAGGATACCTGCCCACTTTGTCGTATCGAACTGAAACTCAGGCGAGTCTTCGCGGTACTGAACCGGTTTCTCGTGACTGAAATCTGCGGAACTATCTTCCTCTTTCACTTTTACGGCACGATTGGTAAGCGCTTTGCCGTACCGTTCAACTGCAGCCTTATACGAACGGTCGGTTGCATTCCATAGTACCTGACGAATAGCCATCTCGTCGTTCATGAGGGGAACATCGGTAGCCCCGCGCCCCCCGCCTCCAAAGTCAAAGCTCTGACCGCGTATGATGTGCGTATTGTCAAACGAGTAATCACCCACTCGAATGTCGATATCGAGGAGTCTCTGGTGATTGCTGCTGTTGTTTTCGAGTTTTCCAAAGGAGGCAGATAATGCCTTGGATTGGACGTCGCTAATACAATACGAAAGAAAATAGGGGGGATGTTCTTGACTTTTCAACTCCGTCATGCTTCGATCCATTTCGCGCTTCATGGCTCGCAACAATAGTGGATCGTCATCTGTGGCTCGAAGAACACTGCTTATAACTAGGCTCACTACTAAAAGCGAAACTGCCTGCCTCATGTTTAGGGATGTATGAAAGAAACAACAAATTACTGACGAACCGCGGAAGAGCATCGTGTCCTCGCGGCCGCCGCGGATAAAAAAAACCTCAGCGCGAAAGTGCTGAGGTTGAAAAAAAGGAGTGTCCGTCCGGGAGGTCTTCATACGTGCGCAGCGAAGCTGCCCACGTATCATACTTAGTGGAGGACGACAAACGACTTAGCGGCTACATGTCCCTCTGCTGATTCAATAATCGCCATGTACGAACCGTTCGCAACATTGGATGTATTGAAGCGAAGTTCGTCAGCGAAAAACTGAAGGGATTGAATTGTTTTGCCCTGTGTATCGATGATACGCAAAGTACGACGTTCGTGTGTCGGGTTTGGCAAACTGATGTTCAGCAGTTCTGTGGCCGGATTCGGAGCGGCAATCATGTGGCTGCTCAGTTCAGCATCTTGGACAGCCGCAGCTGGGTCTTCAACTTTAAAATGGATTTCAGCGAGGACACTTTGCAGTTGGTTGGTGGCATCGAAAAAGGTGAAGTAGGCAGTTGAGCTTGCAAAGTTGGAATCTGCCTTGAAATCACCGACAAAGGTCGTATCCGTCATCCCAGCGTTAATAACGCTCGGGTTTGGACTCACCAAAACAGATTCTTCATAGCAATCCGGTCCAAAACAAAACTTTACCCGGTGTCCGGGAGCGAGATCTGTTTTGTCAACGCGCACTTTGCAGGTCACTGTATTGAGGCCCGAGTTCTGCACGTCAAGGTAAAACAGAAACCAGGGTTCCGACCAACTCGTGCTCAATCCACTGAGCGTGTAGTCCGTTTTTGCGCCCACTAATTGTAAATCTTGAGCCCAAATGCCGGTGCTAAACAAAGCGACTGCAACAATGGTGACAAATGTTTTCATTCTACACTCCTAAACGTTTTTGTAAGTTACAACGTCAAAAATTCGTCCCGCAAGTTAGAACAGAGCGGGTAAACAGAACAACACGAAATTTCCTAAAACGTTTCAGAGTAGAATATCCTATGAAGACCCAAAACTCGTTGAAATTGCTGGTGTTTCTTCTTGTACTCAGTCTGAGTGTCAGTCTACCCGCGCGCGTTGCGAAGAGTGAACGGCTCAGTACGATACCGGCAGTAAAAGTCAAGACCATGGATGGCAAAACGGTAAGCACGGCGGATTTTACGAACGACGGCAAGCCGATGATCATCGATTTTTGGGCGACATGGTGTAGCCCCTGTAAGAAAGAGCTCAATGCGATTGCTGCTGTGTACGAGGATTGGCAGAAAGAGACGGGTGTGAAAGTTATTGCCGTATCAATTGACGACTCGCGCAACAGCCCCAAAGTAGCTCCCTTCGTAAAAGGTCGTGACTGGCCGTTTGAAGTCTATATCGATGAAAATTCAGACTTCAAGCGTGCAATGGATGTGAACGAGATTCCCCACACATTCATTCTTAACGGAAAGGGTGAGGTTGTGGCTCAGCACAAATCATACGCGCCTGGCGATGAGAATAAGCTTTTTGAGGAACTTAAGAAAGTTGCAGAGGAAGGGAAGTAGCTGCTCATCAAAGCGTGCAAACCATTCTCGCTCTCGGTACGAAATTCTGAGTGTTACGTCTGTTTGGTTATTGGCCAAGCAGACGTTTTTTTTATCCCTCCGATCTGAAGAAGCGGTCCTCGTTGTATTTTGACACTTCAACTTTTCATTGAGCCTATGCGATCATTTCTCCTCCGTGTCGTGGCATTTGCCGGCATCAGCGTAACAGTGTTTGGACTCGATCCGGGTCAGGGTACCATTCGGGGTGATTTTGAACTTCAAGCGCAGACGTACAAAGCCGACTCGGTTATCCAGGCACCAAATGTCCCGGAAAAAATGGCAGCGGAGGGCTTTCTGAATCTAGGCTATACCCTCAATAATTTGAGTGTGGGATTGCGCTACGAGGGCTACTTCAATCCCTTGCAGGGTGTTGACCCTCGCTACGCCGGAAGCGGTATTTCCTATCGTTTTGCTCGATACAGTACCGAAGAGTTAGATGTAACGGTTGGTAATTTTTATGAGCAATTCGGCAGTGGGATGATTTTACGTACCTACGAGGAACGCGCTCTTGGCATCGACAACTCGCTCGATGGCGTTCGTGTGAAGAGTAGTCCTACCGCCGGGCTGGCTCTCACGGCTCTCTTTGGTAAGCAACGAAATTTCTGGGCAGAAGGCTCGGGGCTTGTGAGAGGTGTTGACGCCGAAGTAAGTCTGAACGATTTTGATTTGCTCGGCGATGATTGGATGGGTCATGATGTGGAACTCCGTTTTGGCGGGAGCTTTGTCAGCCGTTTCCAAACGGCGTCTGATCCCTTCTTGAATTTACCGGAAAATGTTGGCGCTTGGTCATACCGCGGAACCTTAACCAGCGGTGGCTTCCTGGTCACCACAGAATACGCTCACAAAATCAACGATCCTTCCCTTACAAACAATACCACCTTCAATCCCGGAAACGGGTTGTTCGTGACAACTTCCTATTCGACTCGGGGATTTGGTCTTACGCTGAACGCTAAGCGCATCGACAACATGGATTTCCGCTCGGATCGCACTGCCTACGGAAATAGCTTGACCTTGAACTTCTTGCCTCCGCTGAGTAAGCAGCATAGCTACCGCTTAGTGACCATGTATCCCTATGCCACTCAACCCAATGGTGAAATCGGCTTTCAAGGAGAACTGGTCTACAGCTTTGCAAAACACAGCTTGTTGGGCGGACAGTATGGTACCGAGGTGACGCTGAATTACTCGAATATTCACGATCTAGATACCATGCACATTAGCGACACCACACAGGAAGCACGCTATACCTACAGTTCGAAGTTTATGGCCACCGGACCCCATCTTCTGTTCGACGATCTGAATCTAGAGATTAGTCACATGTGGTCGCACGAATTCAAATCCATCCTCACCCTGGTACGCCAGACCTACAACAAGAATGTCGTACAAGGAAAAGTTGGCTACGATTCGCTGCTGCATCCTTTTATCGCCGTATTCGAAGGAACATGGCAAATGAACAGCTCGCACGCATTGCGATTTGAGCTTCAGCATTTGTGGGTGAAGGAAGTCAACTATTCCGACTCCATTCCCAAAGATCACGGCAATTGGGCCTATGCACTTGCTGAGTACACATTGAATTCCAGTTGGTTCCTCACTGCTTTTGATGAGTACAACTATGGAAATGAAGATCCCGATTTACGTCTTCACTATCCGAACCTCAGTGTGACCTACGTGCACGATGCCACTCGCATCGCGTTAGGCTATGGAAAGCAACGAGCCGGCATCCTCTGCGTTGGCGGTGTCTGCCGTTTAGTGCCGGCAGCCGATGGATTCACACTATCTATTACGAGTAGTTTTTAGAGACCTTTGTTAGGTGCGGCGCTTGCGCCGCACGAAT
The DNA here is from genome assembly GCA_039810585.1 of Chlorobiota bacterium. GTDB lineage: Bacteria > Bacteroidota > Ignavibacteria > Kapaibacteriales > NICIL-2 > JBBATK01. The sequence continues at coordinate 32,495 of JBDHXF010000030.1, forward strand.
TGAAACTCCTTTGCAGAATTCCTCCCGTTTTTTTTCTCGCTGATGCAGGCGAGATGTTGTTAGAGACATGCTTGAAACGTGGTTACGACATGGTAGAGACATGGTTACGACATGGTAGACATATGGAACAGTCGTGATATACTCAAAGCATCGGCGGAATCGCTCTTGATCGATGTTCGATCACCATCAGAATTTGCCAAGGGTCATATTCCCGGCGCTCGAAATCTTGCTCTGTTTGATGATGCACAGCGCCATGATGTTGGCCTCTGTTATGCGGAACAAGGGCAAGAGCAGGCCATACAATTAGGATTGGACCTCGTTAGCCCAAAGCTCTCATCATTCATTCGGCAGGTGGAAGCATGGCAGGCCGAGAGGACGAGACCCGCAGCCTTGCGATTGTACTGTTGGAGAGGTGGCATGCGATCGTCTTCAATGGCTTGGCTCTTGTCTACCTATGGTTGGACGGTGGCAACTCTCAAAGGCGGGTATAAGGCATGGAGGCGATACGCTCTTGATACTTTTCGTCAGCCATGGAATATTCGAGTATTGAGCGGGCATACTGGATGCGCAAAGACTGCTGTGCTAGCCGAGCTTCGAAGCCTCGGCGAACAAGTGATCGACTTGGAGGCTTTGGCCGGACACAAGGGATCGGCGTTCGGATGGTTGGGTGAGCCGTACCAGCCGTCACAAGAACATTTCGATAATCGTCTAGCCATGGCTTTACTAGCGATGGATCCAGGCAGACCGACCTGGCTCGAAGACGAATCGAAGCGAATAGGTGCCGTGAATATTCCCGTTGACTTGTGGGAGCAGATGCTTCTGGCGCGCTGTGTACGACTCCACGTTCCGACCGATGAGCGAGTGGAGTATTTAGTGCAGGAGTATGGACGTTTTTCCATCGATGAGCTGTGCGAAGGCATTGCTCGTATTAGCCAAAAGCTTGGATCGGAGAGAGCCAAGCAAGCTGATAACGCTGTTCGAGAAGGAGATCTCCGTCTGGCTGCAAGAATCTGCCTTCACTACTACGATAAATACTATCAGCGCGGAATGCACGTCCGTACGGGTCAGCAGGAGTGTATCGTGGAGTGTGCTCAGCTTGGAGTTCGCGAGCGCGCTTTGCGTGTGCAGTCGGCATCGGTGCTTTGACAGACGATGGCGAACATCCGTCAACGGAGCCCGCTGGTTCAGGAGACGACAAGCTTCACACGCTCCTTTTCGCGTGCATGCCCTGCGTATATTTGTTCGGTTGAAAGACGAAATGACAGGATGTTAAAAGTATGCTTCATCATGCTGCTTGGCCTTGGTGTCAGCCTGCATGCCCAAATCACCATTGCCATTCATGATAGTTCGCTCCAGCGTTCTCATCATGGAATTCCCCTATACGGAAGCGTGCAGCTCCATCAGGGAGATTCGTTGGACATCCTGATTGCTGTGGACCCACGAATGGTGGATCTGGACAGCGTCGTATCAGCTCAGAGTGCCATACCGTCGGTTCAAGGCTCCTTGCGCATCGTGCGACAGGATTCTGCTGTGTTGCAGATTCGATTGTGGTCAAACAGTTTGACCATTAGTCAGGCGCCCCTGGCAATGTTGTACCTCAATCTTCTCGCCGGACCGGACACGCTAACAACACTTCGACCTATTCTCGTGTTGCTCAATAGCGTACCGGTAGATTCCACAACACTATCCGCCGGATTACTTCATTATTTGAACGCAGATCCGGTGAATAGCAAAGACGGAGAGTACATCGGGGTGATCTATCCCAATCCGGGTGTTGCTCCAGCCATTCGATACCGTCTCCTCAATGCATGCGCACCTCACTTCAGTCTCTTCGATACAGCAGGCAGACTCATCCTGGATGAGGTGGTGACCTCTCAAAACAGTGGTTCGGCCGTCTTTCAATTCAGCGGCGCGAACTATGCCACGTTGTGCGATGGCATGTACTTCGTCCGTCTGATAACACCGGTTGGAGTCTATGTGTCTGTGTTGGAGGTGTTGCAATGAGTCGATTGATTCTTGCCTGCTTCGCAGTCATACTGCTTGGCACGATGGCGCGTGCGCAAGAGGGGCAAGACGAGCCCCTTGGCGAGTATGTCCACATGAAGAATTCCGAAGGCACAGACTTCTGGGTATGCTTCATGAAGAATTATAAAGAGGGAAATGATGGGTCAGCCGAGGATTCGTTGACTCTCGAACTGTTTTTCACGGCTAATGAGAGCTCGAGAATTTCCATAGATATTCAGGGGCTACGATATCATCGTGAGTTAACAGTGCAGGGTGGAACGGTGGCCAGTCTTTATATAAACGAGAAAGCGCAGCTGGGAACCGTAATGGCTGCACAAAATTTAGCGATTCATATCACTAGTGATTTCCCGATATCCGTCTACGGTCTCAATCGTCGCTTTCAAACAACAGATACCTATTTGGCCCTTCCGGTTGATGTGCTCGGCAAAGAGTATCGAACCGTGTGTTACAACAAACTGTCTCAAGAACTTATTTCTCAGGTTGCCGTCGTGGCAACAGAGGACGGTACCGATGTGACCGTGGTTCCAACGTCACGAGTCCTTGGTGGTCATCCGGTCAATAAGCCATTTGTTCTGCACTTGCAGAGAGGAGAAGTCTATCAACTGATCGCCGATTTTGGCGATGAAGGCATGGGGGATCTTACGGGCTCACTGGTGAGTGCGAACAAGAAAATTGCTGTGTTTAGCGGTCATAGCTGCGCATACGTCCCAACAGGAGTTTCCGCCTGCAATCACTTGGTTGAGCAGCTTCCCCCGGTGAGTGCGTGGGGAGAACACTTTTATGTCGGCATGCTCAAGGGCAGGTCGAGATATACCTTGCGTGTGGTTGCTCACCAAAATCGAACGAGAGTATTCGAAGACTCCCGATTGGTTTCCGTGCTCAATGCAGGTGAGTTCTACGAGAATCTAAACGTTCGCAAGCATGTGCAAATCACCGCAGACAAACCTGTGCTTGTGGCTCAATACTCTCAGGGTTTTAAAAATGGGGACTCAGTAGGCGACCCCATGATGATTTTAATCAGCCCGACTCAGCAGTTTGTCAGCCGGTATCGGGTCGCCACTCCGGTTAAAGGTTCGTGGGATCACTATATGAATATCGTGATTCCAACAACCATGATCTCCACGCTGCGTTTGGATGGGAATGCTGTGCCTTTGAGTTCGTTTGAAACCCTGGGTCTCTCGCGTTACTCGATCGCTCAACTTAAAGTGGACTTTGGAACCCACGTCGTGTTTGCCGATGTACCGTTTGGACTGTACTTGTATGGATTTGGCTACAAAGGGGACGCCTTTGACGCTTACGGAAACATGGGCGGACAGTCCTTCTTCGATTTGGATTATTCGAAAGATACGCTTGCACCGATTGGTGAGACTCGGCCAGACAAAGGCGGAACTTCGCTCATCATTCGAGATGATCGCAATAACGATGGTGGTCTTAAATCAGTGCGTGTTCTCACCGCTGTGGGTATGAACACGAGCATTCCAACTATTGAAGAGGGGACACCACAGGTGTTGTTGCGTTTGCGTCCAAACCAGGAAAACACCAATGCGAAAATTGTCATTCGTGCAACCGATGTGGCCGGTAATGTTGCCACGTACACGGTTTGCTATACTCAAGATGCGAAAGGTCACGATTTTACCTACCATTTGTGTCCGGATGGGCAAGACTGCGATTTTCCCATGCTGTGGTCCGTTTCCGTGTTTAGCTCCGTCAATTCCACCTTCCATCATGCCGATTTTTCAACGGCAGGATCGCTTCACGCGAATGGCAAGTTTGGGGACGCTTCGGGTGGGAGTGGATATGGTGGGCTCTCGGTGACGCGACATCTACGAGCTGGCTTTGCCATAACCGCCGGGCTGAGTCTGGAAGGCATTGGCGGTACACTGCATGCTCCGGATTCTACGATTTTTCAAACACGCGACTCTAGTGGCGTTCTGGTTCCGTATCAAGAGGAACGCTTGCTTGCGGTGCATGGTCCCTTACTTAGCCTTCGATGCGTTGCAGAATACTCGTTCTTACAAAATCTCTATGGATTTGGCGGATTCTCACTGCAGATGTTGACGTCTAAGTCTATTACTTATCAACGACATATCCTTCAGCCTTCAAATGTCACCTTTTCAAATGGCTCAAGTACGGTAGACGAGTCGCCGCAGGAATTGGCAAGTTTGTCAAGTATGCGCATGGCCTTCTTAGGAGGGATGGGCTTTAGTGTCCCTGTGGCCGGACGCTTGCATGCCTATTCTGAGTTAGAGGTATGTCAACCTCTGTCAGACTTAGTGTCGGACTCCAACGGAAGTTGGTCCACCTGGTCGTTAGGCTTTCATATTGGCCTTCGTTTGCACCTCTGATGCTGCCTCCAACCGTGGTTGGTGTTTAGGCTGGTACTACCCGAGTATTAAATCCTGAGATCACTGTTTCCCGCTCTTCCGGGGGAGAGAAGCTCCACTCGAATTTTAGAACACCACGGAAGTATCCGATCTATACGATACGGCACCGTTTTCATGTGCCTATTGTTCAGAATGGAAACTCGAATGGCACCGCTGCGTCGTTTACGGAAAGATTGTGTGACCTTGTTACTGCTCCTCTGTGTAGGAACAGTCTCTCCACTCGTGGCACAAATCCAGCAGGATCGATTATCCGCCGGCATTTTCGTGGACACCTATAAGTATTGGGGTGAGTTTAGTGGCGATTTGTTCGGATACGGTGCGGAAGCAACCGTTCGATACGACGTGCTTCCTCATCTTGGAATTGCCGGAAATATTGGTGTTGGACAAAGCAGTTTTCATGTCAGCCCGTACCAGTTACAGGGTTTCACGGATTATTATCACGGACTGAACATCGGAGACTATTATCAAGGCTCACTTACCAGGATCGACGCCAACAATACCATCCGATTCTACCACATCGAGGCTATGGCGGTAGGTCATCTGCAGCCGACACGGGATTTCGTCCCTCAAGCTTTCCTTGGCCTCGGCTTCGTGAATGCCTATGCTACGAACACGAGCGATCATGCACCGCTTCCACGAGTGCTGGCTCATCAGTATGGTCGCTGGTCGGCCGAATTTCCGGTAGGATTAGGCTTTGAGTACTTCTTCAACGAAAACTGTAGTATAAACGCACGTGCTTTGCTTCATTTGTCAACATCCGACAACTACGATGATCTTTCGCGTCCAGGCAGCGCCAACGACTACTTTGTTACGGCAGGAGCCGGTTTGTGTTTCTACCTAAGCGGCGATCTGGATTCCGATGGCGACGGTGTGCCGGATCGGGAAGAACGACGTTTGGGAACGAACTCGCGAAAAGTGGATAGCGACGGAGACAGTTTAAACGACAATGAGGAAATCAACGTTTTCCATAGTGATCCGCTGAAAGCAGACACGGACGGTGATGGTCTTTTGGATGGGGAAGAAGTCGCTTTTGGCTCCTCACCTCTCAAGGTTGATACGGACGGCGACGGACTGACCGATCAAGAAGAGTTTGTACATAAAAGCGATCCAAAGAATGTGGACACCGATCATGATGGGTTAATGGACGGCGAAGAGGTGCACCGCTACGGAACAAATCCCGCCGATAACGACACAGATCATGATGGGTTGAACGATGCTGACGAGATCCGCAATGGAACGGATCCGCTTAATCCGGACTCGGATCACGATGGATTGAGTGACGGACAAGAAGTGCTGGAATATCACACAAATCCATTGAAAGCCGACACTGATAGAGATGGACTCAGTGACAATGAAGAAGTGCGCAACGCAGGCACGGATCCATTGAATCCGGATAGTGATAACGACGGGTTGCTGGATGGTGAAGAGGTACTTCGGTATAAGTCCAATCCTAAAAATCCGGATACTGATTACGACGGCTGGACGGATGGCGAAGAAGTATTGCGCCGCTGCACCAACCCGGCAAATCCCGACACAGATGGTGACGGTATTATCGACTCCAAGGATCCCGAACCTTGTGGTACGGGATGTTGTTGCTGTGGATCGAAAACGCCGCCTTTGCCCAAGGCCGAAGAGCCCGTAAAGCAGGCAAAGCCACGACGTAATTTCTCGATTAAGTTTTTGCGTAACAGCGATCAGGTAGATCAAAACGATCCGGAGACACAGCGATCGTTAAAGGAGTTGGAAGATTATCTTCGAAGTGAGTGTGACAAAGCTCGGGTGACTTTTGAAGGACACACGTCGTCCGAAGGCAACGCCGACCGCAATCGTCTTCTGAGCGAGATGAGAGCGAAGGCTGTCAAACAACTCATGGTATCCAAAGGTGTGGCAGCTGAAAAAATACAGGGAACTATTGGATTTGGTTCCGCGTTGCCGCTGGTTCCGGAGCCAAGTGCACGTGATGCGCGGCACATGAGCAAAGCGGAAGTAGAGAGCATTAGAAAGCAAAACAGACGAATTAGCGTTCGAGAAGACGTGAGCTGCGACTGATATCGATTACTACTACAGCCCTAGAGAGAAAGTGATTTGCCGCTCAGAGCCAAACACGCAGCACCTCGGCTCGGTTTAGCATCGGAATAACACCGCACCGTAACGTCGCACTCCAGTTCTTCAGCCAGATATGGGTTTCCAAAGAGGATGGCAATGGTAGGCCGGTCACCGCGCAAGCGCTGTACCGCATGCACTAATCTCTTGTCTAATCCCACCGTTCCTGCATAGGATCGTGGGCGAGCAAAAACGGCGAAGAGCACACAATCGGCTGATTCAGTGTCACGGATGTAGGATGCAATGCTCTCGTCGTCAATATCCGCATTTAGATACGCAATATCAGTATCCTTTTCGTACACCTGAGAGAGGTAATGAAAGAACTCGGAAGCCGGATCGATGTCGTCGTTGCTCAGCAACGCAAAACACGCGATGTGGTTATACTTCTCGATTGGCAACACACTCTCGTCACCCGAAACACGTACGGCGTTTGTGGCAGCCTTCAAGGCAAGCATCCCGTGTTCTTCAAGAGAGATGTGAGGCTGACGGTGTCGACGCTTGTCCAGTAATCCGCACCATTCTTTCAGAGCCAACATCCGCGCGCACGATTCTCGAATACGTTCAATGGCAAGCTCACCACTCAAAGCCGCCTGTTTTAGTCGGTCTAAAGCCAAGCGTGCGTCGGCGGGAACAAGAGCACAGTCACCTCCGACCCGAATGAACGTAAGTACCGCAACGTCGCTCGTGTACTGATCGCTAATGGCTTTCATGTCGAGTGCATCGCTCACAATCACACCTTCAAACTTCATGTATTCACGCAGTACACCGCTGATGATTGGAGCGGACATGCTGGCAGGAATTCCGGAGGAATCGAAGGCAGGCACGGCAAGGTGAGCAACCATGACTGACTGCACGCCTGCACGTATGGCAGCAAGGAATGGGACTAGTTCGACGGAGCTAAGGCGTTCGCGACTCAGCTGTAGCGTTGGTAAGGCCAAGTGCGAATCCACGGCACAGTCACCATGACCTGGAAAATGCTTCGCGCAGGCCGCCACACCTTCTTCTTGCGAACCTTCAATCCACGCCGTTGCTTGGGGAATCACCTCACCGATGCTCTCACCAAAGGCACGGGTGTTGATAATCGGATTTTCCTTGTTTGTATTCACGTCACATACCGGCGCGAAATTCCAATGGACGCCTAGGGCGTGAGCCTCTCGAGCTACTGCGCCTGCGACGAGTCTGGTCAATTTGGTGTCGTGCGCGACACCCAATGCCATGGCGTGTGGAAAATCTGTGCCGCCATCAATGCGCATCGAGATACCATGTTCGAAGTCAGCGCTGAAAATCAGTGGGATGTCCGCCATTGCTTGGAGCTCTGTTAGCACATGTGTGCAGGTATCAAGGTCGCTGTGAAACACACAGAAGCCGCCCACTCCATCCTCGACAAGCGAGCAGATATATTGGCGGTATGACTCGTCTTCCTTGTACTTGGTGGGGAAAAGGGAGGGCATGAGGAGCTGTGCAGCGGCCAGGTCCGTTGAGAGTTCCGGGTAAGGCATAAATACTTAAAGTGTTGCGGGCAGCGAAGCTGCTCGAGAATAATGATGATTGTAGAGACTTACGAAGGTCTGGAGCGTCGAGCGACGGTATTGCATCACAAAACGCGGGTGATCCAGAGCGACAATCTCGTTAAAAAATCCGTGCTTATTGTTGAGAGTTGTGAAGATTTTCTGCAGATGACCTCGTCCCAAACAAAGAGCAATATCTCGCCGAAGAGGAAAATTCAGTTGACTCTCCATGCATTGAATGACGAAGCCTTCACAGTGACGAAGCAAGGTGGGATCATCGTAAAAATTGTAGTTCTTTGCCTTGCGTGTGAAGCCCAAAGGACACAGCGCACTCAGGTAGAATTGGGAAAAGAACGTTTCCGCACCACCATAGGCCTCGATGGTTTGGTACACAAAGGTAGAGGAAAGCTCCTGTCTTTTTTCAAAGCTGTTCTCGATTCCACACGCGTTCTGCAAGGCCACGGGATCGGTAAACGAGATGCCGGTTATACCACCACCAAAGCGACCGGGGTTAATTCCAAAAATGCCGACGCGAGCATGTGAGTCGCTGTAAAAACGTCCATAAAATTCTCGGACAACCGTCATAGCCTGCTCATTTGCATAAGGATCCAAAATCTGAACGTCATCGATCGGTGGGGGATCGAGGTGTACCTCTTGATAGAATTGGATTGCCTTATCTGCGAAGCTCATGTGGGTCGTAAAGGGAATGCAAAGTCAAAAATACTCAGGTGACGCTTGCGTGAGCCAATTTCAGCCAGTGCACGCTTCTGTCTATATTTGACGCTTCACGACCACATTCGTTCATGTTTAGCGATCTCGGATTAACCTTGTTGTTGGTACTACTTAACGGTTTCTTTGTAGCCGCTGAGTTTGCCATGGTCAAGGTTCGATCATCTCAGTTGGAACTGTTAGTTCGCAACGGCTCATTCGGTGCCAAGTTTGCACAGGCAATCAACAACAATCTCAATGCCTACCTCTCGGCGACACAACTTGGCATTACGCTGACTAGCTTAGGTTTAGGCTGGTTTGGTGAGCGCATCGCTGCCAGCGTGACAGACAACCTCATCGGCATTGCCGGTGTGTCGATGTCCGACAACATGGTGCATGCTATTGCACTGCCTATCACCTTTGCGTTTATCACCTTCATGCACATCGTGTTTGGAGAGTTGATTCCTAAGGCAATAGCCATTAGTCGATCCGAAGCAATAGCCTTGGGTTTTGCCATTCCGGTTCGGGCGTTCTCACTTGTGTTTCGTCCTTTTATCTGGGTACTCTCTCGTTTTGCCAACGGGGTGATGTCGCTCATGGGAATTGAACCCAGCGACGAAGGTGAACTCCATACGCCCGAAGAGATCCGTTATTTGTTGGAAGAGAGTCGCGAGAGCGGTGCTCTTGCCGAAGACGAGCACAAACTGATCGAAAACGTCTTTGAGTTCAAAGAAACAGAAGTTCGGCACATCATGGTGCCGCGTCCTAACATTGCTGCGATTGACGCAGCGATGCCAAGTGCGCGTATCGTGGACACGGTGATTGAGGAAGGCTACTCACGTTTACCGGTGTACACCGGCACGATTGACACGATCATCGGAATTGTCTTCTCAAAGGATTTGCTAGCCATGGTGTCCTACAGCTCTGTGGTAATTCTTCAGGATTTGATGCATCCTGCTGTGTTTGTTCAGGAAGGCGACAAAATCTCGGCGGTACTTCGTCGCATGAAAAAAGAACGCTTTCACCTCGCCGTTGTACTCGACGAGTTTGGTGGGACAGCGGGTGTGGTGACATTGGAAGACGTGATCGAAGAGCTGGTCGGCGAGATTCAGGACGAACATGACGAAGAATCTCGTCCGGTTGAAGAGCGCAGCTCGGATTTCTTTGTCAAAGCGGCCACCTCAATTGCGGATCTGAACGAGTATCTGCCGACGCCATTGGACGAAAGCGAGGATTACGATACTCTCGGCGGATACTTGAATAGCATAGCAGGACGTATCCCTCAGGCAGGTGACGAATTCCGTTTGCCCGGTTATCAGGCAACCGTGGTAGAAGCCACCCGAAGGGCAGTGGTTAGCGTCCGTCTCCATCAAGTGATCGACGCCCCCGTCGAACCTTCGTAGCGCCTGTTGGAGCGACGTCCGCAGGCTCGATTCAGCGCTCGGTATTGAGCGCTTAGTGGTCAGCGCTCAGTATTCAGCGCACTACCCACCTCTCAGTAAAGAGCAAGAAGATGACTTTTCTTTATACGCGCAGCAGAGCTGCGTCGTGGTGATCATCGTTGCCTCAGCGTGATTATCGTTGAGTCGGGGTGATGATGATTCAGAAGCTTTTTCGAACTGATGTGCAACCTTTAGAAAACGTTGCCGTACGCCTGAGATATCAAAAACAAGCCGGTCGCCAATTCAGATGCGACGGCGATACTCATCAACATGCTACGACCATGAATGAGCAAAAGGCACCTTTCGTGCTCTGTGATCACGACCGCGAAACGTTAGTGAATATGACACGCCGATTGCGATGCAGTCCACGCAAACTCATTCGAGCACGTATTCTTCTCCTGAGTCACGATGGATTTCGTGACGCCGAGATTTCCGCTTTACTCAATGTCGGATTGTCGACGATCATCCGCATTCGCAAACGATTTCGTGAAGAGGGTCTGTGCGCTGCGTTGGAAGAACGTCCGCGAAGCGGAGCTCCGGCAAAGTTGACAAAGGAACAGTGTGAAGCTCTCCAACGCTTAATGGAACAAACTCCACCGGAAGGCAATCGTCAGTGGTCTTTACGTTTGCTGGCAACGCAAATGAAACGCATGCAAGTGGTCGATCGCATTTCACACGAAACCATTCGTCTTGCCCTTAAGAAGTACGCCGCATAGCGGTGCCCGCCGTCTGACTATCTTGCGCCATGGCTGCGCAACACATCCATCACGTGCCGGCAACGGACGACCGAGTAGCTTCGATCGTGAAAACGTGTCGTACGCTGTATACTGGTCCGGTGCAGGGAGCATGTATTGCCGGTTCCGGATTTCATGCTGCGTTCAGTGATATTCCTAGGATTGCAAGTTTTCCGTATGCAGAACTTGAAGGAATGCCAGGAACAACAGTGCAGGGTCATGCTAATTCCCTGGATTTCGTCCGTTTCGGAGAAACGGTTGTTGCGATTTTCTTGGGACGCTTTCATCTCTACGATGGGCACCCGCCGGCCAATGTCATCCTCCCAGTCCGTATCGCGGCCGAACTCGGGTCAGCATTTCTCGTCTGTACCAATGCCGCCGGCGGATTGCGATCAACATTTCATGTTGCCGATCTGATGCTTGCGGATGCACTGATTAATCGCAGCGGCCATCGCATCGTGGTGCGAACGAACTACCACGAACGCAATCGAACGCGCGGTACCGAACTCACCGATGCATTGTGGACACAGAGGGTCTGGACGCGGATGTCCGAGCATTCCTGGCTGCAGCGAGGAGCGTACTGTAGCGTAAGCGGTCCGAGTTATGAGACACGAGCTGAGATTGGGCTGTTCAGTACATTTGCAGATGCAATTGGCATGAGCACGGTTCACGAAATGCAGGCTGCTCAGGATCTGGGGATGCAAGCAATGGCTTTCTCGTTGATCAGCAATTGTTTGCCACCGCCTGTCGACGGTGGACTAAGTCACTCGGAAGTGTTAGCCGCGGCTGAGCGTGCCGGACCTCGAATTGTGGCACTGTTGGAAACATGTATTAAGGTGGCAGGGGAGAGAGATGCACGTTGATTGGCTCATCGCCGGACTCGGAAATCCGGGTTCGCGATATGAAAAAACTCGTCATAACATTGGCTGGATGGTATGCGAAGAAATTCTGAAGCGGCAGAAGGCAGAGTTGGTACCGGGAAAAGGGCAGTACTATTCAGCCAACCTTCGGATTCGGGGAAAGTCGGTACTGCTCATGCTGCCGACCACCTATATGAACGACTCGGGGACGGCCATTTCAAAAGTGGCTGCACAGCTGCAACTGAAGTCCGATCAGATCATGATCATCGTAGACGAGTTTAATTTTCCCACCGGAAAAGTACACCTTCGTTTGGGTGGGTCGGACGGCGGTCATAACGGCACGCAGTCGGTCATTCAAGAGCTACGAAGTGAGAAATTCTGGCGCATGAGATGTGGTATTGACAAGAATTTTGGCATGGGTGAACTCGTTGAGTATGTATTGAGCGAATTCTCGGCAACAGAGCGTGATTCGCGCGATCGCATGATTCAACGTGCGGCCGATGCAACCGAGCTGATCATGAAAGCCGGAGTGTCGCGGGCGGCATCCGATATTAACTCTGACAAAGAACCTTTACTCTAGAGCATGTTTACGAAACGAAGCAGCATTTTT